>JAGXTF010000074.1 GCA_018333525.1 Bacteroidota bacterium | reverse complement strand
ATAAAATTTCTTTCCTCCGGAGGGTCTTTGGTCGACTTGTTCAAAGAACCAGCCATCCGGAATATCAGACCAAGAACCGGAACCTTTTTTCACGCTCAAAGTCGAATCTTCACCTAATTCGAGGATTCGATTCACTTCCAATTCTGTAAATATTGCTTCTGTTAGATTAGGCATTTAATTAATCAAAAGCTCCTCGATGAAGGAACGGAGTTCGAGGATTCAGAGAAATAAATTCTATCCAAATCCGCCAATTCTTCATCAGTCAAACTCGGAAGCTGGAGCATTCTCCGGACTTCCCTTCGTAAATCCATCTTGTCCCGTGTATTATCGAAATCCGAGCCACGTTTTCCGCCCTTTACTTTAACAGTTCCATCGAGGAACTTATCAAAATAAACTTTCACGTGAGACCTCATCAGCTTTCTTTCTGATTGTTCCTCATCAGGAAGGACAACGGGCGGGTCTTGGTCATCGAAAAGGGTTAAAAGAGGAACGAGATTTTTTATCTCGGAGAAACTTTTATCAATTACGATTCTCCGGATATAAGTTAGCTCCTGAGTTGTGAACTCTCCTCCCGAAAGAGCTTCAATCTGAGTTTGCTTCATAAAAATCCCGCTCCCTTTTTCCTCTCCTCATCAAAATTAAAAATCTGTAACCCCCATTCCAGATTTATTTTAATTCAGAAAGGAAAAGACCGATTTTCGTTGCCTTGACGCCGCCGATGCCTTCAATCTTCAAAATATCTTCCTCAGAAGCATTCTTTAATTTTTCGATGGTGTCCAATCCTCCGGAGATTAATAATTCTCTTTCCGGAGTGTTTTCCGGAAGCTCCGTCGCTTCTCCGGTTTCTTCCTCTGATTCCTCATCAGTTGAATCCGTTCCCTGACCGGGCGCCGTTAATTTCTGAAAATCTTCCTCTTTCTTTTCTGCATCGGCTTTTGCTTCAAGAAAGGCTTCATTCTGGAGAGTTTGGCTTGTAATTTTCCCTCGACCTTCTTTTTGAAATCTTTTGGCGGTTTCTTTATCGAGAGGCCAAAGCCCCCTTCCATAATGGAGCTGATTTTTCGGGTCATTAAAATTTTCCTTGACCTCGAATTCAACCATTTGAACTTTTTCTGTGTTTTCCTCTGACATATCTTAATTTCTCCTCAATTTATTAAATTCTTGCTGGGAAGTCGGCTCCATAAATCGAGCCTAATCGTCTTTTATCCTTATCTCCTCATGATGATATTCAGGAAAGATTTACCTTTCGGGAAACCCTCCCTGAATATCGAATCATCAAGGGATTAGCTCATCAATTGGGATGAAGCGACTGCGAGGCGTTTTTCCGCTTCCAGAACCGGTAAGAAATTATCTACTCCTCTCGAATAGATTTTTTCCGGTTCATTTTCCGGAACCCAGATTTTACCCCAGCGTCCGGGTCTGCCACCGCCCTCAGTTGTCGGAGCGACGTGTCCATATCCGAGACGAACCGGAGAATCCAATTCCGGAGGAACTGTCGAACCTTGACCGGCAACCATGAACACATTTGAAGAATCAATGGGTTTTCCGATTGCAACGAGCGCGCCCGGAGTAAGGAAAGGAACTTTCTTGATTCCTTCCAGATTGGAAGAATCGCGAACCGTTCCTTCCTTTCCATAAGCAATCAAAGTCAGCTGGTCTCTCGGGTCGGGCGAAGTGATATTGACGCCGTTCACTGCGATTCTTCGAGTGAAGGAAAAGACTCCCGTCGCCGTGTTCTGGGAAACGAATTGAAGCTGGTTAACGAGAGCGTTAGCCATAATATCTCTTAACAATTTCGGATGGACAAAGAAAGCAGAAATCTCCCAATTGAGGATTTCGTAGAGCTTATAAATATCCGCCCAAAGTTGAGAAGTCGTTCCGCCGTAACGATTGTTGCCGGTTTGAGCGGACAAGAAATTCGTCGTAGGCACGCCATAATCGGCTTTCAGATTGATTCCATTGAAAGTCCAATCCAATTTGCCGGTCGTCAAGACTTGCCATTTAAGCCATTCCTCTCTATCGAGGATAGCTTGAACGATAATCTTGTTATAGAAATTCATTCCGGTTTCCTGAATCAAGGAAGTCGTGTCCTTTCTTTCAGCGGTCATTCGGAGCATCCAAGTCTGGAGTTGCCGAAGCATTCTTTCCGGAATAACTCCTCCGATTCCGATTTTACCGGTATTTCCTTTATAAGTGGACATTTCCGCATATCCACCTTCCGCAGGAACCGAATCCATTCCCTGAAGTCCGGCCATTGTGGTTTGAATCGTCAATGAGCCTCCGCTCACGTCGTATTCATCCATATTGACATTAGGAAGGATTTTGTTTCCCAGATAATCATTTGCAGGTCGGGCGCCGTTAGCAGTTTCAAAGACATCACCTGAATCTAAAGCAGCTATAGCATCCCTCAAATCAAATTCCATTTTGTTAATCTCCTCTAAATAATCTTTTAATCTTTTATAGAATCAGACCTAAAAGTTTTTAGATTTTAAGTGTTGTCTGAATATTGAAAGAACTGCCATGAGCCACCGCGAGCTCTTAATTCCGTCTTGAAGTTGGAATCAATCGTTGTCGATGACGCTTTAATCGCTGCCGGTAGGAGATTTTCAAAGAAATTTCCTCCAACGAAAACCCCGTAGGCTCCCATTCCATCCGAGGGCATATCCTCTGAAGCATCAGTCGCGAGTAAGCAGTAGCAGGTAACACCGCCGGTTGCGAGAATCGAGGGAACGATTTTCCCTGATGATAATAAATCCATTTCCGTTCCCGCAGGAATGAATTTTCCTCCTCGACCACCAAGCCAAGAAGTTTCTGTTCCTCCGAGAGCAACTCCCAAAGCTGCTACCGGAACCGTGACTTCGCCAGCGGCTGTATCAGCCGTAACTCTCGCGAATTTTGCTCCTCCGAAATCAATGACCTGTCCAGCCTTAAGTGCTTTCGGAAGCGGAAGGACTGTTATTGAAGTTGCTGCTGCTAATGCCGCCGCATTCATCGTCACAACGAAAGCACCTTTCATGAATCTATTAGTCACAAGTGACCAATCAATCTGGCGCCCATTATCCCGCTGTAAGCTATGACGACTGTGAACGAAAGGAGGCAATGAAATATCCTTAAAAGTTTCTCGAATCATTATTTTATTTCCTCATTATCTAAGAATTAAGTCGTTTTTGGCGGGTCAAACGGGCTGGGTTTTGAGTCCCTTTCCTTATTGAAAGTATCAACAGGTTTTTCCTTTTTGCCGTCGCCAGAATTGTTTACTTCATTTCCGCCGGAGCCGAGATTCGGAATGTAAATATTATTTGAATCCTCCGGAGAATTATTCAGAACGATTTTTGAATCCTGATTTGGTGAAGCTTTTGTCAAGGCTTCAACTTGATAATAGGATAACCTTTTCTTTGCTACATCGAGAACGGGATGTTCCGTGACTTTGACCTCGCCGGAAGTTTCATCCTTTTCTTTCAGTCGCGCCATTGGGACTTTTACTTTCGTATCAACCCCTTTGATTTTCTGAATATCATCCTTGAGAAAGAACTCGATTCCTTCACCTTTTGTTTTATCAAATTTCCAATCTTTCAGAACATCAAGATTTAATCCTGAATCTTTCGAGAATTGCTCCAGAGAACCCGTTTCGGAAATGTTCGTCAATTTTTCGGTCAATTGGGGAAATTCCTCGACCATTTTCTTGACGTCTTTCAGTGCCCCTAGCTCCTGATAGGCTTTCCAAGTTTTCGCTTCCTCCGGAGAAAGGACCGTTCCATCTTTGACATTCGAGGATTTAACTTTCTCCTCTAATTCCTTGATGGTTTCCTTTGCATCCTCAAGTTCCTCTTTCTTCGTCTTTAATTGATTCATCGCACGAGTTTTGTTTGCAACAGCTCCACTGGCAAAAATCTCGTCTCCTCCATCAATCGCTGACTCTTTCAAATAGTATTCGCCATTCCGCAATTCAAATTCTGAATCTAAACCATCCGGAATATCCTCTTTCTTTGAATACTTACCTTTGCATATCATATATCAATTTCTCCTCAGATTTTATTTAGTGCCCTACACGAAATGACAAAAGAAAAAGAGATATATTTCAAATAGCGAAAATTCCCTTTCTGATTTTGTTGCCCTACAACTTATCAGGATTTTTAGATGTCGGGCTTGCTCGACAAGTGGCATCTAAAGATAAAATAACTGATAAAATCTTATTTGTAAACTATCATTGATTCGATGGAGGGAATCCGGAATTAGCTGGGCGGATTTCCTGAAGCTTCTTTTCCTTTCCGATTTCCTTTTCAGTCGCAGCAGCTTCCTCGTTTTCAATCAATAGATTCTCCAAAGTAGGATTATCAATGTTCAATAATACACGGGCTGTTTCTTTGGAAATGATTTTATTATTCACCATTGAAATAATAAAATTCTTTTCCTCTGGGGTTAATGGGCCAATGTCAATCTTGGAATCAAAAACGACTCGGAAATCATCCAGACCATTTTTAGGATTTAATCCGATGAATTTCAAAATCGTTGTCAGAACCCACGAGCCTAATGAATCAATATCAGCTTTGAACTTCTTTATCCGGAGATAAAATCCTGCCATTGCCTGAATCCTCGAAACTGCCGATGCCATCGCATCTCCGGAGATGAGCTTATATTGCTGACCGGCTTCCTCAAGACAGGATTCATAGGCTATTTGTTTCGCGAGAACGAAATTCTCCATTGGAACAGGGTCTTTAATTGTAACCTTCGGCTCGTGTCTTTCCTTTTTCCCTGATTCCAAATCAATTTTTTCAATTCCTTTGAAATTCTGAATCATCGCTCCGCCACGTTCTAATCCTACGGGAACATCTTCCATCTTACCGGTTTTTTCATTGAGGATTTTTTCCGTTTTGAATTGAGTGTTCGTTGTAATGATTTCCTGAAATCCAGTTTCAAAAATTCCAATTGCTGCCAAAGTGAGAACAAGATTCAGGAAGGCGGATAGCTCCATGAGCTGTTCCGAGACGAAAGGTTCTCCGGAGATTTCAAAAAATGTTGTCTCTGAATCCAGATTCAAGCCGGTTGAAATATCTTTCTTTTTCGTGTCTCGATTTTCGACTGGGGTTGAAGCAAGAGCCTCAATCGAGAATGTTTCCGTCTGTTTATCGGAAACAACTCCAATGATGGTTTTTCCGTTATCATCGACAAAAGAGAATTCGATTATTTCCGCATCCTCGTTCGTATCATAATCCAATTTTTTCGTGTAGGAGACGATTGAAAGCTTGTCGCCCTCGTCATCCATCATTCGCGACCGTTCCGGTTTAATGTGCTCGATTCTGATGGAATCCAGACACGTTCTAATATCATCGAGAGATAACTTATTGAGATTCTTTTTCTTTGAATTAGGGATATAAACCCTCAGCCCTCCTCTGGAGGCGACGAGTCTCGAATTAAATGCTTTCTGGAGCTTCTGCTCAAGATTTTGTTTTTCCCAGAATTTCGAGAGGATTTTATCAATCTTGTCTTTCGTGTCCTTCAATTGGGAATCCTCCGGATTATCTGGAGGAGGGGTTTCCGGATTATCTGGATTATCCGGATTATCCGGAGTATCTTTTATTTTCGGTTTATCGCTTTCATTCGATAATTTTTCTCCTCCCTTTTCAATATACCAATTCGGAGATTTGAGGAAGGAATCAGAGATTGTGTTAATGATTTCACCAATGATATTTCGAGAAACGAATCTATCCTTGAACATTTTCTGAGAGTTCTGGGCAATGAGGGGCCCGAGGAATCCTTTTGAACTTCGCCAGTAATCTCCTCGATAAGCTTTCAGAAAACTATCAAAAATTAATTTCTCATCTTTGGAAAGAGAGAGTTGCTGTTTCAAAGTATTAAATCCTAAGCTTTTCGATTTTATCAATGGATGCGTCATAGTGTGAGAATTTTAATCCTTTTTTATCAGATTTGTAAAATATGAAAAAAGTAGCCCGATTATAAATTAATCAGAGCTACTTTTTATTATCGCTATTCGGTTTTATCCGGAGATTCGATTAACCTTCGCCGCCGTCGGTTTCTCCCTCTCCCGTTCCCGTTTCGCCCGTCCCTTCCGCCGGAATATCCGTATCAGGAAGCGCGTCCTGCGCGAGACCGAGTTCCCGTTCGATTTCGAGGAGCTCGTCCTCTGAACCGGTCACGGATTCGTTGTTCGCTTTATAATCATCAAAAGCTTGCTGAACATTTTTGAGATGTTCTTTTGCTTCCTTGACCGCCGTTAAAACGCCTTGCATTCTTGTTTCAAAAGTACCCATTTTCCTCATTAACTCCTTTATGGTTTTATAGATTAGGATTATTGACACCGTAAGACATCCGATTGAAAAAAGGATAAATATCAATGTAATAATCAACAGTGTTCGAGACATTTCTTTACCTCAGATTAGAATTTAATCAAATAAATCTTTCATGTCAATCAGGGATATTTAATTGACTTTCAGAAAGATAGCCTCATTTATTTCAACCCAGAATTCTTGACCTTCTACAGTTCTATCCCAGATAAAGAACTCTGAAAGAACTTCTCCCTCCGGAGAGAAGTTTGCTCCTCGATTGGATTCAATCCTCATTAACGCCGTGATTGAATCCTCTTTCTTTTTAAGATTCAGACTCGATTTATTTATCTCATCAATTAATTTTTGAGTCAGATACATTAGACAAAGTCCTCCATCTTTTCAAGAAACTTTATAAACCCGTTTTCATTGAAATAATCCCTCATCTGATTTTCTCTCCTCTGGGAACTCAGGTTCAGGATTCGAGAGGAGAAATCATTTAGGATTCTTTCTTTATATTCTGCTGGTATTTCATGGAAGAAAATCAATTTTTTATTTCTCTGATAATATTCCTGACACTGTTTATCGAGAAATTGCTCGGGACGCTGATAAATCCATTTTGAAAGTTTCGTCTGGAAAATCGTCTTTTGGCGGATTCCCTTTGCGAAAGAATCATCCGGAGATAAGCAATTCGGTATGCCATCGCTTCTATCTCCCTTGATGATTTGTTCCTTCAAAAATATTTTCGGATTCGGGCATTTAATCCATCTCTTGCCGAGCGGGTCGTATTGGAAAATATTCGGTTTATTCTGGAGTTGTTGAAAATCTTTGTCTGCTGAGATAATAACCGATTTCTCTAATGTTTCGAGGGATAAAATCCCTATTACATCATCAGCTTCACAATTCCGGATTCTCATCAGAGGGAAATAAATGTTTTCCTGAAATTCTTTTATCAGTTTATCGAATTCCTGATAAACTTTACCCCAGAATGTAGAGAATTTTTCCCTCCGAGAATATTTATAAAACTCGAATTCTTCATGGCGCCAGCAATTCTTTTCCTTGAAAGCACCTTCGCAACAAATAATCAGTTTTCCATATTCCCGAAACTCGGAATTATATTTCCGGAGGGAATTCAAAACCATGAATCTGAAATCATCGAAAGGAAAATTTTCTTTGTTCTCCTCTTTCTGAAATAGAATTGAAGCATTAGAAATCATTATCTGATTGAAATCTATTAAAATCATGTCTGGGAAACCTCGTGTGCTGGAGATTTAGTAAATGATTTTGAGATTATGAGGAATTTTTCATCATTCATCAAATAAGATTTGTATTCCTTCATGCTCTCAATCGAGTCAGATGGATTTAATTCCTCTCCATGATTCCATATCTCTATTTCTAAGTAGGGACGACGAGGGACGAGATAAAAGCCACTAGCGCTATGAGGAGAAGCCTTAGTTCCGAACTCCGGAACCCTCGCAAAAATAAAAATCTTCGGTTTATCCGGAATCATCGTCTGGTCAACAAAAAGTGCTTTGGGAGTTTTGATTTTGGAAAGATATTTTTCCGTCTTTTCGTCATCCAGAGAATTATAATTTTTTGTTGCGAGATAGGGGCATACTCTGAGGGAATAAGTCCCGCAGACTTTATGAACGGGAGAATCAATAAACACTCCAACCGGATTAAAAGCCGATTGTGGCCCCCCGATAAACCACATGTCCTCATAAAGTTCTAATCCGCAGATTGGGCACAATTGTTCATAGACACATTTTTTATATTTCTCATCGTCATTGATTTTGAAATGGGCTTTTCCCTGATTATCAATCAGAACGATAAAGGGAACGGGAAAACCTCTCTCCGATTTGAGATGCTTCATTTGTTCCGGAATCTCTATTTTAACTTCTTTGATGTTTTTCATTCTTTTATCCTCTTTTATCCTCGATTTAATTAATGGACGGGGTAATTATATTTAGTCAGCCACCTAACCCCGTTCTCACTGGTTGATTCCATTCTTGGCTCAAGCGGAGAATGACTCCGCAACCCTAAAATCTGAACCTCGGAGATTTCCGATTGAATCTTTTATAATCAATCTTTGATTTCCTCTCCGAATAATTTTCTTTCTTGAAAAATGAATTTGAATTCACCTGATGAAAAGATTTTCCTCCTCTGGATTTCTTTTCCTCGATTAGAAATTTTTCTCTCGAAATGTCCGGAGGATTTATTCCTCCGAACGCGTTGTGTAGAATCTTCCTAAATGAGTCGAAATTCGGGACAGGAGTCGCGTCAGGAACCTCGGAACTTAAAACAGGATGGAAACCATGAGCTCTGAGATAATGAATAATATGCCGGGCGAGAGAACCGATTCCTGAATCTCCAATGAGGATTATCATTTTTTCTTTCTCCGGTCTCCCAGTTTCAAGATAAAACCTTTTTCTTCCGCATCCTTATTCGAGAGGGATTGTTTTGCTTCCTCATCCAGAGAACCGTGTTCTCTGGATTTGATAAGGGAAAAATGACACGAAAGTTCCGTCTTTCGGAGAGGTTTTCAGGACAGCGCCGGTTTCCTCATCCTGAAAATAATGGTCGACTCCCTTTCTCCGGATTAATTCGGAGATGACATTTTTCTGATTCTCATAGAAGGGCTTGACGATTTCTTTGTAAAGATATTCTAAATCAATTATGATTGATTCAAGCTCCGTGTCCTTCATTTCTTTAAGTGTCTCCGGATTCATGACCTCGAACATCATATCATCCAGATTTTCAACATCATTACCTAATTCTTTTATAGTTTCTTGCATTCTTTTTTCTTCCTTTTTATCCTCGATTTAATAGATTGATTGAATGGGTAAATCCATGACAGATTTAGGGAAATTTTTTGAATCTTTAGGATGGGCTTCCTCGATTCTTTCGACGATATAATCTTTCTCGGCAGAAATTGGCTGTCGTAATTCCTGAATGAATTCAAGTAATGATTGATGATTATCAAACCAAGAATCGAACATCCTTCGCATCAAGCCAAAATCCTCGCCCTTTGCCCATAATCCCAGAATGATTTTTCCGGAGGAATAAGCCATTCCCACTTCAGCGGCGGCATCCTTTCCGGAGGGAGCAATATAAATTGTAATATCGGCAGCCATGGCTGATTTGGAATCGTATTGAAAAGAATCATAGGCATCTTGGGTTTTAACCCATTCCTCGAAGTCGAATCCCTTCTGCCCCTCCAGATGATTGTTCTCCACGAATGAGAAAATCTCGTGTCCTGATTTTCTCAAAAGAGAAGTTAACATTTCGACAGCGTGCCTATGTTTCCATGAAGCAGCTATGTAAATACTATAATTTTTCATTCTTTTATCCTCTGATTGATTTATTGATTATCTGGAAAAGACGTAGCCTATGCTAATGAAGATTCCCAGAAAAACCGAAATCACGACTAAAAATAAACCACGTCTTTCCATAATTTTACTCCAACTCTTTTTTGTATTTCTCGACCAGTTCTTTCATCCTTTCCGGAGATACTAAATCCGGAGGTTTGATTTCAAACGGTCTTTGCTTATTGCCGATTGATTCATCCTCAGAAACTACCCGCATCTGAAACATGAATGGAAAATAATCTCCGGAATCAAAAACCCAGAGATGATATTGATTCGCCGTGTCGACTAATTTCGATTCCGGAGGATATATTTCAAGTGCACAAGTTTCTTTTCCACAAAGCATGTTCTTGATTTCCTGAAAATCCCTCCAATCATGAATCGCCTCTTTGTCACGACGTTTAATGGAAAGATGAATCAAATCTCCATTTTCCATTTTCCCTGCAATCCTTAGATTGACCTGATATTTATCGTTCATCCAGACTTCTTCGTTCTTTGGAGGAGGGGCTAATTTTCCCTTCCGCTCGAACGTCGTTGCCTTTTCAAATTTTTTCATCGTTTATCCTCGATTTAATTTATTTTTTGGATGGTTTTCTTTTATTTTTCATCGTCCTAAAACCATCCGAAAATAACGATTAAATCAGGGAGACAAGATTTTGAAAAGTCGGGTAAGACTTCCGCTCTATCCATCTGAGCTACTTTGGATTTCTCCGCAGGCTGGATTTGAACCAGCGTCCTAAAGTTGTAGACCTTTCCGCATTCTCCCTGAATATCAATATTTTTTCATCTGGATTGATGAATCAGGAAAGAAAGAATCGCCGAGGATAAAGAATGAAATACGAGGCCTATTCTCTCCTCCCTCTAGCTAGGACTCATCAACCCAGATGAAAAAATATTAAATTGTCAAAAATCAAATATCCCTTTCTTTTCAAAGGAATAGACTATATTCTCATAGTTTTCAAATTAATTCAACAAAATTTGTCAATTATTGACATTTATTTTACGTTACATAGGAAAAACTTCCTGAAGCATCCTCATCCGGAGGAATATCTTTCAGGATTGAAGCCATATAAGTCGCCATTGATAAACCTACGGCGGCATCAATCTTTTTCGCTTCTGTTGCAGTTCCCTTGATTAATCGAATCATCTCGTTTTCATATTCTTTCGCCTTTGCGGAGAGCATGTGTTCCTCAAGTTCCGGATGAGGATATAAATCCAATCTTTTTTCGTTGATGATTTTCCAGAGATGAGTATCAGCCAATAATCTCATGTTTCCCTGATTGAATTCTTTACAAGGGATTCCCATTTCTCGGAGCTTCATCGCGATGGAATGGAGCTGAAACGGGTCATAATAAACGGAACCGAGGATTAATCCCATATTCCAGAGATTGACGATTTTCGGAATAATGATTTTCTCCAAATCAGCATCGTGCTTATGGGCTCCGAGAGCAATCAGTTCCGGAGAATTTTTATTTCTTTTCGGAGAATAGATTTCGCAATATCTTAATCGGAATCTATCCATCTTTTTGCCGAATAACTCGACTTCTTTCTTCGATGCTCCGACAATTGAAATCGTGTCATTCCTCATAGAAGCATCAATTGCGATGACCATCGGTGAAAGGTCTCCTCTCTCGTCAAGGGTTTTACAGGCATCCAATTCCTCCGGAGAAATAAAAGTTCCCTCAGAACTCTGCCAATCATTCTGCCACAGGCGGACGAATGTCGAGTGTCGAGTGTTGGATTTCTGAACCGCGATTTCTTCATCGTCAATCCATGTTGCTCGGATTTCGTGGTCCCAAAAAATAAAGAATTTTTCTTTCGGAATATGGTAGCAACAGGGAATCCCGCGAGATTGAATGTCCTCCAGACCTGGCACGGGCTCAATCTCATTTCCGAATTTCGAGAGAGATTTAACGACTGCATCCTTTGAAGTATCTTCAAAAACTCTTAAATATTCATCTTTTAATAATTTGGATTCATCCTCGAATCCTGCGTAACTCTCAATCCATCGAATCGAGTTGAATCGTGTCGGGACGGGCGGAAGTTCCTCGAATAATCTGAAATCTGATTCAAGACGATATGTCCAAAGTTCTGACCAGAGGGTTAAACCATAATCTCCTCCTGCCTGTCCAGCATAGTTATTCGGGATTGCCTGAAAGGTGCTTCCATTAGGGAGGATAATTTCCGGCTTTGAAGTCGTATGAAAGGGAACTTTGCCGCCTTTGGCAAATAGACTGGGTCGAGCAGATTTGAAGATTAAACCGGCGCTCTGTTCCTGATTCGACGCAAGGGTTAAAATCAGATTAGGCGCCTCTATAATGCAACTCCACCACCCTCCAACACACGCCGCGATTTGGGTTTTCCCGTGTTTCTTCGGTTGAGACCAGATTATTGTCTGATAGGGAAATTTACCATTATCCTTTGGAGTGAGAACATGATTCAGGATTCTTTTTTGATAATCTTGAAGCTCCAATAATTTCGCATGAGTATAATCGAACTGCCCTTTATATTCCTTGACAGTTTTCCAATTATACATGTTCTTTTCAATCCATTCGACAATGGGCACGAATTTGGAATTCTCAGCAATAAATTTCTCCATCTTTTCTTTTGCTTCTTTCGCTAATCCCTTTAATTCGGGTTCACCTGTCTGAAACATTTTCGGGATGGATTTTTGTTTTTGTTTTTCCTGATATTCACGGAATAATTCTTCATCGGTCTTTTGAAACCGAAGCATCGAGGGAAGTTTAATCGAGGATAATATACTCATTTCTTTTTACTGATTTGGTCTTTCAGGGATTCTTTATCAGATGTAAAATTAATTACGAAATCCATCAAATTACCATTCCCAAATCTCCGGATAGTGACACTCTTTGCGAAAAGATTGCCCTCCTCCTCATATTCCCTTAGAGCGACTTTTAATCGCTCTAAGGTTTCATCACATTTTTGTTGAGCTGGGCTCCCGTTGAACATTATTTTTATCTCTCCTCAGATTTAATAATTAATCCTTTCCGAACACTCCGCTCCCGTCTGAATCATTCTGATTGATATTTGATTTCAATCTTTCCAGAGTGGTTTTGTAATCATAATCGAGGATTTTCACGGAGATAAAAAGTTCCTTGATATGAGCGAATGGCATCCCTTCCGTATCCTTCAGCCAATAATCTCCATCAAAGAATTCTTTATCATATTTCTTGAATAATTTAGCCAAGAAAATCAATCGGGCTTCCTCGGTCGGAGGCTCAATTTCGATGACTTCATCAATTCGGCTCGGGCGGGATTTGAATCTGTGAGGAATATCATCCAGATAATTCGTCGTGCAGATATGAATCACATTATCAACTTGCCGTTGACCATCGAAGAGCGAGAGAAGATTTTCTTCGCCGAACCCATTCAGGAATCCTTCAAAGTCCTCCCATAATACAGCGAGCTTTCTCGTCGGTTCGATTCTCCTCAATTGGGTTAAAGCCTCAATTGTTAGATTTGGCTCCGAACCAACAATAACTATTCCGTCCCTCTGGATTAAATGTTGGGAGATTTGATTTAGGAGCGTCGTCTTACCACAGCCCGGTTTCCCATGAAAGAGGAAGCCTCGCTTATAAGTGATTCCTCCCTTTTTGATTTCGGATTCCTTCGCCCAGAAATTATCGAGGGAAATTAAAACCTTATCTGAAATTGTGTTACCAATCTCGAATATCTCATCCGTAGATAATTCCGTTTTTGTGAAGGCTAAAGCACCCTCGTTTATCTGGATGAAATAAATCCCTGAATCAAGGACTTTTGAATAAGCCGGAATCGGGCTATATGTATCTCCATCTTTGAACCATCCGGTCGGATTATTATAAAGCCGATTCGGGTTAAGATTTAGTTGTTCTGAATTGATTTCCTGAATCATGATTATATTTCCCTCCCATCCGGAAAGCAAGAAATCATCATTGGAGCGATTGCTTTACCGAAATTCGATTGAATGAGATAAATTGATTTCGTTTCGATAATGTGCTTTATCTCCTCCTCTGATAATTCCCAACGCGAGATGCAGGAGTTTCCTCCCTCGATATAAATCACAGGGAGTGTTTGATATTCCTCCTGCTTCTCTGCGACAAAAACCTCTCCGCAATCAGGACAGAATGATTCTTCGCCCTTTTTGGGATGTTTACAAATATTATCCGGAAAGACCGGAGTTACTGGATGCATAATTATTATCCTCTCTATTTATTTCTATTTACGGAAAGATGGCAGAACAGACACCTTTCAGGAATACCTTTCTCCGATAATTCAAAAATACATAATTTTATCGGAGAGGTCGGGCAATCAAACTCCGCGAAAACCTGATGAAAGATTTCGTTATATTCAGGATATACCGATTTCGTAAAATCATTTATTTTCTTCCTGATTTTATGAATCAAAGCACTATATTCCTTGATTTTATTTTTCATTGATTTTCCCTCGATTATTGATTGAATTTTTGGAAACTATTATCCAATTTCTTTTGTGTTAAATCCTTGTGCCCTCTGGAGACTTGGATTCGGTTTTTCGAGAAATGCCATTGGCGACTCCTCCCTGAATATTTCGCAACAACACCATTTGCTGCTGCATAATTTCTAACCTGACTTTTTAACATTTATTCATCCTCCTATCTTAAAATTAATTTATCACTATTCTGTTTTTCCTCTGGGAGATTTAGAAAATATTCTGTCTTTGTAAAACCGTAGTTCATATCGAGACAGCGGTTTATTGATTCCCTGAAATTAAATCCTCTCTCCTCAAAGAATTTAATATCCTCCATTCTGAGCTTTGAATTCTCCTCAGATACTCCAAGAAATTCACTCATGAATTTCAAATAATCTTCCTTTGAATCGAATGGGCTTTTCTGCACTTTCTCCATGTTTCACTCCTCTGATACTCTCCGGTGGCACCTTTTAACTAAGTGGTTGATTTTTCAATATCTTTCACAGATGAGATATTGTATCAAATTCTAATAAATCCTGAAATAAACATCAATAAAGCGATGATTATCAGGAGCCATTCGTCCCAACTGAGAGATTTAACTGGAGGTTGTTTGATTCCTTTCCGATATTTTCGCATATTTCCCTCAATTTATTTATATCATCCAGAGATTTATTGCAATCTCCGCAAGTGGCGAACTCCAAATCTGGGAGAATCTTCCAATTATGCTCGAATTCAAGGGCGGCGCCCATCCAAGCATCTGTTACATTCTCCTCTTTTCCACAATTCGTGCATTTAACTATCATGCTTTTTATGGTTATCCTCCGGATTCCTAAGATTCAGATAAGTTTTAATCTGGAGAATGATTTCACTCAAGCCCCAGAAAAAATCATAGAGAAATTTGAATAAATTCTCCAAAATCCTAAAAATCAATATTAATCTGTCTAAAATCTTCATTCCTTCCTCTCTACAATCGAGCCTAATCGTCTTTTATCTTCAAGTCCTTATCATTTATCATGATGTTTATTTACCATCCTTTGAAGCCATTAATTCTTTTAAGCGAGGACACTTGGGTTTATGCCTTTCAAATCCTCCACAATATTCACACAATTGAATCGAATGAGGAAATTTCACGAAATTGGCAATATCTTCTCTTTGTTGAGCTTCTTCGACCTCTTTCATGATTTTCTGATGTTCTTTCCATAATTCAAGATTGATTCCCTCTCTCATCCTTCCAACCTTAATTAACTGAGAACCTAATCTGTGCCCATAAACGAATGGTTCTGATTGATTTCTCCTCATCCAATCGAGGAGATAATTCAAAATTTCCGTATCTGTAAAATATTTTCTCTCTGGATTAATATCTGACATTTTACTCTCCTCCGGAACGATTGGCTCTTTCGATTGCTTCCATAATCATTCGTATCTTATCAGCCTTGATTCCGTAAAGCTTTCCGAGTTGTTCTGCGTCCTGATTCATCAACCATGCTTCATTCCGGAAATGATTATCAAGATGTTTCAATGATTCAAAGCCCTCCTCGATAAATTCAACAACTTTCAAAGCTATTCTCTGATTGACCGCCTCATCTTTGAGAATAATATATTCTTTCGGAATCGAGGAGATTGTGTTTTCTACATTCGAGATTGATGTCCCTACGGCGTCCGCGATTTCGAGTTGCGATTGATACTTTCCGGAGAGATATGCCCCAATGATTGCAGCGATTATATGCTTCGGAGTCGGTTTACCTTTGCTCGTCTTTTTATCCTTTAGGTTTCCCTTTACCTTTTTCGGTTTCTCCGGAGGAAGAATATCAATTTTTAATTCTTCTATTTCTTCAATCGCTTGTGAATCTACTTCTGTTTCTTCATTCATAAGATTTTTATATTCCTGAAACTTCCTGATTAATATCTTTTATATCCTCATCGAAAAGAAGTTTCCATAATTCCGGAACACTCAATTTAATTAAATCACTTTTGAAGAATGATTGAATATCATCAATCTTTTGTGGTTTATCTCCTCTATCCTTTTTCCATCCATCGAGATTAAAAAGATTGATTTGTTGATTCCCTGAAACATTGGGATTATCCAGAATGTTTTTTATCTCCGAATATATCTTTATTTTCTTTTTGAACTGATGGAGCTCGAAATCTTTCTCGGTCAATTTCCTACCGGCTTTCGATTCGAGAGTTTTCCGGATTTTCCGGTGTTCACTCTTTTCCGTCATATCATCTCGCCATAACTCCTCCGGAACATTAAAGAGATGGACTCCACAATATTTTTCCAAATCAACACCCTTTCCGGAATTGACGAGGGACATTAATTCTTCTGCTCTTTTCGGGAAATAATATTCCAGATTGAGAAACTTCATTTCGATAAATAAACGATTCACTTCCTCGACATCGAGTTGTTCTCCCTCGACTTCACAATTTAACGGGCAGCTCATCATTGTTTTTGTTGCGCCGTATAATCTACAAATCAAAGGTCGCTTATCATAGATTGAACATTTATTATCCGAAGTTAAACTTCCGCACCTTACTCCTCCATCGAGGAATTCATATCCATCAGGGAAAGAACCGTGTTTTTCTTCGATGAGCTCTTTCTCGATAGGTTCCATTGCGATTGCGGAACAGAAGGGATGACAGTGCCCCTGGCATTTAACCTTAGGGATTTTATCATAAATGATGTTGATTGTTTCTCCGAGAATTTTACGCTTCATTTCCGGAGAGATTTTATTTCGATTTCTTTTTGCCCAACCCATTTTATTATCTCCTCTTTCTATCTCTCCGAGCCTGTTCGACACTTTTCACACCATATACCAGAGCTCTTGCCAGTAAATCATCGAGAAACTCTTTTTCATCCTTTTGTTTTTGGGATAATTTGAACTCTTTTGATTTCTCATTCTTGAAAAGAGGATTCGTGTAGAATTTTATTTTCGGGCACTCGTCTCTCAATCTGAAAGCATATTCAAACGCGCCAATGACCATATCCGGATAATCTTCAAAATGGTCTCCTCCCCAGATTTCGAGGAGCGTGACGTTTCCCCAGACATAATGCGGAATGGTGCCAATTGCTTTTCGATATTTCACCAGTTCTACATCCTGAAGCTCATCATTTGATTTGAATCCTTTTCCCATGAAACAGGTCTCGTTATTCGTCGGGTCGAATGTTTTAATTTTCTCCTCAATGGGTTGAGAACCAATCTTTTTCGGGTACATTCTAAAGATTTGAAGTTCTCCCATTACACATTCTGCCAATGCTTCAAAAAGATGTTCCTCAATCTGAGGCTCAATGATTTTTGAAATCAAAGTCTCTTTCGGTAATATCTCCAATATGAGGGCGTCTCTTTCCGGACTATCCTCTGAATCTCCATATTTTACAATCATTCTTTTATCCTCGATTTATTGATTTATAGCTGCGTTAGTTTTAATTCCTTTTGCCCTTTGACGGGAAAAGCCTTATATTTTCCCTCCAGATTGAGATTGACCAAAAATCTCAATTGGAGAAAATAATCCTCAGTATTGAATCTGTAGCTCGGATGCGTGATTCCTAAAAGATTTTTATCCAGAACCAAATCCAGAGCAGAGATTGCTTTCAGACCACAAGCGACAACATATTTTGGTCTATGTTTAATAATTGCGTCCTCGATATAATGAAAATCCGGAGGAAGAATCGAGGAGGAATCCTTTCCCGCAATCGGTGTGAGATTCCAGACCATGTCTCTCCGGAGATTTATCGCAAATATCTTTTCGAGATTCCGGAAAGCCAATCCTTTTTTGAATCCTCTCCACCATTCGTCTCTGGGAAATTCCTTTCCCTGATATTTTTCCGAATATGTATTTTGTAAGAATATTAATCTTTTCATTCTTTTAATCTTTTAATAAAATACTTTCTCGGATGACCAGTTAATTTGATGATTCAGGGAATAATTATCCATTCTCTTTTTGAGGGAATTCACATCAACCGTTTCATTGTATTCCTGCTCATAAGCTCCGAGAAAATAATATAAAGTTTCGGAAACTCCTCCGATTACTCTCCACGGCTTTTCGTTCCTGAATAAAGTAAAAATGAAGTAGTCCCGTGTATCTTCGATTCGATGATATTCAATCCGGAATTTCAGATATTTTCCCGTGAATAGGACAACTTTGATGAGATTTTCAATGTTCTGGATGGATTGAGAATCAATTTCATCTTTTTTATCTATCTTGGCTATTTTATCAACCATTATTAATTTTCCTCTCTGATGATATAAACTGATTTGCTACCTTTCAGAGCATACCGAATAGTTGCCCATGTTCCGGAACGAATTACTTCGGGGCCGGATGGAAGGGCGATTAAAATATCCGTTTCATTTACGATTTCCTTGTTTCGATGGAGGAAATCCAGAGGAAGCCGGAGCTCGTCGAAATCTGTTATCTGGGAAATGAATTTCGTCAATATCGGAGGATGCCCAATAATCGAAACATCCGGATAATATTCTCTGATGAGCTCATGAATCTTCTCATCTCCTCCGATACAGCAGCCGTGGTGAACTTCGTCTCCCTCTTTCAAATCGAACAATCCGAGTAATCGGATTAAAGTCCGAATCTGAACGGAGGAAACCCCCTCTCTGGGCGAAGTAAAGCCTATCTTCATGACTTCCTTTCCTCCAGAAAGATAAGGGATTCTTTGAAAGCTTCCTCATAACCCGAACCGACTCGATTATAAAGATTCTTTCTCATTTCCGGAGGAAGCGCAAAGTAGCAGGGTCTGCAGTGACTCATCTTCGCCCCCTTCCTCGAACCACATGAAAAACATTCTGTTCCGGAAAGACTTTCCAGAATTGTTTTTAATTTCAAATTCTTGATTTCTTCTAAATTTGGCATAATTTTTAACCCTCTTTTGAAAAGAGATTCAATAGAAACTTAAACACGTCCAAATCCGTCATCGAGGAAGAATCGTGCTTAATCTGGATTGAACCATCAGGACTATTTAAGAGATTATAAATCGAATACGAATTATAACCCCTCTTAATAATCACTATTAATTTATAACATAAAAACCCATCTCGATTAAGAGAGATGAGGCATTCATAATACGGATGTTGAGGGACTATGTAGTCCCTGTATTCTTTCGATTTTTTGAAATCTTCTATCCTCATTTATTAAAATTCTTTCTCCCTGATTAATGCATCAAATCATAAGCCGGATTTTTGTAAAGAATCACTCCGGAATAATTATAAGAGGGAGAAACCGAATTCCGAATCGTGTCCAGTCTCCAGATTTCCGAATGAAAGAATTCGCCCTTTTCCGGAATTCTCTGATTGCACCCGAATGTTCCGCCCTCACAAACTTTTCTTTCCGCCAAAGCCCTGATGACTTTCAAGTGGTCTCCGTTCGATGAAGAAAGCCGGTCGTGTTTCCGATAATCGAAAAGCCATTTTCCTCCCTCCGATAAATGAACATTTGAGATAACAAAGATTCGATGAAAATTGATGACCGGTAAAGGTTTCTCAGCTTTGAGATTCTTTTCATAAGACCATCTTTCAAATTTGTAAATAACGTCGCCCGGTTTCAAATCCGAGACTTTTTCAATCCGTGTTTTCTGAATTTTTTCCATTTTCTTTTATCCTCGATTTTTTAATCTGACCTCATCAGATGGAGATTAACTCCATGACTCCCAGAGGAGGGAGTTTCGGTCTATTTAATGGATTTGATTCTTAGAATTAAGGGTCTTGATTCTCTTAGAATACCAAGAAAGGATTTCATTCAATCGAGAGGAAGAATTCGACCAAGTGACTTTTCCTTCGTCATCTTTAACACTGATGTAATAATAGAAAACCTTTCCTCCATAACCATTGACTCCCTGATTCGTCGCCTGTATCGTTGTCGAATTAATTACCCGAGTTCGTCGGAAACCTTCTTTAACTTCATTCCTCATGATTTCGATTTCATTTTTCACCACTTTGACACTTTCCGGATTTAACATTTTCTTTATCCTTGATTTTTAATTTTGGGATTCTCTCCCTTGAAAGACATCCTCTCATATTAGAAATAGCTTGTCAAGAATAAAATGTGAAACTTTAACATTTATTTGTTTTCTTCCTTTTTCTCCTCCTCTCGATGATAAGCAATCGGAGTATGGCATTCGAGACAGAAATAAATATTTGATTTCCAGATTTCGGATTTAACTTCAATCTCGATTTTCGATTTTGAATTTTTCCGGAAAGAACTTATTTCTCTCTCGATGGATTCATGAAAGGACTCATGATAATAACCGGATTTTGAATGACAGGAGGGACACTCCCTCAAATCCTCGATTTTATTATCTCGATTCTTTGAACGGACTTTCAGGCGGTTACGATATTTCAAATCCGTCAATGAGATTGAGCGAGATGAACTATATTTTGTTTTTCTTTTCGTTGGCATATTAAAATTTACCTAATTCCTCGATTTCTTTATTTATCAAGCCGATTACATATTGAAGATTCAAAGGAGTCATTGGCAATCTGGAATTGAGGAGAAACCGGAGAGCTTGCTGTATATTCTCGGAATGGAATCCGGAAACAATCTCCTCAATCATTCCTCCATCCAGAGCGACGATTGGGAACATCGCAGAAATATAATGATGTTCTTTCAAATCCTCTAAATACCAGACTGCTTTTTTCAAAGCAATAATCAAATCTTTCTCCTCATATCTCCAGAGATACTTTACGGCGTTTCCCGTATTGAATCCCATGTGCCGAGTAATGTGAATACATTCGAGCCCAGAGGGATTTTTCTTATAATGAGAGGGATTTATCGGGTCGTGTTTTTCTAAGTTTTCTGACATTGAATTTCTCCGGATTATTTTTTGAATTGAGACCAAGTTTTAGGAAATTCATTTGAAATGATTTCAGCAACAGCATTCGCATATTGTCTGATTTCCCATTGAGCCTTTGAGTCCATTCTCAAAGATAAGAATTTCAACCAATTGAGGAGATTAGCAGAAGCTCTCATCTTTGAATATCTTCCTACTGGGAGGACGACTCGGGCGACTTCTTTCGGAATCCCTACATCAAGCCCATATTGATAAACCTTTTCAGCACGTTCATATAAAATAGCCAATTCGCTCAACCATCCTTCTGCATAATTATCATCGAGTTGCTTACTTCCGGATATTGCTTGAGCCTGTTTATTCTCATTCTGAGTAAGGAATAATCTTTCTTTATCCGGAACATAATTCATGTCAGGGAGAGGCGCATATCTTGCACTCATCTCATTATAGCTTTGAGTCCGGTGCCGGTGCCATTCCCTGAATACGAAAATCGGAGCTTGAACTTCAATAATCAATCCGCAAAATTCAAAAGGTGTCGAATGCTTCGGTTCATTATTAAAAAGAAATCCGAGAAGTTTTTCATCATTCGACCAATTCTTCTGTTTACAGATGACCAATGAACTTGAACTCAACTCATCGAGTCCTCCGGAAATGTCATGATTGATTTTCGATTTGAAATTATTTCCGCAAGTCCCGCAGTGCCAAATATCCCAGCCCCTGAAATTTCCCTGCGTAGATTGTCTCGCTGCTTCGATGATTCCTGCCTCCATGATTCCGGCATCGCCTCTGCCATAAGATTCCACCAATCTTACGTATCCATTGTCTAAAACCTTGATTTTCATTTATTGAATTCTCCTCTTTTATATTTTTCCCAGTATTCATCGTGCGGAAAGACTTCCACAAGATTCCCTCTTTTAATCGAACTATTTTTGAACTCCTCGACATCGGGTTCCTCACATGACCAATGAGAAACAACTTTTCCATCCTTACGACTGACGATACAGAAAACCGGATATTTTCCGATTGGTCTATATTTCGATTCGCCATTTGTTCTTTCCCTGATTAATTCATCAAGGACAGCAGTTCCATATCTCCGAGGTTGATTTATAACCAATCTCTTTCCCTCAGAAATCGCGTCCAGTAATTTTTCCTGATGAGGATGAAGGATAACTTCATCCGGAGAAATTTCTTTCAGGAAATCGAGTAATGGCATATCAGTGATTTTCGATTTTCTCATGATTAAGTTCCTCGATTGGAAGCCATCCATTCGGCGGTTTCTCTTTTCAAAACTGACTGGTACCACGAAAGTTGCTTCTGATACATATCATGGAGTTTTTCAGAAGCTTTCATTCTTTCCGAAGCCTTCTGCATCTGGGAATGAATGTCTCCGAGTTCCAATTCAATAAAAGAATCAATATCCTCTTTTGTTGGTTTGAATTTTATATCCTCGAAGCATTTTTCCAGATGGGCTTTTAATTTCGGATTCTGGATTAAATCCGGTCGTTTCGCAAGAAGTATCGTCCTGATTTTAACTCTCCTCTTTTGAATGGATGAGGAATATTTAATCAGGAAATTCGATGCCTGTGTGAATTGATAAGCTTCATAGCCCATCTTTTCCAAAAGCTCCTGCTCCGTGTATTTTGGTTTATTATCGAGGGAATCAAGAAAGACTTGAAAATCAGTTCCCATATCATGAACAAATTCTGACATTATTCTCCCTCCTCCTTGTTTCTAAACATAAGTTTCAAAAATGTATCTGATGGAGAAAAAAGAATCTCCTCCTCATTTCTATCAGATAAGTAGTCGACGGCGTCTTTGAATAAAATATCTTTTTGTAGGATTTCACCGAAATTGGAATATCTATAAGCGAAGAATTGAGCGGTCATTTCATTCAAAGTCCACGAGTAATAATCATAAACAGGGAAATCATAGGAAACGCCGTGAAAAATCCGGAACTTCTTTTTCTCTCCGAATTTCCCTTTTAATTTATTCAATCTTTCCTCTCTTTCTTTCGAGAGATGCGCGTAATCAAATATCTTTCGATAATGGTCTTTCAAAAGATGGAAACCGAAATCACATCTTGTATAAAGATTAATAAAAGCATCATATTTCTGGTCATCCGGAATTTTATCGAAATTATCCAGATAAACCATAAAACCAACTCTTTCCGAAATGAAAAGCATCGCGTCAACCCAGTTTCCTTCATCAATATATTTCTTGACGTGATTCTTCGCAACATAAAGTTCCTTATCGGAAACATTATCAAATTGATTGAAATTATCAAGCTGGTTCAATTCCTGAAAGGCTCCATAGAGGAGAGGATTAATTTCAATATAATCAAACCCATTGAAATAAACCCACTCATGCCCACTTAATGCTGCCTTTTCCTTCAGCTTATAAATATCCGGATGTTCCGTTTTCTCGAAATCATTCAGGGAAATCGGCCCGTTAGTTAACTCTAAAACTCCTCGTATAAATTCTTTTTTCATTCTTTTATCCTCGATTCTTAATCTTGGAATTTCTTCCAATGAAAAATTTTAACTGAGATTGAATTTTAATTCAAGATAAAAAATGTGAAATTTTAACATCAACAACCCGAAAAGGCTTTCAGATAAATTTCATCTGAAAGCCCTTTTACCATAAATCGAGGATAATTGATTATCAGGTAGGGAAACCGAGAGAGGAATTAAACTTCAATTCTTTCTCAGATTCAAAAAGATATTATACTATTTCTGAGATTCTTTCAACCACGAACCGTTCCAGAGTTCGCGATAAACAAAGACTCCAAGTTCCTCTGTTACCCACTTCCAGCGAAAGAAAGGAAACTCTTTTGCAGCGACTTTGAATTTCACAAGAGCATCTCCATCTACCCATTCGCCCTTGGTTTCATGAAGCTCAATTTCCATCTGGAGATTTATCACGAGGAAATCAATTTTATAATGGCACTTAGGATTTGCCAATCTGAGATTAAACGGCTCGTGCATCCATTTAATAATTTCTCCTCCGAGAAATTGATTCTGTAAAAAATAACTATATCTCAATTCAAGTTTATTCATTCCCTTGGGTTGAGCAGATGGAGCGGCGTGAATAACCGGAGGATTTATCAATCTATCCTCTTTTACTTTCAATTGAGGATTTTTTTTCAAAATCTCATCAAGCCATGATTCAGAGTAGCTCATTATTCGATTACCCCATTTTCAAATTTATTTTTCGTATCGTCGTAAAGAGATTCTATTTCCTCATAGCTCAATTTTTTATTGAAGTGAACGGAGGTTTCATATTCAAGCCGACTCTCGAATTCCAGATTTTTTGAGCCGACATATTTATAGTATTCATCCATCAATTCAAAAATTTTTCTTTTATCCTCCGGAACCCAATTAGAAACTTTTTTTAATTCTCTGGAGGATTTGAAACGCATTCCCATCCGGACGGAAATATTCCAGACGAAATGTTTTTCAATAATTGAAACCATTGTTGAAACATAGAGGACTTTCTTTTTTCCGAAATTCAGGCGGATACATTCCTCGAAACGAGCCCGAACTTTATCCATCGTATCGCACACATGATTGAGGAGAAATTCTTTTTCTCCGGAGGAAATATTCCCTAATTTATCCTGTTGTAAATATCTTTTTATCGTCATAATTTATACCTCGATTTATCAAATTTTAGACTATTTTTATGAAACAAAAAATAGTGTCCATAAGTTATTGAAAATAAAACGCTTTCTCGATAGTTCGAGTCAGATGGCTTTTTGACTCATAATCCATGTAATGATATTACTCGATTTTTCATCTCTATAAGTGCTTGTTTTTTCAATCATTTAATTTTCCCTAAATTGTCAATTTTTAACACTTTCTAAGTTTTCATCAGAAATCCTCCGGAATCTGTTTCTCTCATGAAACATTTGTTTCACTTAGAATGAACCATCATTTTGAAAAGTCGAGTTCTCAAAATGAGTATATTCCTTGATGAACTGGAGATAAAAGCTTCCCGTCGGTCCTTGCCGATTTTTGGAAATAATTCCCTCCGTCACACCCTGATTTTCCGTGTCCTTTTTGTAATAATCCTCTCGATAAAGAAAGATGATAATATCTGCATCCTGCTCGATTGCTCCGGATTCTCTCAAGTCACTCATGATGGGTTTATGGTCTCCCTTTCTTTCCTCCGGTTTTCTATTCAGTTGTGAGAGAGCGATTACTGGGCACTTGAACTCACGAGCAACTTCCTTCAATCCTTTCGATATATCGGAGACCGCTTTTTCTTTGGATTCATATTTTCCATAAGTTCCCATGAGCTGAAGATAATCAATTACGATTAAATCCAGAGGTCCGATTTTGGAAACCAATCTCCGGAGGCTTCTTTTCATCTGAACGATGTTGATGCCGGGTTTGAAATTGATTTTAATATTTGAATCTAAAATCTGACTTTTGAAATTCTGAACATCTTCTTTTTCCTGAAATGATAAATCCCACTTTTTAATTCTCTGGGCAGGAATCTCCAGATTTTGAGAAATGATTTTATTGACGACTTGTTCTTTGGACATCTCCAAAGTAAAGAAAGCGACTTTCAGATTATCCGGAATTGTGTTCGATATGATGTCCGTCGCAAGAGAAGTTT
>JAGXTF010000073.1 GCA_018333525.1 Bacteroidota bacterium | reverse complement strand
AAAAAAGGAGATATGATGGCCCCGGGAATTTTTCTGAAACTTCTGAGAACAGAGTTCCCCGAAAATGTCATCCACCTTTGCGCCATTCATACTGATAGCAGGTTACCGGAAAAATACATTCTGGCTAAAGACGGCAAACAGTGGTTTATTGGGCCGGACAACGGCTTTTTACCCATTGGATTAACGGAAGAAGCTACTTATTACAAGCTTCCTGAACTTCCCTATGGCAAAGACCCCATGTTTCATTGTTTTGTACCGGTACTACAAACGTTAATGGAAAATCATTTTTCTACCGAATCCTTTGAAGCGGAAGAAAAACCAAGAAAATACCTGTTCCCTACCCCAACTGTAACGGGCAATGTATGGCGTTTGATGGTTGTTTATAACGATGCAGAAGGAAACGCTTATCTCAATATGGACAAATCCGAATTTGAGAAATTCACATCCAACCGTTCGTTTCGAATCAGACTTGGCTTAAAAGACAATATAGAACAAATATCCGCGTCGTACAGAGATGTTCAGGAAGGCAATAAACTTGCGCTATTCGGATATGGCAATTTACTCCAGATTGCGATACATTGCGGATCTGCAGAACAATATCTGGGTTTAAAATATGGTACTATGGTTATGTTGGAAATCAGTGAAAGTTCTATTCTGAATTCGGCGTAAATTTTATTTTGTGCCAGCCTGAATTCTGCCTTTATTTGAAGGCATTAACCGATGATCATCCGCATAGTAAAAATGACCTTTGAAGAGGATAAAGTAGGAGATTTTTTAAAAATATTTCATGAGAGTGCTTCACAGATAAGAAATTTTCCTGGATGCAACCATTTGGAATTATATAGGGATCATATGCAATCCAATGTGCTTTTTACCTATAGCTTCTGGGAATCCAAAAGCAATCTGGAAAATTATCGAAAGAGCGAATTATTTCTAAGTACCTGGGCCAAAACCAAAGCATTATTTGCAGCTAAAGCCGAGGCCTGGAGCGTTTCAAGAATATGGAATGGTTAATTTTCGGAGAAATCCAGGGGAGAAATACCACCGAAATTTCCGCTGCTCATTAACAATAAAATAGTTTTCTTCCCAGAATTTAATTCCGTTGCAATTGCTTTTTTAAGTAAATCAGGATTGCTGAAAGCTACACAATTTCCTATTGCATTTTCAATTTCTGAAGTTTCCGGAACCGGCATTTTTTTTAATTCGTACACATGAGGATCAAAAAGTACAAAAGCCTTGTCAGCCGGGTTCATAGTTCCTGCATATCCCGGTAAAAAATCACTTCTCAAACTGCTGTATGTATGCAGTTCAAATACCGATACAAAATTTTGATCCGGATATTGGTCCCGAATGGCACTCACAGTAGCCTGCACTTTAGAAGGGGCATGGGCGAAATCCCTGTAAATAATTCTATTTTCCGATTCAAATATTTTTTCGAGACGTTTGGCAGTACCTGAAAAATCTTCCATGTATTTCCAATAATCCGGACCACTAATTCCAAGCTCTGATGCCAGCAATCGCACACCTTCCGCATTTTGCAAATTATGTCTTCCAAAAATACTCAAATCGTAAGACCGGCCTTCAAAATGCACCCGGGTTCCTTTTTCGGAAATCTGAAATTCCGGTTCATTGTACCATTGGTTTGAAATGGTAAAATTCTCACTGATTTTTTGTAAATTCTGATCCTGATTAAACCAGAATAATTTTCCTGATTTTACCATGGTTTTTTCAAAAATCTCAAACTGCTCCAAATAATTTTCAAAAGTTGGAAACACATTTACATGGTCCCAGGCAATACCTGTAAGCATTGCCAGGTGCGGTTTATACAGGTGAAATTTCGGAATGGGCTGCAATGCAGAAGTGAGATATTCGTCGCCTTCAATTATAATTAAGGGTGCATCACTCAATTTAACCATCCTTTCAAAACCGGATAATTGTGACCCCACCAGATAATCAAACTCCAAACCATGCTTTTTCAATGCATGCATGAGCATGGCAGTACATGTTGTTTTACCATGGCTTCCACCAATAACTACTCGGGTTTTATTTTTACTATGCTCATAAATAAATTCCGGAAATGAGTACACCGGAATTCCCAATTCTTTTACTTTAATTAATTCGGGATTGTCGCCACGGGCATGCATTCCAAGAATTACCGCATCCAGATTACCGGTAATTTTTTCCGGAAACCAGCCTTGTTTTTCAGGTAAAATTCCGGCCTTTTCCAAACGGCTTTTGGCGGGGTCAAAAATTTCATCGTCGCTACCGCTTACATCATTTCCCAGCGCTGCCAGTTCCAAGGCCAAATTGTGCATTACCGCACCTCCTATTGCAATAAAATGGTATCTCATTTAATATTTATGAGTGAATGCAAAATTCTGATTTTACCTCCAGCTCTGGAAAATGCATCTGCACACAATTGGCAATCGTCTAAAATAACGTACTTTAAAAACTAATTGGCGTACTGTACGATTTAAGTTTATTTATGTATGAACGGGTGAAATTCTGAAACTGCGGAGTTTATTGTTATTCATTAGGCCCTTTTTTGTACTTTTGCAGTCCTTTTTCACCAGAGATATTTCATGAAAATCCTCGTATGCATGAGTGTGGTGCCGGATACTACCACCAAAATCACATTCACTGAAAACAGTACAAAATTTAATCAACAAGGAGTACAATTCATCATCAATCCTTATGATGAGTTGGCTTTAACACGCGCATTGGATATAGCAGAACCCGCAGGTGGCAGTGTAACTGTAATCCACGTTGGAACGGCAGAAAGTGAACCAAGCATTCGCAAAGCGCTTAGTATGGGTGCCAATGATGCCATCCGCATTGATGCGGTACCTACAGATGCGATGTTTGTTGCTGCTCAGATTGCAGCGGTGGCAAAAGATCAATACGATTTTATTTTAACCGGCAGGGAGAGTATCGATTATAACGGTGGTTCCGTTTGTCCGCTTTTGGGTGAATTATTGGGAATACCTTCCATCAATGTCATTACCAAATTAGACATACAGGGAAATGAAGCAACGATAGAACACGATATTGATGGTGGCCGTGAAGTGATACAGGTAACGCTGCCATTTGTTGGCAGTGCACAAAAAGATCTCTGTGAACCACGTATTCCAAATATGCGTGGCATCATGGCGGCGAGAACCAAACCTTTGGCAGTTGTTGAAGCTGCACCGGTGAATGGGGGCGAACAATATGCATCATTTGAACTTCCAAATCCAAAACAGGGAGTGAAATTAATTGATGCTGAGAATGCAGGAGAATTAATACAATTATTACGCAACGAAGCAAAAGTGATATAAAATGGCAATCATCGTATTTGCGGAAACTTCCGAAAATCAATTAAAAAAATCCGCTTTCGAAGCGGTTGGTTTTGCATCCGGCATGGCTACAGACGCAGGTCCTGTAATTGCAGTATGCATAGGCCCGGTGAGTAATGCAGAAGCCCTGGGAAACAGCGGAGCTAATGAAATTGTTACTGTTGAATATAACGGGGAATTTCAAGCAGAAAATTATGCAGAAATTCTGGCACAAATTTGCAAAAATAACAATGCAGAAACAGCAGTAATTTCAAACTCATATTCCGGAAAATCCATTGCAGGCAGACTTGCAGTAAAACTTGGAGCATCCCTGGTTACCAATGTAATTTCAATGCCGGATACATCCAATGGATTCCGTATTCGACGCAGTGTTTTTTCGGGTAAAGCATTTGGGTGGGTTAAGGTAGAAAATTCCAAAAAAGTATTGGCAATTACACCGAATTCATTTGAAATTCCGAACACCGGGAATACCGCTTCCATCAGCAGTTTTCAAGCGGATTTAAGTCAGGTACCGAATCATTCAAAAATTGTTTCTGTAAATAAAGTGAGTGGTAAAATTCCACTTACTGAAGCTGAGATTGTGATTTCAGGTGGCAGAGGTATGAAAGGCCCGGAAAACTGGGGAATGCTTGAAGAATTAGCCGATGTTCTTGGGGGTGCAACAGCCTGTTCCAAGCCGGTTAGTGATATGCATTGGAGACCACATAGCGAACATGTTGGACAAACCGGTATAACTATCAAACCAAATTTGTATATTGCAGTTGGAATATCAGGTGCTATACAACACCTTGCCGGTGTAAGCAGCAGCAAAGTGATTGTCGCTATCAACAAGGATCCGGAAGCCCCGTTTTTTAAGGCTGCGGATTACGGAATTGTCGGAGACGCCTTTGAAGTGCTCCCAAAGGTGATTGCAGCAGCAAAAGCACTTAAAGCCTGATTTTCCCATTACCGTATGGCGAAGAAATGTGAGCTTCAATTATTGTCAATCGTTCCTGCACATTCGCATGGAGCTTATACCCTGATTTTAAACGAAAAAAACGGCACCAGAAATTTACCTGTTCTGATCGGCGCATTTGAAGCGCAGGCAATAGCCATGGAATTGGAAGGGATGAAACCCTCACGCCCTTTAACCCATGATTTATTGGTAGCTACCATGCAAGCTTATAAAATTGATGTTACCGAAGTGGTAATTACCGATTTACAGGAAGGTATTTTTTTTAGTAAAATACTTTGTACCCGCGAAGGAGAAGAAATGGAAATTGACAGTCGGACCAGTGACGCCATTGCCATTGCTGCCAAATTCAAATGTCCCATTTTTTGTGAAATGCATGTTTTGGAAGAAGCCGGATACGAAACGGCTGAAGACGAATCAGGCGGGAAGGAAGAAACCCCAGGCCGCGTCATTCATGAAGAATTGGTTCCTATAAGCAAATCGCATTCGGGATATTCCTCGCACAGTCTGGAAGAACTGGACAGTTTGCTGGAAGAAGCCATTCGCGATGAGGATTATGCAAAAGCAGCCAAAATCCGCGATGAAATTGCAAAGCGCAAAAAATAATATTCTCCTTTATTCCATTCTTTTTACTACCGTCGCCGTGTTCGTTTCGTCTAATTCTAACACTGACACCAAGTGGAAATTTACCGGTATCTGGCAATACCGCGCCGTTACAAAAAACGACTCCTTTTTCTGGAAAGTTTCATCTACTGATACTATGGTAATTTTAAACAATGGCAAATTCTATTACAACATTGAATCCGCAAACAAACATGCCAGTGGAAATTGGAAACCCATTTATATCCGACGAAAAAACAAATCCGTTAAGGGATTGAGATTTCAATATTCCGACGGAAAATCCCGCGCCTTTATGTTTTGTTACTTGGACAAAGACAGCCTTTGTTTGCAAGAAGGAAATTTAAAATTTCTATATTCCCGCAAAAATTAAGGCATGTCCTTTTTTAACATCAACGGAAAAAATTGTGAGGCATTAACTCCATATTTTCCTCCCACAACAAGGAGTTATCGCTACGGCGATGGTTTTTTTGAAAGCATGAAATGGAGCAATGGACGCTTGTTGCATTTCGACCATCATATGGCCAGAATTCACAAAAGTGCCATGCTGTTAAAAATGAATTTAACTGAGGAAGTGAAGGATGGAATTATTTTACAATGGGTGGAATCTGTTGCCCAACAACATCAGATTGCCAATGCGAGAGTACGTTGCACCTTTCTAAGAGAATCAGAGGGATTTTATACTCCCGAAAACTCGGTGACAACCATCATCTCAGAATTGCTTCCCATTGAAAACAGCAATTACGATTGGAATGAAAAAGGGTTGACATTGGGAGCATATAAGGAGATGTCCAAAAACGGCAATTATACATCCATGCTCAAAACTACTTCATCATTGATTTATGTAATGGCCGGAATCTATGCCAAAGAAAACAATCTGGATGAGTGTATCATTTTTAATGACCATGGACGTATTGCAGAATGTATCAGCAGCAATATATTTATTGTAGCCGGTGAGTTTATTTCCACCCCACCTCTAAGTGAATATTGTATTGACGGTGTCATGCGCAAAGTAGTTATACACCTTGCAGAAGCATACGGATATACTGTTTTGGAACAACCGTTGAGTGAAGTTTCACTAACCAGTGCGGATGAAATTTTCATCACCAATGCCAGTCGTGGTATACGTTGGATCGGAGAGTATAAAGGGAAAAAATACAAAAATATTGTAAGCGGGGTTCTGGCCGATAAGCTGAATCCGCATCTGTAAGGTTGAATTTCAATCCAGCCCATTCATCCGTTTCTAAATCATTTAAAATGAATTAAAAACGTAGTTTATACACATATAAATTGCGTAATTTAATTGTAATTTAATTGTCATGGGCAACTAAAGTCACTATATAGTGTCTATACTTGTATAGCATGATTTCAGCTAAAAACACGATTTTTGGATTGATCTTTATTTCTTCCTACGGACTTATTGCCCAGAGCAACCATCAGGTTGGTGTGAATGGTACCCAATTTTTCAAGCAATTTGTTGCTCAAAACAACAGTACACTGGTTGAAAACAACCCTTATTTACTCACTTACAGGTATCATGCCAAAAAAATAAATTTCCGCGCAGGTTTGGGTGGCAACTATAGTTTCAGCAATGATGAAAATGGCGCCAATCAGTTCCGTCAGGAAACTTCCAACAAGTCTTATGCATTGCGACTGGGAGTAGATAAAACCAGACAATTATCCAAACGCTGGTATATTTATTATGGAGCGGATTTGTTTTCAACCTCTGCAAACAAGGAAACCAAAACATTCCCGAATGGTGGTCAATTTGTTCAAACCACAGTAGTTACGCAGCAATTTAAATCCATGGGTGTGGCAGGTGTATTGACCCTGGAATTTCGCATCAATGATAAAATCACATTGTTTACAGAAGCAAACTTGAATTGGAACAGAAGCAGTTCCAAGGATGCGGTTGAAAATCCGGACTTCCCGGATTCTTCAGTGGTGAACAAATCAAAGTCCGGTGGAATGTCGTATTCCACACCATTAAGTCTATTCTTTTCTTTTTTTCTATAAAACAAAAAACCATGAAATCAAAAATCATTCAGCTTTCCATTCTCACCGCTTCTTTAAGCGTTGCATTCCTCTCCTGCAAAAGGGAAATGAAAGTAAATCAGGCCGACAAGCTTCCCAAACAGGATGTTTTTGCATCGGATTACAATGAAATTGTAAATAACAAAATCACACAAAATGTGTTGCAAAAAGCCACCGTTGATAATGATATGGCGGCACTTGGCAGGTTATTGTTTTATGATTCCAGACTTAGCCTTACCGGAACCATTAGCTGCGCCTCCTGCCACAAACAGGAAATTGGATTTGCCGACAATGTAGCTTTCAGTGTTGGATTTACCGGAAAACAAACCGGAATGAATGCTTTGGCCATCAGTAATCTGAACTCAGATAATGTATTATTTTGGAGAAACCGCGCAAATACACTGGAGAAATTGAGTTTAATGCCGGTTGCCAATCATATTGAAATGGGATTTTTGAGTTTGGATGAAGTTGTAAAAAATATCAATCGTATTCCTTTTTATCAGGAGACCTTTAACAAAGTATTCCAATCAGAGGCAAACCAAAACAATATCTCCAAGGCTATGGGACAGTTTCTGCGTTCCATGCAAAGTGCTAACAGCAAATACGACCAGGGCTTTGCGACTACAACTACAGCAAACTTTTCTAACTTCAGTGATATGGAGAACTACGGAAAGCAGTTGTTTTTTACTACCTATAATTGTGCCTCCTGCCACGGAGTACCATCCAAAATCCAGAGTGGCTGGAGCGAAATCATGTCCAATATTGGCCTGGATCCTGAAGGAAAAGGAAGCGGTGATTCCATGGGTGGATTTAAGGTTCCATCTTTAAGAAATATAGCCCTCACAGCGCCATACATGCATGACGGGCGTTTCAACAGCCTGAGCGAAGTTATAGACCATTACAGTGCCGGAATCCAAATGAACCAGAGTCTGAGCTGGCAGTTGCGCGAAACCGATCCAAATTCAGGTCAAAGCAGACCTAAGAAATTCAATATCCCGGATACCGACAAAACCGCTTTGATTGCGTTTCTGAGAACACTAACTGACAATTCTTACCTGCACGACAAGAGATTCAGCAATCCGTTTGTTCAGTAATTTTTTGGAATCATAATCGTTATTAAGATTATGAAACAGAAATTTATTGCTCTCTTTTCAAGATTTCCAATTCTAAATTTATCAGTCAGGGGCTCACTGCTTTTTACTGTTTTGGTTACGACGCATTTTGTCAGTGCCCAAACTGCTGCTGATCGAAATTCGCAAAACAACGAACGGTATAGATTAACTGCTGATTATCATAACATTGAAGATTCAGCTGTTTCCAAGTATATTCTATTGGGTTCAGAGCAATTGAATTTTCTCAACATTAAAGACACTAACCACACAGAATTGCCCTATTTTAAGATTGTTGGTTATAAGTTTACACATATCTCCGACTCCGGCGTATACAGAACGGAAATAACATCCAACAGTCTGAAACCTCTTCAGACAATATTGTCAAAAGCCAAATCTGGAGATTTTTACATGTTTACAGATATACGTTGCGAAATTTCCGGTGATAATGAAAAACCTCAGATCGTATACCTTGGAAATGTAGCATACCAATTTCAATAATTTGAATAATACGGTTTTCTCCTCAGGTTTTTTGATCTGTAAAAAAAAAGTACTTATTGGTATTTTTTGGGTATTCATATGTTATTCGTTTGCAGCGAACAAGATTAATACGTTTGTCAAACCACATTATGTAATGTCTTTTGGCAATAAGCCTATTGGAGACAGTATTTCTATAAAAGAGTTATTATTTCACACCAGAATGAGTGTCAAGGATATGAATGATACTTCTAACCTGAACGAAATTCCATTGAAAGTTATATCTTATACTTTTGTATTAAAGACTAATGATGGTTTGAAAACTATTCAATCAGAATCCAATTCACTGGATATAATTAAAGGCATAGTGGAATATGCAAATCCCGGGGACTTTTTTTTCTTTACTAACATTCATTGCTTATACACTAACGGTCCGTTCAAGGATAGAGAAATTTATATTCAGAATTCCAGCGGATTTCTGAAGTAATGTTTTAGACAATATTCAGTTTAAAAGGGCATGAAGTATTTCATGTTCTTTTCTTTTTGGCTTTTCAGCTGTTTCGGATTAGCGCAAACATCTAAAATGAAGCAGCTATCCGGAAAAATGAAATGTACCATCATGGCAGATGATATTATATTGGGAGATACCGTTAACAAGTCAGATTTGAAAGGCAAGAGAAGATTGTTGGTTTCATGCAATGCAGATACTTCATTGAAGAGTTCAAACCCAGTGAAAATCCAGTCTTATACTTTTATCGGAATGGATAAAAAAGGCCAGGAAACCATTATTGTACGCGGAAACAATTTTATCACTGTTCAGGCATTTCTCGATAAATGCAATTCTCCCTGTTATTATCAAATCATTCTGATCAAAGCCGAAATTCAAATTGAGCAAGACAAGGTCGAAATTGTAAATCTTGAAAACATAAAGGGAATCGTGAAATAATTATTTCACCCCAAATACCAGCCATACCGCACCTAGAATCATGGAAAGTGAGGCAATGTATCGCCAGTGAATGGTTTCTCCTTTAAACAGAAAAATAACTACAATGATGAACACAGAAATGGATATTACTTCCTGAATAATTTTTAACTGAAATAAATCCAGATTGCCCCCGGTTTCCCTGCTTCCAAAGCGATTGGCGGGCACCATTAAAAGGTATTCAAAAAATGCTATAAACCAGCTGAATAATACTGCACCAATAATTCCGTATTTATTTAAAAACGCAATATTCTTCCATTTTAAATGGCCATACCAGGCCAGTGTCATAAAAGTATTAGAAGCAATCAGTAAGGCAACTGTATACAATGTTCTCATTGCTGCAAACTAAAAGAGATTTTCTTTTTGGGAAAATCTCTTTTGGGAAAAATTTATGCTTCGTTCAAAAACGGATAGCGATAATCTTTGGGAGGTGTGAAAGTTTCTTTAATGGTTCTCTGACTCACCCACCGCAGCAAATTCACTTTTGCTCCGGCTTTATCATTGGTTCCACTACCCCTCGCGCCTCCGAATGGTTGTTGGCCAACAACTGCACCTGTAGGTTTGTCATTAATATAAAAATTACCTGCAGAATTTCTGAGGCCAAAAGTGGCATCGGCAATGGCTTTTCTGTCCTGAGAAATAATCGCACCGGTCAAGGCATATTCACTGGTGGAATCCACCAAATGGAACATTTTATTCCAATCCGCATCGTCATATACATATACGGTCAGCACCGGACCAAAGATTTCTTCACACATGGTGGTATAATCGGGCTTTGGAGCCATTAAAATTGTAGGTTCAATAAAATACCCTTTGGAATTATCATAGTTGCCACCGCAAAGAATTTCTATTCCATCTTTTTTAGCCTGATCTATATAGGAGGTAATTTTTTCAAATGATTTGGCATCAATTACTGCATTGACAAAATTGCTAAAATCTTCTGTTGGCCCCATTTTTAAAGTGGCCATTTCTTTCACCAGTTTTTCTCTGGTAGCAGGCCAAATAGATTTTGGAACATATACCCTGCTCGCTGCAGAGCATTTCTGTCCCTGAAACTCAAATGCACCGCGGATCATAGCTGTTACCAAAACATCCACGTCGGCACTTTGGTGTGCCAGGATAAAGTCTTTACCACCGGTTTCCCCCACAATTCTGGGGTAGCTTTTGTATTTGGCAATGTTATCGCCAACCGTTTTCCAAATCTGTCTAAAAACACCGGTGCTACCTGTAAAATGTATGCCAGCAAAATCCGGATGGTTCAGTATCACATCTCCGGCATCGGGTCCGGAAACATAAACCAGATTGATTACACCATCAGGCAATCCGGCTTCGCGAAAAACTTTCATTAAAAGATTTGCACTGTAAATCTGGCTGTTTGCCGGTTTCCAAACCACCACATTGCCCATCATGGCTGCGCTGGTAGGCAGGTTTCCTGCTATTGCAGTAAAGTTGAATGGGGTTAGTGCAAACACAAATCCTTCCAGAGGACGGTACTCCAGCCTGTTCCAAATTCCCTTGCTGTTGGCTGGGGGTTGTTCGCTGTAAATTTCCGCCATATAATGCACATTAAATCTCAAAAAGTCTATCAATTCACAAACAGCATCAATTTCAGACTGATATGGATTTTTGCTTTGTGCCAGCATGGTAGCGGCATTAATTGCATAACGGTAGGGCCCGCTCAGCAGTTCAGCAGCTTTCAAAAAAATTGCGGCTCGCTGTTCCCAGGGCATTTGTTCCCAATCGGATTTGGCAGCCAGGGCACTTTGAATGGCGGCTTCCACATGGCTTTTATCTCCCTGATGAAAAAAACCTATTTTGTGTTGTAAATCATGCGGCGGATAAATATCCGAGGTTTTCCCTGTACGAATTTCCTTACCACCGATGTACATGGGAATATCTTCAACCACACTACGTGCAGCCTGCAATGCGGCCTTTAACATTTTCTTCTCGTTGCTCCCCGGAGCATATTCAAATACCGGTTCATTTACCGGATTTGGGAGTTTAAAAAATCCATTCATTCTGAACCGCAAAATTACAAAAATATTGGCGCATAAAATGGTGCTGAATCAAATTCAAAACCCAGTTGGATTTGAAGTAACCTACAGATTATCTCTGGTTATCTCCAATTCAGCCTCCATAAATAACAATTCAGAGGGATTTATATTTTCAAATACAGGCGCAGGGCTAAATTCGCGGCCTGGTAATGAGGCGATACAGCAGCAAGGAACCAATAGTTTTCATCTGGGTGATTATACCATATATCATCTTTATGAACCTGCTGATTTTTGGTACCTGCATTTTTGATTCAGTTTCCACGTTTTTACTTGGCTTTCTGTATAGTGCCATTTATTTCTTTATGATTTACGGCATTTTCGGTACGGTTGCCGTATTCATTCAAAGGAAATATTCCGCTGCGGGAGATCTTTTTAAACGCATATTTCTGATGCTTCCCGCCTTTTATTTCATGAATATCGGGGCTATTTACGGTGCCTATTTTATTTTCGGCAATACAACTATTTATAATTGTGATCCACACCCGGAAACCATTTGGTTTACCGTTCTGTATGCATGTGTGATGAGTACCTTAATCACATTTATCAATGAAGGAATGGCAAATTGGGAAAAATGGAAAAACTCGTTGGCAGAAAATAAAAGATTGCGCAATTCTTACCAGCGCAGCAAAGTGCTGGGATTGAAAGGACAAATGAATCCGCATTTTCTGTTTAACTGTTTTAACAGCCTGAGTGGTTTGATACAGGAAGATGAAAAACTGGCTGAAAAGTTTTTAGATGAAATGACCAAAGTACACAGGTATTTGTTGCGAAGCGATAATGAATATCTGGTGAAGGCTGAAGATGAAATAAAATTTGCGGAGTCTTATTTGTATTTGATACGACAGCGATTTGGAAATGCCATACAATTTACTGTAAATCTAAAAAGTGGTTTGCAAGGACTTTATTTGCCCCCCTTGAGTTTGCAGGTGGTTTTAGAATACATCATTTATAACAATACTTTTAGTAAATCCATTCCTATTGCCATAGATATTTATATGGAAAACAGGGAATATCTTGTAATTCGGCATAGCGTTCAGGAAAAAACAATTGTAAAAAACCTCAACAACGATGAGGGTTTAGATAACCTCTTCCTGAAATACAGTCTTTTATCTGATAAATCCATGCAGGTATTGGAATCCGATAATTTAAGAACCATCAAGCTCCCATTTTTTACGCAAAAGGAGGCGATAATTGAAAATACATAAACTTCCGAAATATCAGGTGATAGGGTTTTGGACATCTATGCCTTTTATCATCTTCGCATTATCCTATATCATGTATGGGGAAAGGATATTTCAAGATTGGAGGGTGGCGGCTCTCACCTATCCTATTATCTATTTTATCGGATATTTTTCATGGCGACTACATGGTGTTTACGACCAATATCTACGGCACAAATTTCCCAAGTTAGAGGAAACAGCAAAGAGAGTTAAATATAAATTCCTGGTGAATTTATTGATTATGTCACCTTCTGTTTTGGTCATTTTTATGGTATTTCATTATTTCCATGTCCTGGGATATAATTTGAACCTGGAAGATTTGAAATATGGTTTTTTTGTAGGTCTCACCATCAATATCATTTTTGAATCCCTTTGGGAAGTACTCTATATCATTGAAAAATTCAGAGATGTGGCGGAGGAAAAAGAACATATAGAACAATTGCAACTGCATCATGAATTTGAAAATTTAAAGCAAAAAGTAAATCCACATTTTCTCTTTAATTCCTTCAATACTTTATCCTCCCTGATTGGTGAAGATAAGGTCAGGGCGGAAAAATTCCTGGATGAACTCAGCAGGGTTTACCGATATCTTTTGAATAATAACGAAAGGGGAATGAATAGCGTAGAACAGGAAACAGATTTTATCCGCACATATTTTCAATTGCTGCAAACCAGATACGGCAATAGTCTTCAAATGTCGATAGATATTGACCCTGCTTTTAACCATTTGGAAATCCCATCCTTAAGTTTACAATTATTGGTAGAAAATGCAGTGAAACACAATGTACTCAGTAAAAACAATCCGGTACATGTGCATATCAGAACCACACCCGACAAGCGAATAGAAGTGGAGAACAATTTGAACAAAAAGGTTCTCACAGTGGATTCCACCGGTATTGGACTTTCCAATATAAAAAAGAAATACGAGTTGCTGCAGAGGGAGGATGTTTTCATTCAATCCGACGATAATAAATTTTTAGTGAGTATTCCATTAATTGATCAGTAACAGAATGATAATTCTATCCTGTAAAAATTACAATTCAGTGAATAATTCCTTCAATTCATATAATAGACAGGAAATATTCAGATATAACTCTGGAAATTTGTAATAGCATTAGATAAAGAACACCAAAACCATGAATATATTTATTGTTGAAGACGAAGATCTCGCGGTACGGAAACTACAAAAAACATTGATGGGAATAGATCCAAACATTGTAATTTCCGGAACGGCTGATAGTATTTCTGCATCCGTTGAATGGCTAAGCAATAATCCCCAACCGGATCTCATACTGATGGACATTGAACTGGCAGATGGGCAGAGTTTTGAAATTTTCAACCGCATTAAAGTGATATCACCGGTAATTTTCACTACCAGTTATGATGAATTTGCATTAAAAGCGTTTAAAGTTAATAGTATTGATTATTTATTGAAGCCTGTACAAAAAGAAGATCTGGAGGCAGCATTAAATAAATTTAAGGCGTTGAATCAAAAGTCCCAAGAGAATTATGAAACCAAGATGAGTCGGCTGATTCAGGAGTTACGACAATCGGTTCAACCCAAAGAATATCGCCGTAGGTATCTGGTAAAATACCAACAAAAATTTATCAGTATTGATGTAGATGATATCGCTTATTTTTATAGCGATGATAAACTTACATTTATTAAAACCCACGACGATCACAAATACATATTGGATTACACCATGGATGAGATCGAGGGGGTGGCAGATCCGACAACATTTTTCCGAGTGAATCGGGCATTTATTATTTCTGTAAAATGCATCGATAAAATACAGGACTATTTTGGCAATCGATTGAAATTGATTTTGCAACCTGAAATGGACAAAGAAGTTTTGGTAAGCCGCGAAAAAGTTTCTGACTTTAAGGTTTGGTTGGGGAAGTGAAAGGGAACTTACTGAGTGCTTAGTACCTGGTACCCAGTAACCCAGTAACCTAGTACCCAGTACCAAGTACATAGTACATAGTAACTCAGAAGGCAAGTGATGGATTATGTGATTGTAAAGTACCGGTATATTAATATGGGTGGGGAATTCTTCTTAATAGAAGCAGTTTTTTTTACAGATAACCAATAGTATTAATTATCAAAGTTGCGTTTAGTGGTATCCGAAATCGGAACCTTTAATTATTCCAAATTCGCGCTGCATTTGTCTCACATTTGAAATTTTAAATTCAATTCTGTAACCGGTTTTTACAACTCAGAAACAAAATTTCGCAACTCGTCCGAATTTAAAATTACTCCTTATTCATATCCTGCAATTTTGCATTCATAAACTCAGAATAAATAAACTTTTTATGACACATAATATATCTTCCATTATCACTCCCGATCAGAGACTTCGGGTATTTGTGAGCTCTACTCTCCAGGAGCTTGCGGAAGAGAGAACTACTGCAAAAAAAGCCATTCAAAATATGCAGTTGATTCCAGTGATGTTTGAACTTGGAGCAAGACCTTATGCACCCAAAGATCTGTATCGCGAGTACCTGGCTCAAAGTCAGATTTTTATCGGTATTTATTGGGAAAAATATGGATGGATAGCGCCTGAAGAATCGATTTCCGGGTTGGAGGATGAATACCTCCTATCCGCTGAAATGCCAAAGCTCATTTATATTAAAAACAGCGATGGAAAAAGAGAAACCAGACTCACAGATTTGTTGCAAAAAATAGAAAATGATGATAAAGTATCTTATAAAACATTTGCCAATAATGCAGAATTAGAACAACTCATCATCAATGACCTGGCGGTTTTACTTACTGAAAAGTTTAATCTGGCAAACGATAACCAACAAAAAGACAAACATACCATTCACAAATTGCCTGCTTCCCCGAATCCGCTTATTGGCAGGAAACATTGCCTGAAACATTTATCTGAAATGTTAGGAGATGATGAAATCCGATTGATTACGCTTTCAGGACCGGGTGGAATTGGCAAAACCAGACTGGCTCTTGAAACAGCCAGAATGCTACAAAATTACTTTTTGGATGGCAGTGCATTTGTACCACTTGCGCCGATCAGGGATATCGGATTGGTACCTGAAACCATAGCATCTGTGTTGGGAATAAAAGCTTCAAATTCCAATAATATGGAGAGCATCAAACTTTTTTTATCCGACAAAAAGTATTTGCTTATTCTGGACAATTTTGAACAAATAATTCCTGCCGCCAGTTATGTGGAAGATCTGCTTCTCTCCTGCCCCGGACTGAAGATTATAGTAACGAGCAGAGAAAGGCTTTCACTTTCTTTTGAACATGTGGTTTCCATTCCTGCGCTCAAAGATCATTTTGAAACAGATGATTTTCAGGATGAAAATAAACTACCTGCTGCAATAGAATTGTTTATCAAACGCGCAACAGCCATACAACCGGGATTTGAATACAATGAATTCAACAAAGACATTATATTTCAAATCTGTCACAAACTGGAAGGTTTGCCTTTGGCTATTGAACTCGCTGCAGGGCAAATCAATTTGTTCAGTCCTTTGGGTTTGCTACAAAAGTTGGATCATCGCCTGGATGTATTAAAAGGCAGTTTCAGAGATATTCCGGACAGGCAAAAAACCATTCGCAACACCATTGAGTGGAGCTTTGAATTGCTCACAGATGCGGAACAGGATTTTTTATTGCGTGTGAGTTTGTTTCAGGCCGGATTTCATATTCATGCCGCAGAAATGCTTGGTGCAGATTTGGGAGAAGATGTATTTGCGCTGATGGAATCTCTGATGAACAAAAGTCTGATATTTAAAATGGATCAGGGTGAAATTGTTCGCTTTCAAATGTTGGAAAGTGTACGAGATTTTGCAATGGAAAAATTACAACAACAAAACAGGTATACCCAACTGAAATTCAAACAGGCCAACTATTATCTGGCGGCATTGAATGAAATGAAATTACAGAAAGATAAAATAGATCAGGTTTATATCCTTGCAGAGTTGGAAAAAGAACATTCCAATATTCGATCTGTGATGGAATTTTTGTTGCAGGAAAATGAAATCGAAAAACTCACCGAAATTTCCTGGAATTTATGGCTTTTCTGGTGGATCAATGCCCATACCAAAGAGGCGTACCAATGGTTGAAACAAGCCTGGGAAAAAGGAGAAAATCAACAAACAATCTCCAATTCAAAAGTTTATCCAAAATTAATTTGCAATGTAGGGATTATGGCATTTTTACAAAGAGATTTTCAAACATTTGGCAATTCACTACAGAAACATTTTGAAGAAATCAGGAATCAGGATGATGATGAACTGGTTGCAACTGCCATGCTAATTTGCGGTGTTGTAGCCACCATTTTACAGCATTATGATTCTGCAGAGGATTTGCTTAAAGTTAGCCTTGAAAAATTCAAAAAAATCGGTCTGTCTACCGGTATTAATCTGGCATTAAGTGGCTTAGGCAGAAATGCCGTTTATATGGGAGGAAAAACAGAGGAGGCCAAACAATACTATGTGGAGAGTCTCGAACTTGCCCGAAGAAACAAGGATGATATTAATACCATCATTTGCTTGTGTGGATTTGCGTTATGTGAAGTTCTGGAAAAAAATGCCATTGCCAAAGATTATCTCAGGGAAGCGTTAACCATGAGCAGAGAAATACATTTCTATGAAGCCCTTTCCTGGTCTGTTGAAATATGGGCATTGGTTTCCATAAATGAAAACAAATTTGCACATGCAGTTACATTATTATCTGCTGTGGATGGTTTTAGGAATCGAACCCATTTGCCGGTTTGGGATGATTTGGAAGCGCTCATTGACAGGTCAAAAGTTCAGTTAAGAAACGGAATGGGACAAAATGCGTTTGACAGTGCCTGGAAAGCGGGCAATTCCATGGACATGGATGCCATGATTCGATTTACATTAGAAGACACTTCCGCACTGTCTGTTGCAGCTTAATGCAAAGTTGTTTGGCAAACAATGATACTTGTTTCAACAAAAACCAATGAAATTTGTTATCATTGTCGCATGCCTGATGCATCCAACTACAAAATAACCTTCGAACCGGAATTGATTCAAGAGATAGAAAACCGGGGCAAGGTTCAGAAAATCACTGCAGGCAGCACATTCCTGGATATAGGGGATGCCGTTCGTAATATGCCATTGATTATGCATGGTACCATTAAGGTAATGCGACAGGATGAGGAGGGACATGAGTTGTTGCTTTATTATGTAAATCCATCTGAAAGTTGTGCCATGACATTTACTTGTTGCATGCAGCAATATCCCAGCGAAATACGGGCAGTGGCAGAAACCGATGTAGAAATGATTTTATTGCCTATATCAGTTATGGATGAATGGCTGGTGAAATACCCCACCTGGAAAGCATTTGTGATGAAGACTTTTAAAAACAGGTTTGACGAATTGTTGCGCAATATTGATCAGATTGCCTTTCAAAAACTAGATGACAGACTCGTCTTATATCTCAAACAGATTTCTAAATCCACAGGTTCCACTCTTGTTAATCTCACGCATGAGCAAATAGCCACTGATTTGGGCAGCTCCCGAGTGGTCATCAGCAGATTGCTCAAACGACTGGAAAACGATAGGCGAGTAATTCTATATCGCAACCAAATCAAACTCATGGCGAGTTTGTAACAAAAGTAGCGTAGGGTGTTGTTCCAACAAGGATAACTTTGTACTCCTAAACCCTCTAAAATGAATAAGAATGTTGGACAAGCGGACAGAGTAATTCGCATTTTAATAGGCCTGGTGCTCATCGGGCTTACGATTAATACGGAATTATCAATCGTAGTGAATTGGTTATTATGGATAGCAGCCGGATTGCTTATTGGAACAGCGGCATTTTCCAGATGCCTGATTTATTGGACTTTTGGATTGTCAACGCTCAAAGTGGAACAAAAAGATTAAACCATTCAGAAACAGAATCTTATGTTTTCAAACAGAGCAAAAGTGCAGTATGGCACTATAATAGACGTACGCAGTCCACAAGAATTTTCAGGCGGAAATGTGGCAGGAAGTATTAACATTCCTTTACAGGAAATAACTTTAAAACTCGAAGAAATCCGCAAATTGCCAAAACCAATGATATTCTGTTGTGCCAGTGGCAACAGAAGTGGCATGGCCGTGGCTTATTTAAAGGGACAAGGGATAGATTGTACCAATGGTGGAAGCTGGCTGGATGTAAATTACGACACAAAATAAAATATGTTTTCATTTCTAAAAAATATGATCTCCGGATCAAAAACCAATTACAAAGAGCTGGTTTCTAATGGCGCTATGATTGTTGATGTTCGCACCAAAGGTGAATTCGCTGGCGGGCATATCCCAAATTCCATGAATATTCCATTGCAGGAATTACAAAAGAATTTAAAGAAATTCAAAAAGGATATGGTGATTATTACCTGCTGCGCATCCGGTATGCGAAGCGCGTCTGCAAAGTCCATTCTGAAATCTGCCGGAATCTCCGAGGTGTATAACGGCGGTGGATGGGCATCGCTGCAAAACAAACTCAGGTAATCAGATAGCCAAACACCGTTCTAAATCCATAAACAATAATATGAACAACATAAAACCACCACAATCTTTTAAAGAATTAATTTCAGGTTCTAAACCTGTTTTGGTTGATTTCTCAGCAGAATGGTGTGGTCCGTGCAAAATGATGAAACCAATATTGGAAGCATTAAAAAAGAAGCTCGGAGATAGCGCAACAGTAATTAAAATTGATGTAGATAAGAACCCAGATATTTCAGAAAAATATCAGATTCGCGGTGTACCGACCTTAATGGTATTTCAAAATAACGAATTGAAATGGAGGCAAAGTGGCGTTGTTCAGGTGGCACAATTGGAAATGATTTTAAAACAATATCTTTGAATGATGAAATCTGTAATTGTAAAACTCGCTGTGGTGGGTTTTATTTTGCTTCAAGCATGTAACAGCAATTCTCAACAAATAAAAACAAGCCTGAGTGCAACGGAATTTTCTGAAAAAATTAAAGGGGATTCCAATGCACAAATATTGGATGTAAGAACCGCCGGAGAATATGCGAGAGGTTACATTGCCGGCAGTAAAAATGTGGATTGGAATGGATCTGATTTTGATAAAAATATTGAATCCATAATAAAAGACAAACCTGTTTATGTGTATTGTCTGAGCGGAATGCGAAGTGCAGAAGCGGCACAACACATGCGCGAATCCGGATATAAAACCGTATTTGAAATGGACGGAGGATTGTTACAATGGCGCAAAGCAGGGCTGCCTGAAATCACGCAGGCCGCGCCTAAGAAACTCACCATGACGAAAGCGCAATTGGATTCCATTATTCAAAAGAACAATATCGTTTTTGTAGATTTTTATGCCGACTGGTGCGGTCCGTGTAAAAAAATGAAACCTGTTTTGGAGGAAATTGCCACGGAAAAAAAGGACAGTTTATTGCTCCTGCGCATTGATGCTGATTTAAATCCGCTCTTGATGCGTCAGATGTATATTGATGAGCTCCCTACCCTTCTCATTTATAAAAATCACCAGAGAAAATCAACCGTTATTGGTATTGCAACCAAAGAAGAATTGCTTAAAAATATTGCGCAATAAATCGTTGTCGATTACACCGTAATTTTCGTTATTTATTCTGCATTTTAGATCCGCTGTTGTTTCATTGGTTTAAATCCTATATTTGAACTGTGTTTCCTTCATTTTGCATCATCATTCCGGCGAGATTCGGCAGTACCAGATTCCCGGGCAAACCGCTTGCAGATATTGGTGGAAAAACTTTGTTGCGAAGGGTTTATGATGCAGCTAAAAGTGTGATGGGATATGAAGCAGTAATTATTGCTACGGATGATGAGAGAATTCGGGAACATGCTGAAGCATATGCAACTGTGATCATGACCAATCCGGAACACCAAAGTGGCACGGATCGCTGTTGCGAGGCTTTTGTAAAAAGTGGATTACATTGCGATGTTGTGGTGAACCTTCAGGGTGATGAACCCTTCATAAAACCATCTCAGGTTAAGGATTTGCTGCGTTTGTTTGAAAGCCATTCCACCCAAATCGCAACGTTAAAGAAAGAATTATTTGATATCGGTGAAATTGACAATCCGAATGTGGTTAAAGTAGTTACCGATATCCACCAAAAAGCCCTGTATTTCAGTCGCAGCAGAATTCCATTTCAGCGTGAAGCCAGCGCCGCACAAAAATATTTTAAACATATAGGGATGTATGCTTACAGGGCAGATACATTGATGGAAATTACCGCGTTGGCAACCAGTTCTCTGGAGAATACCGAGAAATTGGAACAATTGCGCTGGTTAGAAAATGGATATTCCATTTCGGTTGCTGAAACACATTGGCAAAGTCCTTCGGTGGATACACCTGAAGACCTTGAACATGCCAAGTTGTTTTTGTCGCAGAATTAGAGTTTTTATTTGTTACAAATAGGTATCCATTAAGCCGGTATTATTTAGATTTAAAACATATTCCTGTAGTTTCTGAATTTTTATAAAAGCGGGCTTTCCCCATTCACCGACTTTTTTTGATTGTTCACCTCCTTAATTGCACGATTTCACCTAATTTCGGGGCCCTGGCGTAGTAAAGAATTGCAGTTTTGTATCGTAAAACAAAACACTATGGAACGCTTTGAACACAAAAAATGGAAACACTGGATGCATCCTGAATTCGAAAAACAGCAGCGCCGCGGGCGCATTATGGCCGGCATTATTGCAATAGTAATTGGCGGTGTATTTTTAGCAAAACAAATGGGAGTGGCAATGCCGCTCTGGCTTTTTCACTGGCCGGTAATACTTATTATTGTCGGACTCTTTATCCTTGGTAAACACGGATTTCAAAGACCCGGAGGTTTGATACCCTTAACTATAGGGGTTGTATTTATGATGGAATACATGATGCCGGGAGTCAAAATCGGACACATTCTATGGCCTATGCTGATCATTTTATTTGGTTTGAGTTTGATACTGAGTCCCTGGGGCAAATGGCGCAAAAAACGCATGGAAAAGTGGCAGGAAATGCAAGAATATAGCCAAACGCAAACCTTTGAAGATGCAGATGGCGATTATATTAATGTAGATTCTGTTTTTGCAGGAGTGGAAAAAAATATCATCAGTAAAAATTTCAAAGGAGGTAAAATAAGTTGTGTATTTGGAGGTGCAGATATCAACCTTCTCAATGCCGATATTGATGGCACCATAACTCTGGAAATTAACGCAGTGTTTGGTGGTGTGGATATTACGCTTCCTGCTTCCTGGAATGTAAAAACCGAAATACGTACCATATTGGGCGGAGTAGAAGACAAAAGGCCCTTGAAACAGGAAATACAGGATACCAAAGTGCTTATTCTCAAAGGAGATGTGGTATTCGGTGGTGTTTCTATAAAAGGATATTAATATGCAATGGTTTACAGCATGCCTGGTTTATGCGGTAGAATATCCGGAAACCCAAAAGAAAAAATGGTTTGAAGAAACCTGGGTAATGGTTCCGGCAAATTCAGAAAAAGAAGCATTGGTAAATGTGGATTTTCATGGAAATGCGCAATCTGAAATATTTCTGAATACACATGGAGAAAAAATTTCATGGAAATATTTGGGACACCGCCATTTACAAGCATTGGCATCAGATAACGAAATAATGGAAATTGTCTCCCTGAGCAAAACCCAACCCGGATATTTTCAAAAATCAAAACACGAACTGGCTTTTCAGGGATAAAAATGAATCCGCGCTGGCAACAAATTATGATTCAAACATTGGCACCCGCACTTGCGGGTGTTGGTGCAATGTGGCTGGTCCTCAGCAATTATATTCAAGATTATCAGCTAGCCTTTTTTGACTCCATTATCAGCATTTCCATATTTGTACTTTGCACAAAAATTATTTCCAATATTCTGCGATTTTACCGTCCTACACAAGGCAGAATCTGGAAATTATTTGTGTGGATTTTTTTGTTGGGGATTGCATGGATATTCGGATCTTTTAGTCTGGTTTCACTAGTAGTACCAGCATCCAATGAAAAGTATCAGGACATGCTTTTACAATCCGTAATGCTTCGTTTTTTTATCGCTTTGGTTGTGATGGTCTGTTCTGCATTAATTGTATGGATTCGCAGGCAAAGTGAGAGCGAAGCCCGCAGCCAAAGCAGGTTTAATGAAATTCAGCAATTATACAGGGAAACAGAATTAAATGCACTGAGACAACAGTTGCAACCACATTTTTTATTTAATTCATTAAACAGTATTCAATCTCTTGCAGCAACAGATGCACAAAAAGCCAGAAACATGGTATTACAGTTGAGCGATTTTTTGCGTGGGACTTTGCGCAAAGACAACCATGCACAATTGACGGTAGAAGAAGAAATCGAACACACACGGTTATATCTGGAAATAGAGATGGTGCGGTTTTCAGATCGCTTGCAAGTGGAATGGAAAGTGGATGAAAAATTAAATTCGGTCAAAATTCCTGCATTGGTCTTGCAACCCCTGGTGGAGAATGCCATTAAGTTTGGTGTGTATCAAACATCCGGGCCGGTAAAATTATGGGTTGAAGTAAGTGAAGAAAACAAACATGTTATTCTCTCAGTAAAAAATCCTTTTGACCCGGAATTGAGCGGTACAAAAAAAGGTACGGGTTTCGGGCTAAACTCGCTTCAGAGAAGACTCTTTTTATTGTATGGCAGAAATGATCTGGTGCATACGGACATTGAAAATAATTTCTTTAGCGCCAGCTTAAAAATCCCAATTACATCTTGAAAAAAATAATTATTATTGACGATGAACCGCTGGCGAGATCCCATATAAAATCCTGCCTGGAGAAATATACCGAATTCACTGTGGTAGCAGAATGTGCAGATGGATTTGAAGGAATCAAAAAAATACAGGAATTAAAACCGGATCTGATATTTCTGGATATTCAAATGCCCAGAATTAACGGATTTGAAATGCTCGAATTGCTGGAAGAAAAACCCGCTGTAATTTTTACTACAGCTTTTGACGAATATGCATTGAAAGCATTTGAAGAAAATGCCGTCGATTATTTGTTAAAACCCTTTGGGGAAGGCAGATTTGACAAGGCTATGCTAAAAGTTTCACAGCATGCTGTTACACTGGATAAATTAGAACAAAGTTACGGAAAAACTGTAGATGAATCACAAAGAGTGGTTGTGAAACATCAGGGTGAAATACGCATTATTCCTGCCGATCAAATCAGCTATATTGAAGCCTGGGATGATTATGTTAAAATCCATAGTGGGGATCAGGTTTTTGTGAAGAAAAAGACTATGGCATTTTATGAAAAAAGTTTGGGAGAAAAACAATTTGTGCGATGCCATCGATCCTTTTTGGTAAATGTTTCTCATATTTCCGCACTGGATCACCATGGTGGCGACAATACCGAATTGCGCCTCAGAAGCGGGTTTCATCTGCCTGTGAGCAGACAGGGTTACGTCCGATTGAAGGAAATTTTGGGGTTGTGAAATTTCATAATTTGAACATTAATACCTAAATATTTCAACGTCCGCGCGTTTCTACTTTATAAAGTCCATCCATAGAGGAACACCATATATTTCCCTTGCTATCTATAGCAATATCATTAATCAAATAATTTTGAATATTCGAATTCTCCTGTGTATATGTAGTCCAATCTTTCCCGTCAAAACATGTGAGTCCGGCATATTGTATCCCCATCCAGATGTTATTTGTAGATTTATCAATTGCTATACTTGTCAAATCTGATCTGGGTATACCAGAATTATATACATCAAAAAACTCCCATTGTTCTGTTAACGTATATTTTACCAATCCCTTTTTCTGCGGATAAACGCCATTTTGATAAAGTCGAAACCATATATTACCTGAAGTATCTTCGACACCTTCACATATAGAAAATCCCTTGAGAGCGTCATTAATATTATTAAGTTTTATAATTTTTCCATTATCAATCATTACAGTTTTTTCAAAATCTCCAATCCACATCCGTTTTTTGCCGTCTACAAACATTCCACAAACATCTGTTCGCGATATCCCAAAATCACTCGACTTGAATTTTATCCATTTATTATTTTCTAAACATACAATGTATTTCGTACCAAAAAACCATACTCTACTAAACCGATCACAATAAATATCTCTAATACCTTTCAGAATTTCAAGAGAATCGTAGCATCTCCACCTATTACCATCGTAGGAATAAATACTAGTATCAACGCGAAACCATTTGATATTATTCCCATCAGCTTCACATCTGAATATATCAATATTTTTTTTGGAATTAATTTCACTAAGTATTACATCAAATTTATCATTTATAATCTGAACAATTCCATTGCAGGTACCATACCAAACAACATCCATCTCATCTACGCAAATTGAATTGCCGAAATCACATGGAATTTCAGAATTCGCAGCATTATATACTTTGATATTTTGGAGAATTTTATTATCCACCCTTATCGATCTCGGGTTAATTATATTGACGCTAGAAACGGAGTAAGCATTGTATTTTTTATTGGTGATTAATCTCAGCTTTGCAAAAATACGAGGACCATCTGCCTGAATTTCAATTTCGAAAACTGATGCGCAATTTTGTCCTCCTTTTTTACCACAATACCAACCATTACTTCTTTTAATAAAATCACGAAGTAATTGTATTTCTTCATTTTTAAAATAATAATTACTAGTTCTGTATAAACATGCTTTATTAAATGTATCGACGAGAATCCAGAACGACAACGGCTTGTTCTTATGTAGAAATATTCCTCTAATCTCCTTATTACTAAATAATTGAATTATGTTTCCACCATATCCCGGAATACTGCTCCAGCCACTATCGATTGCACTTTTAGATGAACAATCATCAAAAGTGACATTCTTTATAAAAATAGTGTCTTGTGCATATATTTTTGTGGAAAAAATATAAAGAGAAATAATAATTATATTTCTTAAGACTATTAAATGATATAATTTCATTTAGAAGGATACTAATCAATCGCAATTTAATAAATATTCAACCATCCGGAAAACAACTTTTGTTTTATTCCAATTCATTCAAGAAATTTCTTTGAGTAATCAAACCAATCACTCAATAATTTGTTCAATTATTTTATGCTCAAACCCATCATAAACATTTTCCCGGCTGCAAATACTCCAATGGATAACCTTCCCACCTGGAGGGCGCTTCCATCTTTTGGTCTCGCACATCTGGATCCATTTATATTTATAAACCATCACGGTCCTGCTACATTTGAGCCCCATAATCCCGGACTGCCTTTTGGTCCGCATCCGCATCGTGGATTTGAGACTTTAACTTTTGTTTTTGAAGGAGAAGTTTATCATAGAGACAGCCATGGTGGTGAAGGTGTTATTCGTCCCGGAGGGGTGCAATGGATGACTGCCGGAAGGGGAATTATTCATACGGAAATTTCATCCAAAGAATTTCAGGAAAATGGAGGTAATGTTCATCTTGTACAAATTTGGATGAATTTGCCCCCGGAATTAAAAATGACAGCACCTGGTTATCAGGATTTGGATGCTGAGAAAATCATCCAAATCAATGGGGTAGATGGGAAATCTGTTCTTCATTTAATTTCAGGGGATTTTGCTGGCAAAAAAGGTCCTGCGAAATCAATTACCAATTTATTTACTGCCTGGCTGGAAATTAAGGCAGGTGGTACGTTTTCCTGGGATGTGGAAGCAGAAAAAAACATCATGTTTTATATCGTTAATGGAGAAATTGTAGTGAACGGGAATCCGGCAAATACACATAAACTGGTACAATTTTCAAAAGAAGATGGAGCCATAGAAATTGATGCAAAGGAAGATTCCATCATTCTATTGGGGCATGGTACACCTTTTAACGCACCCATTGTAGCCCAGGGTCCATTTGTGATGAATTCGGATACCCAGATTCTGGAAGCGATGCGGGATTACAGAATGGGGAAAATGGGGGTATGGATTGATTGAAAGTGTTAGAGAGTTAGAGAATTAGAGCGTGGTTTCGCGAGGTAGAAACAGCCGGTGGTTGAGCGGAGTCGAAACAGCCGGTGGTTTCGGCTCCGCTCAACCACCAACTCCGCTCAACAACCTACTGTGCTTGCCCTATTTTAATAGACGTTTAACATTGGCAGTTTCTATATTTGTAGAACTCGTGCACAATAGAAATATTGGAAACCTCTGAATCTAAATTACACTTACCGGCACAAAAACTGACACGATTCATAAATTTTGTAATAGACCGAATTGGACTTGCAACGTTGAGCTTTATTCACGCGTTTTTCATTGCCGAATATGGCAATCCATTCCCGAAGAGCTGAGGGCCTTCTTTTTGCCTTATTTTTTAAGTATGGCGGTATTGTATTATGCCTTACCGGAAGATTTGTGGGGAAAGACACTGGGAAAACTTTTTACAAAAACCCATGTCGTTACATGGGACGGTGAAAAGCCTGGTTTTGGCGTAATTCTGGTCCGCAGTATTTGCAGATTTATTCTATTATAACCAATGTTTTTTTGCTGGGACAAACTGTATGGCATGACGATTTTAGTAAAACTACAGTCGTTTATGATAAAGCGAGAGTATATTGGTTATCCGCCTATAACATTGGAAATATCATTCTTTGTCAATTTTGCAGCTTCACATTAACTGAATATCGTTCCTGAATTCTGAATTCTAACATCCCACATATTCCTCCGGTGGCTTTCAGCCGAATACCAGCTACGCGGATAAACAGAGATGCTGAAAGCGAACACCAACAACGGGAATGGGCTTCGGAGGTTGGATTCGGGTAGGTTGGGCGTCGTTGGTGGCTTTCAGCTGTAAAACAGCTACGCGGATAAACAGAGATGCTGAAAGCGAACACCAACAACGGGAATGGGCTTCGAAGGTTGGATTCGGGTAGGTTGGGCGTCGTTGGTGGCTTTCAGCCGAATACCAGCGACGCGGATAAACAGAAATGCTGAAAGCGAACACCAACAACGGGAATGCTTCGAAGGTTGGATTCGGGTAGGTTGGGCGTCGTTGGTGGCTTTCAGCCGAATACCAGCGACGCGGATAACCGGAGATGCTGAAAGCGAACACCAACAACGGGGATCGTCTTCGAAAGGCTGATTGTATTTAACATCTGACATCCCACATCTGACATCCCACATCGAACTTCAATAACACATTTTAAAAACATTTTTCCCGTTTATTGTAATGAATTGGGAACACTACTGTTAGTATATCCAAACCATGTACCCGGTTGCAATTTTGATGAAGATAACTGAAAATACCCAAACAGGCACGAATCCGGCACATCTTGAAGAACTTGTATGGATAGCCGATTCTGTGAATAACCTGAATGCCTTTCACCCTCTTTACGACAAGTATTACGAGGCAGTTTATCTGTTTGTTTACCGCCGGTGTTATGAAAAAGAAGATTGTCTCGATCTCACATCACTGGTATTTGAAAAAGCCATGATGCATATTGGCAAATACAAATACCAGGGCTATAATTTTGGTTCCTGGCTTTATGCTATTGCAAGAAATGTAATTGCTGATTATTTTAAGAAGGCGAATCGGGATGCAAAACTTTGGGTGCGTGATGATGGATTGATGGAAATGGCGGATAATATGGAATCCGATATAGCCAAGGAGGAAAATATCGGAGAAATAATAAAGGCCATAAAGAAATTACCAGATTCAGACAGGGATCTGATAGTGATGAAATACTTTGAAAAAATGAGCTATGAAGAGCTCGCAGCAATCGAAAAAACCAATGTAAACCATATGAGAGTAAAACTACATAGAATTATACAACACCTTAAAAAAATAGTGGAAAGGAGCGTGAACCAATGAAACCCGAAAGAATTCACGTAGTGCGCAATGAAGGAAAACCAGACATTCCGAATAAGCCTTCATTTGAAGGTTTAGCTGCAAAAGCGGCAATACAAATGGCTACACCCTGGTGGAGTCATTGGCTTACTTATACCAGCGGAGGTGTTGCTGTAGTTGCCGGTATTTTTGGAGTGGTGCATTACAACAAAAACCAATCTGTGGAATTACCAAAGCCAAAAGTTATTACCACAGTAAATACTGTAACCGTTAAACCTTTTGTTACCGGCTTTGACACGCTGAATGTAGATCTGATAAATGGGGATACCATTCTATACAAGGGTTGTACGAAAATCATTATCCCCCCAAGTTCCATAACTTCAGCAGATGGAGGTAAGTTGGACAACACCCAATTGCTCTATCGCGAAATGAGAAATGCGGCAGACTGGATTGCAGCGGATGTGAAATTGGAATACCCAAATAAGGAAGGAATGGTTATGTTGGAATCCAATGGAATGTTTGAAATAAAAACGTTGCATAGCGAAATCATTCACCCGCAAAAACAAATTACCATAGCGTTTTGCACCAATCATACAAAGCCCGATAATCACTGGTATCAGAGCAAAAATGATAGTGAATCCTGGAGTTATTTGCAAAAAGCCGTATATCATATTCAACAGGAAAAAGGCATGGCACTTTCAACCAATCAGGCGGATGAAGTTGCCCGTTTGGAAACGAAGCAAAAGCCTGCCAGACCTAAAATGCGCGATTTGCATAACCATGCATTTGATATCGATTTGAGTTTTATTCCGGAACTCAGTAAATATAAAAATGTAACTTTTGAAGTTATTCCCGGACAAAAATATTTTCCTGAAGAATTGCCTGAGGTAATGGATAAAATAAAGGTGATTAAATCGGAAATTGTCGGTCAATATCTGGTTTCTTTTTACGACAACGGAACTATTCATCGCTTTCAGGTATACCCGGTATTTACCAACGAATCCGAATACAAAATGGCCATGAAAGAATACAAAGTTGCAATGGATGTTTACAGGCAGGAAACCAATCTGGATATATCCTTACCAGCACCGGCAGATCAGATAATAACTGAAACCAAACTTCCCGTAAGTGAAATAAAAATAAAGAAATTTGGTTTATACCAGGTTGCCAAATCCCAACTACATGCAGTCAGGGAAATAGCAAATGATAAATCTGCAAGATTATTCAAAAAAATCAATGGGCTGGTATATCAAATTTTCTTGAATAAAAACACCTTACACAGAATTGAAAATAAAGAATCTGTGATTGCATTACGTGCAAATGAAAATTGTGTTCTGCTTGCAAAAAACATGGAAGGAAAATGGACGTATTCCGATTTGCGCAACATTGAAAACAGAACTGCTTTTGACGAAGGTATGGATCCGGTTTGGGTTGCATTGGATGCCAGTCTGGATAGTGTTGGCGAAATAAACCATTGGATGAAAGGTCTTTCCGGGAAGGCATCTTTGCAATAGTATAAGATCATTCCAACCTTTCCATAATTCCATTTGTTATATTTGCCTTATGGCAAAAAACATCAGGTCCAAAGAGCTTGGATTTGGCACCTTAGCATCCAAAAACGGGCAGCGGTTTATGAATCGCGATGGCTCCGCAAATGTAGATCGCATAGGTGGCCCATGGATTAGTCCCTCGGATATCTTTCACAAACTTACCACCATGAAATGGAGCAAGTTCTTTTTAATGGTATTTGTGGCTTATATAGCAACCAATGTACTTTTTGCAGGAATCTATTATTATCTGGGTGTTGAAAATCTTGGAATGGAACCATCCGATAATTTCTGGAAAGATTTTGGGGAGGCATTTTTCTTTTCTACACAATGTCTTACCACTATTGGATTTGGAAGAGTCAGCCCCCATGGTTTTTGGACGAATATTGTGGCGAGTACGGAAGGTCTTGTAGGCTTATTGGCATTTGCAGTAGCAACAGGTTTGTTATATGGCAGATTTAGCAGACCAAAAGCACATCTGCTGCATAGTGATAATGTTTTGATTTCACCATACAGGGGAACACAAAGAGCTGCAATGTTTCGAATTGCCAGTAAAAGAAAATATTCCATAACTATTGAAAATACCGTTTCAGTTTCTTTGGGAATGAACGATGAATCAGACGGGCAATTGCGCAGAAGATTTTATGTATTGGATTTGGAATTGGATAAAATCAATTTTATGAATTTAAGCTGGACCATCGTACATCCAATTGATGAAAAGAGTCCACTCTGGGGAAAAACAATGGAAGATCTTGTAAATGCCCGGACAGAATTTATTGTTTTGTTTAAAGCGCTTGAAGAAACTACTTCACAAACGGTTATTGACCGATTTTCTTATTTCGTGGATGAATTGATTTGGGGGGCAAAATTCCAATCAACAATTGGTACCACTACTGATGGAAAACCAGTACTGGACATGAACAAACTTGGAGAATTTGAAATGGCCGAACTCCCTCCGGAAATACCACAAGAGGAAGTGCAGACTGCTTCCGGAAAAGCCGGACGTTCAGGGAAGGTTTGAATTGGAGCGTTAGCGAGATTAGAGCGTTAGAGCGTTAGGGGATTAGGAGATGCGCTGTTGAATAATTAAAATAAAAATTAATTATTATTGTGAAGAAATGTTTGATTTATTTTTCATAAAACATTGGCCATATTTTCTAATGCAATAACGCAATGGATCCAATTAAATTTAAGACACATATTGGCTTATTAACCCATTTATCCGGGATGCATTATTTATATATTCCTGCAGAAATTATAGAGAAAACAGGTGGTAAAATGGTGAAACGTTTGATTTGCGTTGTAAATGGAAAAGAACGTTGGCAGTGTGGGTTTATGGCGCTGGGCGAAGGTGCCGCATATATCAGTATTTCGAACCAACGCATGAAAAAACTTCACGTGCAAAAAGGCGATTTGGTAGATGTGATTTTAGAGGAAGACATATCCAAATATGGAATGGAAATGCCTGTGGAATTGGAACAGGTATTGCTCAGCGATGCAGAAGGAGAAAAACGATTTGAATTGCTAACTCCCGGGAAAAAAAGATATATTATTCAATATGTAAACAGCGTAAAAAATCAGGACAAAAGAATTGAACGCGCATTATTGCTTATTGGAAATTTAAAGCAATTGCCTTTGGGGAAGGAACATTTTCGGGATATGTTGGGGAAATGAAGGATGGGCGTCGTTGGTGGCTTTCAGCCGATATACAGCGACGCGGATAATTCATGTTTTTAAAATTAGTTTTATCTGGGACTTTGCGTCGTTGGTGGCTTTCAGCCGAATACCAGCGACGCGGATAAACAGAAATGCTGAAAGCGAACACCAACAACGGGGAGCGTCTTCGAATGGGCGATTCGGGTAGGTTGGGCGTCGTTGGTGGCTTTCAGCCGAATAACCGCGACGCGGATAAACAGAAATGCTGAAAGCGAACACCAACAACGGGGAGCGTCTTCGAATGGGCGATTCGGGTAGGTTGGGCGTCGTTGGTGGCTTTCAGCCGAATAACCGCGACGCGGATAAACAGAAATGCTGAAAGCGAAC
>JAGXTF010000072.1 GCA_018333525.1 Bacteroidota bacterium | reverse complement strand
CCGATAAATTTCGGAATCTGCGAATAATCGCAAAGTTTTTGAATGTCTAAAAAATCCCGCCACTCAGCCCAGGCTCCCCAATCCATCCGGTCTTTTGAACGTCTGCCTTCGATCAAAAAAAGATCAGCCGCCACCCTGGCTGGATTAGCCGAATATGAAAAATCGGTAATCGCTCCCGTCGAGTCATAGTCATAAATTTTCAAGCATTCAAAAATGCCGTAAAGACCTTCGGGCGGAGATAATTTCGGATCAATATCCTGAATCTCCGATTGAGGAAGTTTTGCGCGAATCCATGGTTGCAGAGAATGAGGAATATCCATATCAAAGATGGAATCCACGCCCTGGATCGGATCATCATTTCCGGTCGAGAGCTTGCCGGGATGAAACTCATAATCATCGGAAGGAATCGAAAAACCACGCCACCAAAGAGATTTACAGGCATTCCATTCTCTTTTCCCCAACTTATGCTGAACATAAATGTCGAACGGATCACCATCGGTTTTGAGAGATTTACACAAATAGCCTTCCGCTACATGAAGTCCGTATGCCAGAGCTAAAAACATATTCTGCGGATTTTTATCCCGTAAATGATTGACTAAACTGCTCATTAAAAATTATTAAAATAGTTGTAGTAGTAATCCGCCGACTTAAACCTTGAAAGCGGATCATCTTCATAAATGATTCCCTGACCTCCGCCTCCGCCCTGATAGACCGGCAAAGAAACCGGAGCATTTTGGATTTTCACCAAAGGAAAAGTCTCTGAAACGTTCCGGTGCGTGTTGGCATATTTGGTGCAGTCACCTTTGAGCAAATGATCACAGACCGTTTCGCTTCCCACATATCCGCAATATTCCTGTTTGAATAAGAGCTGGCAGACCGGAGCTAACGTCCAATTTGCAATGCAGTAACCCGCCGCGACCATATCATCTATGATTTCAATTTTGGCTTCCTTCTCGTTGTAGCCTGACGGAATAGCCTCACCGAAAAATAATTCCCGCCATTCAAACGTGCCGTCCAACTTCTTAAAAACTCTCCCCAAACTCGCCTGGGCAAAATGAATGATGCCCGATTTAATATCCAAGCCGATTTGCTTATCGGCATTGGCAAGAATGATTTCCGCCCGGTCAGTTGAGCCTTCTTCGGACTCCTCGATGTCATCAGCCGAAATTAGATAATCAAGATAATCATTGCCGTCAATCGTTAAGTTATCGGTCGCAAATCTCCTAACCTGTCCATTCTTGAGAATCAATTCGAGCGTGGTATAACTTTCGCCGCTCGGTGCACTCAAAAATTCGACTAAAAATTGATTAAGAGGTCTGCCCATTATTTGCGTCCTAGCTTTAATCTCCGGGAATCGTAACCCTTATCAACAATATTGATTACCTGTTGTTTTCCGTCCGGTGTTTCCAAATAGGCTTTTGCATCAGGTTCAGCTATGAAACCCTCAAGCACGATATTGCCATTAAAATTAAATTGAAAATCCGGTGTCTTTACTGATGAATTTGACTGACTCAAATTCCCGCCTTCAGCAAATTTGGGCATTCTTGGCTGTTGCTGCTGCTGATAGTTCGGGATTCCGGCATACGAGAAAACATCAAAACCGGAAATCGCACGAATCTTCTGTTGCTGCATCGGATTCAAAACCATCTCTCCGCGAGAAATAAGAGCCAAAATATCGTCTTTGCGGTCAAAGACCCCTGGAACTAAACCGTTCGGTTTGAAATAATCTCCGGTTGCTAATTTTGGAATAAAACCACCTGAAGCAAATTCAGGTAAGATTCGTCTGTCCCGCTCGTAAGCAGCGGCACGAATTTCTTCTTTTAATTTTGCGGCATCCGACAGTGCATAAATCTGATTCGTTAAAGCATTTGGATAAGCTGAATTTGGAGGAACAATTCCGACTCTCTCATTGCCGTCTTTGATAGCAATATTGCGCGTTTTCTTGTCTTTTAGTTGATTCGCTTGAGTGAAATAGTTTGCAGAAATTTGCCCGGTTTCATCCAATAATCCTTTGACGTTGATGCCCGGACGAGCCGCTTCCATTTCTGCCTTGATTTCGTTCAATTGTTTGAGAGTATCAACCATCAGGGCATCACGGGTTGTTTCGTCGCGTCTCCGGGCTGCGTTTCGTTTGAGTAAATATGCTCCGATCAGTAAAGCAGGAGCGGCGATCAAACTGACTGTTGCTAGTAGTGGTGCAGCTGCTCCAAATATTCCGGCGAAGGCAGTTGGAGCCAGCAAAGCAGAACCCGCTAATCCACCGGCTAATCCGCCCAAACTTCCTAAGATTTGACCTCCTGTTGACTGTCCGCCGACCAGTGAACCTAAACTTGCACCAAGTAAAGGCAGTGCACCGGCGATGCCTCCGACCAGACCTGCTCCGCCGAATAATTGTTTGAATTGTGAATAACTTGAAAGATTTGAGGTTGCGGTTTGACCGATGTTTCCGAGTCCGCTTGTATAAGTCCCGCCTCCCCGTAATCCGATCGTGCTTTCTAAAGTTCCCGAAGTGGACAAAGGACTGATTGGAGTTTGACTGAGAAGACTTGCAAAACCACCAAATCCGCCAGCTCCGCCGCCACCCGCAAAGGCAAAATTCGGATTAAAAGGAGGAGTCCCGCCGATTCCGCCGCCTCCGAAAATATTGCCGAGTGAAAAACCTCCGCCTCCCGATTGTCGGCCGCCAAAGAGCTTTGAGGTCAAAAATTGTGAAGTCATATTCAGCAGCATATTTTTGAAACTGTTGAGGATTCCGGCAAAAATTGTCTTCATTTTCTCACCGAACGATTTACCTCTTTCGGTCAAAATATCAAATGCGCCGCGAATGAAATCATAGGTCTGTTGATATTCCTCGTTAAATTGTTTCTGAGCGTCAATTTGCGCGGCAGTGTTGAGAAGTTGTTCCCGTTGTTGAGGTGAAATATTTTTGAAATCTTCGTTCAATCTGCGAAGAGTTTGTTCATATTCCGACAATTCCCGTCCGCCGTTTTGAACATTCAAAAGTTTTTCATTGAGTTCGTTGCCTAAGTTCGAGGCTTCTAAAACTTCTTTGCGAACCCGTAAAATTTGCTGGAGTTCTAAAAGCTGGTTTTGCTCCGCTTCGGTGATGTCCAAAATTTCCTGGACTTGCTGCTGACCATATCCGTCATTTGTCATTTCAACCCGTAAAGACTGCAATTCAAATGAATTCTGAATACGGATCTTTTCCAGTTCATCCGTCACGCCCAGTAAGGCGATTTCTTTTTGGAGTTGGATGAGATTAATTTCACCGTTTTCAATTATGCCGGTTTTTCTATCGTCAAAGGCTTTTTGTTCGGCAATAATTGATTCCTGTAATTTTTCAAAACTTTCCCGTAATTCATCCAATGATTTTGCGTAATCATCCGCCGCTTGTTTTTTGTTCTGTAAACCTTGCAGGACGGCGGATGCCGCGCCCGGCGAATCAGGCAACGGCTCGAATTGATCAACTCCGAGTTCTTTCCGCAATTTGATGATTTCTCTTAGATCATTGGCACCCTGCCGATAATCATCCGCCTGGTTTGTCCGGGCGATTTGGGCAGGATTTAATCCCGACACCTTTTCAAATTCTTTGACTGCGTCCGCCAAAGTTTTGATCGTTTCATCGGCGATTTTCTTGGCGGCGGACCTAACCCGGCCGGTTTTATTTTCAAGCCCGGCGGCAAGACCTTCGCCGATGTTCTCCCCGATCTCAGTAGTCACTTTTGACGGAGACCGAATGATCGGAACGGCTCTCATGACCGTAATGATCCCGCTGACCAGATCGTGAGCAGTAGCATTTGCCTCGGCTATTTTTGACTTGATCCCATTAATAAGCCCAACCACAATATCGCGCCCGATGTTGTAAATGATTTTGACAATTCCAAAGAAAATATTTGAAGTAATGGTTATGAAGGATTTCAAAATGGCGATGCCGGAATTGATCCCGACCGACAGAATTGACTTAAAAGCTTCCCAGGCCTTTGCCCAATCCCCATTGATAATTGCCGCCACTAATTTGATGGCATTGCCGATTATCTGAACGGCGGTAGTAATAATTGTTTTGACAATATTCCAGGTCGCCGAAACGATGGCGGTAATCTGTTCGCCGTATTCAGCCCATAACTGTTTGATATGTCCGAGCTGAATTTGAACGATTTGCAAAATAAACCGTAAAACTTTTTCCACGGCCTGCGATATTTCTGCCCCGTTTTCGGCCCACCACAGTTTTATTTGATTAAATCCGTCGGTTGCAAATAAAACGATCTCATCAATTGCCGGCTGAACAACCGTGATTAAACTATTAAAGCTTTCGGTCACAAGTGCCTGAAATTCGA
>JAGXTF010000071.1 GCA_018333525.1 Bacteroidota bacterium | reverse complement strand
GATCAACTCGCGTTCGTCAGCATAGGAAACGCTCAGTCGGTAACGACCGCCGCTGGGCAGCGAAAACGGGGGCGACTAAGTTCTAAGTCGCCCCCGTTTGTCCTGCTACTTTAAGCTGCCTCCTTTAGCCGGACGTATGTTGAGTCCCCGTTGTTGCGCAGGTTTTTGGCTATTTTTTGACGTTGACCGCAGCGACCGGGTTAATCGGGAATTGGCGCCACTTCGGAAATTGTGGTCTACCCAGATTATTACGATAGCAAATCTAAATATATCTATTTAATATTTTTAACTCAATTGGTGGCAATACCATTTTTATTTTATCAGCAAAAAATATATTTGTTTTTTGGACATCTTCAAAACTGTTACATTTTACAAAATATTTAGATATCTTTTTAACTATCTCCGTTGGCAGGCCGGAGTCTCGCAAAATTATTTCATGATTCTCGCTTGTGCCATACTCAAGTTTAGCGATCAATATTGCTAAATTGATTTTAGAGCACCCTTGCTCAGTCGCAACAAAATTATATAGCCCCTCGAAAGCCTTCAAATATTTTGGCCATACAAATTCAAAATACTTTGCCATCAAATTGAACACATATCTAATTCTCGAATTATCCGTTGACCTTGCTTTTTGAATTGTATCGTTCTGAAGTAGCAATTTAAACGATGGAGAGTAGTAGATGTAGTACTTTGTCAGTCCAATAAGTATTGATTTCCCAACGTCGCCATCGTAATTTCTTCCAACATCATTATCAGTAAATAGGCAATCATAAATAATTGAAAGCATTTCACTCAAACAATCACTATTCGGAAGAGTCCCTAAAAATAAATATTTATCTAGCGCACCAGAACATCGAAGAACATTAATTAATTTAATCTGACCTTCTACGCTAACAAACTTATTGCCTCTTATTATTTCATGTGGAATTAACAGATTATCGAGATACGAATTATGTTCTTCATAACGGCTTTTTGAATATTGTTGAATGTCTTCAATTTCTAGCTGTATAAGTGTCTCAACAGATGGCAACGGAGCATCAAAGCTTTCAAGCTCTACGATTGTTTCTAAATCATTGCCATCTTCAAACTCAAGATAAAACACCCGGCCAATAAAATGTTGCATAAACCGTCCAGCTCGGCCTTCAATATTTTTTCGATCCAATGTCTTTAGCAATTCACCATTGCCAATTTTTTTATCATATAAAACAACGTTCTTTGCGGCCGAATTTATCCCTTCCGTTAACGATGTAGTACAAAAAAGAAAATCAATACTCGACTTTTCTGTTTCATTGAATTCATCAACAATCAAATCCTGAATGTGTCTCGGCATTGCACCATGATGAAACGCCACTCCTTTTTTAATACATGAAACCAAATCCCAATCACTTGAGACATTTTCACTAAGATATGCCACGAGTTCGTCGTTATACGACTTTATTGGTAACCTTCCAGTAAGTTTTTTTGCTGTTTCTTCAACATATTTTTTTTGATAGCGGTAAACAAGAAACTTCCCGTTTATGCTTTCCTCCGAAACCAATCTAAATAAATTTTCGAATTTATCTTTAACGATTTGGACAGATCCACTCTCGATCAAATGGCACCCTCGATTCAGAATATTATCTAGGATATAGTAGTCCTTTTGAACAATTTCAATATCGTATATTTTTATTGAAACATCAAATCGCTCTCTAAAATTAGAACTAAAACCTGATATGTATGGGCCAATTAGGTAGAAGTCTGAACCAGATTTAGCTAGACGATACAAGATATCCGAAAATATTCTGAATCGATCATCGTTCAGCTTATAGTCAACCTTATATATCTCATCCATAACGAAAAAATCGAATTGAAAATCTGGATTATCTTCAAGAAACGAATTCATTCTTTCCGGTGTCAATATTAATATATACTTGTTTTCGTTATCAATCTTTACTCTTGATGACTTCGAAATTACATAGCCTAGAATATACTTCTTTATCTCTTGGTACTGCTCCGACAGCAGGGAAACCGTAGGCATTATTAAACCAATATTTCTGTAGTTATTGTGCAGAATAATTTCTCTAATTATTCGAGTTTTTCCGAACGAAGTTGGTGCGCTAACAACTACTCGCTTTTTCTTTTGGAAAAAATCAAATATTTCTTTTTGAGGTTTTGTTAAAGTTGTATTTGTCGTTTTGCTTGTATATAAACTTTGCAAGAAACTATCTTGAACGGAAATATTAGGTTGGTATTGTGGGTTTATCTTAAACAGCAAGCCGTCGTAGAGAAATATCCTCGACTTAACGACGCAGTCATGAAGAAGTTGCTGGACCATTGCATCATCTGAATTTATATTCGCAACATGGCATATTGAAGAAAGACTTAGGTTGTAATCAGAATTATCTTTTGAATCCAATAGCTTATAGGTATCAATCAGCAACATCTCTAAGCTTAATTGATTAAGTGTTTTTATTTTTGCAAGAGCATCATTTATGCGTGTCTTCATTTAAGCCACCTCAGAACTTCATTGCTTCTTCAACTTTATCAATCATATCCTTTAATTCGGACACGGATTCAAATGGAAAAATAAAGAATACAATTTTGATATTATGTGAGATCGGCCATTGTTTCCTGTATATCGTAGCAAATTGTTTTTCAAGTTCCAATTTAAGCTTTGACTTTAGATCGCATGATTCAATATCTGCATCGCGAGATCCGCAAAAACTATTTATACAATCACTGTCATATGTAATCAGTACAGGTACCGCTATATTTACTTTGTCTAGAGATTTTCCACCAGAAACATAACTTTTTAAAGCGTCATATTTATCTTTAGCAAGTGTTTTGTTTATTTCAATTTCACCACCCAAAATCCTTAGTTCAGATTTAATTCGCTCATCATCATTTAGATGTTCACTTAATGACTTATGAGCAGACGTGATCGCGCCTGAAATATCTTTATGAAATTTGGCTTCGCCTAGCCACAATGTCACTTCTTCTTCATTAATAGAAAAATGGGCGCAGTCAAATCCTTTTATTTGCTCCCTTGTTGTCGATCGCAATCGGGCCTTCGTGACAAATTTTGGTACATCATAAAACACACTTAATATGACAAATAGCATCAATTCGCCATAATCGCCTTTTGAGTTTCTATGTGCATCCGAAATTCTTGTAAAACTTGTTTTATTCCATTCAGAGCGGTCAAGTGATGCAATTTCGGTTTCTGTAAGCGCAAAAAATGGTACGACGTCTCGAATTATTCCAACGAGTTCTCTTTGTCTATATCGACCGCTTTCATAATCAAGGGTAAAAGTAGAGTCATTTGTTTTTGATGAGTCAACTGTTAACTCAAATTTAAATATTTGATTGACCACCCGTGTTCTTATAGACGTATCCATTATTTCCTAAATACAGCGAATATTCTGGTTAAGAGCTGCACTCCAATGACTATTTAGACTTGTAATTAATTGGACAAGTCAAAGGAGACAGAAATAGCTAGCTTTTTACAAAGAAAGGGGTCAGACCCCTTTGACCTTTTAATCGAACCCGACCCTCTATTCGGTGCGGGCCGACTAATGGGTGACCCATTTAATTTTCTTGTTAACTCTCATTGAATTATATCTACGCTAACTCTGTTTCTATTTCAATAGAAGCTACAACTTTAAGAATTTCAAGGAATGGAGTCATGTCAGTTTCCAAGTGATTAATATTGTCAATGTACAACAAAAATAAGTTACTAGAAACTGTGTCTGGATCATTGTCTTGCCTGAGAAATAGAGAGCTTCCAATACGGCTTTCCATATGAATTACATAATCCCTAATTATGCTTTTCGTCATTACATTTTGTATTCGAAAACGAGGGGATAAAATGTCGCGAACGAAATCATCAAATTCTAAACTTTCAAATTCGGGTCTGTTTGATTTTTGCCCTTTAAATGATTCTTTGAGAGCTAAGTAGGTTTCAGATGCGACCGATTTTATTTCTGCTTTTATCTTGTTAAAAAATTCAGTGGTGTAGTTTGAAACACTGTCTTTCTGTTCGTCGTTTATTGTCAGTAGGCATATTAGTCTATTAATACAATCGGCTTCTGAAAAAATTGATGATTCAATACAATAACCGTTGTGGCTGTAGCATGCTGCAGATGATTTTCCAAGTTTGTTCTTTATGTCTGATTTTAGCTTTAGGTCTATGTCATCTGTTGAGAAGTCTCGATCAAATACTGCCATGTAAGACTTTCCATTAAAAAGTCCAGATAGCGTGCGTTTATTGTATTCAAGTTTCTTTAAGATATTATCTTTGCCCCTAAGAGGGAAGAAATGACAGTGATCAAGCGTTTTGTTGTTTCCTGAGATAGTGTTGTATCTGGAAATAATCTGATCGATGTACTTGGCGTCATCCGTACCTTCTACAAAGACTATATGACTTGCGTTGTTAAGTTTCTCGAGAGCCATGATTACGCCACCAAGTGCCATTTTTATAGAGTCGAAACTTGACGATGGTATCGGCGATAACTTGCCTGTTTTCTTAGATTCATGATTCAGAAAAAAAACTTCATTGTCATTCGCGTTGGTCACGAACTGATCATTGTGGCTGATGATAAAAAATTGGTTATCTTCTATTTCTCGTAGATGATCAATTAAGTTTTTCTGTAATTTACAATGAATATGTGAATCTGGCTCGTCTACTAGTAATAATTTTAATGGTGCATCTATATATTCAATAGTTGAAATTATTTCAGCCACCTGTAAAAATCCACTGCCTTGTAGATGAATATCTAGGCTCTTGCCTCCTGACTTCACAAGCAGGCTTATATATTCGTCTTTGGCTCTCCTTGACTTTGACGGGAGTTCAAAAATAACTGGCTTACCCAATATCTTTGACATACTTTCTTCTAATTTTGATTGACTGTCGTGTTTCAGAGTAATCTTATTTCTAAGAACCTCATGTGATTGGCCTCGCTGAATTTTCTTCTTTATCTGGCCTTCATTGAGATATGGCTCGTTTTGACTAACGTTGGCAACGGGGCGTGTTTGGTAAATAAAGATGGCCTCATCTAATTTCTTTCCATCCTTAGCTAAATGTTTTGCGAAACCTGAAAAATCAGCTGGGTTGACAGGTTGAATTCTATAGAAAGCGTTAATTATTGTTGCGGGAGATGATATGTTGATGCCAAGGTCAAATGAAACTCCATCAACTGTAAGTGTTATTGATATTGTTGCTTTTGCACGGGTCGATTTGTTGAATAGATCTTCATCTTTTGCCAATCGTAGGAAGTCAAGATCTTGGTAAGATATGTAGCGGCTTGTCGTCCCGCTAACTTGATAAAAATCCTTTTTATTGGTCTGTATCAAGCCTTTATAGCATCTTTCCCATAAGTGTATTGCTTCAAAAAGTGTCGATTTTCCGGCGTTGTTTTCGCCGATAATTATATTGAATGATTCGTTTGGAATCATTTCTAGTTTTTCAAATGATTTGAAATTTTCAATTAGTATTTTAGATATTCTTATTTTCACGTTAATTGCCTTTTTAAGTCTAAAAAATCGAAGTCATTTATTTGTTACTACCAACTCCCGAGTTGCCCGAGTCATCGCCACATACAACAACCGCGCCTCCTCATCCTTCCGCCCCTCATCCACTTCCGCCCGGCCCACCCCCGGTATCGCCACCAGCGGAAACTCCAGCCC
>JAGXTF010000070.1 GCA_018333525.1 Bacteroidota bacterium | reverse complement strand
TGGGTCAACTGGTGCTGGGTCAACTGGTGCTGGGTCAACTGGTGCTGGGTCGGCTGGTGCCGTTTTGAAATATTTTTCGTCAATCATAATATCAATATTATCTATTGCATGAGCAAATATAATAATATTTGTTTATGAAATACAATACAGTACAATAAAAATATTGTATTATTTTATAAACAAAAAAAGGCTTGATTTTAAGTCAAGCCTTTTTCTATTTTCGTTTATTATTCGTTATCGATAATTACTTCCCCTGCTTTTTAATCCTAAGCACAAATGTAATTTCGAACGGTCTAAGATGTAATTACTCTTTAATCGTTCCCGGTAACTGTAATTATGAACCGGCTGGAACACGTCTAAAAAGTCATTGCTGAAAATTACGGCATCTTTACTAAAATCATATACATGCTTCTTCGTTCGAAACACATCATGACTTTGCGCAGAAAATTCATAATTCAAAACAGCAACCTGCTTTACATCAGAAAGCTTTTCAATAGAAAGAATACTTTCTGTTTTGGTTTTGCTTTCAAAAATTGGTTTTGCCAACAGTGTCGTGACTGATAGGCACAGCACTAAAATTAAAATAAGCTTTTTCATCTTGAAAAAAATTTAGTTAATAAAATATTAGATTCAATATTACAAAATATTATATTATAATACAGTATTTTGTTGATAAATACTAATCACTTATTGAAAAATCGTAAGGTGTTCCAAAAGTTGAAGGCCCTAAATTATTATTCCTTTGATCAATCATTTTAGACTGATTAGAAGAAGTTATTTGAACTCTATCGTCTTTTCTATCCTCAAGATATTTTTTAACATCAAATTGAGTTACCCCTTCCAATTGCTTTAAATAGACTTCTTGATTAAATTTCTTTTCCTCTTTAGGGGCGTTTATTTCATTGGTGGCCGCTAATTCAGAAAGGCGAATTCTACTTAATTTTAATTCTGTTTCTACTTTAATCTGAGCTTTCACCGTTTCCTCATTAATTTTCGATTCAGAAGCAGCTTTATTTGAAGCAATATTACTTTCGGTTGTGATTTGAGCTGTAATTTGCTCTTGCTCTTGTTTCTGTTTAATTTTAATTCTTCTTTTGAATTTCAAATATTCATTAGCTTGTTTTATAGAAACTCTAGCTAAATATTGAGCTTCAATTTTATCTTCGACATCAATATAACCTTCTTGCATTGCAAGTTTCAAATCCTCTTTAAATTCTGAAATTTCTTGAACTGTTGGTATTGCTTCAACTTTAAATCCAAAGTCATGTAAATCTCTATTTTCCATTGCATCCATGGCGTCAATATTCTGTTTTCCAACAGCTCTTTTATATCTTTCCATGATTGCCTTTCCTTCCGGAAATGTAGAAATGCTTTTTACACGTGCGGAAATAGTCTCACAAATTTTAATATCAAAGTCAATAGCGGCTTTTACGATATGCTTCGTAACAGTATTACTTGATAATTCAGCCATTCTACTTACGCCTAGCAATGCGTCTTCCGATAATGAACCGTCTCGGGCCGGATTAATACCGGTAACTTCCCTGAGCATATTGTAATAATGTGCCCAAACATTTAAAAGAATAGTTAAAGCTGAACCTTGAGCTGTAGCTGAAGGTTTTACGGCTTGCGTATCCTTCATCCCGTCTTCACCCATGTTAACCCGCTTCTTTAAGACAACCCCTTTTACATTCAAAATTGCTAGAGCTTCTTTCCAATTGTCTTTTTTCGCCTCTCCTTTTTCATCCACACTAATAGCGGCCAAACCGTCCAGATCAATTTCAACAATATCTGGCTTTAACTCTGACATTAAATGCTGAATTTTTAAAGAAGCATATTGCATCTGGTCACAAATAACCATAATATCTGAACCAAAAGAGTGAAGCTTATTTTTATAGATAGCAGAAGCTCTAAAGACAAAAGGTGGTCGCGGTTTATTTAGTTCATCAAAAACTATGTTACCACATTCTTTATACCCATACAATTCTTGAGTTCCAATAACATAATTTCCTTCCAACCAAGTATCGTATTCTTCACTTAATCTTGCTTTTGAAGTTTTTTCATCAGTTCCAAAATTCTCTTTTCTTTTAGAAACTTTTACTACTTCTCCTTTTCGAATTGATTTTTTATAAACGATCGTTTTATTTGTTTTCCAGCAAAAACGCAAAACATTGATTTTTATATCAATAATTTCTTCCATTGGGCAAGTTGTATAATCACGAATTAGCTGTTCGTTCTTATATGTTTTGGCAATTTTTCTTAATACTTCATCACTGAATCCGCTCTCTCTTTTAATATCAGAAAGTGTAATACTCTCAACGTATCCATAATAGAAAGCATCCGAAAAATCATTTCGTTTAACGTATGAATGAACTGCCTCAGCCGGATCAATGTACCTTAAAGAAACACCATTTATTCTGTCAGTATAAACCTGAGCACACATAATGCCATTTTCAACAATATCTTTATCACAATCAGCCTTGATATTATCCCAATTATTGATTGTTTTGATATGGTCAATTAATATTTCTTCCCCAATTTCAATTTTTGGACGGTCTTTAATTTCTGTGTGGAATAGAATTTCTTCCTCAGATTCCGGAACATATTTTGGAATTAAATCAATACCATTAAGCATTTTAGCTTTTTTCAACATTGGCAAAGCCATCATGTTTGCTTTGTGCTTTAAAATTTTCGATTTTTTTTCCATTACGGAATATCTATCACTGGCCGTAACATTAACTTTGTAATTATCATCGGAAATACCGTTGGCGACAATGTGAATGAATTTTGAAGAAACATTTATTGGTCTCCAATCGACATTAAGATAAGATAAATCTTTTTGTTGTCTAGCTAAAATGCTTTTGTACTGTTGAGTATCCTGTTCTCCACGAGTATAAAGTCTATTTTTTTCAATCCAATTATATCGGCCCATAAATCTACAACCGGCACCTATTAAAGTTCCGTTGAACCATTCTTTGCTAATGTAATCGGCTATTTTTTTACCATATTCGATAGATAGTTTTTCTTCGAATGGTAATAATGCGTTTGGCTGTTGAATACTGTTGGTTTTCATATTAACTGGCTTTAGATATTTGTCCTTTATTGTCGT
>JAGXTF010000069.1 GCA_018333525.1 Bacteroidota bacterium | reverse complement strand
TTGTAAATGTGCACATGTATATGAGTGGCTCGACTTGTGTACCACCCCGGGAAAATAGAAGTGAAGGATACCACTCCGTTTGCGTTCGTAATTTGTCTTCCTCTAAGAAAAGTGTTGTTGGTATAATTAACGGTTTGCATAGCCGTTCCGCCATATTGCGAATAATAACCATCCTTATCACAGTGCCATATGTCAACCAATGCATCCTCTAATGCAGCACAGTTATTGTTGATGTTATTGATGGTTAAATTAATTGTCAAAGCAACACCCGTTCTGTCCCCAATCATATTGGTTCTGATTAGTGAAGCCGGACTAATTGTTGGAAAAGGCCCTGCAGTTTCACTATTGGTTGATGAACATGCCAAAGCATTTTCAGTTTCTTCTTTTGCACTCATTAAAGATGGTGCAGCCAAGGCTAAACTAAGAAAGCCTACACTGTTTTTTAAGAATTCTTTTCTTTCCATACCCTATAAATTTTATATAAAATTGATTGCAATAGATTGATAATCAAAATAAAATAGGTAAATAGGATAAATAAAGAGGTAAACAGTTAAATATAGGTTTCTACAGTTAAAATAATTGCGTTTTCTGATAAAGCTTCCCACTCAATTTTAGGATCGTTCCAAATGGTTAAACCGTCTCGAGACTCTATTAATCTGTTCTGGAATTCAAAACAACCATTTATAACAAAACAGAACAGGCCTTTTTCTGAGGAATTTAATTCAAGTTGACCTTCTTGTCTTGAATCAAATTGGCCAATTGACACTTTAAAATGGTTGCTTTGATAAATGGTGTTTAATACTCCATTTGGATTTAATTTGAATGATTTCTTTTTGTATGAAGAATCTATACCATCAGTTTTTTTTAATCGAATTTGGAGAAAGTTAATCAATGCATCATCATAAGTGTTTTGAAGCTCAAAATATTGTTTTGCCTGAGTATTAATAACGGCTATTTCCTCCGCATTGATGTACTCAGATTCAGCATTCTTATAATTACAGTAAACACTTCCAACTAAAGGAATTAATAAAATAGTCGACGGCTCATGAACAACATAACGAAGGGATTTTTTCGGGCCAAAAGTTTCGTCATTCAATACACTAATGGAACCAAAAGGACTTCTGCTATTATCAAAGTATTCGGCATAGTTAAAAGTGGCTAAGCAGTTATAGTCGGTTTCCTTCAGTAAGCCTCTTAATTGTGCTTTGTAAATTTGAGATTTAGACTGTGAAAACATGGTTAAAGTTTTTTAGTTACATCTTCCCTATAAGTTTCTCCTATAGGAACCGAAAAATCTCCAATATGGATGCTTTTATGTTGAATACTTTTGATTTGGCTCAGCGGGATAATAAAAGAGCGATGTACTCTTATGAATTTGTTTTCCGGAAGTTTTGCCATCATGCTTTTCATTGAAATTCGAGCCACTATTTTATGACTGTTTCTCAAATGAATTTGTACATAATCATCCAAACCTTCAATCATTATAATATCATCAAATTCTACACGATTGAGTTTGTAATCGGCTCTAATCATTAGGTGTGTTTGAACCGAAGTACTATTTCTGAAATTGAATTCGTTTCTCGCTTTTTGCAAGGCTGTTTCAAAGCGTTCAAAAGGAAATGGTTTCAGCAAATAATCCGTTGCGTTTACATTAAACCCTTCAACGGCATATTCACTGTGAGCAGTAGTGAAAATCACGATAACGTCGTTTTCTAATAACTTGTAAAAGTCAATGCCGTTTTTGTTGGGCATTTGGATATCGAGAAAAAGTAAGTCTACCGGAAATTTCCTCATGTGTTTTAAGGCCTCACTTTGTGAAGTGAATGTTTTTTCCAGGCTAACAAAGTCAATTTGCTCACAGTAATGGGAAATAATTTGTAACGCTAAGGGTTCATCATCAATGGCAATAGCACGAATCATAGTAAGTCTATTTTTAAGGTTACATCATATGATTTTTCGTCTTCCAAAACCGTTAGTGTATATTTTCCGGCATACATCAAGTCCAAACGTCTTTGGGTATTTTTAAGGCCTTCTTCTGTTTTTAATGCTTCATTCACTTCTGTCGCGGCTTTCGGATTTTTAACCGACATTTTTAAAGTCTGATTTTCAATCAATATGTCAATATGAATATAAGATTCCGTATCCGGATTTATGCCATATTTGAAAGCGTTTTCTATAAAAGGAATCAGTATAAGAGGTGCGATGGCTTTCCCGAAAGGCTCTCCTTCTACCTTAAAAACCAAAGAAACGTTTTGGTCCAATCGTAGCTTTTGAAGAGCAATATAGTCCTTAATATAATTTAACTCTTTATCTAAGGTCACATATTCCTGATTACTTTCTGTCACCACATACCGCATAATTCCCGAGAGTTTTAAGACGGCATTAGGGGCTTCGTCAGATTTTTGCAAGGTCAATGCATATATGCTATTCAAGGTATTAAATAAAAAATGAGGGTTAATTTGCGCCTTAAGATAAGACACTTCTGCATTTCGCTTTTCGTCATTAATTTCAGTTAATCTATTGGTGATTTTGATGAGAAAAGCCAGGGCAATGACCAACAAAAACGGAATTAAAAATTGGGCATCAAAAAGCTCAGAATGTTCCCTGGGTTGCGGGAAGTTATGATTACTATTGGGTTTGGGCATAAATTGATGCGAACCGAAGATAGCATTTGTAATGCCTATTAAAGCTAAATATGAAACTATTAAAGCCAATCCGAAGAGCCATTTCTTCTGATTGAAATAAAGTTTCGGTACAAAGTAATAATACGAAGTGTAAAATAAAATCAGTAACAGCACAAAACGCACAAATGATTTTTGAAAAGGATTGATATAAATCATTTGCCATCCTAAACCAAAATCAGGCGATGAAAACACCGGGATGCTCAAAAAAGCAAAACATCCTAATAGGTTAATTAAATAAAAGCGGGTTGTATTTGTCATTTGAATTCTTGCTCTATCAAAGATAGCGAGAATATTTTCAAGCGCATAAGAAATGAGATAAACGGGGAGGTTTTGTAGGTAAATTAATTTAAAAAGAAAGCAGGTACAAATATGGGCACCTGCTTTCAAAACAAAAAACTATTAAAATGTTACGGTATTTAAAGTACTCGAACCAGAAGCAGTAAAAGTAGATTTAAGTGTAGCTCCGGTTGTAGTATAAGTTCCTCCGGTATATAATCCCCAACCTGAAGTATTCCCAACAAAGCTTCCTCCGGCGTAGGAGCCGCCAAAATAAACTTGGTAACTTGTTCCTGCTGATACATTCGGACTGGAAAAATGGAAATAATAAACCGCATTTTTAGGTTTAAACGTTACCATTTCAGTTCCGGAGGCATTTCGGATGTGTAATAAAGAAGTGGCTGCTAATTGCGCACTCGATTTTAAATACATTGTTCGCTGAGTGGAAGTAGTGCTGAAGTTTTTAGTCATTCCTG
>JAGXTF010000068.1 GCA_018333525.1 Bacteroidota bacterium | reverse complement strand
GGAGTATTCGCTCGCAACGTGCGAGACTTTAGTGACAGCATTGCAGCATTTTGGAATGATATGGGTGCTTACCAAGATGATGTAACCGTAATGACCATGACCGAGTTTGGTAGAACGGTTGCACAAAACGGAACAGGGGGTACCGATCATGGAAGAGCCAGTTGTTCTTTTATATTAGGCAATGATGTGCAAGGCGGAAAAGTATATCAACAAATAGGTTCACTCGCCAAAGACCAATTAGAAGACCAACGAGATCTACCTGTTACCACTGATTTTAGATCGGTATTTAGCGGAGTAGCGAATAAACATTTAAATATCAACAATAACAATGTATTGTTTCCGAAATGGGAGGGGAAAGCGTTAGAAATTTTGAAAGGGTAATTAAAACGCTTTTTTCAGCTCTATTTCAAAAACTCCATATAAAGTATTATATTTCTGTTTAGTGGCTTCAGATCCATCCGCCCGAATAGATTTTATTTTAATTTGGCTACGCTTATAATTTGCATTTAATTCTTCACCTGTGAGTATTTTTCCTTCTATTAAAATAAGAGGGGAAATGCCATTCATACTTGCATGAACTGTACCATTTGCTCTGAGAATAAACGATTGATTATCTATCACTTCAAAAATTCTTTCATTTTTTTCATTTGCTAATTTAATTACAGCCTCGTTTTCTCTACTCTTAACGAATTTTCCAATGCAAACATGCAAGTTTTCAAGTGTTGGCTCTGTTGAAGAATAGGACGAGCTATTTACTAAACCTGCTTTTTGATCATTGATAGGTTTAGTTCTAATACTTGAAATCATAATAACCCCTGTTTCGTTTTTTTCACTTTCATTCGTGTAAGAACCACTTTGGTCGGCTAGAAACGGCAAACCTTTTTTACTCATTTTGAAATTATAATTAACCCTAGAGCTTGTATCAGTTATTGTTATTCTGTAAACACCTCTAGCATCTGTTTTAGTTTCTAGTTGATGGTTAGCTTCTTTTATTGTAACACCAGCAATTGGCTGAAAAGTTGCTTCATCTAAAACTATACCTAAAGTAATATATTTCTTGAGTGGCTTATTAGTGTCTACAAAAGATGTTTCATTTTTCTTTACTGTTTCTTTTGCTTTAAGTAAATCTGTTGCTTTGGATAAACCACTTTTTAAGATTGGTAGTATTTCCAACTTTGTTCTGAATGATAGTAATAGTAAACACAAAATAGGCAGTATAAAAATAAAACGAAATGTGCTAGACTGTTTGGATTTTGATTTGTTCATCATGGTAATTCTTTTTTTTAGAGAATGGATATTAAAATGGCTAACTAAATTATATTTTGAAACACCGCTAACTTCTAACAATCGATATTGGTATATTTTTTTATTGACTCCTGATTCAACCACTTGATTATCTGCAATGAATTCTAAGTTTTGTCTTATTGCATCTCGTAATAGCCACGCAAAAGGATTAAACCAGTTTAATATACAAATGATTTCACTCGAAATAATATCTATAAAATGCTTTTGCTTAACGTGAATGGATTCATGTAAAATGATTTCATGATAAGCAGATAAGTTATGTTTATTTATATTTAGATAAATTGATTTGCCAAAGGAAAAAGGGGCAATTTCTTCATTTATATGGTGAATATTCAACTCACTGTTGAATAAAATAGCTTTCTTATGCAAACGATAAACTGAATACAATTGTATCAATAACCTCACTAAAAAGAAAATCGAAATTGCTATATAGCAATAGGCCAATACTTGCCAGATTGATATTGAAGCTGATGATGTTGATGATCCGTTAATCTCAATTGGCTGATTTAATGAAGTCTCAAATAATATCGGCTGTGTTATTATAGGTATAGCATTAGTAACCTTTGTTATTGTTGGATAAGATTCGTTAATGATTTGAGTAATATCTAGCAATGGTAAAAAAACGCAAATAGCAGTGGTTACTAATAAATAATAACGATTCCATGTATAAAGCGTAAGTTGCTTTAAAGCGAGGTAGTAAAAGCAATAAACTATGCTTAAGCCTATTGTTAGTTTTGCAAGGTATATCAGTAAATTTGACATATGCTAGATTAACTTATTTCTCAATCATTTTAAGGATTTCTTTCAGTTCTGACTGGCTTATTTTCTTTTGCTTAGCAAAAAATGTAACTAAATCTTTATAAGAATTATCAAAATAATCTTTTACCAGGCCACTAACGAATTGCTTCTTATACTGGTCTTCCGATATTGCTGGGGAATAGAAGTAGGTATTACCAACAAGTTTTGAAGTGATGTATTTTTTCTTTTCTAAATTTTTAATGGTGCTTGCTAACGTAGTATATGGTGGTACAGGTGCTGGCATGTCTTCTAAAATCTTTTTTAAATTGGCCTCGCCCATTTGCCAAACCACTTTCATGGCTTCTTCTTCCGGTATTGTAAGTTTAATCATTCTACGAAATTTTCGTAAACATACGATAATATCGTAGATAAACAAATATTTATTTTTTTTTATTGAATTTAAGCACTCTTTTACACAGTAATAATAACTGCATACTATTTCCGGATTATGCTGGAAACGCAGTGGGGTTTACTTTGTAACATTCAATACCGTGTTTTCACGGTATTATATGTAGTGGTAATTCTATATTCAAATAATGAGTACTATGAGTTTATAGATATGAACACTTTTGATTACAAGAAAATAAATTTCAAAAATGGAATTAAAGAGTCGGAAGTAAATCATAAATTACCTAAACAACATTTAATAAAGTAGTCTAATAATTAAATCAACTTAGACATGGCTTGGCGCTCTGTTTTATTATTTATGCGACATGTGATCGTGTTGGGTTTTCTTTTAATAGCCTCTGTGAGTTTTGCTCAAAGTGACTCTGTAGAAATGTCTAATTTCTTGAACTTCTTTGTGAAAGATTACTTAGCAACTCATGGAGTATCCAAAATAAATAATAAAGTAAGGCCACAAACTTTTAGCAAGACCAATCTTTCTTATACCAATTGGTATTCAATTGTATTAAAAAATGACACAACAGTATTCAAAGATGAGCAGGATAAAAAGAATTTTTTTTCCAAACTTTATGAAAATGCAGTTGAATTGAATTTTGCAAATTATATCTCTGGAAGTTTCTTAGTGGATATTAGTCGCTTTTATAATAATGATTCTTTACAATCTCGTAATTTAATTGCTATTAGTAAATACCCTGAATTAGCTAGAAGTATGATTGAAATAACTACCCCTTATTTCTTTGACGACTATAATAAATGTGTAATTGTGAGTTATATCCACAATTATAGCCGACAAAATTCTAAATTGTATTATTTTAAAAAAAGTCACGATAAGTGGGAGCTACAAAAACTCTTATTCCCCGATTTTAACATCGATTATTAATCCACTAGTTATATAATAGAGAGTCAAACCTTTTTTCACTTAACCACACTCAAACGATACTCCTGAATCAATGCAGGATTTTCAGGTGTTAGTGTAAAGAAGATTTTCAGTTTCCCTTTTTCTCCATTGATGATGAAGGAGCCACGGAGTTGGTTTTCCGGAATCAATTCTTCAATCGTCGTAACCTTTCCAATTGTTTGAAAAGCAGCAGTGGCTTGTTTTACCAAAGAATCGGTATAGTAGTCATCAAAAAAGTTTTCCGCAAAAATGCCTGATTGTTTTGCGTTAGAAAAGTTGGGCAACAAATTTACCAATTCATTTTTACGTTGATTCAAAATAGTGGAGACTGGTAATTGAATCGGCTTTAAACCTGCTAACTTTATTACACTATCCAATACTTTTAAATTAATAGAGGAAGTGGGTGCATAGGTTACATTCGCTAACAACACTACGCCAATACCATATTCAGGCATGATGCGCCAGTTACTGCCGAAGCCTGGTAATCCGCCACTATGTCCTACATATACTTTGTTATTACAGT
>JAGXTF010000067.1 GCA_018333525.1 Bacteroidota bacterium | reverse complement strand
GAAGAAAAGAATCGAATTGGTTACGCCCTCGGTGACTTTGAGAATGACAAGCTACTTTGCGAAACGGCGCACTTTGCCTTGTCAGAGCATGTTCGACCCCAAGACACCATCGGGATACTTTCCTATCTGGCTCTAAATCCGCTCGGTCGCGACATCTGGATCAAATGTATGAAAACAAATTGGCAGACAATGCTAAATAGGTACGGCGACGGCGGACACAGTCTGGGGAGACTTTTGGAAATCCTAAAAAATAGCCCCGAAAAGAAACATCTCGATTTCTACAAAACCTTCTTTAAAAACCGGCCAGCCCCAGGTGCGGCAAGGTCCATAGAGCAAGCCAAAGAACGCATAGAAGCCAACGTATTGTGGCTAAAGCGGGACGCCAAAGCCCTTGACAAATTCCTAAAAAGGAGTAATCTATAAATTATGAATTTCGATATTACAGTAAACGCAGTATCGCTACGAAGACGGAACTCACTCACCCGTGAGGCCGTTTCAGAGTGTTTGTAATATCCCCTACCCACAATTACGAACTTTCAAAAACGATCTCACACTGAGGTCGTTTTTTCGATTTAGATAATCGAAATTTGTTCACCTGTTCTTCGAAAGAAATAATATTTTACACCATGGATAAATTCTTTTTCTCCGGTGCGCCAATGGCGCAAATCTCATCCACCTTAAACCACCTAAAAATCCAAACAAACGTACTACGACAAAAGATCAAAGAAGAAATACAAAAATTTGATCTGATCATCGCACAAGGTAACCGGCCGGACCGCCTTCATGTTCAGTTATATGAAAACGGTTTAATTGGTAAGTTTGATTACTTTTTCACCGGTTCCAGTTTTGGTTTCGAAAATATGGCAAAAAACTGGATCGAACGTGAGGTAGAAGAAAGTTTATCGGAACAGACTCCATACATATGGGATAGCCCGAGCATGTGGAGAAAGTTTTGGGAACTACTTGAAACAAACCCCGACAAGAAAATTCTGGTCATTTCTTCTGCACCAAGAAAAGAACACTCACGGCTTAGGGGTTTCCCTAACATTACGTTTGCCTCGCCTACTGCCGACGTTGCCGCACCATTTGAGTTCGATAAAAGAATCATGAAAAGTATCTATCAATCATTCGGCGTGCCGTATGATGCCATAGAATACGAAAATTCTAACTCTGTGGTGTACAATTATGAATACCATTCGCTCATGCTTGGTACACAGAGTCTAGTAGTACAAGCTACTCAGGGTTCAGGTGGAGTAACGGCGAAAAGCAGTAAGCCTGCGCTATTTTTCGTGAGTAACAACAATGAATTTCAAAAAGCGATCCTGGCACTCGATGGCGAAGGTCCTCTGCGTATTATGCAGAAGTATGAAGGAATTGGCTCCAACACTGGAGCCCTGGCATTACCTTTTGGTACTTTTACTTCTGGTATACCGACAGTCAAACCCTGTCATGGTATATCAGCATTAGGAACCAAACCCGGTACAAGCCCAGGCAATCAATGGAACGGAAGATTCCCTACATGGGCTATAGATTCACTTTTCCAGCAATTGGAAATGGTGGGCACGTACATGTCTCAACTCGGATACGCCGGAGCATTTGGACTCGATCCCGTGATGCCCTTAAATGGTGAACCACGACAGGTTTTTTGTAGCGAGATTAATTCACGTGCACAGGGTCCGGATTCGCAAAGAGCTTTCGCTATCAATGCACTCGGTCTATGTTCCCTTGAAGAAATGCAGCTTGCATTTTACTTGGGCGCAGATGTCGACATTTTTCCTTTGGCTTCTGATTACAACCTAATCACTCGGTGGCTTCGTATACCACCGTACTTGAAACTTTTCCCGAGAAAAGATCAGGTGGTCAAAAGCAACCTTAATGGCTACTGGAAATTTGAAGACGGCAGTCTAACGAAAGCAGAAAAAGCTAATGCTGTTTTCAGGATTACCGGTGCGCCTCGGCCAGGGCAAAAAATTACAGTGACATCACCAGACAACTTTTTGTACATAAAGTTTCTCGATACGGAATTTAAAATCTTTACGGACGACAAAGAACCTGGGCTCACACCTCAGGCTCTCGAAATAGTAAACCATGTGTACGAAATAATTTAGTACACACAACCAAAAACAAAAGTCGGATAGTAAATCCTTTATAAAGGGCCTATCCGACTTTTTTTGTTATATCGGAAAGATTAACAACTGAGACAACTTCATCACCCACTGTAGCTATATGCGTTGGTTGATATTTCATAATAATACAGTTTTCTCGAGCCTTTATTTCCAAAACCTCTCCCAAGTTTTTTGTAATATTTACTCTGTATAAAGTTTCTCCTTTTTCCAATTGCTGACCTAGGGGGTGAATATACTCAACGAAACCACTTTCGGGGGAAAAATAAGAATCGTATTTTTTAAAGTAGAAGGCTGTCGAAGTTTCTGGCAAAGACTCACCGTCTTTCAGTACACCGTTTATTCGAAGCAAATTTAATATTGCTTCGAAGCATTTCTGTGCATTTTTAGTATCCATTGAGTCGTGTGATCCACATTCAATAGTGATTCCTTTTTTACTGATATTATCTATAGCGTCAGGTAATGGAAAATTCTTATCCATTTTTGATGCCAAATACGTCGGCAAAATACCCGACCGCAACATTTCATCAACCAAGTCCTCCCGAGAAATAATCATGAATGGCAAACTCAATCTTGATGTATGCAAATCTATTACAAAGTCATGTTTGCTGGCCTCTTGAAATATAACATCTGCCCAGCGTTCTGCTGTGGATTCTTCTTTGTTGCCCGGGAAAGCACGGTTCCAATCCTTACCGTCATAGAAGTTAAATTTACCAACAGTAGTGTAGTGGACTCGTTGATTCCAAGAAAAAGGATTGGCAATTGGTACCAAAGTAACCGAACCTTGCCATTTTGTATTATTACTTAAAAAGTCGTTGAGTAATTTAAAAATAAGGAATGTGACCTCACCTCCATGAGTACCACCTTGTATGTATATTTTCGGACCGACGCCACTGTTAAACCTGTAGCCTTTGATCGACAAGTCTGCACCAGTAACAGATGACCCTACAGATAACGTAAATTCTTCTCTTGTGTTCATTAAATGATTATAACTGACTTTTGTTCTAGTTTCCACAAGTATGAAAATAAGACTATCCCCAACTTCTCTATCCACATAAAAAGGACATGAGATAATCTCTCATGTCCTTTGGTTTAGTCGTGTAGCGGTATACCACCACACGCACGGTTTAGTGAACGACGCATGTTGTTTTATTTTTGAAATGGGTGAACGATTTGCAATGGCTTTTTCCGAAACCACTGGTATAGTTTGTCTTTTTCGGCCCACGGCCACTCTGACTGGAGCAGTAGAGCATCTGGGAAGAGTTCTTCAAGGATTGCTCCTTCTAGGGCATACGCTGCCACTTGCCTAGTTCCTGTTTCTTTAAATCCAAGAGGAAACTCATAGTTTAAAAAGCCAGCTAAGTGCTTCGCCTGCTCTTGAATAGCAATAGTCTGTTTTCCAGCACAATTTGCCCACTCAAGACATTTTACAAAAGTTTGATCACCTGAATATAGATTTTCCAGTTCAGACCAAAGAGTTGAATCCCAGTTTTCTGGCAGTAATCCCGACTCTCTTGCTTCCTCTATCATAAGCTCACAGGCAGTAGTCATTTCTTCTTGGGATACTTTCCACCCCCAAGTTCTCAGGGGTTCAGTATCAACTAAAATCGTTGTCACTTTTACAGGCAAATCCAAGCTTTCAATCTCCTGAGCAAGTTTTATTACTCTTTTAGCTTTCGAGCCTGTTGCAAAGAAGAGGGTTTGAAAGAAGTCTAAGACTAATTCTTGTTTGCCTCGCACAGTTGCCAAGCAAGAAAAATTCACTAAGTTCAGACGGTGGTTTTCTACGGCTATCTCCACTGTCCGGTAAAGCTTCTTTTTATCTACAAGCAAAACATTTTGCTCATAATTCAAAAGAACATCAAAAATTCGCTGTGGTTGTACCATTTTTATGTTATTTAGTTGTGGAAAGAACCAGTTGTATCTAGCGTGTCATATGCCGAAGCATCCAACACGCATAAAGACAACAAGCACTTTATTGGTAACCAGAATTATCAACACCAAAGAAATATACTATCGGCAAAGAATCACCAAATTCTTTTTTAATTACTGGCTGATACATCTCGGAACGTAGGTCACTTGGCTTTTCATTTTGTATCAGTATGGCGTTCGGAATATTCTCAAATATCCACTTTGCTTGCACTGCATATTCTGTAAACTTTCTAACAATCCAGTCTTTGAGCATTGCGTCATCAGGTTTTTCTAGATTTTCAAAATAATTACCTTTACCGAACTGGGTTTGTAGTTTTCTGAATTCCCATTCAAGCTGATCTTTAGTGAAATACGAGTATATGTCTTGCTTAACTTTTTCATATTCCTTTTCAAAAAATCTGCCAGTTTTACTCTCAGTCTCTTTTTCAAATTCGTACCAGCTGATAATTCGAACTTCAGGAATACTAGCTCTCATCCATTTTTCAAAGTTTATTTTATATGCACTCCAGCGAGTACTGAATTCCTGCCAGAGCATATCTTTCGGTTTTGGAAATTTTTTGAATTGTTGCAGGTAGATATAATACGGGTCGGTGTTACCAATCAAGATGTTCAGTTCTACTTTTGGGTATATGTCTCTCAAATCATCAAAAATTTCTTTCAACCTAACCGCATCAGACGTTAGATTGTTCCCTTTTGGGTTTGTACTCACATACAACCATGGGGTGTCGCTGAAAAGATACTCCGAATTTATTGTCGAACACGTGAAAGAAATCAAGTTGATAGGCTTGTTCTCCCCGACAGCTTTAGCTATACTAAGTTCAATACTCTCTCGAAATTCATTATTTAGCCCCTTGAAGTCGTATTTCCTTATTTTATTTATTAGTTTTTGTGATGTATTCATATTTTTAACGTTATTTGATAACAGAAAAAGCCCTTCTCTTGACGAGAAGGGCTTTTTACTTGAGGTAATTATTTATGCACGCAAACTAACTCAATCCCTTGTCGCCAAGAAGCATTGAGGGGTGATGAATTTTGTTTGCGGATGTAATAATTTTCATTGCTAGATTAATATATATTTAATCGATGTTTTTGTCAATGGTATTTATGCTCTCTGTGCATCAACCTTCGCCGCGACGATGAAGTCATTCTCGGACAGGCCTCCGATGGAATGGGTGGATAGGGTTAGTTTGACTTTGTTGTAATGTATTTCTATGTCTGGATGATGACCCTCCTCCTCGGCGATGTCGGCTACGTTGTTGATGAAGTTTACCGAACCAATAAAGTCTGCAAATTTAAATTCCCGACTGATACTTTTCCCATCATCCGACAGAATCCACTCTGGCACATCCGGCATATAGTTCCGTGCTTCCTCAGGAGTAAAAGGGTCAGTATTTTTATCTTCGCAGGGCAGACATTTTTTATTTAGTAATTTGTTGGTCATAAAAGATTAATTAACTTAATACCCTTCTTCGTTCAATCGAAAATCTATTCTGTTCATATCGCGTGGAAACATTGTAGCCTCTCGGATATTTTTGAGTTCTAGAAGTTGCATAGTAATACGTTCTGCCCCAAAAGCAAATCCACCTTCAGGTGGAACTCCATACTTAAAAGCCTCTAGAAACATTTTAATCTTTTCAGGGTCCATTTCCCAAAGCTTCACGTGTTCCATGAGTTGTTCATAATCATTTATGCGACGACCACCAGACAACCATTCAACACCGCGGCAAATAAGATCCATTCCTTCGTTGTATTCTGGTTCTTCAGGATTTGGAAAAACATAAAAAGGCTTCTTTCGAGTTGGATAACCGTATATAAAAACAAAATCTGAACCTGTTTCTTCTTTAATGATTTCACAAATTTCGCGTTCATCCTGCGGATTGGTATCTTTCTCCCCCCTCACGTCACGACCTGTTTTTTCAAAGATTTTTTGCTGAACTTCACGAAGAGAAAGTGTCGGCGTGTAGTCAATCATAGTAGGCACCGTCGCCCCTAAAATTTTTAAGTCCTCTCCATGCTTTAGAGATACTTGATTTAGGATATATTTAAAGGTATTTTCTGCCATATCGCGGATATCCTTCCATGAATCAATAAACGACATTTCCGCGTCTAGGGATACCACCTCGGTCAAATGACGAGTAGTCGATGAAGGTTCAGCACGAAAGACCTTATTTACCGAAAAACATCTTTCAAAAGCAGACATTACTATTTGCTTATAGAGTTGTGGAGACTGGGAAAGGTAAGCTTTTTTATCAAAGTAATCAACTTTGAAAACCTCTGCGCCACCCTCAGCTGTTGCTGGTACGATACTAGGTGCTTGAAATTCAAAGAAATTATTCTGCTTCATGAATTCTCTAAAAGAGTCTATAATAGTGGCTTGGATTTTAAAAATTGCTTGATTTTTTGGATGTCTTAATACTAGAGACCTATTGTCTAACTCTGTTGTCAAATCTAAATTGTAACCACTTAGAGACATATCGAAAGGCAACTCATGAGCTTTACTTAAAACTTTAACCTCTAAAATCTCGAGTTCAATGTCACCATTTAAAACTCC
>JAGXTF010000066.1 GCA_018333525.1 Bacteroidota bacterium | reverse complement strand
GAAACAAATTGAATGAATTAGGATTCATTTATTTTTATTATCTTAACGCCGTCGGTTATCAGCAACAATCTCAGGCTTCTAGTTATTTATTGGGAGCTTATACTCAAATAACTACTATTCCTAATTTACCGACGACTTCAAGTTCTCTCCAATTTGGAAGGGCAGGAATTGGTTTCTTTTTTGTTCAGAAAGCCGGATTCTCGAATCCTCTGAAATCCGCAATCATGAATGGAGCTGCCACTTCCACGATAAGTCAATTATATGATATTGTTCAAATTAAAATGTATGGAAATTATGTTAATTACATGATAGTTGGGAGTAGTTTCGCAGGAATAAGTAGCACCGCTCTTTTGAGAACATCTTGAGGAATTTTGATAATAAATGGTAGGTAAAATAAATTATGTCAGCACAAACAGTTACGAGAGCTTTAATCAATGATACTGATGCGAATTTCAGATTATGGGGCAAAGCCATTTCTGACCAGTTCGCAGCGGGAGGGATGATTCAAACCCCCGATACGGGACAGATAAATTGGGCGACGGTTCTCACTCCGGCGGCAGTTAGCACATATCAGGGATATGAGATTTGGCGCTCGAATGACGCCGGAGGAAGTCTCGTTAACTGGTATATGAAAATCCAGTATGGAAGTAATTCAACAGCAGCAAACCAACCTCGTGTCTCGATTCAATTCGGCTGGGGAAGTAACGGTTCCGGAACATTGACGGGAACGACTAACACTGCAATGACTCCTCAATTGAATACGACCGCGACAACGACTCTGATGAATTGCAATTTATCAGTCGGCACCGGTTGGCACATTATGGTTCTCGGAACTGTTACGAATAATAATATGTTCTTTTCCGTCGAGAGAACACGAGATTCTGCGAATGCTTTCCAGAATGAATTATTAATCGTTGCCCAAGATGCGAACACTTGGAAATCTCAAGTTTTGACTCAAACCGTCGCCTATCCTACGGAGTCGACAACGGCTGCTGCGATTATTCCTACTGCCGCAAATTCCGTTCAGGGAGGAGTAGTCGGATTAGGGCTTCAATTCGGAAATCGAGGAGGATTTACAAATCCCTCGATGAATCTTTTTGGAGTCAATGCAAGTCAATTAGGTTCTGCTCAAACTCAATTGACAATCAATACTTATGGAGCTAATCATAATTATATTTTGAATCCTCCGAGCATTACCGGTCTCCAATTCGCCGGTATTTCGACAACGATGATTTTACAGAGGTTTGAATAATGCCAACGGGACAAGATATTCCGACAACTCAATTCATGGCTTCTGCGAAAGTGGCGGTTTTCAATGAGTCAATAAGTTATCTGGGATATTACCAGACATATCAGCTCGGAGTCGTAATTCCTCAATTGACTAATATTCGAGGGACATTTCAATTCGGAGTTGTGATTCCTCAATTGAATTATAATTATGTTGCTTATGCACTCGGAGTTTATCTTGGTTGGTTCCCTTATCCTGATGCTCCCGTTGATTTGATTATTGATGCAATCGTTACTAATAATCCATTGACGACGGGCGAGGAGGTCATTTTAACACGTGGTCAGGATTTCCCGCGCGGAGACGGAAATCGTTAAATTTGAATTATTTGAGAAATCAAATATAATCAAGAAGTCAAATTATAATTTGATAAATTAATTTAGAGGAGAATTAAAAAAGTATGGCGGAAGTTTCAACAGAAGGAAAGACGAAACAGGCTGAGGCTCAAGCATCCTCATCCGGAGGGAATCAGGGTTCAGGGAATGCGAAAGTCGTTGACCCGAAAGTTGCAGGAGCAGAAGCTTCGGCAAAGAAAGGTTCGGATTCAAAGCCGGTTGATTATGATGAGTATGTCGCGAATCTGAATTCGGAAAAGAAAGTCGAGGGAGGAGAACAGGTTATCGCTTCCGGTCTCGATAAAGGGCGTCTCGTCAAAGATGACGGCTCGATTGATTATGAATCTCCGAGTCATTTGGAAAAGCGATTAGGCGGCGAGTTCGACACAATTCCTGAATAGGAATAATTTTTCATTTGAGGAATCCGGAAAAAATTATCTGGATTCCTCAAACCATCAAAAGAGAGGATAATTTCATGATTAAAGTTGGTTCCATAGGAAAGGATGTCATTCAATGGCAAGAGTTCCTAAAATTAAGCGGATATAATATTGGTTCATTGGATGGGATTTTCGGCTCGAAAGTCGAATCCGCAACAAAAGAGTGGCAAAAAAAGAATGGATTAGAAGCCGATGGAATAGTTGGTTCTAACACGCTCCAGAAAGCCGGTCTTTCCGTCGTTGCTTCTCCCTCTCCGATAAATTCAAAATATTATCCTCCGAAGCCGGATTTTGCTTATCCGAATTCCACTCGGGTTCGTCAGTTATTCGGGAATTTCAGTTTCCGGAATAATAAAGGAAAAATTGAAATCCTCGATAACTGGGCAGGAAAGAATGTCGTTAAAGTTCGGATTCCTGAATTAATCGGAGTTTATGGAGCTCCGAAAGATGGAATGATTGAGTTTCATAAATTGGGAGAGAATCAGCTCAAAGGGGCTTTCTCTGAAATTGGAGAAAAAGGTCTTGCCGATAGAATCATTTCATTTGGCGGAAGCTTTTATCCTCGATTCATCAGGGGTTCAGTAACAACTCTCTCCAATCATTCATGGGCGACGGCTTTGGATTTGAATGCTCCGGAAAATTGGCTGGGTGAACGTCCCGCGTCAATCGGAGAAAAAGGTTCCCTCCTCGAATTGGTTCCAATCTTCAATAAGTGGGGCTTTTTCTGGGGCGGACATTATAACAAGCGTCTCGACGGGATGCATTTTGAATTGGCTAAATTACTATAAGAGAGGAAATAAAATCATGGATGGATTAAAAGATATTGGCATCAATCTCGGCACGACAATCGGAAAACAAGTTCTCGTTTCCGAATTGAGAAAGAAAGGAAGAAAGCTTGTCGAAAAGGACACGAATAAAACTGGTTCTGATGATTTCGGAGGGCAAACTCTTCTCGCGGTCGCTGATGCCGTCGAGGCAATCGAATTTACGGAGAATCCGAAATCCCTGATGAATATCGGCAGAGCTTTTGAAGCAGCAGGTAAAAGGATTCAGGAAGAAGCGAAGAAAGCCGGCGTCCAATAAAAATTTTTCGGTATTTTCAAATGTTTAGAGGAGGAACGATTTATATGTCATTCAATTTATCTTTTACGGGCTCAAAGAAAGGAGTCCTGAAAGCAATCGAGGATGCTCCGGACAACGGGCAACCTCAAGTTCCGGAAGTGAAAGCACTTCTCAAATCGGAAGTCGAACAGATGCCCGAGAATTCCTATAACAATGGGATTTCAATCACAGCCTCTGGTCATGCGGATAATCAAAATCGCTATATGAATATTGAAATCCGGATGGTCAAGCTTTCAATGGAGGAATAAAATCCGTGCAGGATAATCAAGTTCTCTACACTCTCAGGAACATTCCGCCGTGGCTTCCGGTCTTGTTCCTGATTGTCCTTTTTGTGATTCTTTATATCATTTATAAAGACCCATTCTTTAAGGATATAATCAGCGGGACTTTAATCGTCGCATTTTTGACTTCAATCGGAATTAAATTAGCTCCGACACAGAGTCCGAAACTCGACACTCAATCTGGAGATATTAACATAAATCCGATTCCCAAAAATCCGGCAACGGAATCATCTCCAGAATCAAAACCTTTGAATGATTTATCAGAGGAAGAAATCCGAAATCTTCACCACGGATTGGAAAATCTGGAAGATAAAGGAAATGAATCAGGAACGGAATAAAATACGATTGTGCTCTATTAGAAGGCAATGCAAGGGGGTTGTGGTTATGAATGAGGAAGAACTTATCAGATTGATTTTTAGATTTTTGTGGACCATGTTAATTTTCGGTTGCGCAATTCTATTAAGAAAAATAGTTAATCTTTTGGACAATAAAATTGTCTCCTCGATTTTCGGCTTCTTCTTTCGATGTCTCGGAGTATATGGAGGGATGATGCTCATCGCATGGATTTTTGATGTTTACTTTGGATTCAAGGTGTTTATCATCTCTCCTATCGTTAATTTTATTTGCTGGTCGTTTCCTTTTGTTTATCTCTCATATCTTTATTTGAATCTGAAAAATCAACCAAAAGAAATTCAAAATACAGATGGAGATGAAATCCCAAACCCCAAATATTTAAGCAAGGAAATGATTACATTTCACGCGGAGGAATTAATTAAAGCCCTCCAGCTTCAGGATTCGATTATCACGAAAATAAAACGGGATATGAAAATGCGTTTTTTGAGGTAGAATTTCTATTATGACAGCGCTCCTGTTATTTTTATTTCAAGATAGTAGCTCTTTGAGCTCAACTCAGGAATCTATGATTGAAAAAATCTTTATTCTCGTGGCTACTGCTGCAATAACTGGAGTTTCCACTTATCTCGCCACTCGTAGGAAAAATGAAGCTGATATTCAGAAGCTCGTTGCGGAAACAATCAAGACTTATGTCGAAGCAATGAATCAGATTCAGCAAATCAATAAGGAACTTCGTGCCTCCATCAAAGAACTAATGACGGATGTCGAAACTTGGCATAAATCCTATTTGAAAACGGATGAATTATTATCCGAAGCGACGAGAGGATTGTCAGATTGTTTAGATTCAAAGGATTGTCCCGAATGTGAGGAACTTTTAACGGAAGCTCTTGATTCCCTCCTCCAGATTCCGCCCCTTTTGAAAAATGTTCCGGATTCAGAACATTTTGCTTCCTCCATCATTAAGCTAAGCACAGAGATTTCCAGAAAAATAAATCGGAATCTCCCAGAATAAAAAATGTCAAAATTTAACATTTTCTTTCTTGACATGCTCAAGGAAATATGAGAGTATGTATTTCAAGGGAATAACCCGAGACTAAAATTAAATCGAGGATAAAGAAAATGAAAGCAAACACACACATCAACAACTTGGTAAATTTCGGACATCCGGTTCAGGTTTTAATCGACTTTTCGAGAATGAATAAAACGGAATTAAAATCTTTCCTGAAAGATTTGGAAGTCGACATGACGGGAATCAAGGGAGATAAATCTTTGGCACTGGCGAGAATCACTTTTCGGGATTTCGTTGCTCAAAGTGGTAAATCAATTGATGGATGGGATTTCTCGGCTGACTTGGCAATCCTGAATGATGAATTTGAATCCTATTCCGCGAGATTCGATTATATGGCTTCTCGGAAATACCGGTAAGAACGAAACCTCCCTCCGGAGGTCATGGAGTTAATCTCCATCTGATGAGTTCAGAACCAAATAAATCGAGGATAAAGAATATGTGCTTAGAAAATCAATTAATCAAAGATTTCAA
>JAGXTF010000065.1 GCA_018333525.1 Bacteroidota bacterium | reverse complement strand
GTAGCTCAGTTGGTAGAGCAATACACTTTTAATGTATGGGTCCTGGGTTCGAGTCCCAGCGGGATCACCAAAAAAAAGGCACGCTTCGCGGGCCTTTTTTTATGGTGTGACCGCTGGGACGAGAGGTTCATCCCGAGCGCAGTGAAACGAAGTCGAGGGAAGTCCCAGCGGGGAATAATACAATAAATTGCAATTGAAATTTGATGTTCCGGACAATATCGCCCCACAGGCGAGCTTCGTCAGGGCCGGAAAAGTAAAAATGAATCAGACTTCGAGGTTAAGGGAATGAAGATTTAGATAAACCTTAAAACTAGGATACTGCATAAATCACGGCGAGACATCCTTTATGTATTTTTCCATAAGAGAACAGTTAGATTTACCTTCGGTGGAATTTGTAATAACCAATAATCTTAGGGTAGTTTTTGGAGTTTCGCGAATACAAGTTGGCAAATCGGGATTATTATATAGCGGCGATTTTTCACAAAATTTATTCAGTCCATCGAAATAGAAATTCAAGAATAGATCAGGATTGGATCTATTAATGTTCAACTTCTGCATTGTATCGCTTGCCATTATATAAAAAAATAATGCTGAATCGGGTTTATTTAGCGCCCAATATTTTTTTGAAATGTCCCAGATCATTTTATATTCCATTTTTATCCATTTCGTGCTTTTAAATAGATCGATGAATTTCCTGTCTTGACCAGATGAATTGTATAAGTTAAACTTTCTAACAAAATGCACAGGATTTTGGGGCTCAAGACGAAGAAGTGAATCAAGAATCGCTTCCCCTAGCTTATAATAGTTGTCACAGTCGCCGATACTTCCACATTGTATAATTAACGAATCGAGTTGTTTATTTAGTTTTGCAATTTGGGTTTGGGGATCTTCCTTAACTGTGCATTGAGAAAGAAGACAAACTGAGTAGAGGCTTATTCCAAATAGTTGAAATTTTGTCATTAAATTTACTGTTTGATTACCAAGGTATATCATCTGTGACATTTCCAGTCGCCATAATTACCCCAGCATTACAACGTAGTTGAAATCCACCTTTCTGGTCAAAAATAATATTTAATTCCTCTCCATTATTGGCTATTTGGGAATTGATCATGACGTTGGCGTCTTGCCATGAGAAATTCCCACAGACATACTCTGAACCTAATGCAATTATATACAGAACGTTATGATTATTTTCAGGAAATGTTACTCTTAAAATGAATTTTTCCAAGGTAGGATTGTATAACCATATCTGAGCTTCTCCTCCTTTAGTCTGTTCAAGATATTTTGTGAAACTATCCTTATTAATATATTTTATCATTTCTTTTAATAAATTCAGTTGCATTCCAATATGCTTCTTCGACCCCATTTATTACGAACTCCGTTTTAGCATATAAGGCTAGGTTATTTTTTATATAGTTAAAATCAAATTTAATCATATTCAAGTGCAGCCTCTCCTTTTTTCGGACCATTCAAAATTAGAATTTTATCTCGACCCAAAATTATGTATTAATCTCCCTTAATATACCTGCTTTTTGCCTTAGATTCCATTACTGTTATTGTATCCGAACAGCGCAAGGTGTCATTAACAACAAAATCCAAAATCCAAAGTTCTTCTGGACTAATTTCATTTAAAACATAAACAGGATGTCTCAATGAATCTACAGAAATATTTGTCAACTCACTTTTTGTCCTTCTTATTGGGATTCGTGATAGCTTCGGATCATAAAAATATATTGAAGATGCAGATAGCTTCATCCATCCGCGTTTGTTGTGAAATCTTGCCGCCGATAAATTTAGTTTTTTAATTTTTAGCTTTGAAGTAAGGTTTATAATTCCCAGACTATAAAAAAATTCTGAACTGTCTAACACATCATAAAAATTGGTATCGATGCTAATCATTGCATCAATCTGACAGGAATTACGAGGGTTTTTAATGTCCAATGAGTGCATTTCTGTTTGTGCTTCTTTTGCAAGTTCGCCGCAAGACAATAAGGCCATGCAGAGAAGCTGGACAATCATATTATTTAATTTTAAATTCGACATTATGACCACATTGTTCGGACTATGCAAAATAATAATTAAAGAAACTTTTTCAATAAACAATTAATTACTTCAACATAATCCGAACTAATTGTGTTTGAAAACTTCAAAATTTCAGATTGCATTTCTGCAAGTCTATTCTTATCATGGGTTCCAAAATAGTATATTATAAAAATAACTCTGTCCACAACATTTTGCGAATAAGCAGTTGGTTTTAATGGTTTAATACTTAGTTGTGAAATAAATGTACCGAAATCAGCCAATTCGTTATCAATAGTTTGAACATTTGTAATTCTGGTATCTCGTATTTCAATTAAAATGTCTATTGGATTGGAATTCTCAAAAATTCCATATTGCTCATTCCTATCCTTACTCTGCAAAAATTTTGAATTGTATAGACCACCAGAATCAATTGAATACAAATCGACAACAATGAGATTTGTATGCCCATCAATTATTGTGGTAATTTGTAGTTCCTCCAAAACTGTACTAACAATGCTATTAAGTAATTTGTCATAAACTAAATAGCTAAGTTCTACATATTTATATGCCTCTTTTTTCTCGTGCGAAAAATAATTAACTATTCTATAGTATACCCTTGAATAAAGACATTTTCCATCCAAACATTTCTCGTAGTGTTGCTTTGATGAATTAATTCTGTAACCGTATGATATTAATTTGGGGCCAATGATATTCTTTATACCCGTTACGATATCTTTATTGGTCATATTCGTTCAGAAATTAAATTAATGTGTACTTGTAAACTTTCCTTATTTTCAAACAACTCAAAATTGTATTCTCCCATTCAAATCTAAACTTTCAACAATTAAAACTTTGCGCCTTTGTGCCAAAACCCTTGTGCCCTTGTGGCAAAAAAACTATTTATGAATTTACTTTCTTCTCTACAAAAAAGAATTCATGTCCCATCCAGCCGTTTTCAAAACACTGCCGGTTACTCTGTTTCCAAAAGGCTTTGGCCCAGTATCCAAAATCCTTGTTAAACATTCCGTGAATCACCAATCCGGCTACTTTAAACCATTTGGAAATGGGGGTGATTTTATTGAAATGTTTTTTCCATCCACGCATGGTCCACACATAATGGGTGCGTCCGTCTACAGTTTTTATTACTTCAAAATCTCCTGGTTTTGCACAGGAAATAAAATGTTTGGAATCCCGTGGCAGCCAGGCATCCGGATAGCGATATAACAACAAACCTATATGGTAATTCTTTCTGGTTTCTTCATCTTTTCCCTCTTTTTCTACCTGCAATTTATAGGGATCACATTCATGCCCGTTGAAGGTCATAAACTGCCCCCCGAGCCGGCCTCCGGGTTTTAACAATCCATAACAATAATCAAAAAATTGTCTGTAAATTTTATCCTGTCTGCCTTCAATATAATCTTTTGGAGAAACAAAATGTTCTGGTGAGCCCATGGAAACAATGGCATCAAACGGACCATTGTCCGGGGTAAATTCCTGCCAAACCCCGCGATGTACATTGTGCCCGGATCGCTTCAAATATTCGTATTGCGCCTCTCCAGGACAAACCGAAGTAACATCCACGCCTCTGGCTCGGCAATAATCCGAAAACGGGCCCCAACCGGGACCTATTTCATACATTTTCATCCCTGCATTTTCTTTCAATCCGAGGTATTGAAAATAGTTGGCGTATTTGGCTTGCTGTGCCACGCGGATATTTTCAATAGTTGCAGGACCATAATCTCCGGGCCATGAATTGGAAATGGATGGAAAATCTCCCATAATCAAACGGAATATTTTATCCATTGGATTGTAGGCAACATTGTGTGGTTCAATCAAACCCTGGGAAGCTGGTCCTATACTCATAAGGTTTTGTAAATATAGTATTTGAGGCGATTTTTCCAAATGGGCTTGGCGCTCTCTCAGGTCTTCAGCCGATTAATTTTGGTAGGCTGGGCGTTGTTGGTGGCTTTCAGCCGTAAAACAGCTACGCGGATAACCAGAGATGCTGAAAGCGAATACCTACCACCAGATAAAGCAATATTATATACCGCTCGTTTACATATTTAGTTAGGCCATTCCACTCGAAATTCAATACCAGTATAAGTTTGCTTAGTACCGCCTGAATTGGTCCATTCGCCAACACCGTTCTTTAGAGTGGATACCCACTTGCCATTTACGCGTTCTAACTTGTAATCACCGCCGACAATTCCTGGCCAAGGTTGACCCGCTATTATGCTCCATCGTAAGTCAATAGCGACTTCCCCTTCTGTGATTCCCTGTGGGTCCAATTTAGTTGGACTTCCAGCAATTCTTTTTCCGATGTGAATTATTGTTAATGTTGTGTCGTCCCCAAAGCCACCGGGCAAATTACCACTCCATTGGTATGCAGTATCTCCGGCGATAATTTTTGTAACACCAATTTTGGGATTAACAAACGTCACCTTAACCCCATTGAATAATATATAATTTTCAGTAGTGCCACCTGTGTTATTGTTATTATTGTTATTGTTTGTGTCCTTTTTGCAACCGTTGGTGGTGGTCATTAAAATCCCTACAGCAAGTAGAAGTGTACCCAATAATTTAAAATGCTTCATTGTCCAATAGAATAATTTGATTTTCAGGCAATTTATGTATTATCTGTAAATCTTACAATTAATTAGCATCAAAAATTCAATGCTATTGCTATAATTTATAGATATTCAATTATTTAAAAATGTAACAATTAGAATAATTCACTCAAATATTCCTGGCAATACTGTCTAGTATGCTGATTGAAAATTGAATTTTGCTACATTTGTATGACTACATCTTTGTATCTTTTTGATTACTTCCCAAAGCGATTTTAAAATAACATCAGATGAATCGTTTATTATTTTAGTTTTAACACAAATCATGCAAAAAGAAAAACAAAACTCCCAATTAAACTACGTTATTTCTGCGACCTCTGCGTCCCCCATTTGCGACCTCTGCGGTTTTTGCATTAATACATAAGGGGAAAAAGTATATAGAATGATCTCAAAACCTTGTGCATTAAAAAACATGTTTGTATGTACCAACATCCCTGATGGGCTTCGAAGGATGGAATCGGGTGGGATGGTCGTCGTTGGTGGCTTTCAGCCGATTACCGGCGACGCGGATAACCAAAAATGCTGAAAGCGAACACCAACAACGGGGAAGGTCTTCGAATGGGTGATTCGGGTGGGATGGTCGTCGTTGGTGGCTTTCAGCCGATTTCCAGCGACGCGGATAACCAAAAATGCTGAAAGCGGACACCAACAACGGAACTTGTCGTCGAAGAGTGGATTCGGGTGGGATGGTCGTCGTTTGTGAGCTTTCAGCCGATTTCCAGCGATGCGGATAACTAGAGATGCTGAATGCGTACACCATCAACAGGGCAGCTCGCAGCTCGAAGCTCGCCCGCCCGTGCCGGTACGGACGGGAGGCTCGCGGCCCATCTTCGCTTGCATTTCTAACGAAAAAACCTTTAATTTTACATACACATCTAACTCTAATGCCATGGAAACCGATGTTTTTACCTGGAAATGGTCTGTCATTCTATTGTTTGCCGGTGGAATACTCTTTTGGATAGGAGCTTTCACCCCACCTTATAAACAATGGACCACTAGTGATACCGGGGAATACCTCCGTATCATTCATTCTCACAAAACCAACTGGTATGTGATTCACGCATTTTTTCTTCTCGGAGTTATTATTTCCCTGATGGGATTTCAATCGCTTTTTGGAGCATTTGAAAGCAACGAAAAGAGCCGAACGCTGTATTCCTTTGCAAACAGTGCTTATATGGCCGCAACGATCTTCTGGATCATCAACATCGCATTTCGGGTGACATTTACCATGTGGGTGGCAAATAACCAGGCTGAAAAAGGGGAAATCTATACCACATTTAAATCCTGGAACGACTGGAGCAACCTGCTGTTCGCCATCTACATGATTCTCGCTTATTTCTCGCTGGGGATGCTTGGGGTTTTGTTTTTACACATCGGTTGGATTCCATCATGGACCGCCTGGTTTTTTGTGGTTTTCGGTTTTGCCGGAATTCCGGCCTATCTCATCCGCGTACCGCTCTGGGATCCACCGCTGATGGTGCATTTGCCATTTCTGATTTTAGGTATCATTTATTTCATTAAAGGTTGAAACCTCCAATGAAAAAAGAATTTCCCGGATAGAAAATTTTATATTGGAATAACAATCAGAATTGTTTCAATCATTTTATTAGTGAGACAATTCAATTTGCAAAATATTTCTCTTTTTGCAGATGAATTACTTTTATTTTCTCAAAATAAGAATTTAAAATAAAACCACACAACCTTTTCCCATCAAGAGTTACAATAGGGTTGTTTCTTGTAATTCCTAATTTGGTCCCGTTTTTGGAAAACCTTCTATAATTGTTACTGATAATAAAGGAAAGGAACAAAATGAAAAAGTTAATTGCAATCTGCGTAGTTACCATGTTTTTGTTAGCGCAAAGCCCTTCTACTTTGAAAGCTGAAACTCATACTGGTAAGGCTTCTTCAACCTTGACGAAAGCCGAAAATGCCAGATTAAATGCGATGGGCAATCGGTTGAATGAAATCTACAAAATGGACAAATCCAATCTCAGCAGAAGCGAAAAATGGCAACTTCGCAATGAGGTGCTGGAAATCAGAAATACATTACAACAGCACCCTTATGATGGTGTATATATTTCATTTGGCGGTATTATTATCATTCTACTCCTGATTCTCATATTTTTCTAAATGGGTTCCTCCGGTAATTTGAAATTCGAATTGCCGGAGGAGAAATTTTTGAACATGGATCCAACAATTTACTATTTATCTGCATTTCATCAATCAAATTAAAAATGGCTCTCATTACCGTAATTGCTATTCTCATCCTGGTCGGCGTTTTTCTTTGGTTCGTAAACCATTACATACCCATGGATGGTAAAATAAAAAATATCCTCAACATTGTTGTGGTAATTCTTGTAGTGATTTGGTTACTACAGGTTTTGGGCATACTCACAGGAATCAAAAATATGAATTGGTAATTTCCTACCGGTTCAATGCCGGATTGAGTCTTAAGACATATAATAATGCTTTAAAAAACACGCTGAAATTCGCGCTTCTTTTCTACATTTGAAGTGCGGTTATATGTTTTTCATCTTATCCAAAATATTGGGGGTGCTTCTTAAGCCACTTTTCTGGATTCTTGTCTTATTGTTATGGGCATGGATTACAAAAAATGTGAAACGAAGAAAAATACTTTTGATCATTTCTTTTTTTATTCTGTTTTTCAGCAGCAATAAAGTACTGGTAAACGAACTCGCAATCGCCTGGGAATCCGATAAAAACAATGTGGAGATATTTCCGAAAACTGCAGTAGTTCTGGGTGGATTTGCCAATTACGATTCCTATCGTTCCGGTGTAACATTAACAGAGGCGGCTGAACGAATTTATGCAGCCATGGAATTGTACCGAAAACATTTTATAGATACGATCATCATTAGCGGTGGTGCCGCCAGCATTACTGGCAAAATAAAACCTGAAAGTATTTATGTTCGCCGGTATTTAATTCAACAGGGCATTGACAGCAACAGAATTTGGATAGATACCGTTTCTAAAAATACCTGGGAAAATGCGGTGGAAAGCAAAAAGATTCTGGAACAATTAAAATGCAATAAAATTCTTTTGATTACCAGCGCATTTCATATGCCCCGCGCGATGCAGACATTTAAAAAAGCCGGCATAAATCCTGTACCCTACAATGTCCAATTTTACTCGAATCCAAACCGCGGTTATATATTTTCTGATTACATTCTTCCATCTTCTGAAGCCTTAAACCGCATGGATGCATTTGTAAAAGAATGGGTTGGATATTTGGTATATAAAATTTCCGGGAAAGCTTGAGCAGCCTCGAGCCGCGAGCTTGTTTGAGTTTGATTCTGTGGGTTCTGTGCAAAAATGCTGCTACCGGCTCCCTGCTGCCAGCTTCCGGCTCAATATGGATGTTTTCTGTGGGTTCTGTGCGATATTTTAAAATGAAGAAATGAAATAAATGAAGGAAATGAAAAAATGGAAACAGCCATTGGCCTTTAGCTGCGAGCCTCGAGCTTCGAGCTCAGGTGTGTTTGATTCTATGAGTTCTGCCTGCCCGTGCCGGTACGGACGTGGTGTTTTCTGTGCGATATTACAGCTTCCGGCTGCCAGCCACCTGCCACCGGCGAAGTTGTAACTTGATCTGTGAGATCTGTGTTATCTGTGCGCTTGCTTTCTGTGGTTTCTGCCTGCCCGTGCCTGTACGGACGTGGTGTTTTCTGTGCGATATTTTAAAAATGAAGAAATGGAAAACGGCTTCAAGCCTCAGGCCTCAAGCCACTGGCTTGTTGTGCCTTTGATCTGTGGGATCCGTGTTATCTGTGCGCTTTTTTATTTATATCTTGGGGTTCCCGTGTTTCTCCATGCACTCCGTGTTGATTATTAGCCTCGAGCTCAGGTGTGTTTGATTCTATGAGTTCTGCCTGCCCGTGCCGGTACGGACGTGGTGTTTTCTGTGCGATATTACAGCTTCCGGCTGCCAGCCACCTGCCACCGGCGAAGTTGTAACTTGATCTGTGAGATCTGTGTTATCCGTGCGCTTTTTTTTGTATTCCTTAGTGTTCCCAGTGTTTCTCCGTGCATTCCGTGTTGTTTATTAGCTACGAGCCTTGAGTTGCGAGCTGGTATGTTGATGCCTGAATAACGTTGACCGTTTTGTATCTCGTTATTTCTTATTGTTAAGATGTGGGTTGTTTATTCTTAGCTGATAAGGATAACAAAGATAGATGTTCATTTTCTATTGTATTAGGTGTTTTGTATTTAAGGGCTTTATGTGGTTTGTCTTGGTTATACAGGTATACCGAACGGTCAACAGCTTTAAGTAGTTTGTTTGGATTGCTTGTATCGCAGAATCTTAAGTAGTTGTTTTTTATAACACCATT
>JAGXTF010000064.1 GCA_018333525.1 Bacteroidota bacterium | reverse complement strand
ACTGACAACAATATGGAGCCATGCTGCATAAATATTTCTCGGGCTAAAACTTATGGTGCCAACAATTTTGAAAAAGAAGACATCTATTTGATTAAAAAACCACCGGTAAATGCACCTATTATAATTCCTATCAATATCTCGGGCGTAGCAAATAACAAGATGGAAAAATTCTTCTCATTCTGTTATCGATACAAATATTTAGATGGCGAATACAGTGCGCTTTCAAGTTATTCAAATTATGATTTTAACCCAAAAGCGTTTGATTTGAATTTTTATACTTTGGATAACAAAGGAATGATAAATGCTTTTAATGCTGCAAAAATTTCATTTGAGACCGGAGATAAAAGGGTTACTGATATTCAGTTAGTTTTTAAAGAAACTAATTCAAATGCGTTATTCTTAATTGAAAATTTTAATAAGGAAAACTTAGGTTGGGGGGATAATCAAACTAAAATTTACATTTTTTCAAATAACAAATCCTATACAAGTTTACCGGAGGATGAACTCTACAGACAATGTGATTACGTTCCATTAAAGGCTAAAGCACTGACTTTTATTGGTAATAGAGCTGTTTTTGGAAATTATGTTGAAGGAAGAAATATTGTAGATTCTAATGGACTTAAAATTGTTCCAGATTATTCGGTTTCAATGATAAATGAGCCTTTAGATTTTGGAAATGAATTAAAAACAGATATTGTTGATTTAAATAAAGTTGAAGTTACAAATCCTGAATCATATCCTTTAACTCAAGGATTTAAATTGATTTTTTATTTCAATTTACTGCTTAATGGAAGTTTCAGTTATGAAAATTCGTTTTACTTTATTCTACCACAAGATTACAACTCATTGAATGATTTATTTGATTCAGCTGATTTTGAATCGTTTTTAAATATCATTGATACAGACATTAAAAATAATTTTCAATATGATGTTCCGGACGGCTGGAATTTAAGTGTTGAACCAAGTCTTGTTTATTCTGTGATTGGTGGAATTCCAACTTTTACTGTTACACCGGTTACATTTATTGATACAACTGATGGTGACGAACCTCATGTATTAGACTTTACAATTGTGAACAATAGCTATGTTTCTATTGTAAACTCCTCAAATTCTACAAGTTGTAAGACTAATCAGGATTATGAAATAGGATTAGTATATGAAGATGATTTTGGCAGAAAAACAACTGTTTTAACCTCAATCTACAATACAATTCATATACCACAATTATACTCAATTTTTAAAAATAAATTGAGACTTACTTTGAATAGTCCGGCGCCATTTTGGGCAAAACGTTTAAGAGTTTGTGTAAAAACACAACCATTGCTTTATCAGACAATTTATGTTAATAGATTCTACAATGAAGACTTTTATGTTTGGGCAAAACTTGAGGCTGAAAATAAAGATAAGGTAAAAGTTGGGGATATTTTAATTGTGAAAAAAGGCCCTGACCCATTAATCGATCCGGTCGAAGTAAAAATTCTTGAAATTAAAGAGCAGTTGAAAGATTTCATTCCTGATAATATTGATGAAAATGGTAATGAGATTAAAGAAGAAGCTGGTTTTTACATGAAGATTAGACCGGAAGGTTTTTCAATGGATTTTGATAATTACTCGGTTAATAGCGGTGAAGCAAAAGCTTCTTCTGATAATAGACCTATTGCCTATTTAGATTTATTTTCTGTCTTACCCGGACCAATAGAGTTAAGTGTAGCTCAAGGTTCATCAATCAGCTTGTACCTTGACAGCACGTTTAAATACGATTCCGGATGGCGTCATAACATCTATGATGTTATTCATTATGCACAAAGGAATTATGCAAACATTGAAGAATGGTTCAATGAAAATATCATTGGCCAGAATTTATTTATAACAAACAGCGCCGGTGATGTTAGAAATTATGGGCCGCAGCTTTCCCTTGTTAGAGGAAGTGTTAGCACATCTTTAGGTAACCCTATTTTTACGCCCAATCCGTCCGGCAAATTATTTTTAAAAGTAATTGGACTGGAAACTGGCGGAAGCCGAGACAGAAAAGGTCGTGTGTACGCTAAAATTGTAGTTAGAAGCAGTACTGGTTTTTATGTTTTTGAAACAAAGCCTAAGCAAGCTACTAGCAAATTGTTTTACGAAACGCCTCAAAGTTTTGAAATAAATAATGGGAATCATTCCGGAAATGTACAAAATCAAAATATAAGCAGTTTTACACCGGCTATCATTGATGTTGATTTTTTCAATTGTTACGCACAAGGAAATGGAGTTGAGAGTTACAAGGTTAGAGACGGATTCAATACTAATTATTTGAATGTAGATTTACGGCCGTCTCTATCTATGATTGAGGAGTATAAGCAAATCCATAGAAAATCATCAATAATTCACGGTGATAAGTTTATTGAAGGCACAAATACTAATGGATTGAATGAATTTAACTTGTCTAAAAATATTTCCAAGGATTTAGATAAGCAATATGGAAGTATTCAAAAGTTACATGCTAGAGATAATGATATTTTAGTTTTGCAAGAAGAAAAGGCTTCAAAAATTTTGTTCGAAAAAAGAGCTGTTACTGAGGCCGATGGTAGTGAAAGTCTAGTTACTTCTGATATTATTTTAGGTGAACAAAGGACTTATCTTGGAGAGAATGGAATCGGAACGGCGCCGGAAAGTTTTGCTGAAAATGACTATCAAATTTATTATGCTAATCCGAGAAAAGGAATCATTCAAAGATTGTCTATTGATGGCGTAGAACCAATTATCAATGGGCTTCGTGATTGGTTTAGAGATACTTTTATTTCAAGACCAAATTCTAAGAAAATTGGAGGCTTTGATCCTTATCATCAACAATACTTTATTTCAATTGGTTCTGAGCCTGTTCGTATTTATAATGTTGGATGTGGAGCCGTAGTAAACAAGTTTAATCAGATAGGTCAATTTGTTTATAATTTCAACTTGAATGAAGTTTTAGGTGATTTTGTATTACAGTACAATATAACTCAAGGAAATGCAACTATCACTGTCGAATTTGATGGCGATATCTATCCTGAATCGAATGTCACTGGTGAAGGTTTCATAACTATTGCAAGAGATAATATTCTTGCAACACAGGCTATTGTAACTATTACGCCGGTTAATGGAGCGATAAGCTATAGCATTTTGAATCTTTGCCCAGTTAGTGTTCCGTTGACAGTTGTTAGCGTAGTTCTTGGCGGCACCGAGGATTTGGCTAAAACCATAACGACTAGATACAAATGGTCTGATAGTTCATATTATCCTGATTTGGTTTTGTTTTCTGAAAATTATGTATCAAGATTCTTAGTTGAAACAGGTACAGAAGGACAAGGGAAATTCCCAGCAAGAGGGAGTATTGTTAGAATGGAAACTCTAAAAGAGTTAACTGATACTGCTGATTTTTCATTAGATCAATGTAACAGGATTGGTTATTTAATTTCAGAGAATACATATACCGAAGATGATATTGAAACAATAAAGTCTCTCGCGGTTTGGCTTAGCGTGAGCCAGATTGAAAATATCTTTTATGGTAACTTTCTATTTAGCAAAACTACAGATGAAGAAAAACTTTATTTGATTTGGGATTACGAAGATAAAAAACCGGTTTTATTTGATGATTTCATTTTTGTGTTGACAGGAAGAACTATTACCGTAAATGTATTGGCAAATGATGTTGTTGGTGATGATTTTACAGTTTCAATTGTTGACGGCCCGGCTCATGGAACAGCAACTTTAAACGAAAACAATACAATAACCTATGAAAATGATGGTAGTTCTGCAACAGAGGATTCTATAACTTATAAGGTAACTCAGAATGGTTGTTCTGCTTTTGCAACATTAGCATTTTCAATATATACTGAAATTGAAACACCGGAATTATTTTATTTTGCTGCAGCTAAATCAATGGCTTCTTCTTGGGTATGTGGTTCGGCGCCGGTCGGTCCGAGAAACATTTATGTAAATGTTGCACCTTACTCGTCTTCTGATTGGTTTAGTCTAGTTACTCAAATATGGTTTGATTCAGCAGGAACTATACCGGCTTCTCCTGGTTGGTATTCGGATATGTATTTAAGTTCAGATAGTTCACTGTATTACTATTTGTATTGGAACGGTACGTCTGTAACAGATGTTGGAACTTGTTCTTCACCAATTTAATAGCTATGGAAGATAATTTATCATACTCAGAACGTGTGAAAGGATGGACATCGTTTCATTCTTTTATTCCTGATTGGATGACCCGATTAAACAATCGTTTTTTTACCATAAAAGACGGTCAACTATACTTGCACAATGACGAAAGTAACCCTGTGCGAAATACTTTTTACGGAGTTAAATATTCTTCAAAGGTTAGAACAATATTTAATGATTCCCCTTCTGATGACAAGATATTTAAAAACTTGGTAATAGAAGGTGATAGACCATGGGAGGCCAGTCTAAATACCAATTACACAGAAGGAAGTATTGCTGCGTCTGAATTTAATCGTAGAGAAAGTAGATGGTTTGCATTTACAAGAAAAAATGAAGACAGTTCCGATTACAATGGTAATGCTGTTCATGGTGTTGGTGTTATACTTGGTTCATCATTGAATGCAATAACTTTTGCGAATATTGGAAACATGATATCAATTAATGATAATTTGTATCAATTAAATGGTTCTGCAGAGCAGTTGATAGGTAGAATTATCAATTTACAAGGGAATGTAGTTACGGTTGATACGATTATTAATGCACCAACAAATGGACTTTTTTGTTTTTGTAAAAAAGACTTTAGAATCGAAGGCGGGGAAATAAGAGGAAATTATTTAGAGGTTGAACTTGAAAATAATGATGATGGTGACGCTGAAATATTTGCTATTACTACTAATGCAGTTAAATCATACGTCTAATGTTTACAGTAAGAGCTTTAAATGAGAATGATTACGACAAGTATCTTGTTGAATGGTGGTCAAAATGGCCTGGCTGGGAGGCGCCGCCCAAAGACTTCCTTCCGGAAAATGGTCGTGGCGGATTAATGGTAGAGAAAGAAGGTATCCCGATAGTTGCAGGATTTGTTTATTTGACAAATAGTGCAATTGCCTGGAATGAGTTTATCATTTCAAATTTTGATTATAAAATCAAAACTGATCGTGAAGACGCTATTCTAATTTTGATAAGTGAATTGTGTAGAGTAGCGAAATCATGCGGTAAAAAGTATGTTTACACTGTAGTAAAAAACAAAAGTTTAATTGAGCATTACAAAAAATCAGGTTTTATTTCTGGAAGTAAAACTGTAGATGAAATGTTTATTTTTTTGTAGAAAATTGTGGGGAAGAACGGATTCGAACCGCTGACCTTGTGGTAAACCACCGCTCTAACCATTGAGTAAACTCCTGAGCTACTTCCCCTATTTGCCGTCTTTCCGAGCTGTCACTATTTTTTGCTGAGATATTGTTTATCTACACTTTCTAAAGTTTGCCACCGGAACAGGATTCGAACCTGTACTTCCTAAGTCGTAGAATTTCACTACTTAGTCTTTTGATACCATCT
>JAGXTF010000063.1 GCA_018333525.1 Bacteroidota bacterium | reverse complement strand
TGCCATTGTTTGGCCTTGTTAAAATAGAAATCAACCCTTGGATTCATGGGTGTAATTTAAGCGCTGGCAATTTGTACTTTTCTGCTTGCCGGTCTAAAATACCAGGATAACAAAGTTAAGGCCAAAAGCAGAATAGAGGGAAATAATTCAGTTACCGGATTGCCCACAGCAATATGCGTGAAAATGGCGCCGGTGGTGAGGAAGAAGAATCCCGCATAAGCCCACTCTTTTAACATGGGAAATTTTGGAATTAATATGGCAAATGCACCAAGGAGTTTCCAAATTCCCAGTATCGTCAGAAAATATACAGGATAACCAAGTTGTTTGATTCCGTAAACTCCCGGAGGGGCCATGGCGCCGGGTGCTTCTGCTCCCGACAATTGTAGAATTCCGGTGGATACCATACCCAATGCGAGCCAAAGGGTGGCTATCCAATAAATGATTTTATCTCTTTTTTTCATCTTGAAATGTTTTTGGATTTTGTGATTTCTTCCAGGCGATTGTGCGCCCAATTAATACCTTGCGCAAAAGGCATTTGTAGAATTTGGTTTCTGTGTTCAACCGTTTTATAAATCACCTGCATGGTGAGTTTGCTGGTATTGGGAGTTAGTTTTTCATATACCAGATATTCCAGTTGTACCGGGAAAGGGGTATTTCCCATTTCAAAGGTTCTCGTTATTTTTTCGTTTGGAACAAATTCGTGTATGGTACCACAAAAAACGTGATTGTTTCCCTTGGGATCTGTGGTTACAAATTGGTAAAAACCGAATCTTTTGTTTTCCATTTGTACCACTTTTGTACCCATCCATTGTTCTACAATTTCCGGTTCGGTATAGGCTGTGAAAAGGTCTTCCACGGATAAGTCGAATTCCCGGGTAATAAACAATTCCTGCTTGCCATCTTCAGCGTGAATCTTCGTTTTCATTTCCATATTATTTTTTCTTATGTTTTTTCATTGCGGATTCGAGTTTGTTAAAGCGGCTCTCCCACATGCTGCGAAATGGCTCAATAAAGTCGGCAACTTCTTTCATTTTTTTGGCATTTAAATGGTAATAAATCTCCCTGCCGTTTTGTTCCTGTTTCAGCAATTCGCATTCAGTAAGTATTTGCAGATGTTTGGAAACCGTTGGTCTGGCTGTGTCAAAATTAGCGGCAATGGCACCGGCTGTCATGGATTGGCTGGCCACCAGCATAAGGATTGCCCTTCTGGAAGGGTCAGCGATGGCTTGAAAAACATCTCTTCTGAGGTTCATTGCGTAGCTATTCGGCTACAAATGTATATGAAGTTATTTGGCTACGCAAGTTTTTCAAATTTTTTTTTTAAGGTGGATTAGGGTATGCTATATTGAAATACTAGGCACAGACTATTTTAAATACCCTGAAACCATATATTTGTACATTATATATTTAAAATTTATACATGAAACGTCTTTGTTTGTTGATTTTCATCTGGTTAGGTGCATTTCGGTTTGGAATTAAAGCACAGATTTTAACCTCCGGTTATACTACCTCCGGCACAAATTACACAGGGGTTGAGAAAAATAATATTCTCTATGTTGGTGGTAGTTTTCAGGATGTAGGCAGGGCCTGCTTTGGGCAGGCGCGTGTGGACATGTCTGGTGGGAAAGTGGATATAGCCAATATTTTACATCCGGATTATACCATTAACGTCGTTATAGAAGATGAAAAAGGTGGGTATTTTGTCGGTGGATATTTTCAGTATTTAAAAGATAGTTTCGCCCCAAACCTGGCACATATTCTACCCAGTGGGGCCATTGATAATACGTTTAAATTTCAGCTGGGATATAAATATTTACCGGGTATTTCCGGTCTATATAAAATGGGAGATACCCTTTTTGTAAGTGGATATTTTGATACAGTAAATGGTAACCTGCGCGACAAACTTTTTGCAATAAATCTTAAAAACAATGCATTATTAAACTGGGCACCGAATATTAACGGAGGATATGTGTATTCCATTACTTCCAATGCAAACAGCGTATTTATAGGAGGGCAGATAAATACTTATAACGGTATGGTGGTTTCCAATTTTATTCAATTGAACAGGAATGATCTGAGTTACAGATATTCAGTGGGTTATAACGCTACTGTAGCGTCCATGATATTGGATTCTTCGCGAGTGGTAGCCCGCGGCAGCTTTGGCACCTCTGGTTGGTATAATCCCGGGTTGATTTTAATAGATACCAATAATTTGGAGAGGGCACTATTTGGATATCAATTGAGCGGATATATAAATAAAATTGAAGCAGATCCGAAAGGCGGGTGGTTTTTAGCCGGTAGTTTTACATTACCTGATTATCCCGAAATAGTTAACCTGATGCGATTGAAATCGAATTATTCTCTGGATACCAGTTTTAAATTTAAACTCACTTCTACTGTGCTGGATATTGCAGTAGTGGACAGTTTCATTTATTGCGCTTCAAGTTATGGTACCATAAACGGAAGGTCATATAATGTTATGGCAATCATTAACCATTTCAATAAAAATATTATAGACAATAAATTTATTACGCAGGCAAATGTGATAAATCTGTATGCATATAAAAAAGAACTGATCATTAAATCCTATAATGAGCTTTTTCGCGTAAGTGTTCCGGACATGAAAAAATTACCCACACCTATAGGTAATTTGGATGTGAGCATAGATAGCAATTACATGTATTTAACCAGCGGACAAGGGTACATTTCTTTGGGAAGCGGCAATGTAGCTGAATTTAATAATAACGGAAAACCAAGTGCAATCAGGGCAAAACAGTATCTGTCATCCTGTGTGGCGGCAATCAGCGATGACAATGGAGGATGGTTTATTGTAGGAAATGGATTGCGACATATTTTAGCGGATGGAAGTCTGGATGAAAATATTGCTTATGATTTTCAGGCTGGAACAGCGGAATCTCTATTGAAATATGGTGACACACTATTTGTTGGGGGAACTTTTCACAACATAAGAAAATACAATAATTCCAATTATACCACCATTAGCAATCTGGCTGTTATTGATATAAAAACAGGAAACATTGGTTCGTTCAGGTGCAACATTAACAAACAAACTCCAAATTATTATAACGATGGGAATGTCAAGCAAATGGCCATTGTTGGCGATAGTCTTGTTTTGTCAGGATACATTAAATCTGTAGGTACTTCCGCTCCATTTAAAAGCTATAACAATACCATAAAATTGGATTTAAAAACCTGGCAGTATGGAGATATAGCTCCGGTTTTTGATGGAACTATTTATTCTATGTATCAGAGTGACAGTTTCTTGTATTACGCGGGATTTTTTAAAAATGTGAATGGCAAAAAAAGACGCGCTATTTGTAGGTTTAATAAGATTTCCAATCAGTTGGATGCATGGAACCCTTTGGTATTGGATTCATTCGCCTCTATACATCATATGGCCAGCGATAAGGATTATATATATGTTGCGAGCAGGACCTACAATCCGATAACGTATAAATCGTTTCATTATGTGAACAGGATCAGCGTAAAAACGGGGTCAGTAGTGCCTTTTGGCGGAGATTTGGATTCCATATTTATTTCAAACGCAAATTTCTCTGTAAACAAAATACAGGTTCAGGATGATACCCTGTTTATCGGTGGAAATTTTGAGAAGGCCTTAAGTGGTAAAAAACACAAAAACCTAATTAAGGTAAATAAAAACAATGGTCAAAATTACCCCTTAATTACCCGGTTTAATGGCAGTGTTATATATATTGTTCCAGTGGCTGGTGGGAATTATATTCTGGGTGGTAATATCAATGATCTGGATAGCCAGAATAATGTATTATTATCCCGATATGATTTAAGTAAGAATTTTTTAGATACCTGGAAGATCAGCACTCCGTCGACGTTTTGGGTGCCTAACAAAATGAAATTTGCCATCAATAGAAACAGTATCTATTTCGCAAATTCGAATCTCAATAACGCAACTATCGATGGGATAACCAGGTCTGTGATATTTAAGGCAAATAAATCTACAGGGAAGGTTACAACATTTAATGCCAACATAAGTCCGTTTACCTCTTATGGCGTTTACGGATTGCATTGTGTTGGTAATCAAGTGTATATGTATCACGAATATGCCGGAAACATAATTCTCAAAATGATTGACGGCCAAGATGGGATTATTCAAAAAATAACCATTAGCGGAGGTCAAAATCTTGCACTGGTGTCCGGGTTTAATAAAATACCTTTCATGACCGGTACCTATCAGTGGTATAACAGCAGCAGCAATGCAAGAAGCTTTAATTCCGTTCGAAATTCTTTTGAAAAAGGGATGAATTATTTTCCCGGAACATTTACATCAGGAAGCACAGGTTCGTCCGTCTTTTATAACTTCAACGACAGTATTTATTATTTGTTTGAAGGTTCGTTGAATTATGTAAATTCCATGGCAGATAATGGACGTTTCTACAGTATAAATACTCGCACCAGACAAGTGAAAAAGTTGAATTTGTTTTCTCATTATCGAATTGCCGGAATGTGCCGTAAGGATACAAATATTCTGATATACGGAGGTTTCGATTATTTATATGATTTAACTGGTGTAAAAATCAATAAACCTTATGTAATTAAATATGATGAAAGGTTGAATAAAATTGATGGCAAATTCAACGCCCAACCAAACGCAGCAATAACAAATGCTTTTATAGAAGGTAATTATGCGCAATTAATGGGCAATGCCACCATCATGAACAGATTGCCCAGAAAAAATATTTGTGCCATTGATTTAAAAGCCGACACTGTTTTGTCTTATAGTCCGGATCCAAATTATACTGTTTGGAAAATGCTTGTTTACGATACTGCTTTGTTGATCAGCGGTGAGTTTTACTCGATGAAATATGGTAGTGCCAACAGATTGGCGTTGCTGGATACCCGGGTAGGGAAAATAATTTACAATTTTAATGCCAGTGCAATTTTTACTTCTATGCATATTGCAAATAACAAATTATACGCGGGTGGCAACTTTTCCAATTATGCAGGAAGTGGTATAAATAATCTGGTACGTTTTAATATGGCGTCTAAAGCCCTGGAGCCCTGGAATCCAAAACTGAATGCTAAAGTCAGAGAAATTGTTACTGACGATAGTTTTGTATACGTAGTTGGTGATTTTGGCCAGGTAAATACCAAAACGCAGTTGTATTACGCCAAATTGAGAAAGGACAATGCATCGAATATACTTTTGAATTTTGCACTTAAAGCCCCTTTCGGAGGCTCATGGAATAATGGTTATGCTTCGGGATTATTTGTTACGGATAAATTGGTTTATATCTCCGGAAGTTTTGAGTATGACAATTCACGTAAAGTGTTATTGGCGATTAATAATACTACAAATACCCCAACGGTTTATAAAATGGATTGCCCGGATTGGTCTAGCATTTCATACCCGATTATCGCGCCTCTGGATGATAAATTAATCATGGGTAAATACTTTCAAACAAATCCGATTACAATCAACAGTATCAATTCCGGTGATTTAATAAAAATGGACAGGTTTCAATCCATTACCTACCCCGGTATTGTTGGTAGCCTGTATGGATCTGGGACAACATTTTCTTTTGAGAAATCTGTGAAGTATTTACATTTTATGGGCAACCGATATACTTTGAATCATTCCCAGTATGGCAATATCCTTTCCATGGTATTGGATAGCAATCAAATAGTGGAATCGGTCTCCGAATTTACACCAAAAAAATCGGGCAACATCGGCACAACCAGTGTACAGGTTCGCGGCAGGTTGTTTGATAAACAAAGTGAGGTTTTTATTGAAAATGGAAATGATACTATCTGGAGCAGCGAAGTACAATTTGTGGATCAGAATTTAATTATTCCTCGCTTTGATTTTCAAAATGATAGCGCGGGGAAATACAATCTGAATGTGATATTCTCTTCTGGAAAAACGGCAAAGGCGGACGGGGATTTTGAATTGGTAAAAACCGGAGAAGTAAATATAGCAACCAGCATTTTAGGTTACGAGCAAATTCGTCCGGATCGCTGGTTTGATTACAATATCAAAGTAGAAAATTTATCCAATACCGATCAAACCAATATTCCGGTTTATTTTTCTATTCAAACCAAGGGCAAGGCAGAAGTGGAGTCGAAGAATATTTATGCGGATACTTTTCTGTATACCGGAATGGATTCCATATATGGATTAAAACGTACAAATACAGTTTATTCTTTGATGCTGCCACGTTTGGGAGCATCGGATGCTTATCTGATTCCGGTTCGAATCAAAATGAAAAGCGGGGATTCTTTTTATTTACATGCCTGGAATCAATTGCCGGTAGATAATTCGCGCAGGGAAAAATGCATACGCCAGATATGGACCAAATTTTCGGGGATTAATACTTCAGAAATTTGTTTCCATAAAGAATTGAATAAAGTGGATTCTGCATATGAAGTAAACAAAGATTATGAATTTGGACTTGCTCCTGGAATAGTGGACTGGAGCAAGTTTTACAAAAATACACTGGCTTCATGTGGTGGCACATATAATGCGGCGAATTTGAAAAAAATAAACCAATTTAATGCATCTCCTTATTTCACTACAGGAATTGATTCTGTTTGCATTTACCGCCAGGGGAGAAATATGGATTCCGCTGTAATAACGGATAAAAAACCATTTCGACTGACTGTGCATCTGGTGAATTCCATGGATCCGAACGATAAAATCGGACCGGTTTCCGCTACCGGCAGTACTTTGATGAATGAACTTCCTTCTACATTTCAATACACCATTCGATTTGAAAATGACAGCAGCGCAACGGCACCGGCACAAAATGTAACCATACGAGATACCATCGATAAGAATTATTTTGATATTCAAACCGTGCATTTTAATTCCATCAAGGTTGGCGATTTCAAATACTTTTTTGCGCCGAATACAAATAGTATCGATAAAAATTTCGACTTGCGCGATAAATCCAATGTGGTGCTGAATTTAAAAACACAAATGGATACGGCAACCGGAGTGGTGGAATGGCGGTTTACTTCTCTCGACATACAAACGCTTCGTGAGGATAAATTAAATCCTGTGTATGGATTTCTGCCTCCCAATAACGCCACAAATCGTGGGCAAGGTTCTGTGTCTTTTGAAATTGATTTAAAGCCTGGTCTTGGAGATGTTGCACTTATTAAAAACAGAGCGGATATTATTTTTGATCAGAATAAGAATATTTTGACGCCTTATTGGACAGTTGAAAAAGACAAAAGAGCACCTGAAAGTTTTGTGTTAAACCTGCCTGAAACCACTGCCAATACTTCGTTCAATGTATCCTGGAAAGCCACGGATAATCTGGCTGTTTCTAAAATAAACGTATATGTCTCTTCTGACAAAAAGAATTACAAGTTATGGAAAACAAGCAGGGCAGACAGTAGTGCAATATTTGCGGGACAAGAAGATTCGACGTATTATTTTTATAGTTCCGCAATAGATAAAGTTGGCAATGTGGAATCTATTCCGGATTCATTTGATACCAAAACAACTATATTAGTGGTAAAGGATTTGCAGCCACCGGTAAGTAGGGTTTTACCACTTGCAGCCATTGTAAATACCCAAAACTTTACAGTTTCCTGGCAGGCTACAGATAATGTAGAAGTAAAAAATATTGCAGTTTATGTTTCAAAAAATAAATTGAATTATTCTCTTTGGAAAATGAGTGCAGGAGATAGCAGCGCGATATATGCGGGTCAGGTGGATTCCACTTATTATTTTTATAGTATTGCAACAGATAGTGCAGGGAATTTGGAACTTGCACCGGATAGTTTTGATGCCAAAACCACTATAAAAGTATTATCAGTGGACAGAATTATTGGAGCTGATTATAAACTATACCCCAATCCGGGCGATGGCAATTTGCATTTTATTGGCACAATAGGTATAGGATATGATGTTGTAGTTTATGCCATAAATGGGGCTAAAATCAACGAATGGCATTGTACCAGCGAGGCTATGGATTTTGCAATACCAGACAAGGGCTTATATGTTGTGAAGATATTCCAAAATGGAATGCTTTACGGTACGGAGAAAATTGTAGTTTATTAATTGCAAAACACTTCAACTTACTACTTTAAAAAAAACTCGTAACCAGTCCCTAGTTATTTGTACCCTTTCGGTGGATTTTTTCGCTTTGCTCAATGATCTCGATTGGGATAACTAAACTAAATGCCTTTTTTAAATAAAGCTTTAATGTTTTCTTTAATTGAATGCAAAGCACTTCAACTTAACACAATCAAAAACCTCGTAACCCGCCCGCCCGTGCCGGTCTACCGTTTGCCCATAAGTGTTGAGAACCCTTATTGTGAAAGCATGATTTAATGCGTGTGTTTTGATATGCAAACCGATATTTCAACCACCATTGGGGGAGTCCAATTCACAATATTTGCCAAGACCGAATTTATGAGAATGGTGGTAATTGAAAGATTGTGATCGATAGATAGGAACTCTTGTCTTTGACAGAATAGACTTATCCGCATAGACTAAAATTGTTATCCATTGGTAAAAGTAGGCCCCAATCAGTGAAATAATTCTGGAAATACCGCTTTAATAATTGGGTCGTATTTTTCGCTTTGTGAATATAAACCGTTATTGAATTCCTGTTTTTTGCGATGCCAAAGTCCCCGTTTATCCTGATTTTCCAGAAGTCTATTAGCTCCGTATTGCTGAGTGGCTTTTAAGAATAACGCAAAATAATTTACTCTGCTATTGAACATTTGATGAGCAACCTGAATGAGTTTTGCAAAACTAAATCCAAGTACGGTCTGATGTTTAAGTGATGCAAGAGAATCTAAGATACCATGAGTAGCGACTATTTGATGAGTACTTTGTCCTGAGATTTGAACTTTAATGTAATAACTCGCAAAATTTAAACTGTCAAATACGCTTGCTAAATCACCCGCTTCCGTTTTTTCTTCTTTTGAGACCTTGAAACCTTCTCTGAGAAAATCCAGATCAGCGGCGGAGTGGCTATAACCATGCTCAAATAGGCTAGCGATTGCAGAGTGCAGTGGCATATCAGGATAAGCGAACAGTGCCATTAGTGGTGTTATCTCAGTCGTACTTTTTACGAGTTCTGATATTTGTTCTCTGTCCGGGCGAATTTGCGGATATTGTTCAGCATATGGAGAAAAATATCCCTTAACCCTCTCTATAATACCTGCATGGAGCAGCTCACGATATGACGTATAATCTTTGAAGTATACCTGTTGAGAATCATGGTCGAATTGTAGCTCCGAGAGTGTCACCAATTGACTTTCCCAAACGGGAGTAATAATACTCCTAATTTTTTCCGGCTCTCTGTAATAGCAATGCAAAACGAGTTCTTGCCTCTCTTCGCTTTGTTGAATGGCTTCATCATCAAGAACAAAAACATTCATATTGTTTGAGTGAATAATGTCCTTTTGAGTAAGGAGTTGCTCCGCACTGTCAGTAGAGAAAACACGCATTACCCAGATTAAGTGAATACTATGTTCTCTATAGAAATTAGCACGGTCAAGTATTACGGAAACGAATTCTGTGGAGACTTGGGCTTCAATAGCCACTTTATTAGCTCTGTGTGTTATTTGAACATCGAGTCGTCGCCATTCGCGAAGATTAAGTATATTGGTAATCCGAGTCTCTACCTTTAGTTCTGAGACATCCGGTGTTTGACTTAAAAACTTGCTTAATAGAGCCTTCGTTTCTTTGTGAATAGCACTTTCCTTAGCACCGTTGTACTTCATGCGTCGCAATGTCTCAGCATCAGACAGTTTACCGGTATTGTATGGACACTCTAGTGCATCCCGGAAGTGCTTAAAGTGCCAGCGAAGATGTTTTCGCCCATTTAGGAATTCACTAGAGCCTCGTATAAAAACAGGAATTTCACATTCAAAGCACATGAATCTGGGTTCTCCTCTGCTCTGAAATGCGTCTTGTTGAATATGTCTCAAACCAATTATTTCATCTTCAGTGGAATTTTCAAAGAGTTCATCCGCAGTTCTAATTCTTCCAGTCAAGATATCAATAACCTCTTGAACTGTCCTATCTTTTACCATAAATCTGAAATTTTATTGAGTAATACCAGTAAGAAAGTTTCAAATCACTATTGAGTGCCATTTTAATTTTGTCTTAAATACCAATTAGTTTTATCATTTTTTCAAGCATTACATAGCTGACCGTTTCAGGGATTCTTGATGATGGATGATAAAAATCAAGAATAATCCTATCGCTCCGATCCATATTCCAGAATACATTATATCCTGTATTCAGCCAATCTTTATGGACAACATCTGGGAAAACAGCGTCTCTTAGATTCGGCCAGGAAAATCCAGTTATTATAAGCTTTGGATCAATGATGTCAATTTCTGTCCGTATGTTCTCGAAGTGTTTTTTAGTGTACTCAATCATTTCAAGAGCATTACTAAAACCCTTCCCACCAGTCTTTTTTACATTCATAAACGCTGTATGACGAAGCGAGTGATAGGCTTCTTCATAGGCGTATTCCTCCCAAGTAGGAAAATCTCCATTTAAATCCTTATTGAGAATTCCAT
>JAGXTF010000062.1 GCA_018333525.1 Bacteroidota bacterium | reverse complement strand
CCGGCATACGCTATTATAAAACTGGCGATCTGGTGTTTATGAATGAAGAAAACAACCTGATGTATAGTGGCAGGTTGGACGATCAGGTGAAAATACAGGGTTATCGGATTGAATTGGCAGAATTGGAAATGGCAGGACAAAAAATTATTGAAGATTTGCAATCCGTTGCCATTGGGGTGCAGGATGCTGCAGACAACTGGTTATTGGTATTATGGGTGCAAAATCCCCAATTCGAATTGGATGCGTTTCACGAAAAATTAAAACTGCATTTACCGGAATATATGATACCGCATCGTGTGCTGGAGATTGAGGAATTTCCGTTGAACAGCAATGGGAAAACAGATAAAAAAATGTTGCGCGAATTTGCGTTGAAACATTTGTAAAATGAATTTCAGACATTCTACAATTTCAGATATTCCATTTATCACAAAAGCTATTTTGGAATCGGAGAAAAGTGGTACGGAAACCCTTAGCTGGTCTCGAATTTTAGATTTAAAAGAAGAAGATGTTTCCCAATTAATTCAACAAATATTAGAGGAAGAAATTGAGGGACAGGAATGGAATCCCAATGGTTTTTTAATAGCGGAAGAAAATGGTAAACCTGCTGCGGCATTAAGTGCATGGATAGAAAATACCGGCGGGATGAGTTCCGGAATGATTAAAGCCCAAAGCATTGCATTTATGGTCCCTGAGAAATGGAAAGGAGCTGCAGAAAAATTACAAATGGTTTCTTCCGTCCAAATACCGAGAATTTCCGGCGCTTTGCAATTGGAAAACATTTATGTGGATCCGGAATTCAGGGGAAGAAAACTCGCTGCACAACTTATTGAATTTGCCATTTCCGAATATCAAAAAACCAATCCGGAAATCGAATTGGCAGAAATACAATTAATGGGTAATAATATACCTGCTCTTCGTTCATACACAAATTGTGGATTTCTAAAAGCAGCTGAATCCCCTGTTTCCAATGACCTTATTCTAAATTTGCTACCGGGTACTTTCAAGGTATCCCTACAAAGAAAAATCAGTCATGGACAATCAGGAAATCCGCAAAGCACTATCTGAAATTTTTCAAAAGGTTTTTAAATCCGGAGAAATCCAAATTACAGACAGCCTTACTGCAGATCAGGTAAAAGGTTGGGATTCCCTTAGTCATTTGAGCATGATTGCCGATGTGGAATCCTTTTTTGGAATAAAATTTAAACTGAAAGAATTGGTGAGCATGAAAAATGTTGGCGAATTAATACAACTCATTCAAAGCAAAACCGGATAAATTCTATGCTGCAAAAACACAGAACATTGATTATCATCATTACAGCGGGGCTCATGCTCGCAGGATTGGTAGCAGTGTTTGGTTCCACTGCAGGTTTAAAACTTGAGCATCAAACAGGTTGGCATTTTACCGATGTACATGACCTGCAAATTTCTAAAAGCAGAAATAACCCAATTGCCCAAAAAAAAATTGCGCCAAAGAGATTGATCCGTACAGATTCGCTTTCTCAAAAGGAAATCAGCCGCCTGGATACCTTAAAATTGAAACAGACGTTGCTTGAAAATTTCGCCATTGGAAAGGACAAAACATGTTTGGATGCTTTTTTTACAGCACTCGATAAATGCGGAGATTCCGTTGTTCATATTTGGTATTATGGCGATTCTCAAATAGAAGCCGATCGTGTAACCGGTGAGTTACGCGATATGATGCAAAGTCGCTTTGGAGGCAGCGGAACAGGATATGTTCCTTTAAGCGATTTGGCCACCTTTCGTTATTTTGAAATGAAAACCGGTCCATCTCTGGTTAAATTAAATTGTTTTAACAACCGCGGAAATAAGGGTTTTGGCTTCGCCGGAAAAGTATATAAATTTAACGTAAAAGACAGTGCATTTAAACCAACTACCGGAATTAAAGTCTCTAAAGCATTGCGTTATTCCAAATTGTATCTTACCTATGGGCAACACAATGGCGGTATTGTGAAAATGTATGGTGCAGATAGTCAGGCTATTTCAGTTTCCATTCCTATGCAAACTACATCAGGACGTATTTTGCTCAGTGACAAAGGACCACATGGGAATTTGAAATTTTCATTGCCTTCAAATGGCAATTACTTCGGTTTGATGTTTGAAGGAAATAAAGGAATACAAATTGATAATTGCGGAATACGCGGGCATTCCGGTGATGGATTGAAATATATTTCTGATGCTGTATTGAACAAAGATGCGGCAATGTGGAATGCCAAACTCATTGTATTTTCATTTGGAAACAATATGATTCCAGTGCTAAAATCCGGAAAGAAAAACATGGATTTTTACACCCGTTATTTTGAAGGTATTTTTTCCAAATTCAGAAAAGCAATTCCCGATGCAAGTATATTGGTGATTTCTGCGGGGGATATGGGAACAGTAATTCAGGGAGAAGAAACGGGATATCCAAATGTTGCAGAATTTGTGGAAGCCATGCGCGTTGCCGCCATGAATACCGGTTGTGCGTTCTTTGATGCCCATGCCATGATTGCAAAAGACGGCGGTATTTTGGGATGGAAGAAATATGGATATGCGGGTTTGGATGGTCATTTATCCCTTGCCGGACAAAGAAAATATGCTAAAGAAATTTATTCGTCATTGATTTACGAATACGAGATGTACCAAATTTTACATACTTCGCCATAAAGAAATTAATTTCCATATCGCTTATTTTCTTGCTGCTTGCTTTCAGCAAACCAATGAAGGTAAAGGACTTTCCGAGTTGGCCTGATCTTAACTATTATCCTTATAACTGGCTGCATCCTGAATTAAATTCCTTTCAGTTTTACAACAAATTTGTGCTGGAATCCCTTTTCCAAAAAATGCAAAATGCACAAAATAAAAGAGTCAGTATTTTACATATTGGAGACAGCCATGTGCAGGCTGATATTTTTACAGGGGAGATTCGAAATTTGTTACAAAAAGCTTTCGGAAACGGAGGAAGAGGAATGGTATTCCCCTACTCCACCGGAAGAACACATGCTGCCATTGATTACTCTTCCGAGCATACCGGCAAATGGTTGTATGCAAAAAACGTGGAAATAGCACCGGAATTACCATTGGGAATTAGTGGGATTAGCTCCAGAACTTACGATTCCACCGCAAGTTTTACGCTGCGTTTTCGCAATACCATTTTACCGGAATACAGAAAGCTTCGAATTTATTGCAATACATCTGTAGAGAGCTTCGACCTAAAAGTGAAAACACCAACAGAAATGGCATATGTAAAGGTGTTTGACGAAGATGCCAATCCAAAAGGATATGTGGATGTTCTGCTTAAAAATGGCGATAATACGCTGAGTTTTTACGCGCAAAAAACCGATAGCGCACAAAAATATTTTGAAATATATGGCATTAGTATTGAAAATCCGGAAGAAAAAGGGCTGTTGTATCACAGCGTAGGAATCAATGGTGCCGGTTATTACAGCTTGTTAAAACAAAATCTGTTTGCAGAACAATTAAATTACATGCAACCCGACGCAGTAGTGTTGGATATTGGTGCGAACGATTTTTGGAAGAATGGAATCAATAAAGATGCATTTATTCAAAACATGGACCAGATGGTGGATATTTTGCGCAAATACAATCCTAAAATTCCCATTATTTTTAGTTGTTCTCAGGATATTTATCGGGGAGGTTACAGTTTGGCAGATTGTGCCATTTTCTCTGACCTGCTCCATGAATATTGCGAAAAAAATGATTGTGCTTTTTATGACTGGTATTGGATTTCCGGTGGCAGGTATTCCATGAAAAACTGGAAAATGTCAGGACTTGCAAATCGGGATATGGTGCATTTAAATGGCAACGGTTACCGCTTAAAAGGACAACTTATTACGGAAGCTTATTACAAAACCTATGAGTGGTTTTTAAATTCCGATACATTTAATTCCCTGGTATTTGATATTGATTCTCTGGCGCACCCTCCGGTAGATTCCTCCAAACTTCAATCTCCTGCAGCACCGGTATATGGCTGGATTTACCACAAGGTTAGAAGAAATCAAACCATTTGGACCATAGCCCAATATTATGGTTGCACTGCGGCTCAATTACGTTCCTGGAACCGTTTAAAATCCAATTATCTGTATTTGGGACAGGTTTTAAAAGTATATACCAAACTGCAATCTACCATTGCCAATGTGCAGGAAAATAATCCTCCGCCAACTGTAATAAAACCTGCAAAACCCAAGGCACCGGCTCCCGTTTATCACAAGGTAAAAGGTGGTGAAACGCTTTCCAGTATAGGCAGAAAATACAATACCACAGCTGCGGAAATCAAAAGATTGAACCGTATTACAGGAACAACTATTCGCATCGGACAGGTTTTAAGAGTAAAATAAATGGCATTTAATTCCGGATTATTTGTAGCGGCTTTTTTGCTTTTTTATCTGGTTTATTATGCATTTGGTTCCAGGGTTCCATTGCGTATTTTTTTACTCGTTGTTTTCAATTGCCTGTTTTATTTCTTGCTCAGCGGCCCGGGAATTGGAATATTGGTGCTCCTTTCTCTCAGCGATTTTTTTGCGGCCAAAGCCATTCACAGCACATCGAATGAAAGACTCAGGCGTTTTTGGTTGTACTACTCTGTTATCACCAATATCGGCTTGATATTGCTGTTCCGGCATTTCACGGATTGGTTTCATTGGAATGAAATAGCCTGGTGGCCCAAAGTAATTGGTATTTCCTTTTTTGTTTTCCGAAGCCTTGGTTATGTACTGGATGTTTTTAGAGAAAACATAGAATCACCGGAAACCAATTGGTTACATTATTTCGCATACATCGGATTTTTTCCGTTGATTTTGGCTGGTCCTATTTCTCCTGCACGTGATTTTATGGATCAGATGAAAAGGCCGCTGGATAAGGCAAACCTGGAGGGCAATTTCGCGGTATTTTTATTGTGTTCAGGTATTATCAAAAAATACGTTTTATCCAATTATCTGGCTGCAAATTTTGTAGATCGGGTATTTGAAAGTCCGTCTTATTTCTCCGGCATTGAAAGTCTTCTTGCCACTGTGGGACAAGCGCTGGTGGTATATTTGGATTTCAGCGGATATACAGATTTGGTTGCGGGCATGGCATTATTACTCGGATTTAAAATTGCGGAAAATTTCAACTTTCCATATATCTCTAAAAATATAACCGAATATTGGCGGCGCTGGCATATGAGTTTGAGCAAATGGCTCAATGAATATTTGTTTTTTCCGATGTCGTTTACTTTGCGAAAATGGAAAAAGACCGGTACTGTTATCGCCGTATTTATCACATTTGTAATCAGCGGTTTTTGGCATGGCACGGCTTTTCATTATACTTTCTGGGGCATGTTACATGGCGTTGCACTGGTCTGGGATATCATCAGCGGGGGCATGCGCGATGGTTTAAAAAATAAGATTCCGGCATTCATTTACAATCCCATATCTATACTGCTTACTTTTTCGTTTTTGGCTTTAAGTGGTATATTTTTCAAGGCCCAAAGTATGGAACAGGGAATGGTGGTAATGGAAAAAATATTTCATACGGATTTTCAATTATTTCCTGCCTGGTTGCAGCATTATCCATGGGTATTTGTGCTAATACTCGCGGTATTTTTCGGGCAGATTGTTCTAAGTGGAATTTATAACAGATTATTGGTTTTTTGGAATCGCATTCCTGCATTTTTTGTTGCATTTATTTTGGTTGCCACTATTTTCTTTGCATACCAGATCACCGGTTTGGGGGCTTTGCCGTTTATTTATCTGGAGTTTTAAGGAAAGCATAAGTGATAAGTGAAAAGTGGTGAAGTGAAAAAAGGAAAAACAATTTTACAATCTTATACTGTCGGTGCCTGAAATAAGTTGACCGTTTTAAGAGCAAAAAACACAACTTAAAACACAACAATAATGGCAACAGTAGAAAAATTCAGATTAACGCTTGAAGAGCGGATTCGTCGTCGGTTTAGCGAAGAATTCAAAAAGAAGAAGGTTAACGAGATGGAACTTGGACACACCACAGCCGCAGAGGTTTCCAGGGAATATCAGGTTCGTTACAGCAATGTAATAAAGTGGAAGAAAATTTATGGTTCAAAGCCAAAAGA
>JAGXTF010000061.1 GCA_018333525.1 Bacteroidota bacterium | reverse complement strand
CCGGGGCAGACATTGGCTTGTGAAGCATATTTACTGGGCGGCATCCGATGCGCAGAAGTGGGTTCTGTGATGTTTGGAAAAAAGGATGTTCATGGGAAATTAATTCCCGCAACAAGGGAACTGGTAAGGCTGGCCATTCCGAGAAGGGTGTACACCCAGAGCCATATTGATTATGTTGCGGAGGTTTTTGGACATTTGATGGAAAAAAGGAACAGCACCAACGGGTACCGAATCACCTGGGAGCCCTCCTTTTTACGGCATTTTACTGCGAAGTTTGAACCCATCACAAGTGTTGCCGAAACGGAGGAGCTGCGCGGGATGGAAATTCCGCTGTATTAAAATTCTCTAAAATTCAATTTCCTTTCCTACTTTTGCAGCCCCAAAGGGAGACCCCTGCCCGGAACTGCATCGGTTCACGCGGGCGTTTTTTTTAGCGGTGGCTGAGAGAGCCACCATTATCTGGGATTGGAAGCTAAAAATGCAGCCAATCTTTTGGGTCCCGATCACGAAAGCTTCGCAATCGTATCGTGGACCCGAAAAATTACGCAAATCGAAGATTTGCTATTTTTCGGGATGTAGCGCAGCCAGGTAGCGCACTTGCATGGGGTGCAAGGGGTCGTGAGTTCGAATCTCGCCATCCCGACTCAATCAGGACAAGGCTTTCAGGAAACTGGAAGCCTTGTTTGTTTTAGGGTGGTTCAAACATAGTTCAAACATTTATTCATTACTCATACACTTCTATCAGTACTACTGCAAGTCACGTCAAGCTTGGGAAAGCCATTCAACATGTCGGCGGACAATTGGCATATTTGCCAATTCGAAAATTTTGTATATATTGCAGCCCTAAACCCTTAAAAGTGGCGGCAACACTAAAAATGCGGCATAACACAACATGACAAAAGCAAAGTTCACTAACAACAGTACTATTACTGTAATCGCCAAGGACGGCGAAGTTTTTACTCTCAAAGCCTATTTTCCTGTTCCAATTGATAAACATGCGGAGATTTGCAAGGTTTTGGTTTATTATTTTGAGGAAAAGTTTTCGGATGATAAATCAAGCATGATTTACGAGGTACTTATTAAAATGATGTATACTCATGGATTTTCATTTACTTATGGGGGAAGCGATAGAAATGAAGAACGTGAACGCATTGGTGCCAAGATTAAAAAATTACGCGAGGAGAAAGGGATTGAAGCTAAACAATTAGCATTATTGGCAAACATTGATGCTGCAAATCTCAGTCGCATTGAGAAAGGACGATACGCCGTAGGTCTAGATATTCTCGCGCGAATTTCAAATGCATTAGGTGTAAAAGTTGACTTAGTTTAAATAAGCAATCAGTTTATTCTAATGTTAATTTATCAAATTCACCTCAGGTTACCGCAAAGGCTCCAAAGTTGCCCGTTTCGGGATGATTCACCCTTACAATATGAATTACACTTTATCAAATAAACATCGATAGGCATAGTTGAAAATGATTAAAATTCCTGGCAACATATCGCTACCTAAGATTAAAAATCTTTATTCTGAACTAAGCAATTCAGGAGAAGACATTATAGATGTTTATCTACCGAAGAAAATTGAAAAGATGGATTTGGGGTTGCTGTTTTCTTATTTGCAATTTTTGGCGACTTGGGTAAGGGATAGCCGTTCAGGAAATTTGCATCTTCCTATACATACCGCGGAGGAAGTTGAAGATTATTTAGAAAACAATGAATTTGTTTATCCCTCAATAGTACTAGCATGGGAAAAAGAAATTGTGAACGCAGATGGCAAGCATATAAAAGGCGATTTGAAGAATCCAAGCAAAGACTACTTTAATCGCATGGACTTCTTTGACTTAAAAGGCACATCTGTTCCAATTTATTGCTTCGATCATGACAAATCTAATAGGGGTCTGTCTCGGCATCTTTATAAGAATTTCAGAGAACTAGCAAATGAAACAACACTTGGTTTTAACTTATTCAATGCCTTTAAGAAAGCTGGAGACTTCAATAAAGGAGCTCTTAGGGCAGGGATAAAAGGCAGTTATGATGATTTGATCGCTATTATTCATGAACTATTTGCGAATACTCACGAACATGCAAAAACCAATGAACTCGGCTATAATCTCTATCCGAATATTCGGGCTTTGCAATTAAATTTCCATAAAAAACCGATAAATAAATTCATTGAACAGTTTCAAGATTACGAGGGACTTGTTCAATATTTTAATTCTGGGTTTAACACAAATGAACAAGGGGAGCTGTACCTATTGGAAATTTCGATTTTAGATAGCGGTCCAGGTTTCGTAAAACGATTCAAAAAGATTAGTGATTACAATCTAAACATAAGTGAAGAAGTTGAAATTATTAAGCAATGCTTATATAGGCATAACACATCTGCCGAAGGATTCAGCGGTGAAACAAAAGGTATCGGCTTAGATAGAGTTTTGAAAACTCTTGATGGGAAAGGTTTTGTCAGGATAAAAACGGGACGTGCTGACGTGTTTCGGGATATGCGAAATAATCAGTATCACCATCATCAAACAGCTGAAGAAATTCAGTTGAACGATTTTCAAAATAATAGCACCAATGATTTTACCATAAATCTAGCAGCACAAGGAACGTTACTTTCTATTTTTTATCCTATTGAGTATATTAAACTATGAGAGACTACTTTATATTCCAATATGAAGATACCGTTTCTTCAAAGGAAAAGTTGAAAGTTACCGTGTTGTTTGTACATCAGACCAAAGTGATTTCACAAAATTCCTTGGCACAAGAACTGAATCATTTTTTTCAAGAACATAGCATTACAGATAAGTTAGTAGTTATCGTTCCTAAATATCTTGACCAGGATTCACTTGAGTTTTTTAAAACCTCCAGAGATATAACCTTTCAAAGAGTTCCAGGAAAATCCGCAGATTACTTTGAAAAATGCCTCATGATTTATGAATATGACTCTGATGGTTCATTCAGATTGGAAAAAACGGTGAAATTGACCCCCCAGCGCCGGTCGAAACTGACCCCCATGCGCCGGAGCAAATTGACCCCCTGAAAACGGAGCAAACTGACCCCCTCCGCGGCGGCGGATTTGGAGTCAAAAGTTTAGTTGAAGAGTGATGGTTTGAACCATTGAACTTGCATTGCAACAGCAATGCAACAATGGCAAATAAACCTATCACAATGAACAAGATCAAACAAATCATCCGATGCCACGCAGAAGGCCGTGGCACCAAGCAAATCAGCTCCATTACAGGAGTATCAAGGAACACAGTAAAAGAGTATTTAAAGCGGTTTAAAACAACCGGATTAACGCTGGAAGATGTGGATTCAATGCAGGATGCCGTTTTGGCGGACATTATCATTGGCAACACTGAACCGTTGGTGGATGCAAAGCGCCAGGAAGTGCTGCAACCTTTGTTACCAGCCATTGCAAAGGCCTTGCGCAAGAAAGGGATGACCTCCCAGATGCTGTGGGAGCAGTATTATGAAAAACACCCTGATGGTTACAAACTAAGCCAGTTTAGACAGTACATAAGGCTTCATTTACAGAAGAAAAATATCAGCATGCATTTTGAGCATAAAGCTGGTGACAAAGTATTCGTTGACTATGCCGGAAAACACCTGTATTTAACCGATGCAGAAACTGGTGAACATATACCAGTAGAGGTGTTTGTAGCGGTTTTGGGATGCAGTCAGTACACTTATGCAGAGGCCAGTTTAAGCCAGAAAAAAGAGGATTTTATTGATAGCTGCCGCCGGATGTTGGAGTATTATGGTGGCGTACCCAAAGCAATAGTTCCCGATAACCTGAAGTCTGCGGTAAAAAAGGGGAGCAAGTTTGCGCCAATACTCAACGAAACCTTTGAGAACTTTGGAGAGCATTACAACACTACCATACTTCCAACCAGACCGCGCCAACCAAAGGAAAAGTCTTTGGTGGAAGGCGCTGTAAAGCTGATATATCAGCGTATATACACGCGGTTGGAATCGCAGATATTTACCTCACTCCATGATTTAAACACCGTGCTATGGAAAGCCCTGGATGACTACAATAACAAAGCACTACGCGGAGAAGAGAGTCGTAAACAGCAGTTTGAAGAACTGGAAAAAGGAGCACTGCTTGCATTGCCTGATCTGGCCTATGAAATGCGCAAGACCCGTGTGTGCACTGTAATGAAAAATAGCCATGTATGCCTGGCCGAAGACAAACATTACTACAGCATTCCTTACCGGTACATGGGTAAAAAAGTAAAACTGCTATACAATGAAACCCATGTAGAGGTGTATTTTAAGTACCACAAAATAGCCTCTCATGTGCGGGACAAACGGCGCCACAAATACACAACGGACAAGGAACATCTGGCGGCAAACCAACAATACGTAGCCAGTTGGAATCATGAATTTTTTATTACCGAGGGCAATAAAATAAGCCCTGAAGTTGGTCAGTACTTAGGCAAACTCATGGAGTCCAAATCCCATGCAGAGCAAGGGTATAAATCCTGTGCAGGAATTTTGCACCTGGCAAAAAAGGTGGGCCCCCAAAGGCTGATACAGGCCTGCGCACGGGCCTCTGAATACCAGGCGTACAACTATCCGATAATCGAAGATATTCTTCGCAAAAATCTGGACTCTATTGATCCCAAACACGAGCTCATAGATGAGAAAACCGCTACACCCATGCACAACAACATAAGAGGAAAGAAATATTACAATTAACCCAATAAACACAATACAAAATGAACAACCAAACAATGGAAAGAATGAAAAAAATGAAGCTTTATGGAATGCAACGCAGCTTCAAACACGCCACTGAAAACCAATCCCTGGCTACACTTACGCCAGATGAGCTGGTAAACCTACTGGTAGAAAGCGAATGGGACGACCGCCAGAACCGCAGCCTTGAACGGAGCATAAAAAATGCGAAGTTCCGTTACAAGGCCAGTGTGGAATCCCTTGATTTTAATCCCGAACGCATGCTGGACAAGAACCAAATACTCCGTCTGGCAGATTGCAGCTTTATACAAAAAGCGGAAAATGTGTTGATTACCGGTAGCACAGGAACCGGCAAAAGTTACCTGGCCTGCGCAATCGGAAACCAGGCATGCAGCCTTGGCTACAAGGTGGTGTACGCCAATGCCACCAGGTTGTTTACCCAACTGAAAATGGGCAAAGCAGATGGCTCCGCCATCAAAGACATGGCCCGTTTGGAAAAACAAGATCTGCTTATACTGGACGACTTTGGAATACAACCGCTGGATGCACAAAGTAGAATGTTGCTCATGGAAATAGTGGAAGACCGGCACGGGAAAAGGTCCACCCTGTTCACCTCACAGCTTCCTGTACAGGTTTGGTACGAGGTCATAGGCGACGAAACCCTCGCAGACGCAATCCTGGATCGCGTGGTGCACGATGCACACCGTCTTGAACTCAAGGGTGAGTCTTTAAGAAGAAAACGCAAAACAGAGGAGGAAAACGACTAAATTTGTTTAATGGTTCAAACCCACTCTTCAGCTAAAAATTACCTCTTAACTTTAGGGGGTCAATTTGCAGCGGCGCGAGGGGGTCAATTTAACCGGCGTGTGCACAAGGTCTCGTTCAAGCGCTGTTGAGCCTCAGCTTCAATAAGATCTTTCAGCTCTGTTTTTTCACGTTTGAGTTTTTCAATCTCAGCTTTTGTTCGGTTTAATTCTTTAATTTGCGTTGACTTCTCGTCAAGTTCTTTTTGCAACGCATTAAATTGCTCAGTTTGTTCTTCTATTATCTTTGACTTAAGTTTAGCCTCTAGTGTTGCTCTTTCCTCCTTCAGTTTTTTTGCTAAAACCTCCTCAAATTGCTCATTTTCCTTTCTTCTTTGTTCTTCAAAGTCCCTTTTAGCCGCATCTAATTTCTCTTGCTCATGATCAACCTTCTTTCGCTCAGCTGCTAATTCAGACTGATATTTCTTCTTGATTTCATCCTCCAATTGGTGCGCCAGGATATTCTGGACATCTATGGATGTTCCGCAATTAGGACATTTAATTTGAGTTATTTCTTCCATAGCCGTCAACCAATTCTTTGCTGATTATAGTTCTTATAAATGTTCACTGCGGCGTAGCTTCCCTTTGATTCAGCCGCCATTAATTCCTCAAACACGTTTTGGGGAACATCATAATATTCATAAACACTTCCATTATGAAATTCTATCCTAAGTAGGGCCTGATTGATATCGTAACCAACCGCAGATAGATTTGTCGAATCAACTGTACTCATTTCCATATTTATATTTAATTATTGTTTTTGTTCTCGAATTGATTTTACTACCGATTTATACTGCTCCTCGTTTGTTTCAAATCTTCTTGTCCAGGCTTCTACAAGCTTTGGGTCGTTGCTTGAGGGCCTTGGTTCCACGAGTTCAATTCTTACCCTCGATGGAATATTAATAGCTTCCCCTACAATTATTGCTTCACCTATTCTCAAAGAAGGTAATAACTCGATCAAACTATTCATATTATTTGGGGCTGCGGACTGAACCGTGTTTTTATCGCCGCTATTTGTTAATCTCAATGCAATAAAAGTCCCAACTTGAGCCAGTATTGTTTCCGATATTTCCGATGGTCTTTGGGTAATTACCATTGCTCCTACTCCAAATTTTCGACCCTCTTTGAAAATTTTCTCTACGGCCCTCCGCGCATAACCGTAAATGTGATTGCTGCGTTCAGATTTAGGCAAATACGAATGTGCTTCTTCATAAACCATCAAAATCGGCCTCTGCCTCCCCGTATATTCTTCATATCTGCCCCAATACATTGAGTCATAAATAAGTCTGCTTATTAAACCAACTGAAATATCAATAAGCTCAAATGGAATGCCACTTAAATCAAGAATTGTTAAGCGATGATTATGGTCAATCCAGCTTCTAAATAAGTGATCAATGTCATTAGGGCTTTCCTCATCCGAATAATCAGGAGGATTGAACATGAAACTGTACCTGCTATCTTGTAGTCGAGAGAATATCTTCCCAACATAAGAGTACATTGTTTGATATTTCGACTTATACGGAACTGTATTGTGGGGAGAATAAGGTGTAAATCTGGCAGGTCTAAGCAACCTGGGATCTCCTTCTTCTTCAAGACATTCTTGATCAGGAGTATGGTCGCTAACATGATTATAAGTAGCATTGATTTCGCGATCAAAGTCATACCATAACTTTTTGATATCAAATGGTATAGGGGAGTCCGCCGTAATGTATATTTCTTCTACTTTACCAGCTTTCAATCTAGGAGCATTTGACATCTTCAACTCAACTATCTTCTCCCTAAGTCGTTTATCCGCAGGTTGTTCTTGTCCTTCTGGTCGACCAACTAGAAAGAATGATAGCTCATCAAATGTCATCGCCCAGAATGGAATACACAGAGGATTGACTTTATCATTAATTTTAAAAACCCTAGAGTTATCAACGAATGCTGAGGAGTATTCACCATGTGTATCCACCAAGACAATCCTCGAACCTAAATACTCTGTCAATAATCGCTTTAAAATGGCTGCTGTTGTATTTGATTTCCCACTTCCAGTCGAACCCAAAACTGCCGAATGTCTGAGAATTAGGTTGTGAGTATCAATGTACACCGCCAAGTTCTCTGAAGAGGAGTGTTTACCAATCTCCACATAACCATTGGTTTTCTCGCCATATATCGATTTCAGGTCATCATCGGTAACAATATGCACCTCATCATTAATAGTAGGGTATGTTCCAACACCCTTTTCAAATTTTTCATTACCCAATTTTTCTCCAATAAGTTGAACTTGAAGAAATCTTGATCCATAATCCGGTTCATAGGTTAATGTTTCTATCATCCTTGGCGAGTTACTAACTGATGATACTAGCCCATACAATGTTAAGCTTCCAATTGTAAATTTTACGAATGTTCCGATTTGCCCGATCTTATACAAGCGGCCTGCAATAATTGGTGCCGCTGAGGGGATTTCTTTTGCAATTTCCACTTCCACATTACCACTATTCACATTAATAACTCTTCCTAAATATGTAATATCTCTTTTCACAGCGTTACTCCTTGTTTTTCATTCCCGAACTTAAAATAAGAAAATCAACCAAAAATTTGAAGTCTCCAAGTTTTAAACCGCCATTTTCGCCATCCCAGAATCGACCCATAACAGAGCCTGTTTTGTCCAATTTCCAATCTGCAATAATACCTGATATTGAGGCCTTTGAAGGTCCTAACATTGAAAAGTTCGGAAGGTTTTTACCCACGCCAGCTATTTTGTCGATCGGCCCATCATCGTAAAACAGTCCAATAATATGAATGCGATTATTCTGATTTAGACAATTAAAAATAACTTCATTAATGTGATCATCTGAAAAGGAGTACCCACTTATAATAAATATTCCCTCTCCAGCCATTAAAAACTCCTTTAACCTATCAAAATAACTCGTAAATGGTTGTTTCCGTGATGACTCATACTTGTCTCTTGAAGGGTAGATAACTAATTCTGAATCCGGGAATTTTTCCTTCGCACCAGCACCCAATCGAACTATTCTGTCTGGATTACCAGTTGTACCATTTTTCCAAAACCATCCGATAGAACCATGAAGTTTCCATAAACGAATCCATGAAATTGGAGGACGATCATATTTTGCATTCCCATCCAACGTTTCATGAGCAAAAAACGGTTCATGGGAGCCAACAAAACCGTCAAAATATGGAATGAAAAGTTGCTCTAAAGATTTTTCAATTATAAGATCGTAGTTAGTAGTAAATAATTCTTTGGGATAATCCCGTGAAATCCAGTTTAACCATCCTAAAAACTTGAGTGCAATTTCCAATTTAGCCGTACTCTCTTCTGATGAGATAATTTTATATACTTCATTACAAATAGCCTTATCCAATGCTTCTGCCTCTTTGCCGTTTATTGGGCCAAATGATTTTTCCTCTTCATTCCTAGTAACCTGTCGTATTAAACGAATTTGATTGAGAATGGCTTCAATGTGCTGTTCATTTGCGCCCAGGCTTCCCTTAATAGCATTAAGTTTTATGCCAAATTCAGCTTCAATATTTTTTTCAACTTTAGTTGTTAGTCCAGAAATGTCAGAAAGACCCATTGCCTTGGAAGTTCCAGCCCCAAACAAAAACCCAACCCTCTTGGAGTATGAAAGTTGGTTTCTTATTTCAGTTAATTCTCTCTGTGGGTCATGTTTAAAGTCATCCATGGTTGTTAAATTTCTGAATTTTATTTCGTTTAATGAATTTTAAATCACTTTTTTTCTTCACAATACCAATTGGTCTACTTTACGTCTCAAGATAATATTGAACTATTTGTATTGTAATAGAAAGGCTTTCCTGGCTCCTTGTAGTAATTCTGCAAAAAGTAAGACTTTACCCTGTGATGCCTCACCTCCCTCAGCGGAATAATGTACAGTTTCTCTGGATACTCCGGCTTCCCGCCCACTCCCAAGGCAATGAAGACTTCCATTCTGTTCTTTCTGCCATAGGTTTTGTACCTATCCAATTGGTCGCTGCGGCAGATTTCGACCTCGTTATCACCTGAGAGCTTCGTTCGCCATTTGCATTCAACCGCGAACCTGTAAGAGCCTTCGTTCAGGTTAAGTTGCATAACCAAGTCAGGATTTTGATTTGACCGCGCATAGACACCGTCTACCCCTTTGTCACTCGTCCAGTGTATTGTTTCAAAATACTCGGTATTAAAACTCCTCCTAACAAACTTCTCAAACTCATCCCCCTTTTCTTTTTGTATGTCCTGCTCAGATCTCACCTCTGTCTTGGCATTCTGACTTGTGCCTTGTGATTGGTTTCCATTCGCCCCGGCCTGCTCTTGATGAATCTGAAACATCCTCTTTGTTTTTTGGTGACTGTTGCGATAGAAATAGGCCAGGAAACCGAGCAATAAGATAACAGCTATGCCTATAACGACGATCAGAGTCATGGGAGTGGTTCTTATGTCACTCAAAGCGACCGAATCCACCGATTTTAGTTCGCCAAGCTGCAATTTGTGCCCTGTATTAGCATCTGTTATGGCGTCCCCCTCTTCGATTATCAGGTAATCCCCCGCTTGCTTTTCATATACGAGATATGACGGATAATTCTTCGTTTTGCCTTTAAAGGTAATTTGTTTTTCGAACTCACAAACTATTTGCCCTCCCTTGTATCTCTTTATTATAAAGTCCGATACTATAGTTTGAGTAAAGCTCTCGGACCATTTGAAGAACTTTGCCTTTGCCTCCATGAACTTAGCGGTCGAGGATTTCACTCCATACCCAACTACCGACTCAGGGTACATTTTTCCCAAATCCCGAAGGTTCTGCTCAGTGTTGAGCTTGTTCCAAATCAGGGTTTTCTGAATAATGGCATCATTCAGCTTTGATGCAGATAACGTTGAAACCGCCACCGTGCAGAAGAGTAAGTAGAATATGAATTTTTTAAATTTCATTCCAAGATCATGATTTCTGAACCTTCTTCTTTCCGGTTTTGGGTTTTACCTGGGCCAACAATCCACTCGTATATTTCTCATACAACCCAAACAAATATTCTATCCGTTCCCTCTCATCTTTAAAAGGTTCTTTGCGGTAGCATTTGTCCACGGCTTTGTCTAAAGCTTGGTGCGCTTTATACAAGTCGGGTGGCATTGTGTTTGGATCATATAATACGGCCAGAGTGCTTGTATGATAACTGGCACGAATGTCCAAAATCCGTTGAGCAATTTCTTCAACTGTCCTTTTCTGAGCTTCACTTACATTTTCTGGCCAAGGGAAATTGTTGTATACAACGTTTATTGAGTATGAATAGTCACTCTTCATCCTTCCGGCCGTACATCTCATCCAATCCATGTGCATTTCTGATGTTAAAATACCAAACTCATATAAACTAGCACTTGGAAGTAATCTCAATTTATTGGATGACAGAATTTCTGGACTTAAATATCCTATAGGAATATACTTTCGCCTTTCTGTCGATACTTCTGGTATTACCAAATAATTTTCCTTAGGAATGAACTCAACATGAAATTTAGTAGGATTCTCGGCCAGCTTACGCGTTCCTTCTGCCTTGCTATTTAACCTCGCTCTTCTTGCCATTTGAACTCGTTCAATTACATGCGGCATTTTATTCAACTCGTCTGGATTTATATTACCTAGATACAAACACCATCTTTCTTTGCCATTAATAAACTCATCGCTACCCAGCCAACGCTTGAAATACTTCTTTGATAATGGTTCAGACTTGATAAACTCATACTTTTCGTCTCGAGTAAAAAGATATGCCCCGCCGTCAATGGGCTTGTTGCCTATGCCTAATTCTCTTACATTGCAAAGCGGATTTTTTCGGGACAATATAAAAACATTTCTTCCTTCAACTAAATATGGGTTTATGTTCTTTACAAGCACAGATGTACCATCATTGGAGTTTTTTATAAACAATCTCTTCGGGCGATTATTCTTTTCCGAAAACCCAACTATTACGCAGTGCACTGCTGCCAGACCTTTTGCTTCATTTTGCCATTTAAAAGTTTGATATGCGAATTGAATTTCAAGATTGAGCTCCTCAAGAATTTTATGCCAAATCACGCCAACCTGTTCACCTTGTGTTACCGAGTTTGTACTCACAAAAGCCGCCTTCGTTTCGCTAAACTGTCTTATGTATTTTGCTGCAAGCAAATACCAGGCAGCAACAAAATCTACAGTTCCAGCACCTTTGGCATCATCGAAAATGCGAATTACATCATTACGTAATTCCTGATCCATGACTTTTGCTCCGCTGAATGGGGGGTTGCCAAGAATATAATCATATGCTGATGTTTTCTTGTCCCAGGGCATTGGCTCGATTAAACTTTGCCAGTTCGTGTGTAGTGCATTCTCGTTAGCAATATGAGGACGACTCTTTAACGGTAGCCTGGCGAAATACAAGCCAAACATATCGCTTACTCTGAGGTTCATTTGATGATCCATCAACCATAAAGCCACTTGAGCTATCTGGCTTGGAAATTCTTCGATCTCTATTCCGTAAAATTGCCCTACATCGCAAAGTACTAGGGTACTAACATCCGTGACATATTGTAATCCTTGTAATTCCTTTATAATTTCCAGCTCCAATAAACGCAATTCCCGATAACTTACGATCAGGAAATTTCCGCAGCCACATGCGGGATCGAGAAAACGTAAACTGGCAATTCTATCGTGAAATTTGTTTAGCGCACTTTTTCGCTGGCTTGTGTTTTTATACCCTTTTATCGTTTCAAATTCGGCTTGTAACTCATCCAGGAACAAAGGTTTTATGAGTTTTAAGATGTTCTTTTCACTGGTGTAATGAGCACCTAGGTTCCGGCGCTTATTTTTATCCATCACACTTTGGAAAAGGCTACCGAAAATGGCTGGTGAAATCCGGCTCCAATCCAAACTGCAACACTCCAACAATTGATCACGCATTTTACGGTCAAAACTGGCCGGTGGGAGCATTTCTTCGAATAGCTTACCATTTACATAGGCGAAAGCTGAAAGTTGTTCGTCAAGGTTATTTAGGCGTTTTTTGGTTTCTGTGTTTAAGACATAAAACAATTCAGCCAATTTTGACCCCAAATCACTGCCGTCCTCATGTGTTCTGTCCTCTATGTAGGATTGAAATTGATACTTTTCGAAAATGTTACTGTCTTCTGCGAACAGACAGAACAGCATCCGCACCAGGTATACCTCCAAAACATGTCCTTCATACCCAGTGCCAAGCATGGCATCATGCAATTTGCCCATGAGTTCTGCGGCTTCAATGTTCGCTGGATCTTGTTCTTTGTATTGGGTTTGTTCGTACCCGGCAATGAATTTGAAGAGGTCTACCTTTTCCGGCAGTTCGGCTAAGGTTATTTCATGGTTGTTGTCATTGTCCAAGTCATACAATCGAATACGGGCAAAATCACTTACTATTACATACTTGGGGTACTCTGTGGTTTTCAGACCGGTGAAATACTCCGTCGCCTGATCAAATGCTTTGTCTAGGTTTTTGCCCTTGCTCTTGTGTTCTACGACAAGCTTTCCTGGCCAGAAAAGATCAATGAATCCTTGTTTGTTGTTTAACTTTTTAACAAACTTCTCAAACATGGCCACCTGCCTGCGTTCCTGACCGAAAACGCGGAAAAACCCATCCCAAAAGCTTTTGGCTTCAGCGTCTTCATCGAAAGCATCGGCCCATTCATGGGCAAAAGTGGCCGCTCTGGCGCGTATTTCGTTGAGGGAGAGAGGCATTGTTTTGCAATTTTAGGTCAATACTTTAGTTCTTACTGCCATAATGGTTCACTTTCCCAACCTTTCGGGAAGCCCATTTCATGCAGATCAGCTTGAGAGCAACCCTCGAAGAGGGATTTGAGTTTGGAGGCAAAGTGATGCCCTGGGCTTATGATTTGCAGCACATAGAGCATGCAGCTCAGAAGGGTGTATAGTTTGTTCTTATGAATGTCTTTGTTCTTTAGGAATGGATATGATGTGTCATCGGGAAGTTTAGGTATTGCGGTAAATCTTCGGTTCCACAACCTGCCGTGGTGGGCACAGACATTGCGCAAGTGGGCAAAAGCATGCATCCAACTCTCTAGTATTAAGTGGTTTTTAAGGCCGAATTCTGTAACTACCTTTTTCTTCGGCTCTGTCTTCTTAAGGTTCTCAAAAAGCTTGCTCAGGAGGCCCATGGAAGCAACTTCCAGGCTCATCCATGATGGCGGGTATTCGGGTGTACTATATTTCTTTTTATAGTGCTTAATGAACGTTTCTGAGGATCTGTCAACCTCATCATAGAGCTTGGAAATATCCTTTGTGAAACTTACTTGATTTGCATACAATTCGTTCCGATCATGCCAATGACTTCCGTAAATCTGGGCATATTCATAGATGATTTTGGTGCGCAGTGCTATTTCTATTTTCTCCAGACCATCAAAGACCAAAAGCCTAAGATGGCGATCAAAAACATAGAGCTGAATAATCTCCTCAAATGAAATCTTGCTGGTAAAGGGGTGCTGTGGATCATCATTGTCCTGATAAGGGTAAGTATATGCCCGAAGCCTGTAATAGCTAATGTTAGAAAGGTAATGCCTGGCTTTTTCGGGATTGTTAATTTTCAGCCCGCGTTTTTGGAGCAACTCAACCTGTTGCTCGATACTGATCGAGGGTTTAGAATACTTCACCCTCACCCCCTATTAAAATCGAAAACCCGCCCTGGTGCGCTGTTCCTGTGGGAAGCGTGGCGAGTCTTATTGACAGCAAAGTTACAACATTAGTACCAAATTCGGAACTAGTTGCGATTTCGTATGTACAGATTTGAGAACAACCTGATTTGTAATTGATTGATAATGAACACATACTAAAAATTGACTCCATTTACCCGTATCCAGCGATTATGGAGACTGGAGGGGGTAGAAAACGCAATTTTAAGGCTTTTTGTTGACTAATGCTGCTTTATTTCTTAGGCGGCTTTTTTTCAAATAGCGAGACCAAACCGCTGAAGATGGCAATCCCTGCTACCACCTTTAATCCAACCTTTAGCGCTTCTTGATTGGCTATCCTTTGTTCCTCTTCTCGACGCTTGCGTTCAGCTTCTTCCTTCAGCAACCTAAGCCGGGTATTCTCAATCCTTCTTGCCCTTTCCTCCGGCGTTTCAATAAACAATGGAATGTTGAAGTTGATTTCAGGAACCACCGGTTTCTTTTCCACTGGGATGACGGGTATAATTGACGGTTTTTCTGGTTCAGTTTCTTTGGAGCTTATGGATGTTAACTCCTTAGCTATTGTTGTACGCTTGGCTTCGTTTTTTGTGTAAAGCTCCCCTTCGAAGATATTGATCTCGGAGCTCGGTCCAAATCTGCCGTGGTGATGGGCGATACCGCCAACGACCTTTATCACAAAGTCACAGTTGTGGGTCAACCCCTGATCCCCCTTAAAGTTGCCCGATTTGGTGGCCTGCACAATGGAGATAAAGGATTTCTTTGTATTCTCAGCCTTGATCAGTTCCAGGTATTCATTGTCAATCGCTGCAACATTGATGCTGTCGATAAAAACGAACTGGAATGATTTGTTCTTGAGGTATTCCCTGATTTCCTCCCGGTTCCGGCATTCAACCACCGTTACACCGCCGCCTTTGATCTGGATGAACTTTTCTTTTAGAGAAGCACTGACACCCTCTTCCGCTGCGATGTAAACCACATCACCGAAATACTCTTGTAAATAGTCGGCGAAGCGAATTGACAGGTTGCTCTTGCCACCTTTAGGCAGCCCCCAAATAATCCCTGAGAAAATTCGAGATGGTTTGCCAATCAACTCTAAAAACTTGCCGGAAAAATCCAAACTGTCGAACTCCACCTTAACCAAATCGTCGGCGACTATTTCCTTCAATGTTGGCCCTTTGATTTCGATAAGCTTTTTTACTATCGGGGGATGTTCTGTACGTTCTGCACGAACGTTCAAATCCAGTCCAGAACTGTTCTGAACGGGCTTCGACTCTTGACTTTTCACTGTAAGGCAATACTCCTTGAAGTACCCAAAAGCCGTTGACTTACTGATGCCAAGTTGCGTGGCAATGCGCCCAAAACTCAGGCCTTGCATTCTCAATTCATATACTCGATTTTTCATGTTTGTTGTTGGTGTTACAGGTGTTACATCTGTTACTGGTGTAACACCTGTAACAGGGTGTAACGCTTTGGTTTTATTGTTCTGATTTTATGTTGTTCCGTTTCAAAATCCGCATAACCCGCACCTGATTGGTGCCTAATTCAGCGGCGATCTCTCGCAATGAGGCGTGTGGTTTTTCTTTCTGAATTTCCAATACTCGCTGCTCAAGCTCCTCCTTTTCAGGCTCGGATTGGAGGTGATCTTTTTCATATCCCGTTCCGGTAAATTCAAATTTTAGAAAGTTGAAATCCTTGACAATCCTGCATTCCAAGACATTCTCAGCATCAAACACGATCTCTGTTGCCCGTGCCTTTAGCTGCTTTATGTAGCGACAAGATTTGTCAATGGCACTTTCACCGATGGCGAAAATGCTATCGGCGAAGTTTGCCAGGTGTTTGCTACCGGCGATATCGTTTCTTGTCAACGGATTGTACAAGGATCTTTTCGGTGTATGTGCAAGCACCAGCATAGACAATCCGTGCTTTGTTTTCAGTGCCTTAAGCCTCTGCATCAGTGGCAGAGCCTCCTTAGCCGTGTCCATTGACTGCGTGCGCAGAAACGTCAAATTATCTATGATAACTATTCTGGCGCCGGTTTGCTCTATAAGCAATTCTAAATTCACCATCAATTGCTCGTTGAAATCTGAGAGCTGAGAGAAGTCGGGATTTATCTCTAATCGGTAGAAACGGTCTGAAAATTTATAATGGTTCTGATATTCAGCAGAATAGCGATTTTCAAATTGCTTATAGCTTAGTTCAAAGTCACCGTAAATAACTGCTTGCGGCTGCGCCCTGAAAGGAAGATAGTAGCTTCCAATATCTTTTGTGATACAGTCAGCGATTTGCACCCCCAGGATTGACTTACCAATATTCGTATCGGCGGTAAGGATACATAGCTCACCTTCGTGCCATAAAGGGCCAAACAACATGTTCGGCATTGGCTGATTCTTGGCAAGGTCTATCCATTCATTTGCAGGTTTAAGTGTAAATAGGTTTTCTACCGCCGGTTGAGGGTTGTTTGATGCCACTGGCAATTCAACAACTCTGTTCACCACACTTGGTTTGTTGGGCAAACCCACTGGAGTAAATACTTTCATGCCGTTCATAAAGCGCACAGGTTTAGATCTATTCTAGCCACGTATCCAGTTGGTTTTTCTGTAATAAACACAGTAAAACCTTGCAGATATGGATCAATTCGCCGCATCTCACTCATCTTTTTTCCTAATACTTGCCACACATCCGCGTCCGGAATTTGAATTCCGTTATATGCAGCGGTGAGGTTGGCGATTAACTTGTTTTGCTTCTCAACGAAGCCGGGCTTAGCATCTGGTTTTGCGGCATAGTTCCGGAGTTCCTCCTGGAGTTGGTCAATAGTTTCTGACAGCAGCAGGCTTGCATCATCATAGCTTAACATCTTACTGCCCTCCCAAACGTTTTCTGATCTCGCTAATAGACTCTTGCTTTCCCTCTTTCAACCAGGCTTCCAGCTTGCTCTTTTCAAAATAGAGCTTCTTACCCCTCTTTATAAAAGGGATTTGGCTTTGTGAGGTGTAACCATAAATGGTAGTGACTTTGAGTTTCAGGAACTCGGCGGCTTCTTGAAGGTCAAGGAACTCATCATTAGGTTTGTTTTGTGTCCCTTTCTCCTCGGACAATACTTCTTTAAGAGAAGATCGGATCATTCGGCCGAGTTCTTCTTTACTGATTACGATTACGTCATTCATGCGATTTGCGATTAATGTTCGTCGCAAATCTTTTAGTGATTTTTAGGGTTGGGATACCCCCTGGGAGCAAGTTGGGATATCCCAACTTTCGGTTCTCTTAGGCCTCTTTGTCCTTTTCTAGTTGCTCAATCGCCTTGGCTAACAATGAATTATCTCCCTGATCGAGTTTTTGGAAACTTTGGACAACAGCATCGAGGTCGGAAGTATTGAAACTCGTAGTTTTCTTCCCAAAGAGTAGTTTTACGATGCGATAGAAGGATGTGTTATAGATATTCTTGGCTTTCCCATCGGCTTGAAGATCGTAACCTGACATGAAGGCAATAAATCTAGCAAATTCTGATTTATTGGAAAGTAACCCCTTAACCCCACCAGCTGTCAGAAGGTAATAATAGGCGATGGCCTGCCTTTTCTTACTGGTTTCTATGTTTTCCAAAGCACTGGTTTCTTCTGGGATTTGTGATTCAGTAACTTCTGGCTCGGTAACGACCTGATTATCGATTTCTACGGCTTCTCTATAAAGTGCGGTTAATTTCTTATAGTTGGATGAATCCGACACACGCAAGTGATTGAAATAATCATGAATGGCTCGGTACTTTACAATAGCGTGAAAAAGTCTCTTTCGCGTTGGTTCCCCGCTGATCGACATCCCTGTGATTTCCAGTGGCTTAACACCCTCCGTTCGTTCCAAACTATAAAGCGTCATTCCAATTTCGTCCTTCTCCTGTTTTGTTTTTGCATTTCCCAGAGCTTCTAATTTCGCTTTACTGAAATCAAGCTTATAAAATTTGCGTTGAATCAATTCTCCATGATCATAAACCTCCTTTACCTTAGGCAACCAAGGGATAAATCCGAATAATCTATACCTTTCAACTGTTTTTATTTTTATATCCAACGGTTGAGGGACTTCAGATTGATAATACTTCTCTAGCATCTTCAACCTAATTGGTTCAATTGATTCCATTAGGCTTGGCATTGAAAGCCAAAGGGGGTAAGAGGAATCAAAAGATTCAATAGCCTCCTTTAGACCTTCCTCTACTTTCAATGAGAGAAAAGCAGCAAACATAATTTTGCTGTATTCAAAACCTTTCTCCCTATCACGTGAATTTTCTGTCCATTCAGAAATGAATTTTTCCTGTTGTGAATAAATTCGATCATAAAGTGCCTTGTACCGTTCCTCGGTAAACTCTGAATAATTATTAATATCCTCCATTTATTAAATTATAGTAGCGAATTATTTATTGTATTTCCTAAAATGCTGGCGTCTAATTGCGATGTATAAACCTCAGTCATGGCCTCGCTTTCATGGCCCATTGCATCTTTAATTATTGTCGTGGACACACCATTTTGACGCAAAACATTAGCAAAAGAATGCCGGGCTACATATGAGGTTAATTTCGTTGTGATACCAATCATTTCGCCAATTTCTTTCAAAGCGTCATTGTATTGTTTTAATACTTTTTTAGCACGGTAACTTTTACTTTTTGCTGTAATGTGCGTTTCATTGAAAATTGGAAACACGTAAGGAGCCTTGGGATTCAGCTTGGCTTTACGGTAATATTCCAAAATTTCATGTGCTTGAGGAGCAAGTAAAATATTGAATTCATCCCCGGTTTTTTGACGGGTATAAACAAGCGTGTCTCCATGAATATCTTCCCATTTTAAGTATGCAGTATCAATAAAATTCATCCCCCAACACAAATAACTGAAACGAAAAAAATTCCAGTAATTGTAAAGGTGGCTTTCTGGTGTTAATCCCAAATTCATAATTTTCAGTATGGTTTCTTTTGGCAGAGCACGTTTTCTGGTCTTTACTCTCCGGTATTTTGCAAAGCTGATCCCTTCAAATGGATCATACTCTTTTTTTACGATTCCATCTTTGCGGGCATAGTTGATCAGTGTTTTAAATGTCCGCATGTACAGAAATATGGTGTTAGGAGCAAGGTCTCGACCGTCCAGGTATTCCTCGTATTTCACCAAAAAGCTGGTTGTAACTTCACCAAAACTGAAATCGGACCCATCTCTGTAATTCATAATGCTGTTTTTGGTATATCGGAAAGCATCGGCATACCCGATCCGATTTGCATTTTCCATTCTTTCAATGAATTCATCGAAGTATTTACCAACTGTCATGCTGGCCTTTATTGGTACAGCTTTGATTTTGTCTTTTATTTCGTGAGCCGAGATGTCGATTCCTTCGGTCTTGACTCCAAACAATAGTGAACTGGCCTCAGCTCTTTTAGTATCAATGAGAAGGACAAGGTGCTTGAAGTCCGGATGGCTTTTTTTGGGAAGCCCGGCTCCCTTATCCCAATTCTTGAATGTGCTAGAGGCTCCTATTGATAAATAAGAAGATTTTCTATCTTTGATGACCCGAATTAAGATGGGATGCTCTCCGTTACTTAATACCTTCCCCTTGAATAGTATGACTTTGAGTGATGATGACATGGCAAATACCGGTTCAAACATAGTTCAAACATTTGACCTAAAAAAACCAAATTATCCCGAAACATATCTAAGCGAAATATTTATAAGTAATATAATATCAACAATATATAATGCAACCCTAAGAATATCAAAAAGTTAAATTCACGCATGGGGTGCAAGGGGTCGTGAGTTCGAATCTCGCCATCCCGACTCAATCAGGACAAGGCTTTCAGGAAACTGAGAGCCTTGTTTTTTTAAACCCGGGTCAAACATAGGTCAAACATTTTATTGAGATAATAACTTGGTCTTTTTTATAGGGACTGGACTTATTGCGTCGCGCCTGTTATCTTTTAGACGTAGATTAACATCCGTCAAAATAGATGAAGTATAAAATAATATTTGTCTAAATTTTGCAAAAATGTCATAATAGAGTGTTTGTAATCTTCTTATTATCGCTATATTTGTACCAATAATGGTATTTTATGAACGGCTTCAGCCTAATTCCAACGGAAAAAATAATTGAAAGGTTGCGTTACGAAAATCCTTGGTGGGTTAACAAACAAATACCTGAGACCTATAGTTCAATGGCAAAACGTTTGTATTTTGACCTATTCTATCCCTACGTAATTGAAAAGAACATTCGCAGAGCACTTGTGCTCATGGGGCCACGCCGTGTGGGTAAAACCGTAATGCTATTTCATAGTATACAACAACTCATTACTGAGAATGTAAATCCGCAGAGAATTTTCTTTGTTGGTATTGATAATCCTATTTATGTACATTTAAGCTTAGACGAGATTTTAAGTTTATGTAAACAATCGCTAAGTCTGAACAACTTAAAAGGGTGTTATGTCTTTTTTGATGAGATACAATACTTAAAAGATTGGGAACGACATTTAAAAGTACTTGTTGATTCCTACCCTGAAACCAAATTTATTGTATCTGGCTCAGCTGCAGCGGCTTTAAGGTGGCATAGCACAGAAAGTGGAGCTGGAAGATTTACTGATTTCATGTTACCACCCCTTACGTTTCAAGAATATATACATCTTAAAAGCATGAATCATCTGATTTATGATGGAAAAATAAACTATGGCAACAGCCAACTATCATATTGCCTTACACATGATATAAAAGCCTTAAATCGAGAATTTATTCATTATCTAAATTTTGGGGGTTATCCTGAAGTTGTTTTGAGTGAAAAAATACAAATGGATATGGGAAGATATGTAAAAAACGATATCGTAGACAAGGTTTTATTGAGAGACTTACCCAGTTTATATGGCATAAAAGATGTCCAGGAATTAAACCGTTTTTTTACATATATAGCTTACAATTCAGGTAACGAATTTTCCTATGAAAAAATGAGCCAGGAAAGCGGTATTCAAAAAGACACATTGAAAAAGTACTTGGAATATTTGGAGTCTGCATTTTTAATCAAAGTATTGAACAGAGTTGATGTTAATGCCAAACGCTTAAAACGTGTGACAAGCTTTAAGGTATACCTAACAAATCCATCCTTACGAACAGCTCTATTTTCACCAATAACCGAAACAGACAATGAAATGGGCAATATGGTTGAGACAGCAGTTCTATCTCAATGGATGCACCGCGAAAAATTAGATTTAACATATGCTCGTTGGAAAGACGGTAGATTAGAGGGGGAGGTCGATTTGGTTTTAGTTGATGATAAAAAATATAAACCAGTTTGGGGAGTAGAAGTAAAATGGAGTAATCGCTATTTTGAAAAACCAAACGAGTTAAAAAGTTTAATTCAATTTTGCAAAAGCAATAATTTTCAAAAAGCATTAGTTACCTCAATAGACCAAGCAGGTATAAAAGAATTAGATAGTGTATCATTCACATTTTTACCGGCATCAGTTTATTGCTATAACATAGGTGATATAACATTAAAAATGAAAAATAATAATTGAGGCAATGAAAAAAGCCCATGAACAACGGAGCTAAATATTCACATGGGCATGAAGTACAAATAATTCAGCATTATCGCCAAGTTATAAATCATTGACAAAGAGTGAAGTTATTTTTAGCTTAAAAAGAACATTTCAAGAAAATCAAATATGTCAAGAAAAACTGGAAAATCAAGCATGATTCAATTTATTGATTTTGAATTGAAACTTTTATTGGATTATATTGAATATGTGGAAGACTACTTTTCACTAAAAGGAAAAGAAATTGGTAAAAATTTTGAAGAACTAGAATTAATACCCAATGATGATCCAATTAGACAAAGTATAGAAGATTATCATCAAAGTTATTTTGACGTATTGCAAGATGATTTGATTGATGAAAATTTCTATAATGAAGAATTTACCCAAAGATTTAGATATTCGTTAATCATTCAAATGCAGTCTTTTTTTGAAAAATATTTGACTCGAATAAGTGACCATTTCAAAACTAAAAATACATCAATAAAAACCAGATCTGGTAACTACATAGAAAAATTACAACAAGTTATTAATGAACCGGACATTAGCATTTGTTCTAATTTTGAATTCATGATTCATTTTACAGAATTGAGAAATTGTATAGTGCATAATGAGGGAATTATTTGTTCTGATTCTAAATATCTGAAAAGATTAGGTTCAATAAAACATTTAGAAAAGACGGGTATTATTCATTTAAAAGAAACTCAAGGATCAAAGAGAATTTGCTATGAGATAGATATAAAAGACAAGTCATTCTTAGTTGAGTCTGTAAATAAAATAGCATATTTTATACATGAGCTTGACGCGTTATTGCAACCTCATTATTAATTTAATCATTTACCTTAAAAATTGGCTACCCATAGCCCGAAACCACAATTGCATAGATTTCAGAAACATTGGTCGCTCAAGTTGTAAATTTTATCCAGGACGGGAGAATACAATATATTTTATCCGCACCCTTGCCTGATAGTAATCTAGGTTTCGGTATTTTTTATAATAAAAAATATGATTTTGAGCTATAACTCATCCCTGTCCATCACAGGTAAATGTTTCATTTGTTCTACTTCAACAGAAATAAAATCATATTCCTCTTTTACTTTACCTGTTATTGTGTAACATCCCGGACCGGTAAAGGGGGAATGATCAGCGCTCTCAGGAAAATGAACTGTGTCTATCCAATGTCCATCGGTATCAATAAATGTACCAAAATACATTTTTTCTCCTTTCGAGGTACTTGTTCTTTTTGCATGGACAAAATACCCAACAATAGTTATTTTCTGGTTTTTGAAATTTACCAGATCAGAAGCTTTCATCTTACTTGGGATTTCATTTTTTAATAGTTGAAATGGTGAAATAAGAGAAAATCCCAACATTTCTATTTCTTCAAATGCATCATCAGTTTGCGATTGCATAAGGGCAGGGAGCTTCCATTGTTTTATCTCTTTTTCAAACAATTCTTTTTCAGGTGTTTTTACCTTGGCAGGGCGTAAAATGGCATGGATATCCCAAAGCAATTCCTTTTTATTTCTTTCTGTGAATGCGAATGCGCCTGCGCGAATGAGAATTCGCATCTGTTCAATGGAAACAGGTATCCGGTTCACAAAATCGGAAAGGCTTTTGAATAATCCATTTTGATTTCGTTCGGCAATAATCCTTTGAATCATTTGTTGTTCAAGTTCACCAATCATTGCCAATCCCAGATAAATGATATTCCCTTTAATATTGGACATTGCATTGCTGTTATTGATGCATGGGTGTTTGATAATTGCCCCCTGCATTCTGGCTTCGTGGATATACAATTCCTTCCGGTAAAAACCACCTCCATTATTTAGAGTTGCTACCATATATTCAAGAGGAAACCAGGCCTTTAGAAACAAAGCCTGATAACTTTCCACTGCGTAACTTGCAGAGTGCCCCTTTGAAAATGCAAAATTGGCGAAACTTTCAATTTGATTCCAGATATCAGTAATTAACTTAATGGAATATCCTTTTTCCAAACAATTGCTAAAAAATTTTTCGCGCACCTGACTGAATTCATTTCGCTGCTTGAATTTCCATGACATGCCTCTGCGCAGATAATCTGCCTCAGCAAGCGTTAAACCTGCAAAATAATGTGCTATTTTAATTACATCTTCCTGGTATACCATTACACCATAAGTCTCTTCCAGTAAACTGTATAATTCAGGTATTTCTTCGCGCGCTTTTTTTCGCAAATCTTCGTTGCGAAATCGAATAATATATTCACGCATCATGCCACTTTTAGATACCCCAGGGCGAATAATGGAACTCGCTGCAACCAGCCTCAGATAATCGTCAGCGCGTAATTTGGCCAGTAACATGCGCATGGCTGGAGATTCTACATAAAAGCAGCCAATAGTATTGCCAATGCGCAACATTTCTTTTATTTTTTCATCGTGTTTAAATGCAGAAATATTGTGGATGTCAATGTCCACATTCTTGTTTTCTTTTACAATTCCAAGCGTGTCTTTTATTTTTCCCAATCCGCGCTGACTCAGAATATCAAATTTGTACAAGCCTATATCCTCTGCCTCCATCATGCTAAACTGGGTGGTAGGATAACCCTTGGGCGGCATATTGGTAGCTGAATATGCAGTAATAGGGGCCTCAGAAATAATAATACCACTGGAATGAATACTTAAATGATTGGGAAAGCCCTTTAGCAATGTGCCATATTTCAGTATTCGTTTTCCGATCTCATCTATATCCCGGTATCTGTTTGCATGCTGCAACCGTTCTATTTCTGCCGGCGGCAGACCAAACACCTTTCCGAGTTCGCGGATTATTGCATTGTCTTGAAATGTGTTGTATGCGCCAAGCAATGCAGTTCTTTCTTTTCCATGTCGTTCAAAAATATATCTTGTTATGTCATCGCGGTCTGTCCACGAAAAATCCATGTCAAAATCAGGTGCATTATTCCTGTAAATATTTATAAATCTTTCAAAATAAAGATCCAGTTCAACGGGGTCCACATCGGTAATGCGAAGCAGGTATGCCACAATACTATTGGCACCACTGCCTCGTCCCACATAATAATAATCTTTGTGCTGCGCATACCGAACAATATCCCAGTTAATTAAATAATACGAAGAAAAATTTAATTGTGTAATTACTTCCAGTTCTTTTTCTATTCTTTGCATCACTATCGGTCCCGGTTTGGTATAGCGATAATGCAAATTTTTCATGCATTCACTTCGCAATAGTTCGCTATCTTCCGATGCAGATCCGGTGTAGTGCTTTAAATTTTTATTGGATAATTTTCCGAATTCAAAATCAATAGCGCAATCATCCAAAATAAATTTTGTATTTTTGAGAATATGCGGGTAAGAGGAAAAACACTTTTCCAACTCTGCTTTTTCTGGTAAGATATCGTCTGCTGAAGCAAGCTGGTCTTGTGGCAATTTGCTAAGCAGGGAATTGGTATCTATGGCGCGTAATAATTTATGGGAATTAAGTTGAAGTATACCTTTGGTAAATGTTGCGGTTTGCAATACCACCAATTTATGGGTAGGAATTTTAGATTGTAAAAAAGATAAATGCGAAAGTTGTTTTGGCGATACACCAACAAATTCATTGTCCTCCAATTTCCAGCCCTTATAAACCGTTAAAGGATAAATGATATAAACCTGATTAAATTTAGGTGCGATGGGATTGAAATCCATATTCTGATGAAGGTGCATCGATAAATGTTGATTTAATTCCATAAATCCTTCATTGTTACGCGCAATTCCTACGTACACCTGTTGGTAATTGTTGCGAAAATCAATACCCACGCGTGCCGTATAACCTTTCATTTTACATCGGCGAATGGTTTCCAAACAGGCAGAAGTATTGTTAATATCGGTTAAAACAAATGCATCATATCCTTTTTTTTCAATTTCATAAAACAATCTTTCAATTGAAAATAATCCATAACAAAAACTATAATAGGTATGACAATTTAATAGCATTGCATCAATTATTTAATGGATTCTTTGCCATTAAACGGGTTCATACCGTACATTTTGTAATCCATACCCACTGCGCGACTTACCGCATCTCGTCCATAGCGTTTGCGCAATTTATCCATGGCGTGGTACAATTGAATTTGCTCCACATTGTCTTCAAACATATCAAACTGATGGCTGCCCTGTACCAGGTGACTAAATTTAATTCCCACCAAGCGAATGAGCATTCTTTTTTGGTATAATTTATCAAATAATCCATTTACTTTTTCTATAAGCACATGGTCCAGGGAAGTATATGGGATGCAGGCCTGCATCGTAAATGTATTAAAATCTGAGTAGCGGATTTTTACCGTTACACAAGCCGTTAATTTGTTTTCATTGCGCAATTGGTAAGCCAGTTTTTCTGTCATTCCGGTCATAACCCCTTTCAGTCCTTTAATGTCAATGGTATCTTTATCAAAGGTGCGTTCTGTAGAAATTGATTTTCTTTCAGAATATGGTATTACCGGGGAGTTGTCGATTCCATTAGCTTTTCTCCACAACAGGTTCCCATTGTCGCCCAAAACCTGCTGCATCAATTCACAGGGCATTTCCTGCAGTGTTTTTATCCATAATACGCCCATGCCGCGCAAAAGCTGATACGTTTTGGTGCCCACCATGGGAATTTTGCGAATAGACAAGGGAGCCAGAAATTCCTTTTCACCGCCCGCCAAAATTTCTTTTTGCCCGTTGGGTTTTGCCTCTCCCGTGCCAACTTTGGAAACCGTTTTATTGGTAGACATGGCAAATGAAATTGGCAAACCGGTTTCTTTCATAATCTTTTGCCGCAGTTCGGTGGCTATTTTATAGCAGCCAAAAAAGCGGTCCATTCCGGTAAAATCGATATAAAATTCATCAATAGAGGTCTTTTCATATACCGGTACATTTTCATGGATAATTTCAGTAATATTATTAGAAAATTTGCTGTATTCGGCAGTATCCCCCCTTACCAAAATTGCTTCCGGACAAAGCTGTCTTGCCATTTTCATTGGCATGGCAGAATGAATCCCAAACGCCCTTGCTTCATAACTGCATGCCGCAACTACCCCGCGGTCACTGCTGCCACCCACCAATACAGGCTTTCCGTTAAGTGCGGGGTTTATGAGCCTTTCCACAGATACAAAAAAGGTATCCAGGTCAATATGTACAATTTTGCGATCCATGAACTTTCATTCAAGCATTCAAATTTACTTAAATAAATGATATATTTTTGGCAATTATATTATCAAATTAGACCTAAAACAACAAAAGGTACTGTGCAGTAAAGGAGATGCAAATTGCCTGGTAAGTTTATTTTTTACTAATTTGCACCATTCTTTAAACATATGGAATTTGGGAAAATCAATCCGGACCTTCTTGGAGCAACGGATCTAAGTCTGCCGGCCGACCATGCCGATACCAAAAGTGCTCTTAAAAAACAGGCAACCCATGCGGAAATCTATGTGGGTTGTGCCAAATGGGGAAGGAAGGACTGGATTGGGAAACTCTATCCAAAAGGCACCAAAGACTCTCAGTTTTTAGAATTGTATTCACGCCAGTTTAACAGTATTGAACTAAACAGCACTTTTTACAACACACCCTCAAAATCTGTTGTGGAAAATTGGTATAACGTAACCCCTGCCAATTTTTTATTTGTTTCCAAGTTTCCCCAAACCATTACACACCTGAAGCGACTAAAAGATACCAAGCCCCTGGTAGATAATTATCTTGCTGCCATGAGTGGACTGAAAGAAAAATTTGGGCCAATGTTTTTAATGCCCCATCCGCAAATGGGTAAAAAATCATTGGACACCATTTCAGAATTTATTTTATCAATGCCAACGGACCAGCAATTTTTTCTGGAATTGCGCCACGATGACTGGAATTTGAAGGAAAATGCAGATATAATTTATAAGCTCATGCAAGAAACAAATACTGGCAGTATTATAACGGATACAGCGGGTAGAAGGGACATGGTTCACATGCGCCTTACCATACCTCAGGCCTTTATCAGGTTTGTTGGTAACGGCCTGCATCCAACCGATTACACACGCATAGATGCATGGGTGTTGCGAATACAAAAATGGCTGGATCAGGGGTTGCAAAAACTGTATTTTTTTATGCACCAGCATGATGAATTATACTCACCTGAATTGGTAAAATATTTTATTGATACGCTCAATTCAACCTGTGGCTTGAAGGTACAACCTCCACAGATAATGGAGCCTCTGTTTTAAGATCTTAAATGTGTTGAAATCGCTTGCCCAGTCAATGTTTGTCATTATTGGCTTGAACATCCACCATAAAAAAAAGCCCCATTATCGCGCAGCGATTTGAGGCTTTTCGTTGAGGCCACCCCACCCCGAGATCAATGCAATTAATCTCGCCATACCGCCTCAATCAAGACAAGGTTTTCAGAAAACTGAGAGCTTTGTTTGTTGAACCTCGGTTTAAACATGGTTTAAACATTTTGGAAGCTGCCCTTCTTTTCGGACCATCCAAAATCATAATTTCAATTTTTATTGCCGACAATCGCATGTTCAAATACTTTCGAAGAAATACGCCAACAAATAGGAAAAACTTATAGATTTGTGTTTAAGGTTCATTCATTTTCACGGGATTCCCGAGATAAAATACGGGTTTTGCCTTTAGAATGGCCCCAGAAGTTTTTACCCTTATGAACATCCCTTGACCCTGATCATCGCAGGTTTTGGTGAAAACCACTACCAGGCTATCTTCCAATGCATGAAAACAGCACAGAATAGCAGTGAGTCAGTAGAGGAATTAAAGTGGCAGCTCGAACAACGCAACGACGAACTTGCACTTATTAACAGCGTTCTTACCGGCCTTTCCAGGAAACTCGGTATCAACGAAATCTTTGAACTGGTGGGTGAAAAGATTCGCGAAATCTTTAAAGCCCAGGTAATCGATATTGTTACTTACGATCGCGCGACCAATTTAATTGAAGACCGATATTCATATGAAAAAGGCGACAGAACCCTTGTCGGTCCGCGGGCTCCCAAAGGCTTCAGAAAGCATATTATTGACAATGGCCAGCCCCTGATCATTAA
>JAGXTF010000060.1 GCA_018333525.1 Bacteroidota bacterium | reverse complement strand
CAAAGGAATTCAGAATTATTTTATACGATGGCCCGCAGGAAAAACAGATTCACTTCTTGTAAATTATAAAATACGATTCAATGAACCAAAGCACACCGAATGCGGACATGAAATCAATCAAATACAGTTGAATCAAAAGGATGGGAAGAGGAATTTGAATGGAATATTTGTATTTGAGCACAAATAAAATCCATCGTTTATTACGAATAAAAATAACAGGCTATTTGATCCCCACCACAAATTTCAATTTATACTTTGCACCACTTTATTTGCAATTTCAATAAAAATGTTGGCAATGTGGCTGTTACAACCCCGAAGGGGTTGAATTTCAATAGCGCGCAATAGCGCGCGAACGGTTTGGCGATTATTTTGCGGCGTCTGCGCGCAAAATAAATGACAAACCGAAATGAATAAAATTTAGAACATCAAATATTGAAATTCAGAAATGAAATAAATTAAAATTGAGATTCTAAATGAATTATTAGAATAAGAATTCAGAAATGAAAATCAAATAAATAATCGGTAACCAACGTGGATTGAATTACCATCCACCATCTGCGCCGCCGCCGTCAAAACCGCCACCGCCGCCCATACCACCCCAGCCCGAGCCACCGCCGCCGCCACCAAATCCTCCGCCACCCCAGCTACCACCGCCCCAGGAACCGGGGAACCAAAAGGCGCCTCCACCACGGTAACCGCGTCCGAATCTTCTATTATTTATAAATCCGATGATAGAAATCACCAGAAAAACTATGAGAAAAAATACCCAACCTGGTACTAAATCTTTTCCTTTTTTCTTCCCTGGATGAAATTGTCCTGCAATGGCTAAGATTACTGCATCCGTTGCTTTGTCCAATGCCCCGTAAATATTTCCATTGCGCATTTCCGGCGCCATTATTTCGCGAATAATCGCTTCCGTTTCTGAACCGGTTAATCTTCCCATTACCTCATTGGAATTGCGTATGCTGATCTTTCTTTCATCCATGGCCAGATAAATAAGCACACCGTTGTTGTTCTCCTTGCTGCCCATTTTCCAACCTCGGGCAAAGTCCATACTGCGTTCAAACTGCGCACGTCCTTCCAAACTTTTTTCAATTACAATTACAATTTGGGTGCTCGTGCTGTCCTCATAATTTCGCAGTTTTTGTTCCAGATTTTGGCGGGAGGAATTATCCAAAACTTCCGCAAAATCATTTACCAAACCCACATAATTTGGTACCTCGCGTCGCGATACCTTGTCTTCCTGTTCTACATTCTGGGCTTGGAGTCCACAAGTGAAAAATAATAAGAATAATAAAAAATTAACTGCGCGAAATTTCATCTGATAATTCATTTGGATTTACATTTCCCGCAGGAAAATATTGCTTTAATTTCTCCCCTGCACGTTTCACTCCATGGCAAATAGCCTCGCCCGGGCCTTGATTTCGGAATAATTGTTCCATCTCACTTTTAACTTCATTCCAAAACGCATCTGTAACACATTGGTGAATGCCACTGTCTCCAACAATTGCAAATTGCCGGTCTTTAAGTGAGACAAATATTAATACGCCATTGCGCAATTCAGTAAGATGCATCCCTTGTTTTTTAAAGGTTAACTGCGCCATCTCTAGCGGAGTTTTACCTTTCAGAGGCCCGTTTAAATGTACACGAATCTCTGCACTGGTGCCACTTTCGGCTTCACGGATCTGTTGAATGATCTTTTGTTCTACATCCCTGGGAAGTTGCGGTTTTCTAAAGAAACCAAACATGGTTTAATCAGTTTTTACCTTTATCCCAAAGGTTGTCATAATTCGGTGCATTTTCTGAACCTTCTTTTGCTTTGAATTCGTCTTTTACTTTGAATCCAAACATTCCGGCGAAAATATTGCCCGGGAATTTGCGTACAGCTACGTTCAATTCTTTCACTGCAAGGTTATAGTCGCCACGTTTGGTGTAAATAATATTTTCAGTTTCTGTTAATGAACCCTGAAAACTCAGAAATGCTTCCGTACTTCTCACTTGTGGATATGCTTCTACTGCAATGGTTAAAGCACTATTTATTTTTTGATTTGCAGCTTCTATTTGCTGAGGAGTAGTTGCGTTTTCAATGTCTTTTTTTGCGTCTACAATTCCGGCGCGCGCTTTGGTCACGGCTTCCAAAATGCCTCTTTCGTTTTTAGCAGCTTCCTGTACGGTGCGTATTAATCCGGGAATCAGATCAGCCCGGCGCTGGTATGCAGCCTGCACATTCCCAAATGCCTGTTTTACATTTTCATCTTTTGAAACCAGCCCGTTATAACTGCCACAGCCCACGAAAAACAAAATTGCAATGAGCCCGGCGATCACGATCAGAATGATATTGTTGCGATTCATATTTAATATTTTAGTCCAAATATATGTGCAAATTGTTTGCCCATTTCATTTTTCACCACTTCCATGTCAATTTGTCGGTTTAACTCTTTTTTCATGCTCGTAACTTCTTTATCCGGTATGCCACAAGGCACAATATTTCCAAACATGGAAAGATCCGTATTTACGTTCATGGCCAACCCGTGCATGGTTACAAACCTGCTGCATTTAATTCCGATCGCTGCAATTTTTCGTTCTCTTTTTCCGCCAACATCCATCCATACCCCAATACGGTCATCGAGGGCTACCGCATCTATTTCAAACGTTTTTAAAGTTTGAATAATGCTCATTTCTACAGCCTGCACAAACGATTTTACGCCCATTTGCAGCTGTTCCAGGTCAAATATGGGGTAAACAACCAATTGCCCCGGTCCATGATAAGTGATATCTCCTCCGCGCTCAATTTCATAAACTTCGGCACCAATGTTTCGCAACATTTCCGGGGTTGCAAGCATATTGTTTTTTTCAGCACTCTTGCCAAAAGTGTAAACATGGGGATGTTCCACAAAAAGGAGATCATGCGTAACGGGAACTCCATTTTTCTTGTTTTCTATTTTTTGATGAAAGAGTTTCAACTGCCTGTCCCAGGCTTCCCTGTAAGGCATGGACCCTAAATCCTGCAACTTGCAATCCTGCATTTAAAGGTGCAAAATTAGGTGCTATTCTGGTGTAATATTGACAGAAATATTGGCAACTTTGTAGCGGTGGGTAAACGGGAAACCGGAATAGCAGGAGAAAATTATGCGCTTCAATGGTTGAAGTTGCAGGGATATGAAATTCTTGAAGTCAATTGGCGCCACCATCGCCTGGAAATAGACATCATTGCTACAATAAACCACAGGTTAATTTTTGTTGAAGTGAAAACCAGAAGTAACGAAGGTTATGCTTACCCCGAACTGGCTGTAGACCAACGCAAACAAAGGTTTATGCTGACCGCTGCCAGCGCATATATGGAAAAAATGCAAATCGACAGACCATTTAGATTTGATGTTATTGCTATTATGATGCAGCCCCATCTTCGGAAACTTATTCACATCCGCGATGCGTTTTTCCCGAATTCAGCGCTTTAGAATATCATATTCGTGTAAACAAGACTTAAGTCACTCCATCTAATAATGAAAAATCACGAACTTTGCAGAAATAATGAAATTAGCCAAAATAGCCGTTTTCGCCACAGTATTCCTGTTTCAAGTCAGGTTGTTTTCGCAGCATTCCTGCGGAACAGACTCTTATTATGCAGATCAGCTTAAAAAACACCCTGAGTATGCACAAAACGAAAAGGAATTTAACGAAAGGGCAAAACAATTTGCTACAACCCCTCAGTCCAGAGCCGCAGTTTATAACATTCCTGTTGTATTTCACGTAATCCATACCAATGGCGCGGAAAATATTAGCAGGGAGCAGTTGCTCGATCAAATTCGTGTGCTCAATGCGGATTTTAGCCTTCAAAACAGCAATAAATCTAAAATTCGCGCAGCCTTCACATCGATAGCTGCAGATTGCCAAATACAATTTGTACTCGCATCCATCGACCCGAACGGGAATTGCACAGAAGGAATCAACAGAGTTTACTCTCCTTTGGGAGTGGAAGTAGATCAGAGTTCCCAGGAAGTGAAAGCACTTATTCAATGGAATTACAGAAAATACCTGAATATATGGGTGGTTTCATCTATTAAAAGTTCGGGAAACGGCACTATCCTTGGATATGCCCAATTTCCGTGGATGGGGCAAACCTCCACAGATGGCATTGTAATTCGCCACGATCGCGTGGGTACAATTGGTACAGCTTCACAATCCGATAGCGGTCGCACGCTTACCCATGAAATTGGTCACTGGCTAGGTCTCTACCATACCTTTCAGGATGGTTGCAACGGCGGTGATTTATGTGATGATACCCCCCCGGTAGATGGTGCTTTTACCAATGCCAATTGTCCCGCAAACGGAAATTCCTGCCATAACGATGGTCCGGATTTGGCGGATATGTGGGAAGATTACATGGATTATTCCGATGGAAATTGTATGGCCATGTTTTCTTTAAACCAAAAAACCAGAATGCATGGCTTTTTGGCACAATTCCCAAGAAATGGAAATGTATCTGCGTCCAACCTGCTTGCAACTGGGGTTACACTGAGCAGCACAGCTCCAATTGCCAACTTTTCGTCCAGCCACAAAATAGTATGTGCCGGAATTCCCGTAACATTTTATGATATTAGTTGTAAAGCTGCTGTAACAGCAAGGAGTTGGACTTTAACAGGTGCTTCTATTCCAAGCAGCACAGATGCAAATCCGGTAGTAGTTTATCAAACACCCGGTAAGTACAAAGTTTCTTTATTGGTGCAGAACGGCACAGGCTCCAATACCAAGTCTGTAGATGAATATATCGAAGTAATTGCACCCAATGCCACCTTATATCCAAATTTTGAAGAGGGTTTTGAAGTTTCAGATCCGGCAGCGCGCGGATTTATCTCAGTCTCCCCTAAAACGTGGGTAGTAACCGAGCTTGCAGCGAGAACCGGAACTAGCTCCTTTAAAGCACCGGTTTCAATTGCAGATGCTATAGGCACCAATTATTCGTTTGTATTGCCACCGGTAAACCTTGCAGCCATGGCAAATGCCGGATTGAAGTTTACATTTTATGCGGCATACGCGCCTTCATCCACCGGATCCGGTGAAATACTAAGGGCATTCGTTTCTACAGATTGCGGAAATTCTTTTACACAAATTCTGGAGCGTTCTGGAACTGGTTTGGCTTATTCGGGTGCATCTGCAACTTCCAATTTTGTGCCATCTGGAAGTACCCAGTGGAAATTACTCGGAATTACATCGCTAAGCAGCCTTGGAATTACGAATTCCGCCAATGCTATTTTCCGAATAGATGTAATTAGCGGACAAGGCAACCCGGTATACGTTGACAATATTAATATCAGCCCATTTATGGCCGGCGTAAAAGACCTGAATTCCAGGCTGAACGCGGAAATATACCCCAATCCTGCTGGTGAAAAGGCAACATTGGAAATGGATTTGGCATTGCCCGGCAACGTGGAAATTGACCTTTATGATATGGCAGGGAGAAAAGTGGCGAATATTCATTCGGGTACACTTTCAGCCGGCATTCAAACCATGGATATCCACAGGCCGGAACAGGCAGTATCTGCTCTGTATTTTGTGAAAATTCAGACAGCCGAAGGTCAAATAACCAAACCGATTACCTTTGCACCCTGATTTTTATAAATGATTAAAAACCTGGTAATCGTAGAGTCGCCTGCCAAAGCAAAAACCATAGAGAAATATCTCGGCGCCGGATTCACTGTTAAATCCAGCATGGGTCACATACGTGACCTGAGCAAAGGCGATGGAGCTATTGACATCGAAAAAGGATTTATTCCGAAATATGAAATAGCTTCCGATAAAAAGGAACTGGTAAAGGAATTAAAAAAACTTGCTGCTCAGGCAGAGGTAGTGTGGTTAGCAACGGACGAAGACCGCGAGGGAGAGGCCATCAGTTGGCACCTTGCGGATGTTCTGGACTTGAAAAATACCCTTACCCACCGTATCGTTTTTAATGAAATTACCAAACCTGCAATTCTGAATGCCATTCAAAATCCCAGAAAAATTGATAATTTTCTGGTGGATGCACAGCAGGCCAGAAGAATTTTGGACAGGCTTGTGGGATATGAACTTTCTCCAGTTTTATGGAAAAAAGTGAAACCACAGCTATCTGCGGGTCGCGTTCAAAGTGTAGCTGTTAGACTTGTTGTGGATAGAGAAAGGGAAATCAATGATTTCCAATCCAAATCTGATTATCGTATTCATGGTGCTTTTCAGACTTTGGAAGGTAAAACCCTGAAAGCAGAAGCAAAGTCGCGCCCGGATAATGGAGATGGCGCACGTTCTTTTCTGGAAGCTTTGATTGGCGCCAACTTCACAGTGGGTAACATAGAAGTAAAACCAACCTTTCGCAATCCTTCTCCACCATTTACAACCAGCACCCTACAACAGGAAGCTAGCCGCAAACTGGGATATGATGTGAGCAGAACCATGCAACTCGCACAGAGACTGTATGAAAATGGACATATCACCTACATGCGTACCGATTCTGTGAACCTGAGCCAATTGGCAATCGGTTCCGCCAAAAATGAAATCACACGTATGTTTGGTGCGAATTACTCTTCCCCACGCAATTACAATACAAAATCCGAATCAGCGCAGGAAGCGCACGAAGCCATTCGTCCTACCTACTTTGAAAATCTGGAAGCCGGTGATGACGCGGCACAAAAGAAACTGTACGAATTGATCTGGAAGCGTGCGATGGCTTCTCAAATGAGCCGCGCTGAACTGGAGAAAACCACTATTGCCATTGGAAATGATAAGAATAAAGAACTCTTTGAGGCACAGGGTGAAGTGGTGAAATTTGATGGGTTTCTAAAACTCTATATGGAAAGCCGGGATGATGATGACGAAGAGGAAAACTCAGGATTATTGCCACGGGTGGCTTTAGGGGAATCGCTTAAAATGCAGCAGATTCAGGCAACTCAAAAATATAGCAGGCCCGCTGCCCGTTACACCGAAGCAAGTTTGGTAAAACAGTTGGAAGAACTGGGAATAGGCCGTCCATCCACATATGCACCAACAATCAGCACTGTTCAAAAACGTGGTTATGTGGTTAATGAATCCAGGGATGGGAAAAAGCGAAGTTTTGAAGTATTAACGCTGGAAAAAAACCAAATTCAATCCCAGACTAAAGAAGAAAATTACGGTTACGAAAAGAATAAACTATTTCCAACCGATATCGGAATGCTGGTAACGGATTTTCTGACGCAGAACTTTACGGATATCATGGATTATGGTTTTACGGCTAGTGTAGAAAAGGAATTCGACGAAATCGCAGAAGGACATAAGAGTTGGCAGAAAATGCTCGAAGGTTTTTACAAGCCATTTCATAAAATGGTGGAGCAAACCACGGAAACTGCAACCCGCGTGACAGGTGAGCGCATTTTGGGCAAAGATCCCAAAACAGGTAAAACAGTAAGTGTGCGCATTGGACGATTTGGTCCGTTGGTGCAGATAGGTTCCAAAGAAGAGGGCGATGAAACCCAGTTTGCAAGTTTGCAGCGTGGACAAAGCATTGAAACCATTTCTTTGGAAGAAGCACTTAAACTTTTTGGACTCCCGAAAGAAGTAGCCGTGCATGAAGGTGAACCAGTTGTTGCCGGAGCCGGTCGTTTTGGACCATATTTAAAATACAATGGTAAGTACTTCTCAGTTCCAAAAGGTACAGACTTGCTTTCTCTAAGCGAGGCAGAAGCTTTGGAAATGCTGAAAACAGCACTGAATGCGCCACAGTTCCCAATCGAACTTGGCACATTTGAAGGTGAAACATTATCTGTAAACAAAGGTCGTTTTGGACCATATATCAAGTTTGGTGCGGCTTTCGTATCCATTCCCCGTGGTACGGATGCAGCTTCGCTTACCTTGGCTCAGGCAATAGATCTGATAAAAGCCAAGCAGGAAAGTGATAAAAATGCAATTCTGAGAACCTTTGATGACAATGCAGATGTCCAGATTTTGAAAGGCAGATATGGCCCATATGTTTCTTACAAAAAGAAAAATATAGCCTTACCCAAAGATGCAGACCCGGAGAAACTTACTTTGGCTGAAATTTTGAGCATTATTGAAAAGGCCGGAGACAAAGCTGCACCCGCAAAGAAGGCGGCAGCGAAAAAACCGGGCACCAGAAAAAAATGAGATTTCCGGCTTCCGGATTGACTTTTTATCTCTTATCAACTTAATTTGAAAATACATGCTCAGTAAGTCTGAGATTGAAGCGATATTGTATCTTTTGGATGATTCTGATGAAGATATTATCCAAATGGTAGAGCAGAGGCTGTTTTCCGAAGGTCCGGAAATTGTACCGGTTTTGGAAGATTACTGGACCCTGAATAAAGATCCACTGAGGGCTTTTCGCATAGAAACCATCATTCACAATATTCAGAAACAACAACTGGAACAGGATTTTCTGGCCTGGTTGAATTCACCTGATCGGGATTTGTTTTTGGGATGTACATTGGTTTGCAGAATCCATTATCCGGGGCTCAATCAGGCATCCATGGATGCCTACCTGGAAAAAGTGCGATTAGATGCCTGGATGGCCATGTACAGCGCTCAAAATCCAATAGACAAAATCCAGATACTCAATCATATTTTGTTTGAAAGGCATGGTATAAGCGGCAATACAGAGAATTATCACTCACCTGAAAATTCTTTTTTGAATAAAGTAATTGATACCAGAAGAGGTAACCCGATAAGCTTGTGTAATTTGTATTGCATTATTGCGCAAAGAATGGGTATTCCGGTGTTCGGAGTGAATTTACCGCAACATTTTGTGCTCGCATATTGCGAAGAACTCAATCCGGAACAAAATATACCTTTCAATTCCAAAGGACAGTTAAATCGAAGCGATTATGGCAGGGGTTTGTTTTATGTAAATCCTTATTCGAAGGGTCAGGTGTTCCTGCAAAAAAACATTGATGAATTTCTTACTGCAATAAAAGTAGAGCCACAGGAAAGCTTTTATGAACCCTGTGATAATCTCGAAATTGTAAGACGTATGTTGCGCAATTTACATTTTTCATATTCGGAATTACAATCCATTGAAAAGCAAACTTTGGTACAGAATTATATGAAATTGCTCGGCATGACCGGAGATTCGGATTCATTTATCAGATAGTATCCTTTGCGTTAATTCGTTTGGTAGGCCCGTAAAAAAACACGATTTTTGCAGACTAAATTTATGGCTGAAAAACCAATTCTGATGCCCAAAATGGGTGAGAGTATCGCAGAAGCCACTATCATCCGGTGGTTGAAGAATGAAGGTGAAAGAGTGGAGAAAGATGAGCCACTGGTGGAGATTGCAACAGACAAGGTGGATAGTGAGATACCGAGCACTGAGGCCGGAATTCTGGTAAAAAAACTCTATGCGGATGGTGCTGTGGTGAAAGTGGGAGAACCCGTAGCCATGATTGAAAGCAGCGATTCTGCGGCCGTTGTAAAACCGGCTGAAATTCCTGTAGTTTCTGCTCCCGCACCTGAAGTTGCCGCGCAAGTTTTGGAAAAAGCAATTTCTCCGACAGCCCAGCCTGCCCAGGCAACCAACCATTCGGATCGTTTTTATTCTCCATTGGTAATGAACATTGCCAGAACAGAAGGCATTTCGATGGCGGAACTGGATAATATCCCCGGCACAGGAAAAGAAGGCAGAGTTACTAAAAGTGACATCCTGGAATATGTAAATAATCGCGGGAATAATTCCATTGCGCCAACCGCTATTCCTGCATCTGCACCTGTAGTTACCGAATCTAAATCGGTACAAAAAGTTGAAATTAAAGCTCCTGTTGTGAGCTTAAATGCAGGGGATGAAATTATGGAAATGGACAGGGTTCGCAAACTGATTGCGGATCATATGGTGATGAGTAAAAGCGTTAGCCCGCATGTAACCAGTTTTGTAGAAGCGGATGTTACCAATTTGGTGATGTGGCGCGAAAAAGTTAAAAATAATTTCAAAAAACGCGAGGGAGAAAATATTACGTTTACTCCAATTTTTATAGAGGCCATAGCCAAGGCCATCAAGGATTTTCCGATGATTAATATTTCGGTGGACGGGGATAAAATTGTGAAACGCAAGAATATTAATATTGGTATGGCAGCAGCGCAACCAAGCGGAAATCTGATTGTTCCGGTAATAAAAAATGCAGATTCCATGAACCTGCTGGGCTTGGCCAGAACGGTGAACGACCTTGCAAATCGGGCAAGATCAAACAAATTAACTCCGGATGAAATTCAGGGTGGAACTTATACGCTTACTAACGTTGGTTCTTTTGGAAATGTGATGGGAACGCCAATTATCAACCAGCCACAAGTTGCTATTATGGCCGTTGGTGCCATTCGCAAAAAACCGGCGGTTTTGGAAACTGAATATGGAGATGTTATTGCAATTCGCCACATGATGTTTCTAAGCCACAGCTACGACCACAGGGTGGTTGACGGAGCTTTGGGCGGCCAGTTTGTGCGTCGTGTTGCAGATTATCTGGAACAGTGGGATTTGAATCGCGAAATCTAACTACCTGTAATTTTTGACTTAATTTCTGGTTATCATTGCAGAAAGGCTTTCTGCATGGAAACCAGAATCAGATTACTCTCTAATTTTATGGCTTTTGCAGCGGCAGCATTCTGCCTGCTTCTGACTGTGGATGAACTTTTGCCAACGAGAGAAGTGGGGGAGACAGTTTTACGCAGATACGAAAACAGAACTACAGAAGGCACATCGCTTTATATCGATTACCATATAGAAACGAATCAATTGCGTGATATTGAAGTTCCAATCGAAATCTATGCTGCAATTCAATCTGGAGACTATCTCAGTTTGTATTTGACTCCAGTATTTAACCAATTAAAATCATTTGAAAGCACCAGTAAAAGTAATAGGGATATTACCAGAAAAGGGAATCCGGATTTGCCCAGGGAATTGCCGTTTATTGCTGGAATAGTTGCAATGATTTTGGGCTTAGTTTCTGTATTCGTAATTAAGAGATTCGAGCTAAAAGTTGCTCTTGCTTTTCTTACCATTGTTACCACCGCTGTTCGTTGGTGGTTTATCGGCTTATAAAAATGTTTGCGCAAATTTATTTATTGCTAAGGAAAAATATAAGTTACAGAATTTATTTTCTGTTGGTTTTTTTGGCATTAATAAAACAATGCATCAGTTTTTCTTCATTGGTGGATTGGAATGAATACCATGCATCAGCTGTGAATTTATTTGACAAATTTACTTGGGATTCATGTGTTATTGGTCGGGGAAATTGCGACCATATTCTTCATGAAACCAGGCGTACACCCGGATTTCCATTAATTATCATCATTACTTTCTATTCCAAATATTTGTTAATTGCCGCACAAATTATCCCCGCTATTTTGGTTCCCGTAATTGCCAAAAGAATTTTGCTGCTATTAAATTTGGACGACAAAGTTTTTAATAGATTTCTGATTTTTTTATTGCTGTTTCCACTTCAGTTTTTTTACAGCGCATTCCCTATGCCTGAAATATGGTGCCAGTATTTGTTGCTATTCGGATGGCTTTCTTTGCTGCAGAAAAACATAAGAATGCTGGCCTTTTCAGTTGCCGCTTTAGTGTTATTAAAACCTGTTTTTGTTATTTTGGCATTGCTCCTGGTAGTTTATGCCTGTTTTCAATTTAAAAAAAGGTGGATGTTATTTTTTCCAATTGCAATTGTTGGTTCCATTTCATTCGTCAACTATTCCCGGTATGATAAATTTCACTATAGTTCCATCTCTGTAGAAAATGCCTGGGAATATAATCTGGTAGCCTTGCACAACCGAACTCTGACAGAATCTGAAATTATTGATTTTAGAAAAAATGCATCTAAAGAAATTGAAGAAAATACATTTAAAAATAAATATAATTATTTGCGCAAAAATACGAAACTTGAAATAATAAAACACTGGCCGGAATATGTTTGGATTCACATCAAAGGTGCAGTTCTAGGCAGCATAGATCCTGGCAGGTATGATTTGATAGCCTTTTTTGATATCAAAGAAACACCAGGACTTTCCAATATAAAATCCAGGACGCAAAATGCTATTTTGTCCCAACCCTGGCCGGTGCTGATGTACATTATCCTATTTTTGCTGATGCAGATTTTTCGATGGATTCTGGTTTGCATCGCTTTGTTTCGCGCACCTGGAAAATGGATCGTTCCTTGTTTGATTATTGCCATTTTTGTCTTTATCCCCGGGCCTGTTGGAAGTGCCAGATATCTCGTTCCTCTGATGCCGGTAATTTGTATTATTGCTGCCACCGGTTTGAATTCCATACCTCACCGTGAAAAAAATATTTCTCTGCAGCGATAACCATGGATTCGTTGATGAAGCGATTCTGCACCATGCCAAACAGGCGGATGAAATATGGCATGCCGGTGATTGGCTAAATATGGATCTACTTTTAGAATTTGAAAAATTAAATAAGCCCATACGAGCAGTTTGGGGAAATGCCGATGGTCAGGAACTTCGCAGAATTTTTAAAGAGCATTTGTATTTCCAAGTGGAAGGAGTTAAGGTGTATATGACCCACATTGGTGGATATCCCGGACATTATAGTCCTGCTGCCAAAATCCGCATTAAGGAAGCAAAGCCGGATCTTTTTGTGTGTGGACATTCGCATATTTTACGTGTAATCAGAGACCCGGCAAACGGCAATTTGTTGAGCGTAAATCCGGGTGCCTGTGGGAAACAGGGTTTTCACAAAGTACGAACTGCTTTGCGCTTTCAAATGGAAAATGGTAAAATTTCTGAAATGGCTTTTATAGAATTTGGTACAAGAAATTCCATTTGAATGATTTGAATCCCGATTATTTTTTTATTTTTGCAGCCCCGTTTCCAATTCTCTTAAAAGAGAATGTTGATTATGCCCAGGTGGCGGAATCGGTAGACGCGCTGGTCTCAAACACCAGTGGGCTAACCCCCGTACCGGTTCGACTCCGGTCCTGGGCACCTCTTTTTCGATGACCGTATATCGCAATATTGCCGTTGGTCAGAGCAAATCCAAAACCCTGTATATCGATGCATATTTGCCAGAATCAGGCGGAGATTTTGACACGGCCGTTTTTTTTCATGGCACCAAAGGATTTAAAAACTGGGGTGCCTGGCCATTTATGGCTCCATTTTTCAATCATGAGAACATTGCTTTGGTCACGGTTGGTTTTTCCCATAACGGACTGGCTGCACCAGACGCTGATACTTTTGACGATCCCGCAGCTTATGCCTCAAATACCATTTCACTGGAATTGGCCGAAATGAAAATGGTAATTGATTGGTTGGAACAAAAGTCTGAAGAGTGGAAATTAAGCGGATTATTTCATTTGATTGGACATAGCAGGGCAGGAGGGGAGGTTCTGATTTATGCCTGCAGAGATCAGAGAATTGATAAAGTGATAACCTGGGCTACCATCGATAATTTTTTGCATGTATTTCGAGATTTTGATCGCGAAAAATGGAAAGAAGATGGTGCGGTAATTATTAAAAACCAGCGCACCGGACAAGAATTACCGGTCAATTATACTTTCCTCACCGATGTTGAAAAAAACCAACCTGAATTCAATATTCTAAAAGCCGCATCCATTATAACCAATCCGTTATTGCTTATTCATGGCAACAAGGATGATTCTGTATCCATACAATGCAGTAAAAATATTTATGAAAATTGCCTGCATTCCATATTGGTAGAAATTGAAAATGCCAATCATGTTTTTGGCCTAAAACACCCATGGGCCGAAAATGCAAAATTCCCAAGGGAATTTATTCAGGTTTTAGACAATACGGTTGATTTTATTAAAGGGTAATGATATACTTGAATTCATTTAGCGGCTGCGCGCTTTAACCTATCGTTAATCGCCCTTCCAAGGCCGGTTTCAGGTACCAGTTCAGCTACAATTCCCGAATATTTTTTCTGATCTAATATGCGCAAAAATTCAAATAAATGAATTGCTGCAGCTTTTGTATCTTCCTTTTCAGACAAAATATATTGATGCTCCTTTGGAAATCCTTTTGCGTATTGATGAAATCGCAATAAAGCTATATTACTATTTTCGAAATGCTTCGGAATTTCAGCTCCGTACTCAATTAAATAAATTTTGGTGTGGGGTGAATAATGCTTGTCTAATTGACCAGGCGCCGTTGGATCACTATTTTGATTCAGATTTTCTTTATAGTTTCCCAACAAATTTTTTATTACTTCTGGTGCCGTTCCTCCCAATCGCAATACCTCCGGAATTTCTTCCGTAAATCTTACAATCGTGCTTTCCAAACCAACTTTGCATGGCCCGCCATCCAAAATATAATCAATTTCATTGCCCAATTGCTGCTGTACATGCATGGCACTGGTCGGACTGATGTATCCAAATGGATTTGCGCTGGGTGCTGCTAACGGGAAATCTAATTCTCTAAGTAATTCCAAAGTCAGGGTATGATCCGGAACTCTTAATCCTACGGAATCATTCCCGGCAGTAACCAAATCTGGTACAATTTCCTTTTTGGGTAATACAATGGTGAGAGGACCCGGCCATAATTTTTCAGCGAGTTTTACAGCCGATTCCGGAATTGGTTCTGCGTATTTTTCACATTCAGAAATCGAATGAATATGTACAATTAATGGATCAAAAAAAGGGCGGTTTTTTGCTTTAAAAATTCCTGCAACTGCATCAGAATTTAAAGCATTTGCCGCAAGGCCATAAACCGTTTCGGTAGGAATGGCAACCAATCCGCCGCTTCTTAAAATAGCCGCAGCCTTAATTATATCCGTTCCAATTTCCGCCATTTTTTAGCGGCGTTTCAAAACATATTTTTCGATTTTGTTATACAAATGGCTGCGCTGAATATCTATCTCCTGTGCTGTTTTTGCCACATTCCAGCCATTTTGTATCAACTTTCGCTCAATAAAAATTTTCTCCGCCCAATCTCTGAAGTCTTGCAGGGTCTGGTATTTGTCGACCACACCAAATGGATCAGAACCGCGTTGAGCCGGATTGGAATAAATGTATACATCTTCTCCGGTAATCACATCCCCGCAAAGTATTACAAGCCTTTCAACCACATTGCGCAATTCGCGAATATTTCCGGTCCAATTCACTTCTTTCAAAGCATCATATCCATCCACAGAAAATTTCTTCAATGGCATGCCATTTTCATCGCACGCATCCTGCAGAAAATTATCAGCAATCAGGGTAATGTCATCTGCGCGTTCATTCAGCGTTGGAACATGAATGAGAATTACAGATAACCGATGGTAAAGGTCCATACGAAAATTACCCTTGTCTATTTCTGTGTGTAAATCCTTATTAGTTGCAGCAACTATGCGCACATCAACTTTTATTTCTTTATCTCCGCCAACTCTGGAAATTCTTCCTTCCTGTATAGCACGCAAAACTTTTGCCTGCGCCGCAAGACTCATATCTCCAATTTCATCCAGAAATAAAGTACCACCATGTGCCTGTTCAAATTTTCCAATTCTTTGCTTAATCGCCGAAGTAAAACTTCCTTTTTCATGGCCAAAAAGTTCGCTTTCTATCAGCTCTGTTGGAATACTGGCACAGTTTACTTCCACCAGGGGCATTCCGGCACGTGGGCTCTTTTCGTGTATCCATCGCGCCACCAATTCTTTTCCGGTACCATTTTCCCCGGTAATTAAAACCCGTGCTTCGGTGGGTGCCACTTTTTCTATGGTCTCTTTAATTTTTTGAATCGCTGGAGTTTCACCAATAATGTCGAATGTTTTGGTGACTTTGCGCTTCAATACTTTGGTTTCTGCAACCAGATTATTTCTATCAACTGCATTTCGCAGAGTGATAAGAAGGCGATTTAAATCCGGTGGTTTGGTAATAAAATCGTAGGCTCCTTTTTTAGTAGCTTCAATTGCCATATCTACAGTGCCATGTCCGGAAATCATAATGAACGGAACATCAGGAGAAAGAGCCATTGCTCTGTCCAAAAGTTCCATACCATCAATCCCCGGCATTTTTACATCGCATAAAACGGCATCAAATTCCTTCTTTTGAAGCAATTGCAAAGCTTTATTTCCGTCTTCGGCAAGTGTTACCCCAAAGTTTTCATATTCCAGAATATCCTTTAGGGTTTCTCGAATCGCTGCTTCGTCATCTACTACGAGTATTTCAGGCATGCATGTATAAATTAGTTTACAATTTTATGTTATAAAATTTGGACATAGACACTCAGTTTTCCTCTTGTTATCCACGGAATTTTATTTTAATTCATTCAGGTACTTGTCTTTCTATCCGAATGTAACAAAATTCAAATCCCACGTTACAATGCAACACTCCTGAAATGTTATGAATTATATCAAACCATTTATTTTTTTAATTCTGGGATTTGGCGGAATTTCTGAATTATGCGCCCAGCAGGAAACCTATCTCACTCATTTTGCTTTTAATAAACTGCTGTATAATTCCGCATATGCCGGTTTCGATGGAAATTACTGTGCGAATGCTGTACATCACCGACAATGGCTGGGATTGAAGGATTATACAGGCAGGTTTCCAACGGAGGATCACTTGCCACCTAACCCGGAATTTCCAACCAACATTGCTCCGGTAACCCAGGGTTTGGGAATTTCAATTCCGGTTAATTATCGTGTTGGTGGAGATAAAATAAATTTGGGTGGTGTTATGCTTGGATTCATAGATGATGTAATTGGTTATGAAAAAAATACCAGCATGAAAATCGGACTTGCATTTAATTTGAGAATAACCAATCATGCCTATATCAGGTTGGGAATGGATGTGAATTATATGACCAAGAGATTTGATGCCATGAAATTAAGGGCTTTACATAACCCGGATCCAATGGTGCCTGCAGGGTTAAGTCCTGCAGATTCCAAATGGTTACTGGGTTCGGCCATTTATTTTCATACCAAATGGAATTCACTTTTTTCGGGAATCAGTATTTCTTCCTGGAACCAACCAAATTTTTCGTATTTAAATTTAGGTGGAACAATTACGGATATTGCAGCTGCAAAGCATGTATACTGGGTGTCGGGTTTGAGTTTGCAACGACGTGGATATAAAATTCAGCCGGTGATGTTGCTTAAATCAGTGAACGAAAATAAAGGTTGGGTGAAGCCACAATTGGATGCACAATGCAATGTGGTTTTTCGCGAATTATTTTCAATCGGAACCGGAATCCGCGCACAGGTAGCAGGAGTGGATGCGTGTGATTTTTTATTGGGCTTTTATCCGGGCTCAATTTGGCCATCCCTGCAACCCAATGAAGGGTCGTTCCGCATCGGATATAGTTATGATATAACATTACAGTCTTTGCGGTTAAACAGCCGAAATAGTCATGAAATTCAGGTCAATTATTGTTTCGCAATTCCCTATGTAAACTATAAAATTCGCCATCCACGTGATTTGGAGTTTCATGAAAAAGCCAAAGGAAAGTCGCAAAAAACCAAATTGGTGAGGCACCACAAAAGATGAATTTGAAACCGCCAAAAACATTACATAACCACATCATTCACCTTTAATTTCATGTATTTGATAAAAAAATTTGTTCAATCACTAAGGAATCCGCAAATTTGTCGTTTAACTGTTTATCAACGGAGAATGATTAGAACGCTTACCAGAGTACTGGCCGCAGCCGCGGTATTAGCCCCGCTAGCAGCCAGTGCACAGCAAGATCCTTATTACACCCATTTTACTTACAATAAAGTATTGCTGAATCCGGCTTACGCGGGTGCATCGGGTAGTTTTTGCATCAATGCAATTACCCACCAGCAGTGGCGTAGCTTCGAGGATCAGACCCACGCTTATAAAACACAAAGTCAGGGTACATCCTTACTTTCGGATAATCTGCCTGCCAATATTGCTCCGAAAACCAGCGGATTTGCGTTTTACGCTCCAATCAACATAAAAAATAAAACTACCGAAGAAATTAAAAACTACGGTGGTGCATATATCGGATTCGTAAGTGATGTGGTGGCTTATGAAACAAATACATATTTACGAGGTGGTGTTGCGGGGGCATATACACTTTCAGATGGATCCGATATCCGCCTTGGTGTTGATTTTGTGAGCCTCACCAAACAACTGGATGGAGATAAACTTCGCGCACATGATCCAAATGATCCTAAAATTCCAACCGGAAAACCTGGAGATACCAAAACAACATTTGGAGCAGGTCTTTTTTATCACAATCCCAATTTTCACGAACTTTACGTAGGATTATCCACTTCACATCTTAAACCCCAGACATTTTCATATGGTACCAGTGGCGCCATTAATATCAGCACAGCCCGCCATTTTTATCTGATGGCAGGTGGTCGTTGGGAAAATTTCCTGGCCAACCCTTCGCTAACTTTAGATCCTGCAATTTTGATCAAAACAGTAAACGAAAAAGGTGGATTTGTTAAACCTCAGGTTGATTTGCAGGGCATGGTTACCTGGAATCAATTATATGCAGGTGGTGCAAATTTCAGATTCAATGCCTTTGGTGTAGATGCACTCTCATTAATGTTGGGATATTATCCTCCAATTAAAGGGAACGATCCGGGACCAAATGGCAAAAATTTATTGCGTGTTGGATACAGTTATGATATCACCCTTCAATCCCTGCGTCGCGCCAGCAATGGCACGCACGAACTGCAGGTAAACTATTGTTTCAGAATTACTTTGCCTGAGAGAATAGAACCTGTATACAGGCATCCAAGGTATATGCAACGTCCCGAAAACATTGAATAATTTAACCACCTGACACAATAATTACAATAAGACTGCGTTTATATACTGTGCATTTGCAAAAAAAGATGGAACTTTGGTTCGATTCGTATATTTTTGCAACTTCACAGAATTTACACATATTCGAAATTACCAAATGAAAAGAAAGTTGATGAGTTATTTCTCAGGAAACGGCATTGTGAAAGGATTCATTGGGGCCTTTGCGAACAAGCAGGTGCGCAATTTTTCTATTGTGGCTGTGATCGTACTACTGGCCTGTGGTCCGGCAGATACAGGTGATCTCACCGGAGTCCCTGGCAGAAGACCATGGTTTCACCCTCAGCCTCCCGGGACTATTTATGTACCCTCCGGTACTTTTCACACAGGTCAATCCGATCAGGACATTTTTCAGTCCTATATCGAGCCTAACAGGCAGATGACCATAGTTGCATTCTGGATGGATGAGACCGAAATCACCAATAACGAATACCGCCAGTTTGTAGATAACGTAGTGGACTCCATCGCCAGATTTATGATCGATGAAGATGAGCTGTTTTTCCCCGAAGATGATGACGGAAACCGTTACATCGATTACACCAAAGAAGTGGATTGGGAGAGATACAAAGAAGAATTGGAAGATATGTTCTATCAGCCTAGTGAGCGTTTCCGTGGCAAACACCAGCTGGATACCCGCAAACTGATGTTCAAATATCAATGGTTTGATTATGTTGCAGCTGCTAATCTGGACAGGGATAAATACAATCCTATGGACAGAAGCCGTTTCATTCACAATGAAGAAACCTTGATTTATCCGGATACTCTATGCTGGGTTAGGGATTTTACCTATTCTTATAATGAGCCTATGGCCAGAGTTTATTTCTGGCATCCAAAATACGATGATTATCCGGTTGTGGGTGTCAATTGGCACCAGGCCAATGCATTCTGCGCGTGGAGAACTACCCGCAAACAGAGTTATTGGGAACAGGCAGGACATTTGCCTAATACGGAGGAATTCAGATTACCAACGGAATACGAATGGGAATATGCCGCACGTGGCGGCAGAATTGGAAATAAATATCCTTGGGGTGGACCTTATGCCCGCAATAGCAAAGGATGTATGTTGGCGAACTTTAAACCTTTGCGCGGTAACTATGGCGTAGATGGTGGTGTTTATCCGGTACGGGCGGATTCTTACTTCCCGAATGACTGGGGTCTTTATAATATGTCCGGTAACGTTTCTGAATGGACTTCTTCAACCTGGGAAGTAGCAAATAATGCCATCGTTCATGATTTGAACGGTGAACACTATCGCCGCATACCCGAAAGAGGACCTGAAGCTCAGGCTGCACCTATTTCCCTAAAACGCAAAGTAATTCGCGGGGGCTCCTGGAAAGATGTGGCGTACTTTATCGAAAACGGTGCGAGAACCTATGAATATTCGGACACCAGTAAATCCTACGTTGGATTCCGCTGCGTGCAGACTTACATAGGCCGTTCGAATAAAGATAAAAAATAATATTATTCATTCTTTTCTGTAATGAATCAATATTGCCATAGTTAATATAAATATGTTAAACCTATAAAAAACCAAATATCAAAATGAGCAAAAGTTTCTTTGAATCAAAAAGGTGGAAGCAGACCATGAACATGATTTATGGTTTCGGTGCTGCAATTGTAATTGCCGGTGCTTTGTTTAAAATTATGCACTGGAAAGGTGCTGACTTGATGTTGATCATCGGGATGGCGACGGAAGCAGGCATTTTCTGTATTTCGGCGTTCGAGCCGGTACACATGGACCCAGACTGGTCTCTTGTTTATCCGGAGTTAGCAGGTGGGGAACCCACAACTAAAAAAGAGAAAAAAGGCGGAAGCATCTCCCAACAACTGGATGCAATGCTTGCTGAAGCCAAAATTGGTCCTGATTTGATCCAAAGCCTTGGAACAGGGCTGCAGTCATTAAGTACCAATGTAAAAGACATGGCTGAAATTTCTACCGCTGCAATTGCTACCAATGAGTATGCAAGTAGCGCTACCAAAGCTGCAAGAAATATGGAAGAAATTTCCAAAAGTACTGCTATGGTGTCAGACTCGTTGAGCTCCTTCACCGGTGGTCTCAGCAGTGTACTCAATAACCTGAATGCTTCCGAAAGCGCTACCAGCGACTTCAAGGAAGAAATGGGTAAATTGAACCGTAACCTGGGCAACTTGAACCAGATTTACGGCAATATGCTTAGCGCAATGGGTGGAAGCCGCTAAGAAGTTTTCTGTACCAAATAATATAAGGAGAACAGAAAATGTCTGGTGGTAAATTGTCTCCACGTCAGAAAATGATTAACATGATGTATCTTGTGTTAATTGCATTGCTGGCGTTGAACGTGTCCAAAGAAATTATTAAAGCTTTCAATTTGATGGAGAATTCACTGAATACTTCAACCAAAAATCTGGAAGCAAAAAATGATCTGACTTTAAAGGCAATTGTTTCTGAGGCAGCTGATAAACCCGATGCTCAGGCAGCGGCACAGTTTGCTAAAAAAGCAAAAGCTATTTCAGATAAATTCATCAAAAATATTGAAGACGTAAAGGCCGATTTGGAAGCGAATTCCGAAGGCCGTATGGAAGGCCCTGAACACATGCTGGTAAAAGGTGGTGTTGCAGAGCTTACCATGGGCGACAATATGGAGGTGCATTCTAACTACTTCCTGCTCGAGAAGAAACCAACGCGCAGAGATGGTAAACCTTATGCATTTAACCCCAGTAAAATGCGTGGTGATGCGGTAAAAGATCTGATTAACAATACACGTATCGATCTGCTCAAGGTTTTGGATGAAGCAATGAAAAATCCATATCTTGGAGGAAAAGACGATGCCGGCTATACCAAGAACCTTCTGAATAAAGCAGCATCTGACCTGACCAAGAAAACCTCTCTGATTGCCGAAGACCAAAAGAATACCGACGGCAAAACCACAGAGTGGGTGAGCATGTATCTGGAGCACAGCCCATTGGCTGGTGTATTTGCTCTTCTGAGCAAATACGAGAATGATGCGCGTGCACTGGAATCAGAGATTACAGCCAAATTGGCGGAATCTGTAAATGCTTCCAAAATCAAATTTGATAAAACCATGGCTGTGATTTCCACACCTTCCAGTGCGGTATTGCAGGGCCAGGTTTACGAGGCAGATTTGATTCTTGCTGCATATGACTCCAAATCCGATTTGAAAATGACCGCCGGCGGCTCTGCTGTTGAGGTTAAAGACGGTGTTGGTAAATACAAAGTAACTGGTGGAACCCCTGGTGAATTCAATTATAAGGTTCAAATCGCTGTACCTAAACCAGGTGGCGGAACCGAGTTGAAAGAAGCCGAAGGTAAGTATACCGTATTCCCTTCTATTGCTGCGATTTCCGCGGACGAACTCAACGTATTTTACGTTGGTTTGGATAACCCAATTTCAGTTGCTGTAGCAGGTGTGGATCCATCCAAAGTAAGAGTTGCTGCTTCTGCAGGAAATCTGGTTATGGTGGGAAAAGGAAAATACCAGGTGAGAATTCCGGTAAGACAGGGCAACGAATGTAACATAGCTGTACAGGCTCAAATTGGAGATCGCTTTATCCCTATGGGAAATAAGAGATTCCGTATTCGTAACGTGCCGAAACCTGTGTTCCGCGTGGGTGCAATTGCATTGGATAAACCGGTGCCATTGTCCAGCCTTAAAATTCAATCCAGAGCCAATGCAGTTTTAGAGAACTTTGTATATGAGGGTGTAAAATTCACCATACAAGGCTTCAAATTCATTGGAATTGGAAGAACAGGACCAAAACAGGTAGTTTGTAACGGGCCTTCCATGGCTCCTGCGCAGTCAATCCTGACAAATATGAGAAGCGGTGAGTTCATTATGTTCACCGATATCAGAGCTGTTGGTCCCGGAGGTCAGGTGGTATACCTTGAAAATGCCGCTACAACTATACAATAAACAGAGAAAAAACAAGTTATCTAGGATATGAAGAGGTTATTGTTCATTTTTAGCATCGGGCTCCTGAGTCTCTCTGCTACAGCCCAATGGGATTGGGGTGGCGGAGGTGGATCAGGTTCGGGTTCCGGCTCAGGCTCAGGAAGTAGTTCCGGTAGTGGATCGGGTAGTGGAAGTGGTTCCGGTTCGGGCTCAGGCTCAACTTCAGGTGCCGCACCTGCTGCTGCAAAAACACCTACTATCGCGGTACCAACCATTGGTACGCACTACGATGACGATCCGGTAGCACACTATGAACCACCACACGTTCCCAATGACGGAAGACCCGGCATGGATGAAGCTGTGATAGTTCCCTATCCTTACTTGCGTGAGGCAGATGTAAAATTCCGTCGCAGGGTTTGGAGAAGAATTGATGTGCGCCAGAAAATGAACAAATCCTTTACCTGGCCAAGAAACCCGGTAACCCAGATAATTTATGAATTGGGTGTAAAAGGGCAGGTTCCAATTTACTGGACCGACTCCCTGAACCGGATTATGACCGCTGAAGATGGCTTTAAACAAGGCGCAAAGCTGGTTGTAACCCAGATTCAGAATCCTTTAAACCCGGATGATCCGGATGATATGATAGATACCGCTTACTACGATATCTGGAAATATGATGCGATACAGAAGTTTGAGGTAATGGAAGACTGGATTTTTGATTACAAACATTCAGAATTGCGCCCTCGCATCATTGCAATTGCTCCAATGTATCAGGAGAAATACCCTAACGGTATTACTTATGACCTTCCGCTTTTCTGGATGAGGATGGACGATATTCGCCCAACCCTGGCCAAAAGTGAAGTTTACAACAGATACAATGACGCATTGCGTATCAGTTGGGATGATTTGTTTAACCATTACCGTTTGTTTGACAGTTATATTGTGAAACAAACAGATTGGGATGATTTGTACATTTCATTCAAACCCGAGTTTATGCAGGACGGTCTTGCTGCCCTGATAGAAGGAGAGAACATTAAAAATGATCTCTTCATCTTCGAACATGATCTTTGGGAATATTAAAAAAGTAAAAATGAAAAAGGCTGTCCATTGGGCAGCCTTTTTTTGTTACAAAAAGTCCGGATTTTAGGGCAATTGCCTAATTTTATCCATTCGAATGCTGCGAATAACAAATATGGTGTTCACTGTCTGTTTATCGGTTTTGGTACCGGTAAAAATGCAGGCACAGGTTGGAATTGCATCGGATACCACCGGATTTCGCACGCGATATGTTCCTGGGGCAGCCATGGATACTGTTACCAATTTCCGAGGTATGCCTGTACAACCGGCAATTCGGGAATCCGCAGTTAAATTTCAAAAGAATATTTGGCGCTGCCTGGATACCCGGCAAATTGGGAATAAAGCGTTCATAACGGGCAGCCCGGCCGTTTTGTCCTACATGTTCAACCTTGCAACCACCAAACTAATTACTTACGAAAATGCAGATCTGGATTCGATTTTAGCTGTATCAGAAATTAAAAAACGCCTTTTATATACCGTGCATACTCAGGTTTATGGCGGAGGTTCCAATCAGGTTGCTGATTTAAAAGACACTTCGTACGCAAAGTCCATTACTGCGAAGGATATACGCCGCTGGTACTTTTCAGAAGCGTTTTATTTTGACAATACTGCAGGGAAAATGCGAACACGTTTGGTGGCTATTGCACCGGTATTTGCATTTCAGGAGCAAGGATCGAAAGAAGGCCCATCTAAAGAGGCACCATTGTTTTGGCTTTCCGCGGATGCTATTTTACCTTTTTTACATACGCTGCCATTTAAGGATCCTTTGAATCCGGCTGTTGGATTGTTTTGGGATCGCATGATCGGCGAATTGCAGTATTTTGATACTTATGTTGTGAAATCCGTGAGTGAGGACATGCGCATGGCAGATAAATCAGCTTCCGCATTACAATCTTTGATTCAAAGTGAGAATTTGAAACAAGACCTGTTCATCTTTGAACACGACCTGTGGGAATACTGATTGGACAAAAGTGGGTAACAATACTACCTGATTCGGAAGTTTCCATGTCAACTTCTGTTTGAAATTCCATTGATTCTCACTATTTTTGCGCTTCGTTTTGAAAAACGCCTCTGAACTTTTGGCAGAATTCGATATTGAGTTTGTTAAGTTAAAAGACGGCAGGCATGATTTTCAATATGAGATTGACAAACAGTTCTTTGAAGCATTTGAAAACGAAGAAGTTGCATCGGCGGATGTCCGCGTGGAACTCCAATTAGACAAACAACATCACATGGTGCAGGCAGACCTTATTATGAAAGGTACTCTGGGAATGTCATGTGACCGCTGTTTGGAAACCTTAAACTGGCCAGTGGATTGTAAATATAAAGTGATTTACAAACTTCAGGATGAACACCAGTCCAGGGAATTGACTGAAGATCCAAATGTGGAGTTGGTAGTTGTACCGCACACCGCTTTTTCGTTCAATGTTGCACAGCCAATTTACGAATCGGTGTTGCTTGCAGTTCCCATGCTGCGCAATTGCGATGGATTGGATCAAAAACCCTGCAACAGGGAAATGCTTGAAAAACTGGAAAAACTGAATCAAAACGGGGAGGAAGGTACCGACCCGCGATGGGATAAATTAAAAGAACTATTAAAATAAAGACAAATGGCACATCCTAAGCGAAAAATATCCAAGACACGCCGCGACAAACGTCGTACGCACGACAAATTAGAAGTGCGTCCCATGATTGCTGATCCCGTAACCGGTGATGTTTCACTTTATCACAGAGTGAACCTGGAAACCGGCATGTACCGCGGGCAGAAGGTCATGAAGGGCAGAAACGAAGCTTAAAATGAAGCTGGGCTTAGATGCCATGGGCGGGGATTTTGCCCCGTTAGAAGCCGTTAAGGGGGCTGCTACGGCCGCAAGCCTGCACCCCGGGTATTCCATTGTATTATTTGGCGACAAGCATCTCATTGATGAAGTTTGCAGGGAAGAGAATATCTCCAAAGATCTCTTCGAAGTGGTTCATTGTACCGAAGTTATTGGCATGAGCGAGCATCCTGTAAAGGCTTTTGCATCAAAACCGGATTCCAGTTTGAATGTTGGCTTTGGCTGGTTAGCTGCAAGAAAAATCGACGCCTTTATCAGTGCCGGAAACACTGGTGCTATGTTAGTAGGTACCATGCAATCCGTGAAAGCTATAGAAGGTGTAATCCGACCTTGCCTTACCACCATCTTGCCACGTGAGAATATGCGACCCGGTTTGTTGATGGATGTAGGAGCCAATAGCGATGTAAAACCGGAACATTTGCAGCAATTTGCATTGCTGGGTTCTCTTTATTACAAAGCATTGTTCAAAGTGTCACATCCAAAAGTTGGATTGCTCAATATTGGGGAAGAAGCGGAAAAGGGAAGTTTACTTACCAAAGCTGCACATGCACTTTTAAAAGATACCCCGGGCATACAGTTTGAAGGCAATGTGGAAGGACGAGACTTGTTTAATGCAAATGCCGATGTGATCGTTACCGATGGATTTACCGGAAATGTGATAATCAAACTTTGTGAAGGAATTTATTATAAACTCGCCAAACGCGGCGTTCAGGACGAATTTCTGGATAAATTTAATTTCAAACATTACGGAGGAAGTGCAATTTTGGGTGTGAATGCACCGGCAATTGTCGGACATGGAATTTCCAAAAAAGATACATTTGTGAAGATGATAGAAATGGCAGCTGAATTGGTAGAAAGCAATCTGATCAGCGAAATGCAGCAATCTTTTGCCGGAACATCACAGATCAGCGAGCAGTAAAAAATGAACAGAATCACAGCAGCAATAACAGCAGTAGGTGGCTATGTGCCGGAAACGGTTTTAACCAACCAGGACCTGGAGAAAATGGTGGATACCTCAGATGAATGGATCACCACCAGAACCGGAATTAAAGAAAGACATATTCTTCGCGAACCTGGTAAATCTACCAGTGATATGGCGGTTAGGGCTATTTTACCCATGCTGGAGAAAAACAATATCGACCCGTTGGATATTGAAGTTATCATTTGCGGTACTATAACCGGTGATTATATTTTCCCGGCAACTGCGAATTTAATTGCAGATAAAATCGGAGCAAAAAATGCATGGGGATTCGACCTTGCTGCAGCATGTTCCGGATTTCTCTATGCATTTGAAACAGGAGCAAGACTTGTAGAATCCGGCAGATATAAAAAAGTATTGGTTTGTGGTATGGATAAAATGAGTACCATCGTCGATTATACAGACAGGAATACCTGCATTATATTTGGTGATGGGGCCGGATGTGTAATGCTGGAGCCCAATGCAGAAGGCTATGGAATGTTGGATTCCATTTTACATATGGATGGCTCAGGAAGAGAATTCCTGTACCAAAAAGCAGGCGGATCCATGAATCCTCCAACCATTGAAACCGTAACCAACAGAGAACATTATGTGTATCAGGAAGGTAAAACGGTTTTCAAATTTGCTGTTACCAATATGGCCGATGTTAGTTACCAGATTATGGAGCGCAATGGTTTGCAATCCGATGATGTTAACTGGCTGCTTGCACACCAGGCGAACCTGCGAATTATTGACGCAACTGCTGAACGAATGGGGCTCGACAAAGAAAAAGTATTGGTAAATATCAACCGATATGGAAATACAACTTCTGGTACTTTGCCTTTATTGATGTCCGATTTTGAATCGAAATTCAAAAAAGGAGACAATCTTATTTTCAGCACCTTTGGTGGTGGTTTTACCTGGGGCTCCATTTATGTAAAATGGGCTTACGATCCCAAATAAATTATCGTTTTTTTAATATGGCGCGATAGATGTAATCGCAGTCTGAATGCAGGCCTCCGGTATATTCTCTTGCACTGATTTCCAAATTATTTTCCTTCGCAATTCTTTGAATATTGGAATCATTTTCTGCATCAAATACAGAGCATGTAATGTAAATCAACTGACCTCCGGGCTTTAAATAGGGCAACGCATGTTTTACTATATTTTGTTGTTTTTCGGCGTAATAATTTATTTTTTCCGAATCAAAAAAATGTGCCATTTCCGGCGTGTGACGCCAGGTTCCGCTTCCACTACACGGAACATCGGCAACAATACAATCAAAAAATTCAGGTGAAATATCCATATCATTGAATTGCAAAATCATATGTTCGGATTCCAAATCCATGGTATGAATTTGTGGCAATGGAAGTTCACATTCCTGATATCTCAGTTTTAAATTTTCAAGAATATTATTTCTTTTATCTGTACAAAACAAATTTGCATTTTTGTAAAACTGAGAAATATATAGTGATTTGCCGCCAGCACCACAGCAGCAATCCCAAACATTGCCTTCCAGAGAAATATCCATTAAACTTCGGGCAGTTCCTTTATCCTGAATGCGACCAAGGCCCTTTTGAATCAAATTAGAAATCTCGGGGGATTGTGCAGTTTTAATACAAAATCCATCTTCAAATGCAATTTGATTTGTATTTAAAAAAGCAACCAAAGCATCGTGTTTATGCTCACTCGGAATTATATAAACGGGAGCAGGTGTACCGTACCATTCCTGATATTCATTCATCGGAATTCTCTTGTCCAGAAAGGATTCCATGAAAGTTAAAGCCGGTGAGATTATTGGATTAAAATTCTCAGGTTGGAATTCAGGTATGGATTCTAAAATCTCTTCCTTAAATAAATTTTGGGCGAATAATTCCAGACATAGTTGGTTAGAATTTGTTGGTCCGGGTTGACCAAATCTCCAGTGATTATAAGCAACTGTTTTATAAAAACGCCGGTCTGCAGAGCCAAAATGTTTGTGTTTTCTGAAATATTGTGCCAGATAAATATGAAATGCTTCCTTGCCGGAATATTCGTTCAGCATTTCTGCAGCAATTGCAATCTGGCGAATGAACTTTTTCAGCGTTCCAGCTCCACTCTTTCTTCTTCTATAATCTGTAAATAATTCAAACCGAGATTCACCATGCTATTGCTGGAGGGGTACAACTTGATTACATTGATCAAACCTCGAAATTCGGCATCAGGTAAATGCGTATAAAATCCCCTGCCAAAAGTCATCATCCCGTAACACAAATAAGTTGCCTGATCATATCCTATGTAAGCATATTTGGAAGGTTCTCCGGAATAAAGTTCAAAAAATTGCTCCCTGAAATGGATGGCAAAAGAATCGTGATAGGAAACAAAATTCACTTCCGGATAAATGGTTTGCGGTTCATCCATTTCAAAGGTGCTTCCAATTTTTTCATTCCAATCTAAATGTGCAAATAAATAGGATTCGTTTTTCTTTTTTATTGCCGTAAGCAATGCAGATTTTGTTTCTTTATTGCTGATTGTAGAAATAAGAATTACGCTGTCCAGGTGCGAAGGTATTGGATTTAATTTGCCATCGGTAAGTGTGGTTGTACGAACAAATGGCATTTGCATGGCTTTTAATTTTTTGCGAATAATTAAAGCCTCAGCGATGGAGTTTTTGCTTTTATCCTGCACAATATAAATCTTGTGTTTTGGATATTTCTTTGCGCATTTTTCTGCAATGGAAGAGAGCCTGAGTGAATCCGGCGCGAAAAAATTTATAACATTTTTAAAATCTGTTTTTGGAACAAAATATTTTAATGGACTTACCAGTAAAATGTTATATTTATTACAGAAATCTTCCATGGCACTCATGCTTTCCGCATATACCGGACCTACAATTATGTCCATGGTTTTCAAATCCGGATGTTTTAATATTCTGTTAAATTCAAAGGAATCTTTTTCAGAATCAAAAACATATAATTTCAAATTCAAACCTTCAGCCTCCAAATATTGCGCAGCCATTTTAAAACCCTCGTAATAATCGAGCATCGCTTCAGATAAGGTACTTTGGGTACCGGAGGAATGAAATGGCAATACCAGACCAACGCGATATTGTTTATTTACCGGTTGTGCCGATAACATTCCACCAAACAGAAAAATGGAGAAAAAAAGATATTTGAATTTTATTCCCATTCTATAGTTGCCGGTGGCTTGGAGCTGATATCATAAACAACACGGTTAATTCCGCGAACGCTGTTTATGATGGAATTGCTGATGTCAGCGAGTAGTTCATAAGGAATATGCACCCAGTCTGCTGTCATGCCATCCGTACTGGAAACAGCGCGCAATGCAAGTACATTTTCATAGGTTCTTTCATCGCCCATAACACCTACAGATTGCACAGGTAGCAATATTGCTCCCGCCTGCCAGATCTTATCATACCAGCCTGTTTCTTTGAGTTTGTTGATATAAACGGCGTCTGCATTTTGCAGCAATTGTACTTTTTCTGGTGTTATATCTCCAATGATTCGTATTCCCAAACCCGGACCAGGGAAGGGGTGGCGATTTAATATTTCTTCCGGAAGTTCCAGTTGTTTTCCAACGCGTCGCACTTCATCTTTAAACAAACTGCGCAATGGTTCCACAATGCCGAGATGCAGAGATTCCGGCAGTCCACCTACGTTATGGTGGCTTTTGATGGTTTGTGATGGTCCTTTCACGCTTACGCTTTCAATTACGTCTGGGTATATGGTGCCCTGAGCCAGCCATTTCGCATCCGGGATGCTTTTGGCCTCTTCCTGAAACACTTCTACAAACACCCTGCCAATGATTTTTCGCTTTTGCTCCGGATCGCTCACTCCTGCAAGCTGGCTATAGAATTTGTCTGATGCATCTATACCATGAACATTCAAATCCAGTTGTTTGTATGCCTCCTGAACCTGCGTAAATTCATCTTTACGCAAAAGACCATTGTTGATGAAAATACAATGCAGTTTTTTGCCAATTGCTTTGTTCAGCAAAAGCGCGGCTACTGAGCTGTCAACACCACCTGAAAGACCAAGTATTACAGTATCATTCCCAATTTTTTGTTTTAATGCTGCTACGCTTTCATCAATAAAATGTCCGGGAGTCCAATCGGCTTTACAACCACAAATTTTAAAGAGAAAATTCCCCAATATCTCTTTCCCTTCCAGGGTATGGTACACTTCAGGGTGAAATTGGATTCCATAAACATTTTCAAAATCTTCAAAACGAAATGCGGCAACAGGAATGGCGGTAGTAGTTGCAATTACAGTAGTGCCTTCAGGCATGCGTGTAATGGTATCGGCATGGCTCATCCAAACCTGGGTTTCATAATTTACCCCATCCAGTAATTTGTTATGTTCCCCATTTTGGGTCATCATAGCGCGGCCGTATTCGCGTTGTGTGCTTTTAGCAACTTCACCTCCCAGTTTTTTGGCCATGAGTTGTGCGCCATAGCAAACTCCCAAAACGGGAAATTTGGCCATAAACGCCTCCAATTCCACATCGGGGGCATCGGTATCGTTCACAGAGCACGGACTCCCTGAGAGGATTATACCTTTAATGGATGCATCTGGTTGCGGATAATGGTTATAGGGGTGAATTTCACAATAAACATTGTGTTCACGAATTCGGCGGGCAATAAGCTGTGTGTATTGGGAACCAAAATCGAGGATGAGGATTTTCTCGTGCATGATTTCCCCCGCGAAGATAGGGTGGACTTCTGGTTTTTCGTGAATGAAATTAAAGAAGAAAATCGCATTTCTTTCAGAATAGCCAATTTTTTCAATATAAACCGGTGTTGGTTTTATTTATTAGAATACTTGATCGAATGTGGTTATTGAAATATAATTGTGAAAAATAATGTTATGGCAGGAACATTTTCACAAATCAATATTCAGGTAGTATTTGCGGTTCGCAACAGACAATATTTGATTCAGCCATGGTGGGAGGAGGAATTGTATCGGTATATTACAGGAATCATTAAAAACAAAGGGCAGAAAGTTTTGGCAATAAATGGTATGCCAGACCACATTCATATTTTTATTGGAATAAGGCCATCATGCTGCTTGTCTGATTTGGTGCGGGAGGTTAAAAAATCATCAACTGAGTTTATTAAGGAAAAGAAATTTTCAAAATATCAGTTCAACTGGCAGGAAGGTTTTGGAGCATTTTCTTACAGTAATGCTTCAATTGAATCTGTGTGCAGGTATATCTGGGATCAAAAAAAGCATCACGAAAAGAGATCGTTTCGACAGGAATTTGTGGAATTTCTTAATGATTTTGAAATTGAATATAAGGATGCGTATTTATTTGAGTGGTTTGACTCTGAAAACTCTGATACCATATAAAAATGTATAATCGAATTTATACGACCCCTTCAGGGTCGCCAGCTTTGCAGTGTAGAGTTTTAAGAACATTCGAATCCTTCGGATTCGTTTCCAGAGTATAGATGATTGCCAATGGTAATTTGATCATTATCCTGCTAGGATTTTATGTTCATTTTAAAAACACTACGCAATTGGGCTGCTGTTGTAGCTTTCTTTCTCTTTATTTCTATGTGTGATCGAATCCTATAGATTCACACTTAAGGTTTAGAAGTTTGCTAATGTTTACAATATTCTAATACCAAAAATTTTTTAAGTTTACAAAAAAACACACACCACATTTTTAATCTCATTGGATGCCTTCCAATTCTTTTTTTGTTTTAAGTATTTCCGAATCCTTTGGTATCTTTTCCATTGCTATAGCGTTTGTATATGATTCCTATTTCTTAATCCCGAAGGGATTATATGTTCTTAAAAAACAAGCGAAATCGATATACGACCCCATCAAGGTCGCCATTATCGACGTGTAGACTTATTAAGAATATTCGAATCCTTCGGATTCGTTTCTATGGTAGAAATGTTTGTAAATGGTTCCTATTTCTTAATCCCGAAGGGATTATATGTTCTTAAAAAACAATCGATATAGTTATACGACCCTGAAGGGGTCGTATTTCTGTTTCTGACAGGTGAAATCAAATCTTTGCCGTTTGATTGCTCGAGACTAAAAACACTCACCATATCTCTTAATTGCGGCCATTAATAAAAGGAAATCAAACTGCATTTACCTTTTTCTTTTCCATGGTATCTATCGAAAGTATAACTTTCGATAGGTTTCGAAGACATCCATCGTTTGATTATATACCACATATTAAAATTGTCATTTAAACTTTAACCATCAATTAAAAACTGCCATGAAATCCAAATACATTCAACTTACCAATCCATGCAGCGAAAACTGGGACCTCATGAGCCCAAGTGAAAAAGGTCGCTTTTGTGAAAAATGTTCTAAAAATGTAATCGATTTCACCCGGTTAGATACATTCGAAATTTCAGAAGTGATGAAAAAATCCAAAGGAGAAGTTTGTGCGAGAATTAACAAACAACAATTGAACTTGCAATTGTTTGACATAAATAAATCCTGGAAATTCAATTTCCCCAATGCAGGTCTTGCGGCAGGTTTTGCTTTGGCATCTACAATTACATTGGCAAATGGCACAGATTCTGTCCGACAAAAACCCAAAACAGAAATGGTTCAAACAGCTGAATTATCGACTAACCAAGTGAAAGAGATCCAAAAGGAGTTGCTGAAGGCAACTGAGCCAACAATAGTTACCCTTCATGGTATGGTTCAAGGGGCAGAAGATAGGGAGCCAATAGAAAACGCAAAAGTCACCTTCTTCACCATCCACAAGACCATAAGCACATTAACTCAAAAAGATGGTACTTTTTCTTTGGAAATTCCGGAAGACCTAATATTGGAGAAAAATGTGTTTCGTGTCTCCTACGATAATGTGAGTTTTCCTGTGAACATGGACAGTAGTATTGAGAAAAAAGAAATCACTAATCTTACGAAAACACGTTTTCTTGGATACGAAACTCATGATTATATTTTTACAAAAAAAGCACTAGATACTGTTTTTTTAGTGAGGGCCGAACCAATCCAAATTGTTATGGGTGGAATTTCAATCTTGCGCACAAAAAAGAACCCATCGGTTGTGTTGGATGGCAAAGAAATCGCATGGGAGAAATATGAGAAGATTTGTAATAATAAAAATGGAGACAACGAAATTCTGAACTATACCATCTATTATTTTGACCCGGAATTTGCTATGACACTTTATGGGAATAAAGTGGAAATGGGTTTGCATTTGTTATTCTACAATTTCGACAAAAATAAATAAATTTCAGTTCCCTTTATTATATCTGGTTCTATATTCCACCGGTGAAATCCCTGTAACACGTGTAAAAACTTCCCGAAATGCTTTTGTATCATTATACCCAACTTCATACATCACTTCGTTCACTGTTTTGCGTGTGCTTTCCAATGATTTTTTTGCGGCCTCCACTTTTACACGCTGCAGATAGTCCAACGGGGTAAGCCCGGTTACTTTAATAAAACGACGATCGAAATTTCTTCTGCCCACATGATAACGATTGGAGAGTTCTTCCATGGATATTTTATCTTTAAAATGTTTTTCAATGAAAAGTTGCGCCTGCAATATCTCTTCATCTGAATGTGTTTTATGTCCATTAAATATGGAAAATTCCGATTGCATATTTCGGTCCATATCAATCTGAAATACCTTTGCACAATGGATTGCAATCTCCCGGTTAAATAATTTTTCTGTTAAATAAATAATCAAATTGAGAAAAGAAAACGCACCGCCGTTGGTGTAAATTCCGTTTTCATCTGTAATTAATTTATCCGACTGTAATTTCACCAACGGATATTTAATGCGAAAAGCATCCGCCGCAGACCAATGGGTGGAGCAATGCTTCCCATCAATGATTCCCGTTTCTGCCAGCATAAAAGCACCCGTGCAAATACTCGCTATCTCTGCACCATTTTTGTATTGATTTCTGATCCAATCGATCATGGTGCGGTTGCGCTTTATGGAATCTTCATACTGGTGATTTAAAGAGGGTATAATGATAAAATCCGTTTTTTTCAGGTTGGAAATAGTGATATGCGGTTTCACCTCAAATAATCCATCTAGAAAGCCCACCTTTTTGGAGGCACCCGCCAATTGAATTTGGTATAGTGATTTCCCATTTCTTTTTATCCATATTTCATTGGCTCTGGAAAGTATTTTATAAGTGCCTGCGATACTGCTTAAATTGTTCTCCCCTTCCGGAACCAGAATTGAAATATGCTTCATCAGAATTCAAAGTTAGCTAAAGCTATTGTCTAAATCAACCCGCAAGGATGTCTAAATGACACCTTTTGAAAGGTGGATATAGACAGTAGATTTGCTCTTGACTTTTATGAAAAAGAATTGGAAAGAAATGGCCCCTGCATGTGTGTTACTATTTGCTATTTTTACTTCCTGCCACCAAAATACAGCGCTGCATCCAATTGCATCCAATTCTGAATCAAATATCCATTCAAATAAAACTATGAATAATCAAAATAATTATACAACCAGTATTTCTGTAACACAGAGTCCGCAAACGGTTTTTGAAGCTATCATCAATGTTCGTGGCTGGTGGAGCGAAAATATTCAGGGCAGCACAGATGTGTTAAATTCCGAATTCATGTACGGATACAAAGATGTTCATGTGGCCAAAATGAAAATTGTAGAACTCATACCCAACAAAAAAGTAGTTTGGCTGGTATTGGAAAACCAATTCAATTTTACCAAAGATAAAAATGAGTGGAAGGGGAACAGGATCGTTTTTGATATTGCAGAAAAAGATGGAATGACGGAGTTGCATTTCACCCAGGAAGGCCTCGTGCCTGAATACGAATGTTACAACGTTTGCGAGGATGCCTGGACCAGCTATATACAAGGAAGTTTAAAGAATTTGATCATCCATGGCAAAGGGAATCCAAATTCAAGTGAAGGTGGTTTAAATGCGGAGTTGGTTGAAAAATGGGGTTTGCCAAATAAATAAAAATGAAAATGAATACAGCAAATAAAGATTACAGTTTTGAATTTACATCTTCACAAAACCGGGAATTGGTTTATGGATCGTTGCTTAATGTTAGACAGTGGTGGTCCGGCTTGTTTGGCGAAGAAATTGAAGGCAGCTCGGAGAAAATTAATGATGTATTTACATTTTGTGCGGGTGGGGGAGTGCATGAATCTGTTCAAAAATTAATTGAACTTGTACCCAATGAAAAGATTACCTGGCTGGTAACTGAAAGCAATTTGAATTTTTTGGAGAATCCTAATGAATGGGCAAATACCCGCATTGGTTTTGAGATCAGCGGAGTGCCTGGAAATATAAAAGTGAGGTTCACCCATTTCGGTTTACAACCGCAGATTGAATGCTACAGCCAATGTACGGATGCATGGACTCTGTATATGAGGAATTTGGAAAATCGATTGAAGTAGCACCCAAATTGCTTAAATCTATTTAAATTCTTAAGAGTTTTCCTTTCATTTTGACACTACTTTTTATAAACGATTTTGTAGTATTTAAATTAAACGCTTATTTTATTTAGATTTTAGTGAATCCTATTTTGCTTGTTTATTTTTACCTAAATTTAAATGGGTATTGGATATATGTATATTCTGGAGTGTTCAAATGGTGCCTATTATACTGTAAGTACCAAATATATGGAATTGCGTTTGAAGCAACATCAAAGCAGGGAAGGCGCAAATTTCACCAGAAAGCATCTTCCGGTAAAATTGGTATATCTCGAGATATTTGATAGAATAGACAAGGCATTTTATCGCGAGAAACAAGTACAAGGTTGGAGCAGAAGAAAAAAAGAAGCCCTGATTTACGGGAATAAAAATCTGTTACATGAATTGGCGGCGTGTAAAAATGAAACACATTTTAGGAATGTTTCCTTCGGCTCCGCTCAGGAAACAGGCTCCGCCAAGGAAACAAGCTCCTCTGAGGAAACAAGATCTGTTAAGGAAATAGAAACTGGAAAGGAAACAGATTCAAATTAAGAAATATGCTCTTCTAAATAAACTAAGGAAATCTGATCTATTTAATTCACAAAAAAATCTGTGAAACCTGAAGCAATTATTTGAGGCTATTATCGCCAAATAATTTAAATAACTAAACAACTATCTTCAATAGAATTCCAAATCCCAGGCCGTTGAGCGAAGTCGAAACGGCCGACAACAGAACGAGGGCCGTTTCGGCTCCGCTCAACGGTCAATTGGGCGGCGCAGGCGGTTGAGCGAAGCCGAAACCGCCGGCTACAGAGCGAAGCCGAAACAGCCGTTTTTCAAAACATCTCCAACTGCCGTTTTAACAACTGAAAACTCTGTCTGTGGTATTCGCAGGAACCGTGTTCGAGTATTGCTTGTCTGTGCATTTGGGTGGGATATCCTTTGTTTTTTTTCCAATGGTAAATAGGAAATTTCAAATCCAGTTGTTGCATTATTTCATCCCTATGGGTTTTGGCCAATATGCTGGCCGCCGCTATGGCGGTGAATTTTCCATCGCCTTTTACTACGCAGGTATGGGCAATGTTTTTATATTTTTTAAATCGGTTTCCATCCACCAAAATCATTTCCGGAATAACTGTTATTTGATCCAATGCGCGGTGCATGGCCAAAAAAGAGGCATTCAAAATATTGATCTGATCGATTTCTTCCGGCGTGCAAATTGCTACTGCCCAATGCATACTTTCCTTTTCAATAATCGGGCGCAAAAGCTCCCTGTTTTTTTCGCTTACCTGTTTGCTGTCGTTTAACAACGGGTGGTAAAAGTCTTTTGGCAATATAACTGCTGCAGCAACTACAGGCCCGGCCAGGCAGCCCCTGCCGGCTTCATCGCATCCAGCTTCAATTAAATCCCTATGCAAAAAATTTTGCAGAGCCACTGTATTATTTCAATTTTATTGCCCTGAAATATTTCAAATATACTTCTCGCGCCTGCTGGTAACAAACGTCAAAACCATCTTTCCCATATGCAATACCGGACTGAAAAAAATAGGTTTTGATAAACTTGAAAAAGCTGCTGAATACCATTTTACCTGTCAGATAAAAAATGGATCTATTTTTATTTTGTTCCGCAGAAATATTGGCAAACTTTTCTATTTGTTTGAGCATTGCTGCTTTATTGGCATAGGTAAAGTGCAAAATATCTCCATCTAAAAAACCGGTATTACCTGCAAACAATTCAAAGCGGTCATGCGGATTTTGCCCGCCCCATTTACCGGCATCTTTCTTCCATAAGCGCAATTTTGCATCCGGATACCAGCCGCAACCGCGAATGGGTTTTCCTTTGTAATGGTTCAGGCGATTCATGAAGTAACCATCTGCCTTCGGATTCTTCAGCACTTCTTCAATAGAATGCACCAGTTCCTCAGATAACCTCTCATCGGCATCCAGAGATAAAACCCAATTATTTTTTGCAAGGTCTTTGGCCCTGTTTTTCTGTTGAATATGTCCGTCAAATACGTGCGTGAAAACTTTGGCCCCTGCTGCTTCTGCCAGTTCTCTGGTATTGTCGGTAGAAAATGAATCCAACACCAATATTTCACTGCAAATATTTTTCACCGATTGAATACAGTCTTCAATATTTTTAGATTCATTAAAAGTAATGATCACCAGTGAAAAGGGCAACATTACTGCAAATAAAGTAGATTCATGCCATAAAAAAACCCGGAGGTTTTACTCCGGGTCCCTTATCATATAGGCTTATATACTTATCCTGCCTGGTTCAATTGAACCTCACAGAGGATACGAACCTCGTCGTTCAATAAAAATCCACCGGTTTCTAAAGCTGCATTCCAGTTCAGGTCCCAGTCTTTGCGATTGATTTTTCCGTCAATGCTGAAACCTGCCTTGATATTTCCCCAGGGATCTTTTGCAATGCCGTTGTTGGTTACATGCAGCGCTACTTCATTCGCAATGCCGCGGATGTTCAACAATCCGATCATTTTGTATTCGTTTTCATCCAGTTTTTCAAAACCGGTGCTTTCAAAGGTCATCTTTGGATGGTTGGCGATATCAAAGAAGTCAGCACTGTTTAAATGCCCGTCGCGGTTAGCATCGCCGGTGGTGATACTCGCCATGTCTGCACTGAATTGCACTTTTGCATCTTCAAAATTGCCTTCAAGTCCTTCCGCGCTGCCTTCAAAGGTGCCGATGGTACCTGTAACGGTAGAAATCATTAGATGCCTAACTTTAAAATGTATCTCGGAATGGGAGGCATCCAGCGCCCATTTTGTAGTTGATGCTGTTGAAGTGTTCATGTTTTTTATGATTTGGAGGTTCAAAGATACAATAAATAGTCGTTTAAACAAATATCGTGTAAACAATTCGTAATTTTCCTTGGATATTTTCGGTTTTGGTATGAAATTGGTTTTATTGCAGAAGCTATGAGGAGCACTATCTCCATCAATTCCAAATTTCCCGCCACCGGCACAACCATTTTTACTGTGATGTCTGCCCACGCCGCACAAGCCGGGGCATTAAATATGGCTCAGGGGTTTCCGGATTTCCAATGTCCTCCGGGGCTGGTAAAACTGGTAAACCATTATATGAAGGAAGGCAAGAACCAATATGCACCAATGCCGGGTGTTCCAGAACTGCGAAGAATGATATCTGCCAAAACCAGCTCCCTTTATTCTGCTGAGTATGATCCGGATTCCGAAGTTACAGTAGTAGGTGGTGCCACACTTGCACTTTTTTGTGCCATATGTGCCATTGTGCGGGAAAATGATGAGGTTATCGTAATTGAACCGGCTTATGACAGTTATATACCGGCAATTGAACTCAATGGAGGAAAAGCCGTTTTTGCAAAATTAAAATTTCCCGGTTTTCAGGTAGATTGGGGAGAGGTAAAAAAATTGATTAATTTTAAAACCAGGGCCATCATTATTAATTCGCCGCACAACCCAACCGGAATGGCATTTAGCGCGCAGGATATGCAACAGTTGGAAAAACTTGTTGAGGATACAGATATACTTATTATCAGCGATGAAGTTTATGAACATATATTATTCGACGGTCTCGAACATCAGAGTGTAGCGCGTTACCCAAAACTTGCAATGCGGAGTTTTGTTGTATCTTCTTTTGGAAAAACTTACCATAATACCGGTTGGAAAATGGGATATGTTTTAGCTCCTGAAAAACTAACTGCGGAATTCAGAAAGATTTACCAATACGCCGCTTTCTCTGCCAATACGCCCATTCAATATGCGCTTGCAGATTTTTTGGAAGACACCAAACATTATTTATCTCTGCCCGATTTTTATCAGGAAAAAAGAGATTTGTTTCGAAATTTGGTGAAGCATTCGAAGTTTAAAATATTGCCATGTCAGGGTACTTATTTTCAATTGCTGGGATATGACAAAATAAGCAGCAAAAGTGATTTAAATCTGGCAGTGGAACTCACTCATAACAGCGGAATAGCTTCCATTCCAATTTCCACTTTTTATCACGACAAAACAGACAATAAAGTTTTGCGTTTTTGTTTTGCAAAAAGTGGTGAAACATTGAAAAAAGCAGCAGAAATATTATGCAGCATTTAAAACTTTATTTGGTACAAGCCAATCTGACTTGGGAAAATTCTACTGAAAATTTGCGCCATTTGGGACATTTGATTTCCGGGATCCCAGAAAATTCTTTGATAATTTTACCCGAAATGTTTGCCACCGGTTTTACCATGAAACCGGAAAAATATGCACAAAAAATGGACGGTGAAGCAGTGAAATGGATGTGCGAAAATTCAACAAATAAAGCAATTTGTGGAAGCCTTTCCATTTCAGAAAATAACAGCTATTTCAATCGTTTTTTATGGGCAGAAAATGGCGAAATTAAAGCCGGTTATGACAAGCGGCATCTCTTTACCCATGGCAGTGAAATGAAACATTATACAGCCGGAACAGTAAAAATTACAGTGGAATATCAGGGTTGGAAAATACTTCCATTTGTCTGTTATGATTTGCGTTTTCCAGCCTGGTGCAGAAATACGGAACAGGCAGAATTAATGTTGTTTGTTGCCAACTGGCCACAAGTTCGCATTAAAGCATGGGAAAAATTATTGCAGGCAAGGGCTATTGAAAACCAGTGTTTTGTAGTAGGAGTGAACAGGGTAGGGGAAGACGGCAACGGAATTTACCACAATGGCAGCAGCATGGTTTGCGATGCATGGGGTGAAATTTTAGTAAACAAACATGACAATGAAGAGGTAATTCACATGGAATTAAATCCCGAAAAACTCATGGAATTCCGACGCAATTTTCCGGTACTGGAAGATGCGGATAGATTTGAAATTGGGGAGTAGGGAGTAGGGGAAAGATTGGGAAAGACATGACGAGAAAATAGCTGCATTAATTCCGGTTGAATTTTTTCAAAAGCGAATTAATTTATTGAAATAATTCAGATGCAAGAGGAATTCACAAACCAAAATAATATTTAATATCACTTCTAACGCTCTAACGCTCCAACGCTCTAATTCTTCAACGCAGATTTTCCCGCAGTCTCCAGCAAATAACTCTTAATAAAAGGCCACAAATCGCCATCCATTACGTTTTGTACATTGCTGGTTTCCACCCCGGTTCGCACATCCTTCACCAATTTATAAGGATGAAAAACATAGTTGCGAATTTGAGATCCCCATTCAATTTTCATCTTACTGTCTTCAATTTCAGCACGGGCAGCATTTCTTTTTTGAATCTCCAATTCGTATAACCGGCTTTTTAACATTTGCATGGCATGTTCTCTATTAGCCAATTGCGATCTTTCTATTTGGCATACCACAACAATTCCGGAAGGAACGTGGGTCAGCTGTACCTTGGTTTCTACCTTGTTTACATTCTGTCCGCCTGCTCCACCACTTCGGGAAGTTTGCAATTCCACATCTCCGGGTTTGATTTCAATTTCTATAGTATCATCTACTAATGGGTAAACATATACCGAAACAAAAGAAGTGTGTCTCCGCGCATTGCTGTCGAATGGCGAAATACGCACCATGCGATGCACACCGTTTTCCCCTTTTAAATATCCGAATGCGAAATCACCGACAAATTCTAGGGAAACGCTTTTAATTCCGGCAACCTCACCATCTGTTCTGTCGAGTTCATTAACGCGAAACCCGTTCTTTTCGCCCCACATTATATACATGCGCATAAGCATTTGCGCCCAGTCACAACTCTCCGTACCACCAGCACCAGCGTTGATTTCCAACACACATCCCAGGTGGTCTTCTTCATCCTGCAACATGTTTTTAAATTCCAGGTTTTCGACCTCAGTTTCTAGCGAACTATAATGGTTGTCTACATCATCCCAACTTCCTTCCCCGGCTTCCGCAAATTCAATCAGAACTTCCAGGTCGGAAATATTATTGGTGATGCTTTTATAAGCATCCGTCCAAACTTTTTTTTCCTTAATTTTTTTGAGATGTTGTTCCGCTTTTTTAGGATCATTCCAAAAAGACGGATCCAGTGTCTGTTCTTCTTCGTCGGCTATTTCAGCCAGTTTTCTATCGATGTCAAAGATACCTCCTCAGGGCTTCTGCACGTCCCTTTAAATCTTTAAAATGCTCGGTATTCACCCTGCAAAGATATTGCCGGATAAGGAGAGGTCAAAGAAAAAGAGATTAAAAGCCGGTGTAACTTTTAGCCTTAAAACCAGCGTTTTGCGAGAACCGGTATAGGTTTAGGTGGCTGTAAAATTTGCATTTTAAAAAATTTCTATCGATATTGCGAGTTATGCGGAGGGTATTGGGTATCATACTCATGTGGCCAGTTTTGTGTTTTGGCCAATATGCGGATACCATTAAAGGAAGGATTACAGTGAATTACAATAATCCTTACAAAATGAAAGTTTCTGTTCTGGCAGGCGGCGCTTTCGAAACACAAAGTATGGACGGGGGGGTAATGCTTCCTGTTGCATTTGCCGACATTCACATCAGGCCCAGTAAGTGGTTCACATTACACGGGGCTTATACGCACCAGTTTCAAATTGGCTGGCAGTATCAAACCGTTCAAAACACCAGCAATATAGAAGCCGGTGGAAGAATTATGCTGAAGCAGCACTTTATCGACAAAACCAAAACCTTTACGGCCGGAAACAAAATGTGGAACTACGATTTCCTTTTTCCTGTAAAAGTTTTGTGGAATGTGGGATTGAGTGGTAGCTACAGGTTTGGAACCGGTGTGTTTAATACGGGCACAGATCCAAATACAGCTATTCGTTTTAAAAATACCGAAACACTGAATGAGGAATTTTTGGAACGCGCAGCGGTGCCATATTCCTTTTCAGAGGTAAGCGGAGGTTTTGTGGTGAGTACCTCTACCAATATGAAGTTACAGGCGCATTTGCCAACTACGGGAATGAAAAAAATGCGCAGAATGAAAACCTACACCGAATTCCGTGTCGAAGGTATTTATGCCACCAGTATGAACATGGCACCAACCATAGACAGAAAAGTGGATAAATGGGCTGAAACCTATTCCCATTACGATGTGCAGGTTGGAAAAATCAACAATTGGGGATTTAAAATGCAGGGTGTGTTCCGCCGCAAATGGATAGGATTTAAAGTGGAAGCCGGTGTAAAGCCCGGGGTATATTATCGTTTTGCCGGTAATGAAAAGAACCTTTTAATGGACCGTTCCTATCTGCAATTGGGACTCGGTTTTGGCTGGATGTAAAATTTGGTAAACATTTTGCCTGTATTAGTCGTCTTAAAGGCAAAATGAAGCGCATTTTATCTGCATTAATATTTATAACTTCCATTACTGGGTTATGGGCACAGGAAGATTCCTCTGAAATTCTGATGCCGGAATTTCGATATAAAGACCTCAAATCTTTTACTTATCGTCTTATTTCACAGGAATATCTGTCTAATGAAAATGGATATATTCTCGGAGCCATTGTGGACACTTCTTACCTACAGTTCACCAGAATGGAAAGTGCAAATACCTTTAGAATGTTGCGCAGCAAAAAAGACAGGTCATATGTGCCAATAACCAGCACAGATACTACAAAAAAAATGCCTTTGGAAATTGAATTTTTTCCGAGCGGTAAGGTGAAAGAATTGCGCAACTGGAAATTATTTCGTGATATTTTCATGAGCAGCGCCTCAGCACAAGCCAGAAATGGGCTTATTTCCAATAGTGATTTTAATGATCTAAAAGAAAAGCTAAATCAGGAAGGCAATGTGCGACGCCTGGTAATGGAGGATATCAATTATTTGTTTTTGCAATATGGCGACACTTTTAATACTGCGATTGAATACCTGAGGCTCAAGGCAATACGCTCTCCTTTTTCAGGATTCGATTATTATTTTCAGGGTAACTTAAAGATAGAAAAACTTGCCGGCAGTAAATACTCCTATGTTTTTCAGGCAAAAAATGAAGCCGGGCCGAAGGAAAAGCCATTATTAATGGAAGAAGCGCAGGCTTATTTGAAAAAAACCGTACCGGCCGGAGAACCTGTTTCCGAAATTAAAAGGGTTGGCTTGAATAGTGAACAGAATTTTACCTACAACAATTACCAGAAAAGAATGATGTCTGCCATTTTTTCCGATGTGGTAGTGCTGGACATGAGTTCCAGAGGAAATATCCGGAATTATGACTTCTGGGATTCCTTTCCTCGCTGATGAATGAATGGTTACAATAATTAAAAATTATTAAAATGGCAATAGGGATTGCCTGATCTTATGTATTTGAATTTCAGCTGATTGAATGCGAAATCCGAATAGCATATGCATTCATTCAGCTTCATTGATGCCAATATTAAAGTTAGAAGATTTGTGTTTTCAATTGAAATGAGTTATTTCGAGTAAAACTTAATGCTATGATGAAAAATTCTTTTACTCTATTCTCCCTATTTATTATTGCCCATTTTTCGCAGGCCCAATCCGTGGAAAGATCGGTTATTGGCTCTGCCGGTGGTGTCGTTAATGCATCCGGGTCTATTGTTACCTGGACAGTTGGGGAAACCGTAATTCAAACGGCTTCCGGTGGAAGCGTAATTCTAACCCAAGGGTACCAACAACCCGAGCAAACAACCACCAGCGTAAAATCCATGAACACGCTGAATGGACTGAAGGTTTATCCAAACCCATCCAATGGGGTTTTTCAGCTTGAAGCGCAAAGTGCTACCATAGGAAATTTGAGTATTTCGGTAACAGATGCTTCCGGGAAATTGGCATACCAGAGTGGTATTTCAGGAAATTCACTTACAAATTCCATTGATCTGAGTAATTTGCCAGGTGGCATTTATCTGTTAAAAGTAGCAGATGCCAATCAATTAACTAACACATTTAAACTAACCATAATCAAATAAAAATACTATGAAAAAACTACTCTCTTTTTCTTTCGTTTTTATGGTTGTCGGGGCATTGTTGTCTCAGGCACCAAACAGGCTTTCTTACCAGGCTGTTGTTCGCAACAGCAGTGGAGTTATTGTCGCTTCCGGAACAAACGTAGGCATGCGTTTTACCATCCATGATGGTTCTTCCGGAGGTACCGTAATTTATCAGGAAACCACAACACAAACAGTAAATAACAATTTCGGTCAGGTTGCTTATTTTATCGGCTCAGGTTCAGTGCAGCAAGGCGCATTTCCAACTGCAACCCAATGGGCGTCAGGTGCAAAATTTTTGCAAATTGAAATTGACCCTGCAGGAGGTTCTTCTTATACCGATTTGGGAGCTGTTCAGCTGATGAGTGTTCCATATGCTCAATATGCAAATTCTGCGGGAAGCGCCAACACTTTTAATGGCAATATCAATCTTTCTCAGATCAACCAGGGTGGAGCTGGCACCGGTCAGGTTTTGCAGTGGAACGGAACAAACTGGGTTGCAGCAACTGTTAGTAGTGGCGGAGGTGGAGATATCACCGATGTAAATGCCGGAACAGGCATGACAGGTGGTGGCACCTCAGGATCGGTTACATTAAATGCAGACAATGCTAATGCACTTTGGAATGCCAATAAAATTCAGGGCATCAATGTTACAGCTGGTGCTACCAATGGATATGTACTTAAATTCAACGGTACCAACTGGGCTGCGGCTTCTGATGATAATACTACTTATACTGCAGGAACCGGTCTTTCTCTTTCCGGAACAACCCTTAACAGTGTCTGGACTGCAAGTGGAAATAATATTTATAACAACAATTCCGGCAATATTGGAATTAATACTACCAGTCCACAGGAGAAATTTCACTTAAAAGGAACCGGTAATTCCATGGGAAGATTGGAATGGACCAATGGCAACTGGTTGTCTTTTTACAGAAGAAATACGTATATCGGTTATATGGGTTTGTGGAATGACAGTAATGCAATTGACTTTGGAACATCCGGAGGCGGTGGAAATGTAAACCTGGTAACCCAGGCAACTCCCAGATTGGTGGTTATGAATACCGGAGAAGTTCATGTAAATGGTTCTAATGCAAATAGCAATAGTGGATATTTAACGGTGAATTATCCCACCTATAATTCCTTGAAGCCTGCAATGGAATTGAATGGTGATGGTGCATGGTTTGGTTTCAAAAATGGAACTACCATCAATGGATACCTGCAACAAAGCAGTACTACACTCACCATGACCTCTTTTAACGGCGATTTGAGATTTGCTTCTGATGCTACGCCACGTATGTATATTAAGAAAGATGGAGAAATAGGTGTGAATACTTCTACTCCTCAAGCCAGATTTCACGTAAATGGTTCTTCGGGAACCTCCATAACCAACTCCAATTCCGGTTATACCGTAGTTCCGACGATTTATGCAACTCCTGACACCAGTGGTGGATCTCCGGTTTCGGCTGCCGTTCTGGGGATAGGTAAGGGATCCTCTTTTTTAAATACAGGAATTCATGGATACAGTGGCAATTCTGCATCATTTAACTTTGGCGGATTGTTTGAGGCCAAAGGAGCTGCAGTTAGCGGAAGAAGAAACTATGGTATTTATTCTGAAGTTACTGCGGGCTATGTTTTCACGATTGGCAGTTATATGAGTGTTGGGGCGTCAACCAATTCTACCAATGGCGTATACGGACATTACACATCAGTCACAGGAAGCGCAGCGGCAAGTGTATATGGTGGTTATTTCAGTGCAGGAGCGTCAAATACTTCCACTAACTATGCCGTTTATGGTACTGCTTCCAGTGGAGCTACCAATTATGCGGGTTACTTTTCAGGTAACGTGTATGTTTCTGGTACATTATCTAAAGGTGGTGGAAGTTTCCAAATTGATCACCCGCAGGATCCGGAAAACAAATACCTGATTCACAGTTTTGTTGAAAGTCCTGACATGATGAATGTATACAATGGAAACACAACAACGGATGCTGAAGGAAATGCTATTGTTGCACTTCCCACATATTTTGAAGCGGAAAATGTGGATTTTAAATATCAATTAACTGTAATCGGACAATTTGCTCAGGCAATTGTTGCAACGGAAATTAGCGATAATAAATTCACCATAAAAACTGACAAGCCGAATGTAAAAGTAAGTTGGCAGGTAACTGGTGTTCGTAATGATAAGTGGGCAAATGCCAACAAAATTATTGCTGAAAAAGAAAAGGAACCAACAGCCAAAGGCAAATACTTACATCCTGAATTGTATGGCCAGCCTGTTGAAAAAGGCATTCATTATGTGAATGATAAAGACGTGGCAGTAAAAAAATAAAACGAAAATTGCAATTAAAAAAGCCTCGGAAACGGGGCTTTTTTTTATGATATTTTACTCCAAACTGTTCGGTGGGGAATCTTTGCCATTTCCATGCGTATCAGTTCATTTTCCGCCTTCATAAAAAGTGGATCAGATTCCAAAGTTGCTTCCGCAAATTTTCTTGCAAGCACCAGCCATTTTTCATCCCTTCGGATATCGGCAATTTTCAGATCCAGCAAACCGCTCTGTCTGGTTCCATCCATATCTCCGGGTCCACGCAATTCCAAATCCACCTGAGCAATTTTAAATCCATCGGTAGTTTCTGTCATGGTTTTTAAACGCTTTCTGGCAGGTGCCGATAATTTATTTCCACTTACCAGAACACAATAACTTTGCTCACCACCGCGCCCAACCCTGCCACGCAATTGGTGCAATTGAGACAGGCCAAATCTTTCTGCATTTTCGATTACCATTACCGTTGCATTCGGAACATTTACACCCACTTCAATTACAGTAGTGGCCACCATAATATCGGTTTGGTGATTTTTAAATTTCTGCATTTCAGAATCTTTTTCATCCGATTTAAGTCTGCCATGTAACATAGAATACTTGTATTGGGGTGGTGGTAAATATTCCGCAATAATATCATAACCCGTCATCAGGCTTTTTAATTCCAATTTGGCACTATCTTCAATCAAAGGAAATACGATATAAATCTGCCTGCCTTTATGAATTTCTTCTTTTAGAAATTGCATAATTAAAGGGCGTGTATTTTCATGTCGAAGTACCGTGGTAATTGGCTTTCTTCCCGCAGGTAATTTGTCAATAGTGCTTACATCCAAATCCCCATAAACGGTGAGTGCAAGAGTACGCGGAATGGGGGTTGCAGTCATTACCAAAACATGTGGGGTTATTTGTCCTTTTTGCCACAGTCGCGCCCGTTGCGCCACACCAAAACGGTGTTGTTCGTCTATTACAACGAACCCCAGATTTTGAAATTCCACGTCGGATTCCAACAACGCATGGGTGCCAATTAATATTTGTATTTCGCCGGATTTTAAATTTTCCAATATGGCATTACGTATTTTTTTTGTAGTACTACCGGTTAATAGCACCACAGAAATATTCATATGTTCCAACAATTCGCGCAGCACATAAAAATGTTGTGCAGCGAGAATTTCAGTTGGTGCCATCAGACAACTCTGGAACCCATTATCCGCTGCGATTAACATGGAAAGAAGGGCAACTATGGTTTTGCCGCTCCCCACATCTCCCTGTAACAAACGATTCATTTGCCGGCCGGTACCCATGTCTTTTCGAATTTCTTTTAATACCTTTTTTTGCGCATCTGTCAATTCAAAAGGAAGATGCTTTTCATAAAACCGATGAAAAAAATCGCCAACAATTTCAAATACCGGACCTCGGATATTTTTATTTCTATTATTTTTTAATTGTAAATATCTAAGCTGCAAATAAAAAAATTCTTCAAATTTAAACCGGTTTTCCGCGAGGTTTAAATTCGCCTCGTTGTCAGGCATATGAATGGTTTGCAGTGCCCATTTACGATCGGGAAATTTTAATTCTTTAATTAGAGGTTCCGGCAATGTTTCTTTGGGCTGAAAATCTTTGGATGTAATTGCATTGCGTACAATTTGATTCATGAATTTGTTATCCAGAAATCTCTTGCGCATGCCATCTGTTAATGGATAAACTGGAACCAGACCTTTTCCATTAATTTTTAATGGCCCATCTACCAAATCCATTTCCGGATGCGCCATATTCAATCTGCCCTTAAATTCGGAAATTCGTCCAAAAACCAAATAATTGTTTCCAGGTTTTAATGATTTTTCCAAATAGGATATTCCCTTAAACCAAATCAATTCCAATCTTCCGGTACTATCTGTAATATTCGCGGTGATGCGCCTCGCCTGCCCGGTACCATTGATTTCCAATCTGCCTAATTTGCCGCATACCTGAACGTAGACATCTGTTTCTTTTAATTCGCGAATGGTTTTAATTTCGGATCGATCTTCATAGCGAAAAGGAAAATGGCTGAGCAAATCTCCAATAGAAAAAACAGAGAGTTCTTTCTGTAGAATCTCAGCGCGTTGTGGTCCCACACCGCGAACAAATTCAATTGGAGTGCTGAAATATTCGACAGACAATCCCGGCGAAAATAAGCATGTACATCCGGAAATGACCCGTCATTCCCGGTAAATTCATTAAACCTTACTCAAACTGAGCATTCGAACCATCCAATCCGGCAAAGTTTTTTCGGTTCCCCGCTTTTTCAAATTGATGTACCAACCCAGTTTTTTAAGCACCGGAACCTTATGTGTTTCTACCATTTCAATGAGAGTGCCATCCGGATCTTCGCAATAAGTAAAATGGCCCCCGCTTTCCCCCATATCAAATGTATCACCGCTGTCCACAGTAAAGGGAAATCCGTGTTCTTCACATTTTCTGCGCAGTTCTTTCATGTTTAAAACATCGAAACAGAGGTGAATAAAACCGGCATCTCCCCAATGGCGGCCTTCAAATATTTTATTTGGTTTTCTATCCAGCGCCTGTACCAGTTCTATTTCAATTCCTCCTAGCAATTTGCTAAATGCACCAACTGCACGTGCCTGTTTGCGAATAACTACCCTGCGGTAATTTTCGCCGGAAACTTCCGCATCGGGAATGTCTTTAAAAACTCCGGATTGGTCTGAAATAATTTGATTTACCCCCATAACTGACGCGTATAATTTTAAGGCTTTATCTATGTCGGAAACGCCAATTACAACGCCATAAACACCACCTGTTGTAAGAATCTTTTTCTCATTGAACCAATCATGTCCCGCAACAATCTCAAAACGATTGCCCCAGGGATCATTCAACCAAAAATGTTGTCCACCCCCAATATAATTATATAACGGACCCGCTTCTTTATAGAATTTCTTATGTGCATGGGTAACATTATGACTTTTCATTTTTACAGCATAAATTCCAAGGTCTCCAAATTGGGGAGCCGCATGTGGTTTTACCGGCACTTTACTGGTATACTGCCAGATTTCCATGCCTCCGCCACCCGACATATTTAAGGATAAAACCGCATGCCTGCTATGCACAATGCCTCCCGTGTATTTGGTCATCAGTTTGGCCTCTGCCTCATCTCCAAATACTTTGGTAGTCATACCAAAATGATCTCGGTACCAGTTTTTAGCTGTATGAACATCGGGAATGCCAATTCCCACTTGTTGAATTCCAGTAATTAATTGCATTTTTTTTGTCAATTGGATTTTGCTTTTCGGGCGATTTTTATAAATAAAGAATATGAAATTTTCTTAAGCCAATATAGAATTTTTTCTTCTTTGGCGATAAGAATCAGGGATTTTTTGTTGTCAACAGCGCGGATAATTTTTTCGGAACATTTTTCAACTGAAATGCCATTTATATGTGCTTTGTCCATTATTCCATGTTTGCTGCCATCTGCGGATAAAGCGCTGAGTGATATATCGGTTTTCACCCTTCCAGGACAAACTAGTAGTACATGTACCCCTGGTTCTTCAATATTTAAAGTTTCAAAATAGCCATGCAATGCAAATTTAGATGCGGAATAAGCAGACCTGTCATGGAAACCAAACAGCCCTGACATACTGCTGATTACAACAATACTACCTTTGTTTTTACGGATTTCATCCAGTAAGGTGTGACTTAGGGTTATAGCGGGAAAGAAATTTATTTCCATCATTTTTCGCACCACCGATATTTCAGTTTGTGCCGCTGATCCGCGTTGGCTGATCCCTGCATTATTGATTAAAATGTCTATTCTTCCAAATGCAGCCAGTGCTTGTGTTGCAAAATCCGGAATAGAATGGGCTTGTTCCAGGTCTATAGCAAAGACTTTACATTTCACTCCCCATATTTCGCATTCCGATTTCACCTGCACCAATAAATCCGTTCGACGCGCAGCCAGAACCAGATTGAATCCTTTGCTTGCATAATCCAGTGCCAGTTGTTTGCCAATTCCAGAACTGGCACCAGTAATAAGAATTACTTTTTTCTGCATTTTAGAGGTGTAAGGCGCAAATGCGTCCTACATTTATGGGGCTGCAAAGAAAGTGAATTCCCATAACATAGTGAAAGCCATAGAAACCTTCAATAAAGCTTTATCCTTTTGCTGGTTTCAAATTTGCCTGCTTTATTTGCTTCATGCTTCAAGGAAAAAATGCATTAATTACAGGCGCTTCACGCGGTATTGGAAAAGGGATTGCGGAGATCTTCGCTAAAAATGGATGCAATATTGCGTTTACTTATGCTTCTTCTGTAGATAAGGCTGTGGCGTTTGAGAAAGAACTCAGCGCAATGGGTGTTAAAGCCAAAGGTTATCAAAGTAATGCGGCCGATTTTAAGGCCAGTGAAGAAATGGCAAATGCAGTTATTGCCGATTTTGGCAAAATTGATATTCTGGTGAACAATGCCGGAATTACCAGAGATACCTTGCTGATGCGTATGACAGAAGAACAATGGGATGATGTCATTCAAACCAATTTAAAAAGTACCTTCAACCTCACCAAAGCTTTTTTAAGGCACTTTTTGGGAAACAAAGCAGGCAGCATAATCAATATGACCAGTGTGGTAGGAATTACAGGGAATGCCGGACAGGCCAATTATGCCGCTTCCAAAGCGGGAATGATTGGTTTTACTAAATCTGTAGCAAAGGAACTGGGTAGCAGAAATATTCGCTGCAATGCTATTGCACCGGGTTTTATTGAAACCGAAATGACACATGCATTAAACGAAGAAATTCGAAATACCTGGATCAATGGAATTCCATTAAAACGCGGTGGAACACCCGAGGATGTGGCCAATGCCTGCCTGTTTTTAGCCAGTGATTTAAGCACTTACATTACTGGACAAACCATAAATGTTTGTGGTGGTATGGTGATGTAAAGATATTTACTCTTCAGAAAAAAGTCCGTCCTTATAAGGGGTGCGGTAAGCACTTAAAATCATCTCACCAGTTTTTCTTTTGACTACAAGAACATGTTGGTATGTGATGCCATTTGCACCAAAAACGATATAAGAACTTGCGTCATATTCGGACGGTTTAAGCTCATCTATGTAATTGTTATAATTATTCATTTGATCTACGTTTGGTTGAAAAACCTCGGTAATTAATGTTCGGTCATTTAATCCGTAAATGGAGAAACGCATTTTGCTAATTTTAACTTCATCCATAATTGCAGGACATTTTTTATTGGATAATAATCCGTAAAAAACGTAATCGTCGCCATTGAAAAGTATTCTAACGCGATTGGCATCAAGCGGTGTTAAATGCACAATACGTTGTCCATACATCTGTGTACCAAATTTTTTACTTTTTAATTCATCGGAAAATTCACAATTCTCCGACCATTTTTTTGTACCTCCATTGGAATAGTATTCCATTTTATAACCTTCTGATTTCATTAAAACTACATCAGGGCGAGATGTTTTATCGTACAAATAAAATAGGTAAAATCCATCGCCAAAAGGATCTGGTGTAACATTTATCTTGTTGCTCGTGAGTGTTTTGCCGGCGGATTGGACGCCATCTGTAAAGTTCGGATTGGCGCTGTAAAAACCTCCATATGTTTCTTTGATGCTTTTGTGTGGCGCAATTTGATCCAGATTGGCAATGGCGGTTCGAAATACCTCTTTTACACCTTCCTCAGGTTGATAAGACCATAACGTAAATGGAATTTTATCATCCTCATCAATTAAATGAAAAAATAACTCCTCTCCCCGAAATCCATCAAATGCCACGTTTTTGGTTTTATTGTTAATGATAATTCCTTTATTTTTTGTATCAAAATAAATTAATTTTCTCTCGAGCTGATTGCTGTTATGGGCAACAGAAAATATTTCGAATGCACTGAAGAATCCTTTTTCTCCTTTGTCATTTTCAGTGGTCAGATACGACTTAATAAGATAAAAATATTTCGGGGTACAAAAGTTTGCAGCATGAGAGGATGATTGTGTGGATTGAGTTCGGAATTCTCCAATTTTTGTTTTATTTCCATTGGAATCTATTCTGTATAACATTTGCATGATTCCCTGTCTGTTGTTCGAGAAATCATGCGGAGTGTAAGTGACATATGCGCAAGAAAGATTCAAACCGGTTGTAAGGCTTGGCTTATCCACATAGGTTTGTGCTGCCTCACCAAAGTCCACATTAATGGTTTGCTTATATTCCTGATTAGTCATATAAAGCATTAAGGTTTTTTGCTGTGTGAGTATCAGACATCCGCTATTCCGGTATTGGGTGTAGCCCAAAATATTTTCATTCTTTTGAATAGAAATAGTGGTTTGAATATCTTGACACTGGATATAGTCAATTTTTAGAAAAACCCAAACAAATAGCACGATAAAGTATTTCATAAATAAAGATGTGTATGAGCAAATATAATCATTTGGCAATTTCACACTATCGAATTGCATTAACTTTGCCTCCCAGATGCCCCTCGACCAACAGGAAGATGTTTATCCATATGAAAAGAACATGGGCTTTTTTGACCATGTAGACGAATTGCGCAAGCGCTTCTTTCGTATTGCCATCGTGCTGTTCGTTGGAATGATCGTAGCGTTTTTTTATGTAAGTGAGATATTCGATGCGGTAATTATGTCGCCTTTCAAACCCGATTTCCCGGGTTATCGTTTCTTCTGCGCTATTGGTAAATTTTTTACCGGTTCCGATTCTCTTTGCTGGACACCCCCAGCATTTGACAAGCAGAACCAGCAGATTCAGGGACAGTTTGTGAGTGCTTTTAAAATCTCAACCGTGGTTGCATTTGTGGGTTGTTTTCCACTAATCATCGGACAACTTTGGGCATTTGTGAGACCGGCATTAAGTCAGAAAGAAATCCGCAAAACCCGAAGATCTCTTGGTGTTGTTAGTTTGTTGTTTTTTACCGGGGTGTTTTTCGCATATTACTTATTGGTTCCCCTGGCATCCAATTTTTTGCTTGGATTTCAGTTGAGTCCCGATATTAAAAATATAATTACAATAAGCAGTATTACAAGTTTCGTTACCTTTATGAGTCTCACAACCGGTCTGGTTTTTGAATTGCCGGTATTGATCTATATCCTGGCGAGAATTGGCTTGATTTCTTCGGCATTTCTCAAAAAATACTGGAGATATGCGGCTATTATTATTTTTATTATCGCCGGAATTGCAACTCCATCGCCCGATATTTTCAGCCAGTTATTATTGGGACTTCCGTTGATGGGATTATATGTGGTGGGGATTTCAGTGGCTAAGCGCGTGGAGAAACGACGCGAACTGGAAGAGAAAAGTGAATAGATTTCCAAAACCTTTCTAACATTCCACCATATCTATTTTAATTTTGCCCTATGAATATTGCTATTGGCTCAGACCATGCCGGATTTAAATTAAAAAATGAATTGGTAGTTTATCTTCTGGACAAAGGTTACGAACTGCAGGACTTTGGACCTGATAACGGAGATAGCGTGGATTATCCCGATTATGCCCATCCCGTTGCGGAAAGCGTGGCTTCTGGTGAAAACCAATTGGGTATTTTGATTTGCGGTAGTGGAAATGGCGTTTGTATTACCGCAAACAAACACAAAGCTATTCGTGCTGCATTGGCCTGGGAAGATGAAGTTGCCGCTTTGGCAAAACAGCATAACAATGCCAATGTCATTTGCATTCCTGCCCGTTTTGTTACCAAAGCCAAAGCAATGAAAATTGCAGATGCTTTTTTAGAAGCCGAATTTGAAGGTGGCCGCCACGAACGCAGGGTGGAAAAAATGGAAATGTAAACGCATATGTCTGAAACACCTAAAGACAGTTTGCAAATGCTCGGCTTAAAATTGCCGACCGATCCGCGTTGGGTAGGTATTGCTGAAAAATCTATTGAGGAAATTTTGATTGATCATGCCTATTGCGAACAAAAAGCAGCAAGCAATGGCATCAGCATGATTGTGCGTTACCCCGATAAAACCAAAATGGTAGATGAAGTAACACCATTGGTGGCTGAAGAATGGGGCCATTTTCGCAAAGTGCTTAAAGAACTCCAAAAACGCGGGATGCATTTGGGTGAAAAGAGAAAAGATGAATACGTGGTGCAACTCACCAATAGCATGAAAAAAGGTGGCAGCCGTGAAATGCAATTGGTGGAGGAGCTTTTGCTCTGTGCCATGATTGAGGCCAGGAGCTGTGAACGATTTCGATTGCTGAATTTATATTGTGCAGATCCGGATTTGCGTGAATTTTATTATGAGTTTATGGTGAGTGAGGCCGGGCATTATCATATGTTTATTGAGCTTGCAAGGGAATATTCCAATCCGGAATATGTAAAAGAGCGCTGGAATGAGGTGCTTGAAAATGAGGCCCAAATTCTAAAAGGGTTAGAATACCGCGGCGATCGCATGCATTAATTTTTTTAGTTGACAAATTTGAGATTTGCCATATCTTTGCATTTAGGTAAGCCTAAAAATTAAATTAGTTAAGCAATAAATGGATGTAATTATCAAATTTTTCGAAGGCCAGCATCCCATTATACAGGGCTTAATTGCCACCATTTTTACCTGGGCAGTTACCGCCGCCGGGGCAGCAGTTGTATTTCTATTTCGCGATTTAAACAGAAGGCTGTTGGATACCTTGCTTGGATTTACCGGTGGTGTAATGCTCGCTGCCAGTTTCTGGAGTTTGTTGAATCCGGCGCTGGAAATGGCAGGGGTAACCTGGAAAGCCGGTTGGCAATGGGTACCCGTAGGAATTGGATTTATTCTGGGCGCATTATTCATTTTCGCCCTTGACCAATATTTGCCGCATTTGCATTTGAATGCACCTATGGAAAAGAGGGAAGGAGTGAAAACGGATTGGAATCGCACCATTTTATTGATATTGGCAATTACCTTACATAACATTCCGGAAGGACTTGCAGTTGGAGTAGCTTTTGGCGCTGTGGCGGAAGGTTTGCCTGGTGCCGATTTAGGTGGTGCCATTGCACTTGCAATAGGTATTGGAATTCAGGATTTTCCAGAGGGACTTGCAGTGGCAGTTCCTTTGCGCAGATATGGACTTAGCAGGGCCAAGGCATTTTGGTGGGGGCAATTATCCGGAGTGGTGGAACCCATTGCCGGTGTATTGGGCGTAGCGCTGGTATTGTTGGCGCAGCCATTGTTGCCATATGCATTGGCCTTTGCAGCAGGTGCCATGATTTACGTAGTAGTGGAAGAAGTAATTCCCGAAGCACAATCCGAAAAAAATACGGACAGAGCAACTTTAGGGCTCATATTTGGTTTTGTTTTAATGATGGCATTGGATGTTGGGTTGGGGTGAAAACAGCCTCGAGCCCCGGGCTGCGAGCCACGAGCTTTGTTGTTGATGCCTGAATAACGTTGACCGTTTTGTATCTCGTTATTTCTTATTGTTAAGATGTGGGTTGTTTATTCTTAGCTGATAAGGATAACAAAGATAGATGTTCATTTTCTATTGTATTAGGTGTTTTGTATTTAAGGGCTTTATGTGGTTTGTCTTGGTTATACAGGTATACCGAACGGTCAACAGCTTTAAGTAGTTTGTTTGGATTGCTTGTATCGCAGAATCTTAAGTAGTTGTTTTTTA
>JAGXTF010000059.1 GCA_018333525.1 Bacteroidota bacterium | reverse complement strand
GAGATGCAGAATTTATGCTTGATATTTTTGAAGATGGTAGAATGAAAGCTTACACAAAATATTCTGGTGGCCAGGCCAATGGAATGGCAACTGAATATAATTTGGACGGGATAAAGAAATATGAATACAATTATGTCAGCGGGTCTTTGGAAGGCAAAACCAGAGAATATTATACTACAGGAATATTAAAAATGGAATGGAATTATTCCGGGAACAAACTCAATGGTATTTCCACACTTTATAATGAAAACGGTAAAAAGATTTATGAGTATACCTATAAAGATAATGTATTGCATGGTAAAACCATTCAATATGACTTGAATGGCAATGCGCTGAATTTTTGGATATATAAAGATGGAGTTTTAAAATAGGCTATGGCAATCACCACTTCTTTGAAAAATAAGGAACCTGAAATCTTTAAGATAGCACCAAAAATCGTAGCCGGTAATTCATTGGAAATGAGTATTTCCGACAATAAAACTGCAGTGCTTTGGGGAAGTTTTATGCCACGGTTAGGCGAAATTCGTAATAGAATAGATTCAGTCCTTTTATCAATTCAGGTATTTCCGGATGATTTTAATTTCGCCAATTTCGATATCCATAAAAAATTCATCAAATGGGCAGGTGTAGAAATCAAAAATGTAGATACAATTCCGCCACAAATGGAATTACTTTCAATTCCCGCCGGCGAATACGCAGTCTTTACCCATATTGGTGATACTGCAACTGCCGAGAACACCTTCCGCTATATATTTTCGGTTTGGTTACCAAATTCTGCTTACGTTTTGGATAACAGACCGCAATTTGAAGTTTTGGGAGAAAAGTATAAAAGAAATGATCCTGCCTCCGAAGAGGATATTTATATTCCGATTAAGCCTAAGGAATAATGAAAATATTTGTAAAGTTGTAAATTTTATTGTGATATTTTAAACTCAAATCTCCATGACCGCTAAAAAAGGGATTGAAAAAATCTGCATCCATGGACATCATTTTTTTAAGAGCAGTTCTTGTCCGGTTTGTCCCATTTGTGAGGCAGCCAATAAACCGGATACCGGTTTTATGTCAGAAATTGCCGCACCAGCTAGAAGAGCGCTCCTTCTAAAGGGAATAGATTCTATCGAAAAACTAAAGGAGGTCAGGCTTGAGGAAATTAAGCTCCTGCATGGAATTGGCCCTGGTGTGTTAGAAGTTCTTCGGAAATACCTCACCAAAAGCGAAACGTAAATCCTCATTAATACATGCCGAATAATATATCCACATTCGGTAGAAAAATACTAATTTAATAACTTGCTGAAAAGCAATAGGAATAACGCAAATGACAGGTATATGACAATCCAAAAATAGAATAATCGTTCTATTTGTATATGAATTTAAAATACCACCTACTTCTTCCGGTTCTTGTTTTCTTCTTCCTTCCACTTTTCTCCCAAACCCGAACCGTTGGTGTGGTTACCTACTCCCCCAAAAATCAAGATGGATATGTGCTTTACAGCCCGAATGGGACCAAGAAAACCTATTTGCTGGATAAATGTGGCAGAGTGGTAAACACCTGGACCAGCAATTACATTCCCGGCTTTTCGGCATCCCTGCAGCCAAATGGCAACCTGGTGCGTGCAGGTCATGTAATTGGAGCCGGATTTGGACCGGGTGTTGGTGGGGTTCTGGAAATATTCGACTGGGATGGCAATCTGAAATGGCAATACAAACAGGCGGACACCGTGATGGTGTTTCACCATGATTTTAAAGTAATGCCAAATGGCAATATTCTGGCCATTGTATGGGAAAATCATACCATAGCTGATGCCTTGGCACATGGCAGAAATCCTGCGCAGACAAAATTTTCTGTGTGGAGCGAAAGAATTCAGGAAATTAAACCAGTTGGTGCAGATTCTGCAGAAATTGTTTGGGAATGGAAAGTCTGGGATCACATGGTGCAGGATTATGATTCAACAAAGAAAAATTACGGAGTGGTGCCCAACCATCGTGAATTGTTTGATATTAATTTTACCAATAACAATAAATTAAATACAGGACAGGATTGGTTGCATTTTAATGGGATTGATTACAATGAGGCATTGGATCAAATACTTTTAACTTCACATTCCCTGGATGAAATTTATATTATCGATCATTCTACAACAACTTTGGAAGCTGCTACTCATTCCGGTGGCAGAACCGATGCAGGGGGCGATATTCTGTACCGCTGGGGCAATTCCCTTTCATATAGAACCGGCGATTCCTCTAACTGGAGATTGTTTAACAGCCACCATGCAAATTGGGTAGAAAAAGGTTTGGAAAATGAAGGGCAAATAATTTTCTTTAACAATGGATTAAACCGTCCGGGAGCTACCAAATACTCAACCATAGGTAGAATTAATCCTCCTTTAACCACCAATGGTTTATACACCTACATCTCCGGTAATCCATTTGGGCCTATCAAAGAAAAGGAAGTTTATAAAGCAACAAAACCAACGGATTTCTACACCGATTTTATGGGTGGTGTCTATCAGATTTCCGATTCCCATATTTTAGCAACTCTGGCCACTACAGGTAGATTTTTGGAAATTTCCAATGATACTATTGTGTGGGAATATGTAAATCCGATTAATTCTTCAGGCGCTACCAAACAAGGGGTCAAACCCATTGCAAATTCTGTATTTCGCTGTCAGTTTTATCCTCCGGATTATGGGGCATTTAATGGTAGAAATTTAACACCCGGACTTGAATTGGAGGCCCAGCCATATTCCGATAAGCTGTGTGATAAACCATTGCCACCTTTATATTCCATCAAAAAAATAAATACCCAAAACAAGATATCCGGAATTTCAGATTCACTGAATGTACATTGCAGAATAGCAGGTGTATTACAGAGCAATTCCATGGGTGAATCCGGTTCCCATTATTTTATCTCAGATATTACCGGAAGCATTTATATCGAAGACACACTTCAAAGTGGGCCGTTCAATATGGGAGACAGTGTAGTTGTAACTGGTTATGTTGGTCAAAAAAATGGTTGGGGAATCATAACCAAACTGGATTCAATGGTTAAGAAATCTTCAAACAAATTATTGCGCAATACTTCTGTGATTTCTCATCCGGATGAATTGCATGAATCTGCATTGGTGAAAATTAAAAAAGTGAAATTAACAGATCCTTTGCAATGGCCAACTATTCCAATAACTGCCGGGAAGTTTGCAAGGGTGGGAGTGAAGCATACCGATGGAACCATAGATTCGATGTACATTTATTCCATTACCAATCTCAATGGATCCATAGCTCCGGAAGGTTATTTTAATGTTACAGGTTTTGTAGGACAAGCAGATGCCACTTCGCCCTATTTAAGCAATCATTTTATTATTCCAATTTCTAAAAACGATATAGAAAATTCTATTTTACCGGTTGTGGATTTTATTGGGGAAAGCGATTCGGCAATAATAGGAAACAGTAATTATTCCATTGGAATTAACAACAATCCCGCGGAGGAGAACTTTACTGCAGACTTGGTAATTAAAGGTGGTTCAGCAATAAATGGAGAAGATTTTTCATTTACGAATCAACAGATTTACTTTACAGTTGGCAATACCCAGGTATATGTACCGGTAACGATATTGGCGCCAACATTTTCCGAAACACGCAGCATTGAGTTTGCATTGAGGAATGTTAGTGACCCTGGAACCATTGGTGATGACACCAGCTTTGTGCTGTATTTGCACGGCAAAAGGGTTGAAAATATTTCTGATGTTCCCAATAACCATTGTAATTTTTATCCCAATCCGGCAACTGCATATTTTAACGTTCAATCGGATTTGGCGGTTCGGCAACTGGCCATATCGGATATTACAGGTAAAACAGTAATGGTTTTAAATTCGATAAGTTCCGGCAAACCTATCGCGGTAAATGATCTCAGGCCGGGTACTTATACAGTTAAAATAGAATTTGAAAACGGAAAAATAAATGCTTCCAGATTGATTATTTCATCTGAATAGGTGGAATATTTAAATCAGATTTAGGCTACTGGTTCAACAGCAAAATGGTTTTTTGAATTTGAATTTCACCCTGAGTTATTTTCAAAAAGTAAGTTCCACTTCGTAAGTTTCTGGTTTCCAAAATACAACTTTTACATCCCTGAATATGTAGGCAGGATCTTCCCGTATTGTCTGTCAATTCGCAGTTGAAAATCTGATTGTTGGGCGAAATAATTTGAATGAAATCTGCACCGGGATTGGGTCCGATTTTCCAATTGGAAAATAAAGTATTATTTGAATTTAATGCATATTTCTGGTCGATTTTTATGGTGTCAAAACCGCTACAGCCATTGCTATCCGTTACAGTTACCCAAAAATAATTATTTCTCGGATTTAATTTTTTACAATCGATAAAAATGGAATCATTGGTGGAATTACTGCTCCATTGATATTGATTAAATTTGCCCGGATATAATATAATGGTACCGGTGGTATCTGTAACTAAATCAGAACCAAGATTTGGTTTAGGATCTGCTAAAATCTTATAATGCAAATAAGCGGTATCACGGCACTTGGGCTTGTTGTTATATTTGCTTGTAACTATCAGCATCAATGTATGGTTACCGCTTTTGGGGAACTGAAAATCCCCATTTGGAAAATAAGTTATTAATTGATTTTCCCAATACCATTCTCTGTAATAACTACAAAGGGGAATCGATGGTAAAATACTTGTTTCATTAAATTTTATCAGGTTTTTACCTTGTTTCAGACAAAGTTCTGAATCCCCAATAATATGAGGGGCTGGTACCACACTCGGATAGATGAGTACTTCCTTTGTAATGGTATACATTTGTTTACATTCATCTGAAGAGATAAAAAAAATGCTGACCTTTCTCCAGCCACCCATTTTAAAAATTCTTGTAACACCTGCGGAGTCGTCAGGAATTTGTATCCAATTGTCATCATAAACTTGCCATTTATATGCAGGATGGTGAAAAACTGTGGTGGATTGATTGTAAAAGGTAACTTTATTGGTGCCTGTGCAGGAATCGGAATATTCAATTTTAAAATCCAGTTTTGGAGCAGGTCTGGTTCTGAAAGTATCTGCCAAATAATCCGTTGTTAAATATTCATAAGATGAAGAATATTCAAAAATTGCGACATAATACAAACGGTTGTGTTCCAGATTATTAGTATTAAAATCTGTACCGGCACCCGCGTAGAAAACAATATTGTCGCAATAATCGGAGGTATCTCTTACATATTGACCGGGAAAATAACGAAGGCTATCCGTGGGCATAATGTCAACCGGCCTGTATTTGTTAATTACCACCAGCCTGTAAGTTCCGTTGCCTGCGGTCCAATGTAAGTTTTTTGCGCTGCAGCCTGTGTCCTTGAATGTGAGGTTACTGGAACGAATGGTAGGAGTTGTTGCAAAAACCGGCAAGGCGAAAAGAGAAAATATAAGAGGTAGAATTTTATGCATAGGTAAATGATGACTCAATTTATATTAACGACGGATAATGGGCGCAATGGTTGCGGGAAAATGACAGTATTCTGTGAAAGCCACCTTTGTATTTCAGGCAGGTTAATGCCTGTTTAAGTGGTGTTTGTCGTTTGAATGACTAATAATAAAAGAAAATTTGTTCGGTCTCGTTTACATAACTTCATTATATAAGTATTAACCACCATGAAAAACAAAAGTATCCTTGCCATTATGCTGCTCACCGTTTTTATTGCAGCATGTAATGAATCTTCAAAAACACGTTATCTGGACATAGCAAAGCCTGCCTCCGAAACGCAAACTTCACCGGTTCCCAATCAAACGGATGTAACCAAAATGCTCCGTGAGGCCTCTCTGAAATTTCGGGTTAAAAATGTGAATGACGTCACCGGTACTATTGAAAAAATGACGATCCGCAATGGCGGATACGTTGCACAGTCTATGTATGATATTGAAGAATCGGAGAATATCATCCGCAAAGTGAGCACCGATTCTGCCGAGGAAGTGAAAAAGCTTTTACAGCGCAATCATATGGAGGTATTTGTACTGAACAGCAAACTGGATTCTTTTTTGGATGGAATTGCAAAACTGGTGGATCATCTGGAGTTCAGGCATATTACGGCTTATGATGTTAATATGGAGTCTGCCAGTGATGCTGCAGATAAATATGTATCAGGTACCAATACTTCAACTAAAAATGGCACCATTTCTTATTCCGTAACAGATGAATCCAAATCAGAACCTGAACAAAAAACCTCATTCAAATCTCACCAGTGGGCATCAAGCCCTGCACCTGCGGATGCAAAACTTCGCAAAAAATTCGCCAGAGTAACCATGGATATATACCAAACCCCGGTAGTTAAGAAATGGACCATTCCCAATCCGGATAGTTTTGAAGTGGCAAGAGGCGGTTTTTTCAGCGATTTTGGTTCCTCCCTGAAAACGGGCTGGCGCGGACTTGCATTGTTCTTCAATTATCTGGTTTCACTATGGCCATTAATTTTAGTTCTTGCCGCTGGAATTGTTTTCTGGAAACGCCGTAAAAAAGGATTAAAATTATTTTCTTTTAAAAAATAATTTAATTTAAGAGATTATTCCAGTATTTTATCAATGGCCTGCGTTAGCCGTTCCCATGAAAATTCCTTTTTCATTCGCTGCAATCCGGGTTGAAATTCCTCCGGTTTGTGTTCTGTGAAAAAAGAATGAATATATTTTGCAATATCTTCAGGTTCAGGTTTGCATACAAAACCCACCTCATTATGTGGCACAAATTCCGCCAGACCACCAACGTCCGTTACTATCATAGGTTTGGAGAAATGATAGGCTACCTGGCTCACACCGCTTTGTGTGGCACTTCGGTAAGGTTGTACAATTAAATCAGCAGCGCTGAAATAGGTGGCAACTTCGCTATTTGGAATAAAATCAGTTCGCAAAATAACCTGGTCTGCTATTCCTGAATTTTGGATTAAATCCAAATATATTTTGGAGTCTTCATAAAATTCCCCGGCAACAATTAATTTAGCGCCTGACTCTTTAACCCGCTTGTCAGACATAGCTTTTAACAGCAAATCCAGACCTTTGTAATTGCGAATAAATCCAAAAAAAAGCATGTACTTTTCTTCCGGATTTAAATTGAGTTTTTTGCATGCGGATTCTTTGGAAATGCCTTCTCCAAAATTGTCGTAAAGCGGGTGTGGATTGAACAAATGGGGTTTGGTAAAGTGCAAATCGTCCAGATCCTGCAATACCTTTCTGCTCATGGTTACAGCTCCATCCAACACAGGTAAAAAATACGCATTAAAAGCACTGTCAAAAAAGCGCTTTTCATGCGGAATTATGTTATCTGCAATGGTAATAATTTTGGTGTGTTTATTGCCTTTAATTATTCTTGCAAATGTTCCGAAACAAGGTGCAAAAAATGGCATCCAGTAACGGAATATGATTAAATCCGGTTTTTGTTTTTTGAATTTAAAACCCTGTATAATCCAGTTCAATGGATTTACTGAATTTAATGAACGCGTAATTTTCAGATCCTCTGGACCGGCTTCAGTTGAATATTGCGTTTGTCCGGGAAACAAAAATCCCGGATACTGCAATTTAAATGTGCATATGGAAACTTCATTGTCTTTGGACAGCTCTCTGGCAAAACGTTCATTGAAGGTACTTAGTCCGCCCCGATAAGGGTATGCCGGTCCCACAATGACTATTTTTTTGCCCTTCATTCCTTATCGAATGTGGTTTCAGAAATGTTGTAATGGTTTCTGTCCGGATGCATTCTGCTGATTAATTCACCTAAAAATCCGGCTAAAAATAATTGGGTACCAATTACCATGGCAATTAATCCAATGTAGAAAAAAGCACTGTCGGCAACCAAAGGAGCGCGGGTATTGTTGGCCACGTGAATTAATTTTTCTATCAACAGGTACAGTGCCATAATAAATCCGAGTAAAAAAGAAAGGGTTCCAAATACACCGAAAAAATGCATGGGTTTTTTACCGAAACGCGACATAAATAAAATGGTAAGTAAGTCTAGAAATCCGTTTACAAAACGCTCCAAACCGAATTTGCTTTTGCCATATTTACGCGCTTTATGCTCCACTACTTTTTCGCCAATCCTACTGAATCCTGCCCCTTTTGCAATTACCGGAATATAGCGGTGCATGTCGCCATATACTTCAATATTCTTTACCACATCCAACCTGTAAGCCTTCAATCCGCAGTTCATGTCATGAAGCTTTACGCCACTCAAAACCCGATTGGTATAATTAAATAATTTGGATGGGAGATTTTTCGTAAAAGCATTGTCATAACGTTTTTTCTTCCAACCACTGATCATATGAAAGTTGCCTTCCACAATCATTTTGCGCAATTCAGGAATTTCATCGGGGCTGTCCTGCAAATCCGCATCCATAGTAATTACTACAGCACCTTGTGCTTCATCAAAGCCTACATTGAGTGCTGCACTTTTGCCATAATTTCTGCGGAAACGTATTCCTTTTACAGCCGGGTCTTCATTTGCCAAAGCGCAAATGGTATCCCAGGAGCCATCGGTACTGCCGTCATCAATAAAAATTATCTCATGGCTGTATTCATTTTCCTGCATTACTTTTTTGATCCAGGAATATAATTCAGGCAATGATTCTTGTTCATTAAGCAGTGGTATAACCAGAGATAAATCCATCTTGGGTTGCAAATTACTATCTGTGAAAGGAAAAATCCTAAAACTTTATTCTACACGGAGGCGAAGCTCAGGCAGAATTTGTTGTAAGTAAGGTGAAATTCAATAGAACTTCCGAAAACCTATGATCTCTCGAACCTCTTTCATGGTTTTATCCGCACTTTCTCTGGCTTTTTCTGCCCCGTGTTTTGCGGCTTTTGCTACCTGTTCCCGGTTCTCTATAGTGCTTCTTATTTTATCGCGTAAGGGCGCCACAAATAATTCCATATCCGCCGCCAATTGCTTTTTCATATCCCCGTATCGGATGGTTCCTGATTGATGCTGGGTCTCAAAAAATGAAATGGTATCGTCATTGCTGACCAATGCCATCAGGTCAAACAAGTTTTGAACCGGTTGGCTCTTTGCTGCTCCCGGTTCAGAAGGACCACTGTCGCTCACAGCCCGCATGATCTTCTTGTTTAATACCTCAGGTGCATCATCCAAATAAATGCAATCCGCTTCTCCAGCTGATTTGCTCATTTTACCCTGACCGCTCAATCCCGGCACTTTAACCAGATTCTTTCCAAAAGTAAATGCCTGGGGTTCCGGAAAATACTCGGTATGATATAATCTGTTAAATCGGTTGCTGAACGTTCTGGCCATTTCCAAATGTTGTTCCTGGTCTTTGCCAACAGGCACCCTGCTGCCCTTGTGTATCAGAATATCGGCAGCCATTAAAACGGGATAGGTGAGCAAACCGGCATTTACATTGTCTGGCTGTGAGCGGGCTTTTTCTTTAAAACTGGTTACACGTTCCAATTCCCCTTTGTAAGCATTCATATTCAGAAACATATACAACTCTGCTGTTTCAGGTAAATCACTTTGCAAATACAAAGTGCATTTGTCCGGGTCTAATCCCAGTGCTAAATATTCTGCAAATACCCGGTAAACACTACCATGTAAATCCTCAGGTGTCGGATGTGTAGTAAGGGAATGGTAATCGGCAATGAAAAAAAATGAATCATGCGCTTCCTGCAATTTCAGGAAATTAATTACTGCTCCGAAATAATTTCCGAGATGCAATTTACCGGTCGGCCGAATTCCGCTTACAACGATTTCAGACATTGGGGCAAAGATAAGAACTTGGATTTAATCCATAATTCTGTTTGCATTGTTGGCAAAGGTTAAAATAAATTAAAAAGGATTAAAATACTTTTTTAGACAATTTATTTCGTTCAATTTCGAATTCATGAATACCTTAAATATAGCAAAGAAACTGGGCCTGCTGGCTGTTTCCACTGCCTTCCTGTTCGTGTCCGCATGCAAAAAAGATCCTCAAAAAATTGCTAATCCGGGACCAACTTTTTCCTTGGATAAATTTGAAACGGAATTAAAGAATTCCATGGAACCTTCCGGAGCAAAAGCATGGGCTTACATCATTAATCAAAATGGGCTTTATGCAAGAGGTAAAGCCTATGGTGATGCACGAACAACCGCAGATGGACAACTTAATTTTACCCTGAATAAAAAAATAAATCTGGCAAGTGTGTCAAAGTTTCTTACTGCAATTGCGGTAATGCAATTATTGGAAGAGAGAAAAATTAACATCAATGCGCGTGTGGCACCGTGGTTGCCACCATCCTGGTCCAGAGGCACTGGTGTGGATGATCTCACGTTTGCAGATTTGCTTTCTCACCGCAGCGGTATGAGCAGTGTGAATACTAATTTTTCCAATACACTGGGTTATACCGGTTTGCGCACATTTGTAGCTACCGGTGTTACCAATCCTGCTAAACCCAGGAACTATCTCAACGCAAATTTTGCATTATTCCGTGTAATAATTCCATCCTTGTGGAGAGGACTTCCCGATGCACCTGATATCAGTTCCAATCTGGACAGCCTTACCACCGAAACGATGTATATTAAATTTATGCAGGACCGGGTTTTTGAACCCATTGGAATCAATGGTGCAAATTGTGAACCCGAGGCCAGAGCAAGTTGCACTTTGTATTATGCAAATACCGATAATAACAACAGCAGCAATGGCTTGTATTATGGCAGTTGGACGTCCATGGCAGGTGGAGGGGGCTATTTTCTCAGTTCCATGGAATTGGCGCGTGTGCTTGCTTATTTCCGCCATACTGAAATTTTAATGAGTAAAGAACAACGCCAGATAATGGAAGAAAATCGTTTTGGATTTAATCAGCTCGATGATAACCGCGAAATTCACGGATCCTATTATTCTAAAAATGGAAGCATCATAAATAATGGTCAGGGAATAGTTTCTGAAATTGTTTTATTTCCAAATGGCATTGAGGTAGTAACTGTTTTTAATACTCAGGGAATGGTATTCGCAGGTGGTGTAACTGCTACCAGCAGTGCAATCTACGACGCCTATAATAAAAGCTGGGAATAGGTTTCGAGGAAATATAAGGTGCAGGTAAAAATGGTTTGGCCCCAAATTTGAAATATTCAGTTCACACTTAACGTTCAACTATTATGAAAAAGCACCTTGTATTCAGTTTAGGCACTTTGTTGTACTTCTCTGCTGCGCATGCGCAGTGGCGCGATACCAAACACCACCTCGTGGTTACGGCAATGACCGGTGGATCACTGGATCTCGGCAATTCCTATCGTATGGATAATTACCAGTTCCTTGCCAGGGCCATGTATTACCCAAAGCGCATTTATGCATTGGGTGCAGAAGCAGGAATTACCAAAACCTCCGGACAGCCTGTAAATATGGATTTAGGCTCCGTAAATGGATTCCTTCACTTGAAATTACCTCTTGGGTTTTATGGAGAAGGCGGAGTAGGAATAGTAGGGGCTATTTCAGACGGAGCAAATGTGAATGGAAATACTGCCGGACTGTTTTGGTCTGTTGGTTATGCCAAAAGCCTCGGAAAACATGTTGCTGCAGAAGTTCAATACAGAAATGCACCCAAACCCAATGCCGACAACATGGCCAACCTGCAAAAAGGTTTGCGATTCGGACTCAGTTTTAAAATTTAATTAGCTTCTGGTATTTTGTGGATGGGTTAAATTATTTTTGTCCCATCTACATTTACAGTCCCATATTATTTAAGATTCTCACCTTTGGCAGCCATCGCTTCACAGCAATGGCTGTCTGGCCTTTTATCATATCCGGTAAAACAAGAATTGAGTTGGGAGAAGATGTTATCAGACACGAAAAAATTCACTTCCGCCAGCAATTGGAATTGTTGATTGTGTTTTTTTATGTGTGGTATTTTATGGAATATTTTATTCGGTTAATTCTATTTAAAGATAAAAACAAAGCATATAAATCCATCGTATTTGAACAGGAAGCGTATCGCTTTGAAACACGAAAAGATTATTTGAAAAATAGAAAGTGGTTTCATTGGGTTAAATTTTATTGAAAAATGCCAGTAAGAATTCAACTCAAATATGAAGCCGAAAAATCACCGGAAATGTCGGAAATTCTGCAACAGGCCTGCAGGCAATCCGGATTGCCTAATAGCAAGGCCGTACTTGCAAAAAGGTCTATTGACTCACGGGGAAAAGTTCCTTATTTTCTTTTTGGAATCGATGTGTATGCTGCAGATGAAACGGTAAATACTTTTTCCGGTTTTAAACTGCAAAATGTTACAAACAAACCTGAAGTGCATATAGTTGGATTTGGACCTGCAGGCATTTTTGCCGCTATGCAACTCATCGAAAATGGTTACAAACCTGTAATTTTTGAGCGCGGAAAAGAAGTGCGTTTGCGCAGATTTGACTTGGCGGATCTGGTGAAAAATCACGAAGTAAATCCGGATTCCAACTATTGTTTTGGAGAAGGTGGTGCTGGTACTTATTCAGATGGGAAATTATATACCAGAAGTGACAAACGCGGACCCGTTTCCAAAGTACTGGCTAGTCTTTGTGAACATGGTGCAACCGAACAAATTCTTTGGGATGCACATCCACACATCGGTACCAATAAGTTGCCTGCAATTATTGAAAAATATAGAGAATCTATTTTGGATTGTGGGGGCGAAATTCATTTTGAAACCAGAATTACTGACTTTGTCATTCAGGGAAATAAAATTGTTTCCGTAAAAACAGCAAAAAATGAAACCATTTCAGTTTCGAAATTAATTCTCGCAACCGGGCATTCTGCAAGGGATATATTTCAATGGTTTTATGCCAACAAAATAGAAATTGAGGCAAAGCCTTTCGCAATTGGGGTGCGTATGGAACACTCGCAATCTTTAATTGACAGCATGCAATACCATTGCAAAATCAAACCTGAAATTTTGCCGGCTGCGTCTTATTCTTTTGTGGAACAGGTGCATGGTAAGGGTGTATTTTCATTTTGCATGTGTCCGGGTGGCATTATCGCGCCAGCTGCCACCTCTAAGGGAGAAGTAGTGGTAAATGGTTGGAGCCCGAGCAGGAGAAATGGCAAATTCGCAAATAGTGGATTTGTTGTGTCAGTAGATGAAAAAGATTTTAAATCTTTTGAAAAATACGGTGCACTTTCTGCCATGCATTATCAGCAACATTACGAGCAACTCGCATTTGCAACACAGGGAAATCTAACTGCTCCTGCGCAGAGATTGGAAGACTTTATACAGAATAAAGCATCATCCACTTTGCCGGAATGTTCATATTTACCCGGAATTGCAAGCAGGAAATTGGAAGAAGTTTTGTCGGATACCGTAAGCAAAAGTATCCGCGAAGCATTGGTGGCACTCGGTAAAAAATATCGGGCATTCAGAACCAATGATGCCGTTTTGGTTGGGGTAGAAAGCCGCACATCTTCTCCGGTAAAAATTCCACGAGACAAAGAAAAATTAAACCATGTCCAACTGGAGAATTTGTATCCAACCGGTGAGGGTGCCGGTTACGCCGGAGGTATCATGAGCGCTGCTTTGGATGGTATGCGAGTAGCCCAGTCTATTTTGTATTCAGCGAAATTGTAAAAACAACAACTAACTTTGAATTGTTATAATAAAGTAATTTGCAAATGGCGAATCCCGAAAATGTCCTCGTAATTGGAGCAAGCACCAACGAATGGCGGTATTCCTTTATTGCCACCAGAATGCTGCGCGATTATGGCCATAGCGTTATTTGTTATGGTAAAAAGAAAGGCAATTGCGCAGGAATTCCAATTTTAAATGAATTTCCAACCGGTGAAACCTTTGATACCATTACCTTATACCTGAATCCTGAAAATCAAAAGCAGTATTATCAAAATATTGTCGGCCTGAAACCCAAACGCGTTATTTTCAATCCGGGGACAGAAAATCCGGAACTGGAAGTTTTATTGCATAAAGAGGGGATAGAAAGCGAAGAAGCCTGCACCCTGGTTTTACTTCGCACCAACCAATTCTGAAATAAATATTTATTTGTTTCGTTATAAGGAAATAATATTTCCTTTTTTGAAACACACACACCTTTTTATAGGATTATTTTTAATTCAGAATATTGTATTTTCTCAGGACGATACTTCTCGTGCATTAGCTGTAATTGGAAGAACAGATTCTGTTTTTACTTATGGTTTCATCAATAAAAAAGGAGAGTGGGTAATCCCCCAAAAATATACCTATTATCCTTCCTGGCAATATACTTATACCAGCTATGGCTATAGTGAAGGCGTCGCAAATGTGTGCATAGATACAAACTGGTATTTTGTAGATCGGAACGACAAAGTAATTACAGAATTAAGAAACATAAAATTTGCATCCGTACTCAGTTGTGGATTATCTCTGGTATGTACAGAAGGTTGGTGGGATGATCGAAATTTTATTTATGGATATGATCATTGGGGATATGTTAACATAAAGGGGAATATGGTAATTGAACCCAATTTGCGCGCGGCTTCCGATTTCAAAGAAGGATTTGCGGCAATCGGAATTATGTCTGTTTCTGCAGGAGAGGCTCATATCAACAAAAAAGGGGAAATTGCTTTTCGTTTCGATCATTGGTGCAGCAATTTTGACCATGGAAAAGCTGTTAGAAGTATAGATATGTCAGAAACACTGGTTTTTGATACTTTTGGGAATGTTCTGGACTCATTTTCAGGGCAGGGAATGTCTACCAGTATTACCGATGGTGTTATTAATGTTTATTATTTTGATAGTTGCGGATTTACAGACCAACATGGAAAAATTCTGTTTGATAAATATGAAAGTGCCAGAAATTACAATAAGACCATGACTGCAGTGAGAATAAGCGGTCAATGGGGATTTATGAATAAGAAAGGGAAAGTTTATATAGACCCGCAATACGAAGCCGCGGGGGATTATTCAAACGGATTGGTAGCTGTAAAAAAGAATGGCAAATGGGGCTTTATCAATAAAAAAGGGAAAATTATTATTCCCTTTCAATTCGATTATGTGGAAGATTTTCATTGATGTGAAAATCGATTAAATCTAAAACTTCATCTTCTCCTTTTTAATTTTATTGAATTGTTTTTCATTCACCATCCGAAAACTTTTCGCATAAAATATATAAAATGCCAAACTCGTATTTGCATCAGGTGCATGCAGACATTTATTTCGCAAGGCGTCATAAACCTTATATTGGTGATTCTCTCGCATCAACCCATCCGTATTCATGTTGGATATGGCCAAATCCCAATTTGATACATGGGTATTTTTAATATAATCCACAGTGAAAACTCCTTCATCGGATTTTTCATTACGAAATTCTAAAGCAATAATTCCGGTAGAATCGGGTTGAACAGAATCCAGATAAAAAGTATCACTTCGCATTTCCAGAAAATAAAGTTTGTTACCTGTTTTTCCTGTATATAATTTTAAAATCCCATTTGTATCTGATATCTTATTGTATTCACCGGAACAGCGAAATCCGGAATATTTTGAAATCCCGGGGCTATAAAAAGTTTTGAATTTTTTGGAATCCGAATAAAAAAACATATTTCCATCCACATTGAGATAAGCCGTAGAAATGCGTGTGGTAGAGTTATAATGCATTTCCTGATGGGTCTCAGATAAAATTCTGACGACAATAGAATCCGACTGCGCCTTAATTAATTGAAAACAAGAAAATATAAATATTACACCGAAAATGTGTTTCATCGTGTGTGAAACGCAATTTCTAAATTTTATTTCAACTATAACAATTCATTCGCCAAATTGGCCAGTTCCGATCTTTCTCCTTTTTCCAATGTGGTATGTGCGTATAAATTCTGGTTGCGCATACGGTCTATCAAATAACTCAAACCATTGGACTGCGCGTCCAGATAAGGTGTATCAATTTGGTTGATGTCGCCGGTAAATACAATTTTGGTTCCTTCCCCTGCACGGGTAATAATGGTTTTTATTTCAAGCGGAGTAAGGTTTTGCGCTTCATCCACTATAAACATAATATTGGAAAGACTTCTGCCGCGTATATACGCAAGTGGTGTAACCAGCAATTTTTCATTCTCCACCATTTCTTTAATTCGTTGGCTTTCTTTCGCATTTTCAGAATATTGATTTTGGATGAATTTTAAATTGTCCCACAAAGGTTCCATATAAGGATTAATTTTTGCCTTAATATCACCCGGTAAAAATCCAATATCTTTATTATTTAATGGAATAATCGGACGGGCCAGATAGATCTGACGAAACATGCTTCTGTTTTCCAGCGCGCATGCCAGAGCCAGTAATGTTTTTCCTGTTCCCGCCACACCCTGTATGGTTACCAGTTTGATATTGTCGTTTAACAGCGCATGCATGGCAAATGCCTGCTCCGCATTCTTTGGTTTAATTCCATAAGCACTTCTTTTTTCAACTTTTTCCAAATTATTTGTGGTAGGATTGAAATATGCCAATATGGAACTTTTATGGTTCTTTAAAATGTAATAGTGATTCGCATTTGCATGGCCATTTAAAATTCCCTTTGCCGGAATAATATTTTTTTCATGCAGAGAATCAATTACTGCACTGTCATCCAATTCAGTAAATGTAATTCCCTTGTAAAGGCCATCTACATTTTTTATTTTTCCGGTTTCATAATCCTCGGCTGCCAAACTCAAGGACCTGGCTTTTAATCGCAGGTTCACATCCTTGCTCACCAAAATCACATTTCGGTCCGGATATTCCGCCTGAATATGCATGGCTGCATTTAAAATTTTGTGATCTGCTTTTTTCCCGTTAAAAATAGCTTCTGCATCTACTTTAGAGCTTTCATCCATGATAACCTTGAACTTGCTGTGGCTGCCATTTCCCAGCGCTATCCAGTGGTTCAGGGAATTACCCTGGGACATTTTATCGATGAAGCGAATAAATTCACGCGCTTCAAAATTTAAAGTGTCATTTCCCTTCTTAAAATTATCGAGCTCTTCCAAAACGGTTATTGGAATGGCCACATCATGCTCATCAAAATTTAAAATGGCGTTGTGGTCATAGAGAATTACTGAGGTGTCGAGTACAAAAATTTTTGGGAGTATTTCGGAGGATTTCTTCTTTGCTGCCATGCACAAACTCGTTTGCTCCAAATTTTAATATTTTAATTCATAATTGAATCAATTTTATACCAGATTTGTTCACATTGCCTATAGGCGTTACCACCAATGGACACAGGTGCTTTTTTGTCCCTGTTTACGAAGGTTTCATGGAAATAAATCCCATGCCGTAAAAATTATGCACCCGAAGAACTCAGCGTATGTTTTGCAACAGATATTCTGACTTCAAAGCAGGGCAAATTTTATAGCGCTCATCGCGTGTATCTTCATAAACCGCTAACAGAGTTTCATACACATTTGCAATTCCTGCAACTTCACACCATTCAAATGGTCCACGGGGATAATTGGTGCCAAGTTTCATCGCGGCATTAATGTCTTCACGGGTAGCAGTACCCTCCTGAAAAGTAAAATACGCCTCATTAATAATCATGAAAACAATGCGTGGCGTTACCATTCCCACCCGGCTTTTTACCCACTCCATCTGATCCCACCATTTTAACTCAGCCAGCATGGCAATATCCAGTGAAAATGGATTGCTGATTTCCAGGGTTTTCCTTTCCAAAAAAGAGGGTATGGAATTGATTCCAAAAATCTTTTCTCCGGAATATGCAATACCCGCATTTGCAAATGCAAGTTCAGGTGTGATTTTTACTGCTCCCAGTAGAAATATGGTTTCAGTATTTCCGGCATATTCCAAAATGCGTTCCGGATGGTCATCAAATTCCAAATCGATGACCAAATTAAAATTCTTTGACGATTGGGTATCTTGCAGCCATGTACAGGCATTATTTTCGCCGGCAAGTAGCTGCCAGGCTTTTGATTGTGCTGGGGACCCCAATATACCTGTTTGCATGTGGCAGCAAAAATAAGGAATCCATGAATCGCCAAACCATATATACCAAAAATGCACCTGAGCCCATTGGGCCCTATAGCCAGGGTGTGAAAGCCAGAAATTTTGTTTACCTGTCCGGACAGATTGCCATTGATCCTTCCACTGGAAAAATGTCGGAAGGCAATGTGGAAGAACAAACGAAAATTGCCATGAACAATGTAGGTGCGCTTTTAAAAGAAGCCGGCCTGGATTATTCCAGTATCGTTAAAACCTCCATATTTATCAAAAATATGGATGATTTCCCTAAGATTAATGCCGTGTACGGGAGTTATTTTACCGCTGATTTTCCTGCAAGAGAAACGGTGGAAGTAAGCCGCCTGCCGAAAGATGCGTTGGTTGAAATTTCAGTGGTAGCTATGCTCCCTTAGAGTTTTATCAATGCCATATTTTTGGTAAAACCGATACCGGAAATCTTTAAATAATAATTTCCGGCCGCCAGATTGCGAATATCAAATTCTACTTCTTCGCCATTCCATTTCCACGAACATGGAATTAATTTTCCGGCAACATTAAATAATTGATAATTCAATCGATCTTTTTCGTTTGTAACACCGCGCAAATGGTAAATTTCGCCGGCCGGATTCGGAAACCCGACTATTGAATGAGTTGCGAAAGAATTGGTATGGCTTAAGTTTTTGGGTTGTGTGGTATCCAATACCATATTTTCATCACCATTCTGGTACAAGGTGTACCAAAAATAAACCAACATCATTTCATCGGTTGTTGCTTCACCCAGGCTCACTGCTTTTGGTGGTTTATTAGGATTCAGGGGATTTCCGGAAGTATTGTCGTAAGACGCATTTCCCCATAAAACAGTGCCGGAGGGAATTTTCTGTACTTTGGTAAATGTATAAGTTCTTTGCCAATGAAAATCCCATTGCGGAATGGAAATAAATTTATTTGTATCGCCGGGTTTAACAACTCCAAACGCCTTGATTTTTTGTCCGATTAAATGCATATGCGGAGCCACTGCAAATATGGAAATATCAATAGGCACAGTGTATTTGGATGTAAAATCCTTTTTCTGATTTGCAGGAATATACAATGGTCCGTTTTGCAAACTGGGTGCTATGTGATTCAACGCTGGTGCAATTCCAACTTCGCGTAATGCACTGCTACTGTATTTGAGATATACCTTGGAACTGTCCGTAACATCCTGAATGTTTGCAGGATAATGCACCTGTAGAATGATATATCCATTTTTCTCCAATTTTATTCCCATACCGGGTGGCATTTGAAAAGGGTCTTGCCCCGGAACCCAAACCCCAATCATTTTGGAGGTGGAAGAGCCTGTACCTCCAAATCCCAGATAACCGGGATTTGGGTCTGCACTGTCCAATTGCAATGGCACTTTGCTGGTATCATGAAAAACCAATACATGGTGTACAACGGAATAATTTCCCGGTACTACTTCAATTTCAGTGAGAAATTTATCCGCAGAAAGCCCGGTTGGTAATACAAAACAACGGTATTCATCGTTGGATGTTTTCACTTTGTAATCGGGCATTTTTAGCTTCAGGTTCGCATTTAATATGCTGCTTCCGGTTTTTGGTGATGGTGCTGCCGGTGCTTTGGTTGTGTCTCCGGATGGCATGCCTGCATCCACCCAATCGGAGATGTCCTGAATTTCCTGAGCACTGAGCAATTTCTCATGTGCCATTCGCCTGTACTGTGGATCAGCGGGCCAGGGAGGCATAGATTTACTTTGTGTCGCGCCTTTTATGGAATAAGCGTATGTTTTGGCGGCCTCGTATCCCGTAAAGCTCATAGGCGCAATGCCTCCTTCTATATGGCAACCAGAGCAGTTGGTATAAAGAATGGGGGCGATTTTTTCAGCCCAATCAGGGCTTTGGGCTTGTATTTGTTTTCCCGTTACTGCCAATAAAATAAGGGTGAATAACCTCCGGAGATTCATGTTAAGATATACAAAGAAACGTTTGCAAACCCTTATATCGTTTAATTTGTTTACTTTTCAGATGCGTTCTAAACCGATTCGGTTTATTTTTGCCATTGATTTTTATGAACGAAAAACCAGAAATAAATCCCCAGCAACTCGATATTGAATTGGGGGAAGATGTAGCCGAAGGCACCTATAGTAATTTTGCTATCATCACACATAGCAATTCCGAATTTATTGTAGATTTTATTCGCCTGTTACCCGGAATTCCAAAAGGTCGTGTAAAATCCAGAATTATTCTGGCACCGCAGCATGCCAAGCGTTTGATGCTGGCACTTAATGATAATATTACGAAATTTGAAGAGGTATTTGGCGAGATCAGTCTCGATGAATTTTCTTCGGGCCCTGGTTTTCCGCTGAATTTTGGTGGACAAACCGGCCAGGCATAAACCTATGATGCAAATCCGCAGACCAGCCGATTTGAAATTTGAACATCGTTCTGTAGCTGTAGCCGGCCGCAAAAAATTTCTGCGCAGGGTTTTGTGGTATGCGATTACAGGTTTTCTGTTTATAATTTCCAGTTTGTTTTTGGGTGCACTGGGATACAGGATACTGGAAAACATTTCATGGGTGGATGCATTTTATAATGCTTCCATGATTCTAACAGGAATGGGTCCGGCAATAGAATTGCATACCGATAAATCCAAAATTTTTGTAACCCTGTATAGCATTTACAGCGGTGTAACATTCCTCACAGCAGTAGGAGTGATGCTCGCACCATTGTTTCACCGTGTATTACATAAACTGCTGGCTCCAATTGAACATAACCAATAAAATGACCATAAAATCTCAGGAATTGATAAGCGCTGCAATTACTGCGCAAAAAACCAGAACCTTTTATGCTTCCTGGCCGGAGAATCCGAAAGCGTATGCAGAAGATGCAAATGCAAAAGGATTGGAAGCTTTTCAAAAAATGCTGAATACCGATTTTAGTGAATTACACGAAAATCCGCATCGCGGGCGCATAGGTGAAGAAATAAGTCCTTATATGATGCTGGGCCTGGGAATCAAATATCCGCAGTACGGCGCCGAAGAACTTATACGTTACGCAAAGGAGGTGTCTTCTGTTTGGGCTAAAGTGAGTAAAGAGGAACGCGCTTCCATTCTTATTGAAAGCTTGGAAAACATCAGCAATCGTTTTTTCGAATTGGCTTATGCAACCATGCATACCACCGGACAGGCGTTTATGATGAGTTTTCAGGCCAGCGGCCCACACTCCAACGATAGAGCAATGGAAGTTATTTCTATGGCCTACGAGGAAATGTCGCGTTTTCAGGAAGAAGTAAACTGGGTAAAAAACATGGGGAAATTTGACCTCACTCTCAGAAAAACTTTTAAAACAATTCCCCGCGGTATCGGACTGGTAATTGGTTGCAGTACTTTCCCCACCTGGAATACAGTACCAGGTTTATATGCCAATTTAATGGCGGGAAATCCTGTAATTGTAAAACCGCATCCGAAAAGTATTTTGCCCATAGCAATTGTAGTTGCAGAAATTCAAAATGCATTAAAAAATGCAGGAATTTCTCCCAATGTAGTTCAGCTCGGTGCCGATACATCTAAACAACAAATTACCAAAGAACTTGCGGAACATAAAGATGTGAAACTCATCGATTACACTGGTGGTTCGGCATTCGGCGATTATTTGGAAAAAATTCCCGGTAAAATCACATTTACTGAAAAGGCCGGAGTGAATTCGGTAATTTTAGAAAGCGTAAAAAATCCGGAACCTATTTTTGGAAATATTGCTTTTTCAGCAAGTTTATATTCCGGACAAATGTGTACTGCACCCCAGAACATTTTCATTTCCGAAAGTGGAATTCAAACAGAAAACGGAAATTTGTCTTTTGATGAATGCGCCTCACAAATTGCAAATGCTGTAAAAGCTTTGGTTGAGAATCCAAAAGCTGGCCCGCACACTTTGGGAGCAATTCAAAATGACCTTACCATAAACAGGGTAGAAGCCGCGAAAAAAAGCGCAACCGTAATTCTGGACAGTATTGCAGTTGTAAATCCGGAATTTCCTGAAGCGAGAATAAAAAGTCCGGTAGTAATGGTTACCGATGCGGAGAATACGGATGCATGGAGGCATGAATGTTTTGGCCCCGCTATTTTTATTATTAAGACCAAAAGTGCTGCGCACAGTCTGGAACTCGCATCTAATGCCGCTTTAGAGTTGGGCGCAATTACCTGTTTGTGTTATTCCCAGGATGAAGAATTTATGAATCAAACAGCTGAAATCATGAATGGATCTTTCACCCCGGTGAGTTTTAATTTTAATGGTGCTGCATTTGTGAATCAACATGCTGCATTCAGCGATTTTCATGTAACCGGTGGTAATCCAAGCGGAAATGCGGGATTTACTAATCCTGAATATGTAAACCGCAGGTTTGTTTGGGTAGGGAATCGCTACGCCTGATTCCGCGTATTAGGGAATTATGTTTCTGAGTGGGAGGAATGAAAATCCCAGGTCAGCAATTCTTCAATTTTCTCTGTGGTAAGTGGTTTTTCAATGAAACCCCTTACCAGAGGGAAGGATTTAGCCTGTTCTATCAATTCTTCTTCAATGCTGGAAGAGAGCACGTACACATGTATATGATCAAATCCCGGATGAATAAAGGTAGAGAGTTCTTCCAGTACTTCAATACCATCCATTTCAGGCATTACCAAATCCACAAGTACTATCATCTCAGCACTTTTCTTTCGGTATTCTTTTCTTAAATAGGAAATAGCTTCCGGTGGATAGGTAAAACTGATGGTTTTGGAATTGGAATCTGCCTTTTTGATGTTGACTTCGCAAATCAGATTGTGAAGGCTCTCGTCATCAATAATGATGTAATGGTTTTTCATAGGTTTATTAAGTTAGTAAAAGTTTAACTTATGGATAGCAACCTAAGTAGAATCCATAAATAAAGTTTTATTCCATTCATGAATATACTTGTCGCTAAGACAGTATTTTTTCCTTAATGAATGAAATCCAGACTAGCGAATTTAGTAAAAATTCTGAATTTACCAAATCAATTTCGCGCTAATATCAATTGTTTAAGGGTTTTCGGGCAAACCTAGACAATGCTGCTTTCCACTTCTGAAAGTTTAGCATGGGTAAATGGGACTGCTTATTCTTTTATTTGAATGATTTGTTTCACTGCATTTTGCAGTTTCTCCCATTCAGATGCCGGCATAATTTCCGATTTCAAAACCGGATGTGTTTCGGCATATTCCAGCAAATATTTTGCTCGATCATCCGACGCCGGGTGGCTGGATATCCAGGCCGGTGCAGTTGGCATATCTTTGTCTGAAGCCAGCTTGAACATAAAATTAGCCAGTGGTGTTACAGAGATATTTGCATTGTACAAATAATCGGCTCCGGTTAAATCCGCTTCTTTTTCCATAGCCCTGCTAAAAGCTGCGGAACTCACCATTTGCGCTGCCTGCCGCAATACTTCGCCACCCGCTTTGCCACCGCTTATGGAAATTACAGCACCCAATCCCATTTCGGATATCAGTTTTTTGGTTACATGCCGTTTCTGAATATGTGCCAATTCATGCGCCATCACGCCACATAGTTCTGCGGAACTGTCGCAGGCGAGAATTAAACCTGTGTAAATTACAAGTTGCTTATTTGGCAGTGCAAAGGCATTTACCATACTGTTGTTCAATATGTAAATTTTATATTTGGATGGCTCCAGTTTGTTGTACAGACATATTCTGTTAAACAGTTGTTCAACCGGTTTATGAATATCCGGATTTTGAATTTCCTGTTCTGAATTCTTGAAAATATCCCAGAATATTTCGCCAAGTTTCTCTTCGGTTTTTTTAGATATTTTTTCAATTTTTAAAATTTCTATCCAGTTTAATTGTTTCAACCCAAACCAAAGCAGTCCAATAGGAACCAGCAATAAAATGAATTGTAGAAGGACGTTCTTTCTCATCTCAGGGTTTTACAATAATGTCGGTAATACTTCCATAAAACCACCAGGAAATATGTTTTCCTTTTCTGGTTTGAATTGCAGTGTAAATAGTGACAATAAACTCAGTTAGATTGACTACCAATAATGTGATCAGATAAGCAATGTATTCATTGCTAATACTTCGTTCTCCAAAAATCAGTGAAATGGTCCACCAAAATCCATAACTGTTCATAAAAAACAAAAGAAATTGCGACAACAATGCCTGCATGCAATGCCAACGAACAAAATATGTTGCACGCCGGTTTGCAAGCCAAAATACCAGTGTGGCAATTAAATTGATAATAGGCAGGGGCAATCCTGCAACTACAACTATCAAAGACATTAAATAGCTGTTTGATGCTTTTTCGGCTTCATGTTCGCCCGGTGTATACATTTTGTATCGCGTAATTTCCATGTTTAATAACCTTTGTAAATGTTCCATATCCAGTTAGCAATTACCAGAGTAATTGCCGGAATGGCATGTTGCTTTTTACGAATAAATTGTTCGAAAGTTAAATAAAATTCCAGCAGGGTTTCCCTTCTCTTAATCAGGTCGAAAAACAGCCATAAAGGTGCAACAATCAATACCAGAGCGCTAATAAGGCCAATAGGATTTGCTTTGGCTGCTCCCAAAAAATCACCTTGCATCAACATGAAAATTGACCTTGTGGAACCGCAGGAAGGACAGGGGACGCCTGTAACATTTTTTACAATGCACACCGTTTGCACATGTGAATTTTCTTCATCATGTGCATGGTTAAATAAAAACAACCATGCATAAGCAAGACTGCAAACTATTGCAATAATGGGATACAGGCGTCTCCTGGTCATATATTTTACAGGTATTGACTCAATTTCAGCATATTCTTTTGTCGGGTTGCATCCATTATCATAAACCAATCCACTATGGTCCAGATACCGAGACCACCACAGGTGAGCAACTTGCCCACACCCATTCCGGTGTCGCCTATGATAAACCTGTCAATTCCCAATCCACCGGCAAGCAAAGAAACAATAATGCTGGTTGTAGGGTCCTTGAATTGCAGCGTTTGTATCAGTGCCCATTTGGAGTCATCCATGGCCAATAATCTTTCACGAATTTGAGGAACCATATGGCTCTCAAAAAATTTGCTGTTAGACAGAATAAACATGTCTACTTTTTGTTCTTCCATTTTTTTGAAGTTTAAATTGAGTTTTTAATTTTTCCCTACTCTGTTGGATTTTCGGTTCCTCCCTGTTTGTGGGTGCAGCTCCCATTTTTTTAATTGTTAAAAGTTACCGAATGGATGCAATCATCTAGCAATTTTTTATCGCTTTCTGTTACATAACTCATTACCATACCAAGCGCAAAACCCTGGTCGAGCAAGGCAAAATAGGATTGTTGAATTTCCATTCCCATTACTGACAATGTCATGTTCATCCTGAAAAAATCTCTGCCTCCCAATTTTACTTTCTCGAACTTACTATCTGCAGAAGAAATCTGAATATTGGTTTTTTGAATAACTTGTTTGGTTACATATAAATAGTCTTCTCCGTTTTTAATTTTCGGATTGTTTTTTAAATTTTCTGCCATAATGATGAAATTACAATTGTATTCTTCCTCAGGATTTACCTCATAACGAAAAATAGATAAAAGATTTGCTGTATTGATTTCGGAAGCCTTAAAAGCATCCTTCATGCCTTCATTGCCTTGTGTAATATAATCACGTCCTTTTTCGCTCAGTTTCTTCTTTTCATCCTTGGAAAGCACTTTCCAACCATGTGGTACTTGAAGTTTAAATTGAAAAAAGTTGTTCTTGTAAATGTTATTTACAACATTACCATAATCAAAAGGTACCTGCTTTTTTGGGTTGCACGAAACTGCAACAAAAGCAAAAAAGCTTATCCATAAAAATAATTGTTTCAAATCTGAATTAGAATTAATTCTCGTATTCCAGGGTATATAGCGTTTTGTGGGCAGATTCGCATAAGGGAATTACTTTCTTATACAACTCATGCGCCTTTGGGTTTGTTTGCCATTGGTAGGCTTTAAAGCCCAGATCCTGAAATCCTCGCAGTTGCAGTTCCAGTACAATGGTATATGCAGGACCGGTAACATCGGTTAGTATCCGGATTCTTGGTTTGTCTTTCATATCCTGAAAGGAATCAAAAATTTCCTTCCACAGTGCCAGCGCTTCCTTCACGTGGCCAAATTTGATGCGGAATTCATTGCGTTCAATCAACATAAGCAGGGGTATTTGAAAAGTCAAATATAGACAGTGCCGTCAAAAATACAAGTGCCCCTTTATTTTGAAAGGGAAGCCGCACTGGTTCTGCGCATAGCTTTGTACGCTTCGCGCACACTGAGCGCTTGCAAAGTGTGGGTGTTGCAAAATTCAATAACTTCTTGCGGATCGTAATAGCTGAGTTCCCTCAATGCCCATCCGATAGCTTTTTTAAGGAAAAATTCTTTGGAAGTGCTAAACTGTTCAATAATTTCAAACAGCAATTTTTTGTCTATCGCCTCACCATATTTCAATTGAAAAATAAGGGTTGTTCTCTGCAGCCACATATTATCGCTGTTTCGCCATTTATTCATATATAAATTTCGTTTTCCGGGAAAAGTCTTCATGTACGGACCAATTAACTTTACTGCGATGGCATCCACGCTGTCCCACCAGCTTTTGTTTACCAACAGCCATTCCAACAATTCAATACTTTTTTTGGTTTTCCATACTTTGGCTTTGTCTAAAATCTGAATTGCCAGATACTGATATTCTCTTTCAGGTTGTTGCCAAAGTTCGCGTATCAGCGGATCCATTTGTTCAAAATTTAATTTGCTGCATACCGCTAAAAACGGTTGTTGAATCTCTACACGCAATGGTTTTTTTATTCCATGATAATCAAAGTGATTTTTCATGTATTTGCGCATTGCAGCAGCATTACTCGCATTGCCGGCCTGTTCAAATACATGTCGCAACTCCATAACCACGTCGTTAATTTCCTTATCCACTTTTTGGGGCAATTTATTAAATTATTTTTAATCCACCTTTTATTGAAAATGGTGGCGCACTTACGGAATGACACTGTCGGTCGTGCAGGCTTACACACTGGCTCCACTTCGCACATGTTTAACCGCTTTTTACACACGCCCCCGATCCTCTGCAGGCAGGATATTCCCAGATAAATCCGGGTGGCAACAAGAATTACTCTTTTACATCATTTCCATATTTTATTGTTTTAGTGATAAACAGAAATTCTAATAATAGAACATTTAAAAACTATTTTACAATAGTAGGATTGGCCTCCATGCGTTGGAGTTCCCAAGCGCAGGTTACATTACAAAAAAAAGGACCGGAAAAACTCCGATCCTTTTTTGAAAAAATATTACCCGAAAGATATAAAGATGAAAGAGATTAATTTTGAATCATTACCCTGCTGCTCATGTTTCCACTTGCAGATTGAACATGAATCAGGTAAAGGCCATTGTTCAGATTTTTTACATCCAGTTCAATGCGGTTTTCACCTGCATGCAATTCATGTTTTCTGGATTCTTGAATTGTTTTACCATTCAAATCCAGAATGCTGATGTTTACATTGGAATTATTCAACAGAAAAAGATCTGCATAAATAACGCTGTTTGCAGGATTTGGATAAATGGAATAAGAAACCAAATTATCAAATCCTTTTACATGGTTGTAAACTCCGTAATCCAATAATCTTTTAGTAGTCCATCCGGCGCCGGAAAGGGCAGGGGATGTGCTTACAGGTCTGAAATTAGGAGCAGTGGGATGATTCGGATCTTCCAGTACTGTTTTGCTGGTATATGCAACCGGATTGATATTATTTGCATTTGTGGATGCCTTTAACCAACCATCGAATTTGTTCAAATAAATGGCATTTGAAACTTCAACCAAACCATTTGCTGTGGAAGAAGCCGGAGTAAATGCTGCGCCACTGTTTACAATTAAATTATTTCTAAAAGCCATATTAGAAGGGAATGAACTGTCTGCTGCACCGCTAGCAACCATAGTACTGTCGCCATCGAAATAAACAAAGTTTCTGTATCCCATAAATATAGAGTTTACAATACTGATACGGCTATTTCTGCGAATTCGCACTCCGCGGCGGAACGCTGCTTTTTGAACAGAAGTAAGGTTTGCCCAGGTGTTACCTACATAAACAGGTCCTACCATGGTCATGTTACTGAAAACTGCATTGGTATAAGGCATTTTGCCAGATCCACCTGCATCGTTATCACTTTCAAATCCTTCAGACGTAGAGGCACCTGAAGCAGCATTATAAGAAAGGTCATAATATGCGGTATCTCGCACTCCAATACCATATTGTACTGCACCCTGATATCCGTAATCTGTATCGAAATCATCGTCGGTTGTTTTAAAGGAAATCAGGTGTTTGCATTGCACATTGCCACCAAACCATTCGTAAGAGTCATCACCACCAAAAGAAATCTGTATGTTGTCTATAGTTGTGCTTTTTCCTACAGAACCAAAGGTAAGTCCATTGATTTCTTTGTTTGCTTCAAATGCGAGCCCACCGAATTCAATTCTGCAATATTTAATAATTCCACTATTGTCGTTATTGTCTGACCCACCGCCATGTTTGGCAAGAGTTCCATCGAAACTTACATTGTTAAACCCTTCAATTTGAACATCGCTGCCCTGATTGTTGGTCGCTTTTCCGCACAAAACAATTCCACCCCAATCTCCACGATTGCGGCTTCCTGCGTTTTTATTGCTGGTGAAGATTACCGGATTAGATGAAGTTCCATTAATTTCAATTTGTCCGCCTCTTTCAACCACAATACTTGCATAGTTCTTTGGGGTTGTATTTAAATCCGCTTCTGCGCGAATTACAGTACCAGCAGGTATTACCAGTTTACCACCACTTTTTATTACTATGATCCCTTTGAGTAAATAAACTTTGGATGCATCCAGCGTTAAAGTACTGCTAATTTCCAATTTACCTGCGGAAGAAGCATCCAGAGTACTGGTTTCTGTAACAGCTGGATAGCTTTTTTGTTGCGGGTCCCACTCGGTCCATCCGGTGGTCCAATCTTTTGAAACATCGCTGCTAAGGGCTCCAACGTAATTATCTTGAGCAAAAAATTGTTGTGCATTTGTTTTGGTCAAAAACATGCCGGCTGCGATCAAAAGTAAGGCTGTATTTTTTTTCATTGTTTGGTCTTTATTCCGGCACAAAAGTGATGATAGCTGTTTATCGGAATTTAAAAGTAATGTTATGAATGGGTTATTTGATGTTATGCTACCTTTACCTGAATTTAACATTGACCCGGAATCGGTTTGGGCAATCCCCTGCTTTAGCCAAATCAGACTAGCCCTTGTAGTGAATAGTTAAGGATAACTTATGTGAATGATTTTCGGTGAAATGATTTAATCTTGCATCCGTATGGGCATGAAAATCTATACCAAAACCGGTGATGATGGAACCACCGGATTAATTGGCGGATTGCGCGTTCCAAAATATCATTTACGCGTGGAGAGTTATGGCAATGTAGATGAATTGAACAGTGCAATTGGAATTGTAAGAAGCACCACTTCGGATACACAAATACTGGAAAGCCTTGCTTTGATCCAGGACAGGCTTTTTACTATTGGATCTTATCTCGCTGCCGCACCTGGCAATAAAATGGTGTTGCCCCAATTACATGAAGAAGATATAACAATGATGGAAAAGGAAATAGACAGAATGACTACCCTTTTACCTGAATTGAAAAATTTTATTCTTCCAGGTGCTACTACGCCCGGAGCATATGCGCATTTGGCCAGATGTATTTGCAGAAGGGCGGAACGCTGGGTGGTACATCTTACGGAAACAGAAACCATTGAACCATTGGTCATTCATTTTTTAAACCGTTTGAGCGATTATCTTTTTACACTCGCCAGATTTTTGGATATGCAAAACGGTGGTGTTGAAATTGCATGGAGACCGAGAGTTAAATGAATACTTTTAATTCGGAAATATGCAGATATAATTGGATTTAATTCGTAGAATTAAAATAGCAAATGCCAGCAAGAAATAGGATGCGCAGTTAAAATCAAAATAAATTACAAAAAATGAAAGCTCAGGAATTGTTTGATGAAATATGCAGTTCGCTTGAAAGCCGCGCTGCACGAAGTAAAATGTTTGGTGCCCCTTGCATGAAAACACCAAATGGTAAAGCCGCATTTTGTTTGTACAAAGAATTTTTGGTTGTAAAACTGGATACACAAACGCAGAATGAAACACTTGCTTTGGATGGTGTGGGAATGTTCAGTCCCATGGATGGAAGGCCCATGAATGGCTGGGTTCAGGTGGGAATGGAATATGCAGATAAATGGAAATTTCTGGCGGAAAAATCCATCGATTTTGTGGAAAAACTGGAGGCAAATGTGCCGAAAGCGTCGAAGAAAAAGTGAAAATTCCACCCTTCGCTGTTGGTCCTCGCGCCATCGTGACTTGTTGGTGGTTTGTCCGCTTCGCATGGACAAACAAGAGCACCAATAAGGGAAATAATGGTAATCCGCCGCTCCTGGCGCTGTTGGTCCTCATGCCATGCCGGCGCAACGCATGGCGACCAACAGCATCATATCTGAAAATTAATACGAGATAATTCAGGCCTGATTTTTGCAAACAAAATATGGATGAAATGGAAATTTTCCCTTTTGATTTTACTCAATTTCGCAGCGTCTGATACATTCGCGAATGCCCGGTTCACCGGTGATTCCAGTAAATTACAATATAAAACCGATACTTTTCAAATATCGTATCCTGAAGGGTGGACGCTGAACACCAGCGGTTTTGGCGGAACCAGGTTGTATCTCCTATCACCGCGTTTCAACGGCCAACGATCCACTGTAGCGCTTTCCATTCAAGCGGAAAATAATTGCAATGTTTCGGCAGATTCCATGCTTAAAATAAATCTGGAACAATTGCCATTGGCCATTGACAATTTTTCCCTACTTACATCGCGTGTAGTAGAACAAAATGGAAATTCCGGATTTGAAGTAATTTTTACCGGCACCCAAAGCGGCAATCCCAGACAATGGAAACAACGCGGATTTTGTTCCCGCGGCAGTACATTTGTTGTTACATTCACAGCAACACCGGATAGCTTCGACAGTTTTATAAAAGAGGCTGATGGTATTATTTCCTCACTTTCCTTTAAGCCTTAAAATATTTGGTGCAATTTTGTACAACGCATGCCACTTAAAAAAGGGAAACCTGCTCCACCTGTTCAACTTCCGGATCAATCAGGAAAACTAGTAGATCTGGAGAAATTTCGAGGGAAAAAAATCGTATTGTATTTCTATCCACAAGACAACACACCTACCTGCACAGAAGAAGCCTGTAATCTCAGAGACAATTACAAAGCGCTGATGAAAGCCGGTTATATGGTTTTTGGAATTTCACCGGATTCTGTAAAAAAGCATGCCAATTTTATTGCAAAATTTAATTTGCCTTTTTCGCTTCTTGCGGATCCGGAATTAAAAGCAATCAAAGCTTTTAAAGTTTGGGCAATGAAAAAAACATTTGGTCATGAGCATATGGGTGTTTTGCGCACCACTTATATTATTGATGAAAATGGGATCATTGAAGAAGTGATTGAAAAAGTAGTTTCCAAAGACCACGCTTCGCAGATCATGGGCAAATAAGCGGACACATTCAAGGTTTTTTGCCTTACAAACCGTTTTTTTGCAGGCACTATTGAATCCATTTTTTAAAAATATTGCAGTTCTGGGGAGTGGGAGTTGGGCCACAGCACTGGTAAAGATCATTTCAGAACACCCGGAAACCAATATTCAATGGTGGACCAGAAGCAGCGAAACTGCCGACCATATTCGTAAATTCAGACACAATCCGAATTATTTATCTTCTGTTGAAATTCGCACAGACAGGGTAAATCCTACCAATAACCTGCAGGACGCAATTAATCAGGCTGAGTTGATACTTATTGCCATACCTTCAGCTTTTCTTTCCGAAACCCTGCATCAAATCCATTTGCCGGCAGATAAAATTTACGTTTCAGCCGTAAAGGGTATTGACCCTAAAAGCAGGCAGGTAATTGCGCGCTATTTGGAAAATAATTATGGGATTCCATCGGCCAATATTGGGTTGATCACAGGTCCCTGTCATGCAGAAGAAGTGGCATTGGAGAAATTGAGTTATCTCACTATTTCTGCAATTGAAACAGAACTTGCGGAGCGCATAGAAAGTATCATTACTTGTCGATTTATAAATACCCGTGTGAATAATGATTTATATGGAGCAGAATATGCGGCAGTACTAAAAAACATTTATGCTATCGGCTCAGGAATCGCACATGGCTTGGGCTATGGCGATAACTTTCAGGCAGTATATGTAGGTGCCGCTTTAAGAGAAATGGAAGTATTTCTGGATGCCCTGCACGAAACACATAGGGATGTGAAAAATGCAGCCTACCTGGGAGACTTATTGGTAACCTGTTACAGCCAGTTTAGCAGAAATCGCACTTTCGGAAATATGCTGGGGAAAGGATACGGGGTAAAAAATGCACAACTGGAAATGAATATGATTGCAGAAGGTTATTATGCTACTGAAACTGTACATACCATGAGCGAAGAAATGGGATTAAAAATGGATATTATAGATGCAGTTTTTCAAGTAGTGTATGGAAACCGCAACGCCAAGCCAGTGTTCGAAAAGCTAGCATCTAATCTGAATTAATGCATGTCTTTTTGGTAAAGCCAATGTTACCAAAGCGTTAATATAAGTTTGATTTTTCTTAAATATCCCTTCACATTGGGATAACAGGCCGGCAGTTGTTTCGCAGCTGAAAAGCTGTTTATACATGAAAAAATTATTGATTGCCTCCTTGTTTCTGATATCCGGGTATACCCTCAGGGCCCAAACAGGCCGTGTTTCCGGTGTTGTTGGAACGGATGACGGAAAAAAAGTTTCGGGCGTTCGGGTATTTGCAATTGGAAGTTTGGATACATCCTGGACGGATCCGGATGGACATTATCATATATTGTTGCCTTTGGGGAGCCAGACTCTGGTGTTTTCGGGCAGAAATTATGAAGAAGAATTAGATTCTGTTGAGGTTGGTACAGAAGAATTGTTTTTGAATAAAACATTAATTCCAATTCAAACCGTTCGCGATGCAAGGATTAAGGTTGCACGAAAAATTAAAGATCAGAATACCATTATATGGTCTGTTGATGCCAAAGCAAAGGCTCCCGGCCTTATTGAAACAATTGGTTCTCAGGAAATTGGGAGAACAACAGCGCGAAGCACAGGTGATGTAATTAAAAGGATTCCGGGTGCAACCATTCAAGATGGAAAGTTTGCCAATATCAGGGGCATGTATGACCGTTACAACGCAAGTTATCTCAACGGTGCTCCATTGCCAAGCACGGAAAGCGACAGAAAAGCATTTTCATTTGATATTATTCCAGCGACTTTATTGGACAATATCATCATCATAAAATCCGGCACACCGGATATGACCGGTGATTTCGGTGGGGGAATTATTCGTATCAATACCAAAAATATTCCTGATAAGAAGGTGCAGAGTTTTAGCTTCGGTATACAGTATAACAGCCTTACTTCATTCAGGGAAATTCAGAGTTTTGGAATTTCAGGTAGTGAATATTTCGGTATACCGGGTAATCAAAGAAATATTCCGAATTTGAGCGGTACTTTATATGATCAAAGCAAACTAGAATTTAATTCAGAGGAAACTAAAAAATTCAATAACAATTGGAATATCAGCACTGTGCGCCCGGTACCATCGCCAAGATTTAATTATTCCATTGGAGTGCCATTTAAATTAAAAGGGCAAAAAGAAATTGGCTTGTTGGCGAGTTTAAATTATAGCATTACTCAAAAATATTCAGACGGAATAGTGCAGCGAAATGATTTGAGCGACAATCGTGCTTTGAGCAGTTACAACGACAAACTATTCAGTTCCAATGTGCAAAATGGAGGTATTCTGAATTTGTCTGTGAAGCTGAATAACAAAAATCGTGTAGACTGGAAAAATTTGATGACCATCAATTATGATGCATCCAGTACTTTTAGAAAAGGGGTAAGTGATTATGAAAATCAGGTAGACGCTGATGGTTATTCCAATCTGGTGAATTTCAACCGGCTGATGAGCACCCAGTTAAACGGAACGCATATTCTGGGTGAAAAGCAAAATACATTGACCTGGTTGGTGAATTACGGAAATACAAATCGCGAAATTCCGGATTTCAGAATTGCCCAATATGCAACCGTTGAAAAGACCGACCGCTATTTGGTTTTAAATGATTTTTTCAATGCAGGTTCCGGTCGTTTTTTTAGCAATCTTTCTGAGAATACCTGGAGTGCAAGTGTGGAAATGAAACACAATTTTAAACTCGGCCGCATGGTTTCCAATTTAAAATACGGAGCTTTTTATCAAAATCGCAATCGCAATTTTACCAGCAGGGAGTTTGTTTATGGACCTGTTGGAAAATCCATTCTAACGCAAAACACACCTTCACAGGATTTATCTAATGAAGGTATAAGCGGTCATGGAATATATTTGGTAGAGAAAACTGCAATTGACCTGGACAACTACAGCGGAAATGCTAAGCTCTACGCGGGTTTTGTGATGATGGAAAATAACTATCCTTTATTTTATTCCAATAAAAAACCGAATTATCTGAAATTGATTTATGGAGTGAGAATGGAACAATTTACACAAATTCTCACTAACGATATCTTTACCAAAATATATAAGAAAGATGTTTCGAATGCAGGAACAATAAATGATTTCTTGCCTTCCATAAATATGACTGCGCCAATTACCTCCAAAACCGGTTTGCGTCTGGCATATTATAAAACACTTAACAGACCTGAAATGCGTGAACTGGCTCCATTTTCTTTCTATAATTTCAATTTGAATTCCGAAGTAATAGGAAATCCCAATTTAAAACGCGCAGTATTGCACAACCTGGATGTGCGTTTTGAATTATTTCCCGGAAAAGAGGATATGCTAACTGTTGGTGCATTTGCGAAACGCATTATCAATCCCATAGAATTTTCTTTGGATCCAACTCAGGCAACCATACGCACCTTCACATACCGCAATGAAAAGAGTGCAGAAATACGCGGTGTGGAATTGGAAATGCGCAAAAAACTGGCATTTATTGGCAACCTGTTTGGCGATGCAATCTTCAAAAATTTAAGTCTGTACGGAAATTTTGCAATCATCCGATCTTCTGTTCAGTTTAATCAAAACAGCACCGGTGTGCAAAACAGACCATTGCAGGGACAGAGTCCTTATGTGGCAAACGTTAGCTTGTATTATGATCATGCAAAATCCGGTTTAAGCATGAGTTTGAATTATAACAAAATAGGATCCAGAATTGCATATATCGGAGTTTCGAAAGAAATACAACCTTATGGTGCAGATATCTACGAATACGGCCGTGGAATTGTAGACTTTCAGATTTCAAAACAGTTGGGCAAAAATGGCAAACATGGAAATATAAAATTAACTGCAGGAGATTTGCTGGCACAAAAGACCATTTACTATCAGGATCTGAATGCAAATGGTAAATATGAAAAAGGAACCGACAATATGTTGTTTGGTTTCACCAATGGAAGAACCTTAACAATTAGTTACGGATACTCGTTCTGAAAATGAACAGACTTTTCAAAAGAACCCGGGCAACCGGGTTTTTTTTATTTAAATTCAAAATTATAAGTGATGGAGTGTATAAGTGAGGAAGTTACCGTGTTACCGAGTTCTCAGTCTTAAGTATACAAGTGTTAGTTGTTATTTGCATGTAGCGACAAGTCATGACTTGTCGATTTGCATATGCAGTGGTTAGTTGATATTGGCATGTAGCGACAAGTCATGACTTGTCGAATTAACAGAATAAGTTATTAAAGTAGGATTTATGCTTGCACAGATGGGAAAAAATTGCAGATATAAATTAAGAAATTCAGGCACCAACAACAAAGCCTGAGGCTTGAGGCCTGTGGCTTGCGGCATTGTATTGAAGTTTGTAATCCGTAACACTAATTCCAACGAAAATTCAAAATACATATTCGTTCCCTTGCGTCTTTGAGCCTTCTTTGTGGCGCCTCAGGCGCTCGTGGTTAAAGATTACAGATTATCCAGAATATACTCCGTCATGCGGCGGTACAAATGGTATTGCGCTGCACGATCACCAATGCCGTGGTTTCGGTTTGGATAATATTCACTATCGAATTTTACACCTGCTTTAATCATTGCATTCACCATTTCCACTGAATTCTGAAAATGAACATTATCGTCTCCGGTGCCATGTATTAACAAATAATTTCCCTTTATACCGCTTACGAAATTAATGGGTGAGTTATTGTCGTATCCCTGCGGATTATCTTGTGGCTTGCGCAAAAAACGCTCTGTATAAATATTATCGTAATAACGCCAATTGGTTACAGGAGCCACAGCAATTGCGGTTTTAAAAACATCGGCACTTTTTGTGATACAAAGACTGCTCATATAACCGCCAAAACTCCAGCCCCAAATACCTATTCTACTCGCATCCACCCAGGGTTGTTTGCCAATCCACTTGGCAGCTAAAGTTTGATCCTGCAATTCCAATTTTCCCAGTTGTAAATAAGTGCTGTGTTTGAAATCCCTTCCTCTGCCACCGGTTCCTCTATTGTCTACACAAAAAATAATATAACCTTTTTGTGCGAGGTACTGGTGCCAAAAATAATTGCGTCCGCCAAAAGAATTGCGCACCATATTCACTCCGGGACCGCCGTACACAAACATCAATACGGGATATTTTTTGGATGCATCAAAATTGGCCGGTTTCATCATATAATAATTCAGATTGGCACCGCTGTCCGTAGTGAAATTTCCAAATTCCGTTGTTCCAAAGTTGTATTCGTGCATCACAGAATCCGCGATATGGTTGGTTTCCAATGCTCTTTGCCATTTATCTCCTGTTTTGCACAAATAAAATTGGTATGGTGCAGAAATACTGGAAACCATATCGGTGTAATATAAATTGCCATTCCCCATGGTAATTCTGTGATTACCACTTCCCTTGCTCAATTCCCGCTTGTTTTTTCCATTGAATTTTATCTCATAAAAATGATCTTCTGTTGCGGAAACTTCGCTACTGGTATAATATATTTTTTCTTTTTTTTCGTCTACCCCCTGTATGGTATTTACATCAAAATTACCTGTTGTAACCTGCTTCTCCGTCATTTTCCCAAAATCGAAACAATAGATATGGTTGTACCCGTTTTTTTCGCTGGTATACAAAAATTGCTTTGTATTTTGAATGAAAAATAAATTGTCTGAAATATCGATATAAGTCTTTGCTGAATCCGCGAGAATTAATTCGGGCTTTCCGCGCAATGCATGATAGAACAGCATTTCCCATTGATTTTGTGTTCTGTTTAATTTCTGAATACTCAGTAATTCCGGAATTTGGGTCCATTTAATTCTGGGTAAATACTGATCATGATCACTAAATGTATTACAAGTAATGGTTTTGGACGTTTCGAGGTTGTAAATCAATACATCCACTTTTGAATTGTCTTCTCCTGCTTTTGGATATTTCCAACTTTCCACCGCTGGATATAAACCGGAATACAAACTCATGGAAAATTCTTTCACCGCGTGTTCATCAAAACGATAAAAAGCGATGAATTTGCTTTCAGAGTTCCATTCAAAACCCCTGCTCATGCTGAATTCTTCTTCATAAACCCAATCTACGGCACCATTGATGATTTCATTGTGTTTCCCATCTGTGGTAATGGCAATTTCCTTTCCGTCAGAAATTTGAGCCATATATAAATTGTTATCTCTTACCCAGGCAATTTTTTTCCCATCGGGACTTAAAGTGGGATACATGACTTTTTCCGAAGAAATAGCGGTTGTTTTTCCTGTAGCAACTTCAATGACATATGCAAGGCTTTTGCTGCTGTGGCGGTAGATTTGCTCCCCGGCAGTGGTAATAAGCAATTGAGATTCATCCGCTGAAAACTCGTAAGATTCCGGCGCAATTTTCTCTGTCATTTTTTCAGATTGAAAAATGGCATGGATTAATTTTCCCGTTTGCAAATCATAACGATTGATATTCCAGCTTCCGGATTTATCATTCTCCAATACGCTGTAAGAAATGCCGTCCTTCATTACATTAAATGCCGGGGCAAATTGCATTCTGAATGTATTCTTTTTGAAAATATCATCCAGTGTAATTTCTCTTTTGGTTTGCGCCTGCAAGCCGGAAAAGGCCATAAATATGGCCACATATATGCAGAGGTTTTTCATTATTTTATTCGGGTTAATTTTACTTTGGACTGCGATTTAATTACCACAGGTACTAACTCCTTGCTAACCATACTCTCATCGAGTCCAAACCATTTGTCGGGGCTGCTGGCGAGTTTTTTGAGATTGCTGTATGCATTGAGAAGGAATTCATCATACAATGGCAATTCATTTTCATAACTGATTTCTTCTTCAATTAAAACAAATCGGAAATCTCCAATATAATTTTTATCTGTAAATGCATGGTAATATGGATCCAGATTGATCTCACCGTTACGCACCATATCTTCAATTACCAATTTCAAATAATAACTGATTTTCTGTTGTACCCGGAATCCGAGTTTTAACCTCACCCGGATAATATCATTTTTCTCAATAATATTCACCTTATATTCCATGGTAAAAGGTTCATCCGTTACATCTACATTCACAAACCAATAAAAGTCTGCACGTTTCGGTCGCTTCTGTAAAATGGAATATAGAATAATAGGCTCTACCTGATCATCTGCGCGAACCTTGGATAAATAAATGAGGTGTGTTGCATATTTAGGCAACGTGGTATCATTGCTCAATGCCTTGAGTTTATCGCGAAAATCCTGAATGCGCACGCTGTTTACCAGTCGGTTTTTAATTCGGCCACCCTGATAACAAACATACATGATCAACAAAATGATGCTTGCAATAATCATGGTTACATAACCACCATGCATGAATTTTGCCAGATTCGCAAAAAGGAAAGTACATTCTACCGTGAAAAATACAATCATTATCGACCATACCAAAAGCAAATTCCATCCTTTGGATTTGAGATAATAAAAGAGCAAAATGCTTGTCATCAACATGGTTACTGTAATTGCGAGCCCATATGCAGCGCCCATTCGGCTGGATTCCTGAAAATATAAAACCACTCCAATACAACCCAACATCAGGGAAGTATTAATTACAGGAATATAGATTTGACCTTTTACATTGCTTGGAAATTTAACTGTAAATTTTGGAAAAAAATGCAATCGGATTGCTTCCGAGGCGAGCGTAAAAGAACCACTTATAAGTGCCTGGCTGGCAATTACCGCTGCAGCTGTTGCAATTACAATTCCGAAAAGTAAAAACCATGGTGGCATAATTCCGAAAATCGGACGGAGATCACCAAGCACCGTTCCTTGTCTTTGAATCATCCAGGCACCCTGTCCGAAATAATTTAATAGCAAACATGTTTTTACAAATACCCAACTCACCCGTATATTTTTTTTACCGCAATGTCCGAGATCACTATACAAGGCTTCAGCACCTGTGGTGCAAAGGAAAACAGCTCCCAGTAATACAAATGACTCTTTACTCCCCATCAAAAATTCCACCATGTATTTTGGATTTACTGCTTTCAAAATTTCCGGGTAGTCCATAATTTGGTTAATTCCCAAAACGGCAAGCATGCTAAACCAAATCAGCATAATGGGACCAAAAGTTTTTCCAACAATATTGGTTCCCGCCCTTTGGATGATAAACAGAACTGCAATTATTCCGACGACAATAGGTACCGTGTCTATTTTTGGATTGATGAGCCTGAGACCTTCTACTGCTGCGGCAACGGAGATGGGTGGTGTTATAATTCCATCTGCCAAAAGCATAGCACCTCCTAGCATACTTCCAACAATTAAATATGGATATCGCCTTCGCAACAAACTGAAAAGGGAGAAAATTCCACCCTCACCTTTGTTATCTGCTTGCAGGGTTAGTACCACATATTTTATAGTGGTTTGCAATGTTAAAGTCCAGAAAACAGCGCTGATTCCACCGAGCACCATAATTTCGGAAATCGGGCTCTGGCCGGCAATTTCGCTCATTACATACAAGGGGGATGTTCCGATATCGCCGTAAATGATGCCTAGGGTAACTAATAAACCTGCCGCAGAAACCTTGTCGAGGCGCGAATGTGCCATTTTTTTTAATTGGTTGGCGAAAATACGTCCTTTTTGGTATTACAACCGTTAGACTTTCGCAATAAAACAACACTTTATGCACAAAGTCCGGGTGATTTAACCATTAGAATACACGTTTAAAAAAAATGGAAAAAAACACTTGGTTGGCTCGCAAAGATTGCATACATAATACGAACTTTGCCGCAACCATTTAATTCCAACTGAGAACAATGCCTTCCTCAGCAAATAAAGCCTCTGCAAACCGTTCCGCGGCAGGCTCGCCCACCAGAAAAAAAGACAACCAAGTGATAGAATCCAAGATCTCCAATTATTTCGGCGAAAATGTTTTCGGCCCGGAAAATCAAAAACAATTTTTAAGCAAAGCTGCGTGCAAAGCCATTGATGATGCCGCTAAAATCGGTAAATCCATTTCTCTGGAATTGGCACATGAAATTGCCCAGGGTATGAAGGAATGGGCGCTTACCAAAGGCTGCACCCACTACACGCACTGGTTTCAACCATTGCGTGGTACCACGGCAGAAAAACATGATAGTTTTTTTGAACCTTCTACACAAGATACCGGAGTGGATAAATTCAGCGGGAAAGCATTGGTACAGCAAGAACCAGATGCAAGCAGTTTTCCGAGTGGTGGTATTCGCAATACTTTTGAAGCCCGCGGATATACCGCCTGGGATCCGAGTTCTCCGGCATTTATTATGGAAAAAGCAGGTGTAAAAACCCTGTGCATTCCAACCATTTTTGTTAGCTACACCGGCGAAGCGCTGGATTACAAGGCGCCATTGCTGAAAGCCGTTGCTTTTATTCGAAAGGCAGCTACCGACGTTTGCCAATATTTCGATACCAATGTGAAAGATTGTACCATCAGTTTGGGTGTGGAACAGGAATATTTTTTGGTGGATTCAGAACATTATAACCGCCGCCCTGATCTGATGTTATCCGGTAGAACTTTGTTAGGACAAGTGCCTGCAAAAGGTCAACAATTGGAAGATCATTATTTTGGAAGTATTCCAAATCGCGTTCTCGCTTATATGGCAGATTTTGAAGAGCGCGCGCATAAACTGGGGATTCCACTGAGAACCAGACACAATGAAGTTGCTCCGGGGCAATTTGAATGTGCGCCACAATTTGAAGAAGCTAATCTTGCTGTTGATCACAACAGCCTGTTGATGGATGTGATGGAAAGCGTAGCGGAAGAACACAATTTAAAAGTTTTGTTACACGAAAAACCATTTAAAGGAATTAATGGAAGTGGAAAACACAACAACTGGAGCATCATTACCAACACCGGTGTAAACCTGCTTTCTCCAGGTAACAGCCCGGAACAAAATCTGCAGTTTTTGACATTTTTTGTGAATACCATTAAAGCCGTTTATGATCATGCCGATTTGCTGCGTGCAAGCATCGCCACGGCTGGCAATGACCATCGCCTGGGTGCAAATGAAGCACCTCCTGCAATTGTTTCTGTTTTTATAGGTGAATTGTTGGAGCATGTACTGGATGATTTCGGTGGAACAGGTACCGGAAAATCCAGACAGAAAAAGGGAAGCGACAGTATTAAAATTACACACGTTCCAGAAATTTTATTGGATAATACAGACAGAAACCGCACTTCTCCATTCGCATTTACCGGAAATAAATTTGAATTCCGCGCAGTGGGAAGCAGTGATAATTGTGCCAGTTCCATGGTTGTTTTAAATACCATTGTTGGAAATCAGTTAATCAAATTCAAAGCGGAAGTAGATGAATTTCTGAAAGAAAATAAAGGTGTAAAAAAAGACGAAGCCGTTAAAAAAGTTTTGGTGAGTTATTTGAAAGATTGCAAAAAGATAATTTTCGGTGGCAATGGATATAGTTCAGACTGGGTGAAAGATGCAAAACGCAGAGGTTTGAATAATATTACCAATACACCTGAAGCACTGGAAGCATATCTCTCAAAATCTGCGGTGAATTTGTTTGTGAAAAATGGCATTTTCAGCCATAAGGAACTGGAGGCCAGAACAGAAATTCGTTTTGAGAGCTATATCCTGCGTTTACAAATTGAAGGAAGGGTTTTAAATGAGCTCATACAAAACCATGTAATTCCAGCTGCAATCCGCTACCAGAAGCGTGTTGCAGAAAATATTGCCTCTTTGCTTTCCATTGGCCAATCCAAATCCAGCGTTAGGGCCCAGGTGGAAATTGTAACCAACATCAGCAAATACATCAACCAATTGCATTCCGACAATGAAAAGATGACGCAGGAACGCAGCAAAGCCAATAAAATTGGGGATGCTCACAAACGTGCGATGGTTTATTGTAATAAAGTAAAACCCTATTTCGACAGTATTCGCGATAGCAGCGACCGCCTGGAGCAATTGGTAGATGATTCCGAATGGCCATTGCCGAAATACACGGAAATGCTGTTTGTTCGCTAATTCTGAAATATTTCATAAAAAAGGGGCTCTAAAGGCCCTTTTTTGTTGTTAAATTGTTTTAACCATGTTATTGGACGGTTAAAAAATGATCCGTGACTCAGGGGCTCTAAAATCTACAGTATCGCGTTCTAAAATGACCTGTAGTCCCGTTTGGAAACCCTTTAGCAGCTTATTGTTCGGAGAAATAGTTTCAAAATGGTTGCAATAGAATAAATATTCAAAATTTGCCTCGTAGTATATTAAAAAAATGTGATTTCCCAAACTTTTTTTTGTTTTTTGACTTTTTTTTCTTTACTTCGGAATATCATTTAATCCCTCAGCCTATGGAAGACATGTACCTTTTCTTATTCATCGGTATAGTTGCCACCATTGGAGCCATCTTTGGACTGGTTCGCATTTTGGAAAGCAATAAAAACCAACACAGCTAAACAAGGTTTAGCAACATGAATAAAAAACCCTGAAACTGCAGATTGCAGTGCAGGGTTTTTTTTTGCACTTATAAAAGATTTTGTTTTGACAAATGTAGTCTGACCAAATATCTGAAATCCATTATTGGAGAGGGATAGATAATTGATCAGTTGGAAATATTAAAAGGTATTACTGATGATTTGGGTCCTTAAATACTCTTTCTCATTTCATAATCCGAAAGCTTGGTATTCGAATAGTATTACATTTTCCCCTTCACAATTTCTTCCACTATTTGCGGATCCAGCAGGGTAGTAGTATCCCCTAAATTCTCTGTTTCTCCTTCCGCAATTTTTCTCAAAATTCGCCGCATTATTTTGCCGCTTCGGGTTTTGGGCAAACCACTTACAAATTGAATTTTATCGGGCTTTGCAATGGGTCCAATAACTCTGGTAACTGTTTCTAATAAATCTCTCCGGGTTACTTCTTCATCAACATGCAGATGATTGAAAATTACATAAGCATATATTCCCTGTCCCTTGATGTCATGCGGATATCCAACTACCGCACTTTCTGTTACGCCGGTGTGCATATTTATGGCATTTTCCACTTCGGCGGTGCCAATTCTATGTCCACTTACATTCAGAACATCGTCTACACGACCTGTAATTCTGTAATTCCCCTGAGGATCCCGCATGGCGCCATCACCAGTGAAATACAAACCCGGATAAGTTGCAAAATAATTGGTTCGGCAACGCTCATGATCTCCCCAGGTAGTGCGCAGCATACCGGGCCAGGGGAAACGAATACATAAATTGCCACTTACGGTTTTTTCCGAATCCGCTGCAATTTCTTTACCCGATTCATCCACCAGCAAAGGAAATACGCCCGGCAAAGGCAAGGTTGCCATGGTTGGAATTGCGGGAGTGATATCAGCCAAATTGCTGATGAGAATTCCACCTGTTTCTGTTTGCCACCAGGTGTCAACTACCGGACATTCTTCCTTGCCTATATTCTTAAAATACCATTGCCATGCTTCCTCATTGATGGGTTCACCAACGGTTCCCAACACACGCAAACTGTCGAGATTATTTCGATGAATGTGATTTTTGTCAAATGCCATTAAACTGCGAATCGCTGTTGGTGCTGTATATAGAATATTGACCTGATGTTTTTCTACAATTTCCCAAAACCTTCCTGCGTCCGGATATGTAGGAATTCCTTCAAACATCAAACTGGTTGCACCCATACACAACGGGCCATAAACGATATAACTATGACCAGTAATCCAACCAATATCTGCAGTGCAAAAATGAATTTCACCGGGTTGGTATTGAAATACATTGGAAAATGAATAGGCGGTCCAAACCATATATCCCGCTGTTGTGTGCACCACGCCTTTTGGTTTTCCTGTACTTCCACTGGTGTAAAGAATAAATAATGGATCTTCGGCATCCATTATTTCTGCAGGGAAATCCTCTTCTGAAACTCCGGATAATTCTTCTTCCAGCCATACATCTCTGTCGCGAATCATACTCACAGGATTATTAGTTCTGGCCAACACAAAAACCTTTTTTACAAAATCGCAATTCACCAAAGCATCGTCCATCGTTGGTTTTAATGGAATTACTTTGGCACCGCGGTAAGTACCATCCTGGGTGATAATAAATTCTGATTTCGCATCGTGTAATCGGTCCGAAATACTCTGTGCACTGAATCCACCGAATACCACACTGTGTATGGCACCAATTCTGGCACAAGCCAATAGTGCCATGGCAAGCTCCGGCACCATACCCATATAAATTAAAACGCGATCCCCTTTTTTAACTCCGTTTTTTTGTAAAACCCAGGCAAATTTGCAAACATCATTATGCAATTCTTTGTAGGAAATAGTTCTGGTATTTTCACTCGGATTATTGGGTTCCCAGATAATTGCAGGCTGGTCGCTTTTGTCCGCTAAATGACGGTCTATACAATTCTCTGTAATATTTAATTTCCCTCCGGCAAACCATTTTATTTCAGGGGCATCAAAATTCCATTCCAGAGTCTTGTCCCATTTTTTTTGCCAATAAAATTCTTCAGCAATCCGTTTCCAGAAACCTTCCGGATCTAACCGACTTTGTTCGTAAATCCGATGATAATCCTCTTTGGAATGAATTTGAAAATTGGGCACCATGGAACAAAACTAGTTTTTGTAATGTCCGGCTCAAAACAAAATTCAAAAATACATACTATTATTCCGGTAGGGAACCCTTGTAACTCAGGATATAGCCTTCCCCATGGGCATTTAAAATTTCTATATCCGGTTCCACTTTCAAAATATTTCTGAGTTTATTGATATATACATTCATGCTGCGACCTTTGTAAATGTCGTTATCTCCCCAAATCTCCTGTAATGCACGGTCCCGGCTTAAAGTCCCGTTTAGGTTTGCGCATAAAAGGGATAATAATTTGTTTTCAATTGCTGTTAACCTGATGGTTTGATTGTCGGTGATAATTTCTCTGGATCCGGTATGGAAAATGATTTTACCGAATTGATAGGTATTCGGAATGTTATTTTTGGTTCCGGAATTTTTGTATCTTTTCATAATTGCAATGACGCGCAAATACAATTCTTCCATGCTGTAGGGTTTTAAAATATAATCATCTGCGCCCAGCATCAAACCGCGTATCCGGTCTTCTTTCATCGTTTGTCCGGTAAGAAATACTATAGGGATTTCCTTGTCTTTTTTTCGGATTTCTTCCGCAAGCGTAAATCCATCTATTTCGGGCATTTTAACATCCAGCAAACAAATATCAGAATGGTGGCGCTTTAATAAATCCAAGGCATTCGCAGGGTTGTTGCAAAGCAACACAGACAAATCCCTGGCTTCCAGATATTCCCTTGTAATCTCGCTCAGAGTGGGGTCATCGTCTACCAGCAAAATACGAAACATAGGATAGTTTTTATCAAATTTAAGGATTTTAATGGAAGAATAATTTTTAAATATTCAAGGTCATTTTCATTTCGGCAATTTCCGACAATAAAATATTTTCAAGGCTTTCAAATAATATATTCTGTTCATGCCCAATCTGCGATATGTTTTCCAGTTTTTCAGCCATCAATCGCGCTAGATCCAGACCCAGATAGGCGCATTGTGATTTGATACTATGTGCAGTAACCGATGCCAATTTAAAATCGGATTCATGCATATATTGTTTCAATTTGTTCAAATCCTGAGGAATGGCACTGCAAAAAAGCTGAAGAAATTTCTGCACCATTTTTTCATCATGGTTCAAATAATTTCGGAGGATTTCTAATTTAACGGGCATTTTTCAAGGCGTTAATTTTATTATTTTATCAAACAGTTCAGAGGCATTTACAGGTTTAGTCAGATAATCATTCATACCGGCAGCAAAGCATTCCTCCAATTGTTCCGGAATGGCATTTGCCGTAAGTCCCAATACAGGGATATTCTGAAATGTTGCACCATTGGCATTCCGTATCCATTTGGTTGCTTCTATTCCATCCATAACCGGCATTTTTACGTCCATCAGAATGAGATCATATCCATTACTTTGGATTTTTTCGATTGCAATTTTTCCATTTTCTGCAGTATCTACTATACTTCTGGGAAATTGTTCCGACAATAATTCCTGCGCAAGCAGAATATTAAAACGCGTATCATCCACCAATAAAATATGCAGCATTTTATCCGATTTGTTATGTTTTACTCCTGAATTTACAGCAACTGCAGTCTGCGTATCAATTTTAAAGGGCAGAGTAACGGTGAATGTTGAACCTGTATTTAATTCACTTTCCACCGAAATAGTTCCACCGAGTTGTTGGGTAAGTTCGCGTGCAATAGCAAGTCCAAGGCCTGTTCCGGAATGTGTGTTTTCATCCTGTATCAGTTGGTTAAAGGATTCAAAAATCTGGTCAATTTTTTCCCGGGGAATTCCAATTCCAGAATCTTTTACCATAAATCGCAAACTGGCTTCTTCTCTATTGCTGGATATGCTTTCTACAAATAAATGTACATATCCGGTTTGGGTGAATTTGATGGCATTTGCAACCAGGTTAGTAAGGATCTGATACAAACGAACCGGGTCTCCAACTAGTTTTACAGGGGCGTTGTTGTAAATTTCGACCTTAAATTCAATTCCTTTTTCTTTTGCTTTTATTTGAAGCAGGTTATGAATTTGTTTTAATATCACATCCAGTTGAAAAGGTTTATTTACGATGGTGTACTTTCCACTTTCAATTTTTGCCTGATCCAAAATGTCGTTCACAATCCATAACAGATTTTCTGAAGATTGTTGTACAGCTTCGGCATATTGTTTTTGCTTTTCATTTAGGTCCGTGTCAAGCAAAAGTCTGCTCAGACCTATGATTGCGTTCATTGGCGTACGAATTTCATGGCTCATATTGGTCAGGAATTTTGATTTATAAATCGAATTCTGTTCTGCTATGGCCTTTTGTTGTTCCAGCTTCCTTTTTTGATTTCTGTTTTTCCAAAATAACCAAATAATAACCCCAAATCCTGCCAAAATGAGTAAGCGAAACCACCAGGATTGATAATAAAGCGGGGTGATAATTACTTTGATTTTCAAAACATCTTTGCTCCAGATTCCCTCGGAATTGGTGCATTTTGCCAGAAAATAATAGGTACCCGGAGAAAGGTTAGTATAAGTGGCGCGGTGTTCATTTCCCGAATAAATCCAACCTGTATCAAATCCTTCCATTTGGTAGGCATATTCGTTTTTTTCCGGTGAGGCATATTCCTGTGCAATGAATTCGAAAGTGATGGCATTTTCCTGATATCCAACTTTTACTTCTTGTATAAATTCAGGAAACAAACCATAATGCCTTTCCTGGTTTCTTACCTGAAAATGGGTTAGTATAATTTTAGGAAATACCGGATTCGCCTGCAATTTTTCCGGGTTAAATGAAATAAAACCATTTATGCCTCCAAAAAGCACATTCCCATTTCGAAGTTCACATATACTCCATCGGTTAAATGTGGTAAATATCCCATTAGAACTGTTAAAATATTGAAATTTATTGGTAACAGGATCGTGGCGTATCAAATAACTATTGGTAACAAACCAGCAGGTTCCAAATTTATCCGCATGCATGGCGTAGATGATGTTTCCACCCTTCAATCCATTGTTGGTTGTGTAATTTAAATACTTACCGGTTGCGGGATTGAAATAGGTGAGTCCGGTTTCTGTACCCAGCCAATATGCTCCATTTTTTCCCATGGCAAAATCGCGAATCAAGCCGCTGTGAAACATGTTTTTCTTGTTGGCATCATACAGAAATAATTCCTGTTTATTGCTGGTTTCATCATAAAATCCATATCCCAATGGAGACAATAATATCCATCGCCCATCTTCCAATTGCCTGAACGAACGCAATTGAGTTTTTTTCCCGCCAAACCGAATCCAGCTGGTATCCCGGGTTTGCAAATCATAAATGCAAATACCTTCCAAAGTACCTATCCAAAGTTTATTTTTATTCTTTTTATCGATGTGAATTTGATATAAATTCATTTTGTCCAATCGCGCGTTTAATGGAAACTTTTCTATTCGATTGGCAGCTGAATTATATTGGTATATACCGTGACCCGGTGAACTGTATGCCATTAATATCAAAGGTTTGTTGTGATATTCTATCTCTAGAAAATACTCCAGAAAATAGGCGAATGGTGTTCCGGGAATTTTCTTCATTTCCTTTCCAATACCGGCGCTTCTCAACACCCCTCTGTGATTCCATGTCCAAATTCCTCCCAAATGGTCTTCAAATAATCTCGCAGTGTGGTTGTCGGCATCATTTAAAGGTAGTTGCGGATCAACAGTATAAAATGTAATAGGTTTGTATGCCGTTTGGAAAATGGCTGCATTCAGGGATGTTCCGGCCCAAATATTTCCATTATTGTCTTTTGCAATGGATTGAATATAACTGGTACTTAATCCCATGGGATTATTGGCCATATAGGAATATCCCTTATATGTATTTTGGCTTTGATCCCAATCTATTAATCCTATAGAAGATCCAATCCAGAGGTGGTTATCGGTTAGTAAAAATGAAGTTATCTTATTGTGGTTTAATAAGGTATCCGGAAAACCCGCGTGAATTAATTTATCGTTTTTGGAATCAAATTTAAAAATTCCCCTGTACGTACCAACCCAGGTGTTTCCTTTGTTATCTGTAATGGAACTGATTACAGGATATTTTTTATTACCTGTAATTGTTCTGGAAACAATTACGCGTTGTAAAACATTTTTCGTTTTATCGTAATAATAAAAATCACCATTTCCTGCAAACCAGGTTTTCCCTCCGGATTCAAAACTGGTATAACAAACAAAGGCCTGGCTGTCCGAAAGATGGATGCTTTCAAAAATTTCGTTATTCTCATGAAATTTTGCAATTCCTTTTTTGGTACTTACCCAAATCTGATTTTTAGAATCCTCAAAAATTCGAATCACAGAATTATCAGGCAGTTGTTTGTTTTTTCCCGGGAGGTTTAAAAATCTTTTGAACTTCCCCGTTTTGCGATCCATGCGATTCAGACCTACGCTTGTGCCTACCCAAATGGACCCCTGGTGGTCTTCTAAAATGGAGAATACCCTTTGGGAACTCAGGCTTGTGGTATCTTCTTTGCCCTGGCTATAGATTGGAACGCATTTGCCACCTGAGTAGCGGTATAAACCTTCATAACTGGCAATCCAGATAATTCCCTGTTTGTCGCTATGAATGGCATGTACAACTCCTTCAGGCAAGCCTTCGCGGGTTCCCACCTGCCTGAAATTGGGCAACTCTGTTTGCGCCCGCAATTGGTTGGAAATGGCCGTGATAAGCAGCAAAAGGAATTGCCTGAAATACATTGTATTGCGAATTTGCGCAATGCGGGATGGGAATACAAGTTTTTCAACCCATAATCCCAAAGGTTTAATACTTTTTAATTTTCTGCGATTGTTCTTTAGGCCGGAGATTAATTATTCCTGTAATTCCCAAACCATTCTTTTTGCGGGATTGTAATAACCCAATTTGCTCTGACTGCGAATGCAGAGTAAGCCATTTGTGAAATGCATGCCATCAATCTTTTCTTCATTTATTTTTTCGCCTTTTTCATTGAAAATATCATACTCGTAGTTTACGCGGTACGCAAAAACACTGTCGTTAATTCGTTTCATACTGCCATATTCCGGTGCCAAAATCCAGAATCCCTGGGCATTTAAAATTCCGGAATTACCGTTTTTTAAAGTGCAAATGCTAACTCCGGCATGCATGGGTTCTGCAGCAGAAAAATAATCGTTCATCACATTTTCGCCATTCCCATTTACAAAGCTTGCACCCAAAACGGTAGTTACCTGGTATAAATCGTTCTGATATGCTTCAAACAAATAATTTTTTTGCAGGTAAATATCCCTGGAGATTGCAAGAGGAATAACCAACTCATTCCACGGGGAATCCAGTCCAAATGCACGCAACTGTGCGGGTGAGAATTTTAAAATGGTATATGCCTCAAAATCTTTTATCTTTATTTTTAAAGCGTTTTGGAAAGTAAATTGTGCGCCTTTAAATTTTGGCAAGGATTTCATCGTTGCAAATTTTTTACCTTCCAACGTGTAAAAATTTACCTTTCCTGTTTTGCAGCCAATAATATTTTCCTGAAAAAGTATAGGACATTCAGAAAAACTGAATCCACTTAATTTTTTCCCATTTCCGTCATACATGGCATATCTGGAGCGTTTGTTGTTAAAGTATATAAAAACACCCGGAGAAATTTCTGAATAGGCATCCGCCCTTTTCGGACCTTGGATTCTTTCCCCTTCCCTGTTTACAAAAATCCAACGAATATTTTTTTCAAATATTCCCGCAGTATGCTGAAAAGATTTGGCATTGCTGTATTTGAATTTTACTGTTGTTCTTCCATTTTCATCCACCATACCCCAGCGTCCTGCTTTATTTACAGGAGCATATCCGTTATGAAAATATTTGACATTTTGGAAAAGGGGATCCAATGAAGAATTTCCGAGGTCGTTTGTGATTTTATATCCGCCTCTGGCACGCAGAAATCCGGTTTCATTTTCAAATATTACCGGTCTGCTTTTGTGGTTAACCGAATTAAATATGCCGTTGGTATTGAAAATAAAACAACTGTCCTGAGTCCACCCGTAATAAGCATCTCCAGCGGGCAGTATTTTGTGGAATTGTGGCTGTAATAAAATATCACCATATTGGTTGGTCAAGCCCCAACGATTAAACTTTGAACCACAATAGAAATGCCCGGGAATATCACGTGAAAAATTGACGATATCATATTCTGCAGGAATAAAGGTATTTCCCAGCGAATCAATTACTCCGCATTTGAGTGTATGGAGCATCACAATCGCAAATCCATATCGAAATTCCCCCATAAATATGATTTTACCGGCACCGGCTATTGCTGGTTTTATCAGGTTACCATTGGCAAGAAGGAGGCGCCAGTCTCCGTTTCTAATGGAATAAGACGAAATTCTTCTATTGGTTCTTAACCCAAGCCCATTCAACAAATCATAATCCGTTAAATCTCTCATATTGTCGTTGAATTTCTCGGCTGCCAAAGCTCCGGTTATACAAACCTGTCTTACCCCGAATTTGCTTTTACTGATATAAAGTGCCGAGTTTATTAGTTTGAAATTTACTTTGGAAATCAAATGCATTTTCCCGTTGCGGTAAATTCGGAAAACAGAAGAATTTTTATTCTTAAAATCATCGATATCTATGTAATCAGAATAAGGAATAAGTGACTTTCCTGTCGATTCTTCCACAATGGTGAATTCCCCCGGGGAAATAACCTCACTGCAATACATCACAGGGATTTTTTTGTTTTTTGCTGATGGCATTCCGGCGTAACTCAGGTTGGTGTCGGGGAGAACAATTACCTGGTTAAAAACCGGTGTTCTGTACACTTCGAATTTGCCAGTTTTGGGATTCAGCCTTCGGAGACCATAGCGGTTGTAATTCTCCATTCTACCAACCGCAACTGAATTAACACTTCCCTGAAACCATGGTGTGTTTCTGTTGGCGCCTGTAAATTGGGAGATATTAATTGCCGGACGATTCCATGTCCATTGCGCATTGTTTTCGGTACGCAATTGTACATTTACCCGTTGTACATTGAAATAGGTTTGGGAAGATGAAATAAAGCCGGAATCGCTGAGTTTTATGTAATCCATTTCATTCCAAAGGGTATAAGCTTTAAAAAACCCTTTGTGAATGCTCCAGTCACTATACCATTTGCCATTTGTAAACTTTTGTTTATTTCCATCGTATAATTTATAATTAAATCCGGAATCCTGCACCATGAAATTATAATCATTGATACGTTGAATTTGAAAGAATTTAGGTTCTAAAAGAATTTTGTAGTCCTGGTTGATTAACCCATAATAACCATTGTTTTGAAAAATACTTATTTTTCCGCTTTCAAAGAATTGTACATTACTTATATCGCTGAGGTAGCCCAGATACCGATGAAAGATTTTAACTGCTTTTCCGCTATTATAAACCGAAAGTGTCTGGGGTAAAAGACTTGACGCAAATGTTCCTTTGAGGCTGTCAATAAATATACCGCGATTCATATCATAAATGCGCGATTTTTTATCTTGTTGCAACCAGTAGAAATCATTTCCCAATGCATCCCATTTGATTCGTTTTCCACGAGTAATCAGATTCCCGTTGGCGTCAAAAAACACAAAACTACCATCAGAAATAATGCCTTTGAATACCCTGTATTGGGGATTTATTATCTGAATATTTTTGAAACTGTCGGGCATCAGAAGATTGCCATTTTCATCCACGGCAAGTACAAATCCGGATATGGTGGTTACCGAATAAATATTTTCACACAGCGATTTCAACGTAAAATAATTCGATTTGAAAAGCACGCGGCCTGTACTATCCATCAACCCTGTATTGCCTTTTGAATTAAAAATAAATTTACCGGAAGTTTTTCCTGCAAACCAGATTCTGTCAAATCCTTCTTCTGATAAAAAATTACCATCCCTATCTGCAAGCCACCATTGGTGGTCTTTCTGTATTTTGTAAAAATTGCTCCCGGTTACCGGATCAAAGCGGGAACATCCTTCCAGTTTCAGGATACGTTTTTCGTTATAAATAACAATTAAATCTTGACCTGAAATTGCTTTTGCTATTCCATTTTCCATATCCCCGGCTTTTTGAAATTGTGGTGCAATTCGGATAATTCCGGCTGAATCCATATAACCCCACAAACCGTTTTGTAAAATGGGATACAGGTTTTGCGCACCGAGTTTAAATGACCCGATAAACACCAATGCAAGTGCAAGGGATATGAAAATCCGTTTGCGCATTTTAATCCTGTTAATTGTATTAGAGGTTGTCGATAGCTTCTTTCAAACTACCCAAATCTTTGATTTTGGTTTTTACATTTTCAAATACCAGATGGACCTTTCCACCATTCCCTTCCTTAATGGAATGTATCCCTGATGCATTTACTGCGGCAATGGTACCATTTGCAGCAACTACAAAAATGGCGTCCAACATACGAGGGTTAAATCTCATTTTGTAATATTTTGCTGTGTATTGAATTACCCCGGTTCTTCGGTCTGTTACGATATAGATCATTCTTTCCGGGTCCATGGCTTTGCCATCCAGTTCAAAACTGGCAGTATATTCCTTTGCATTTACATCGCTGTAAAATCTGTCGCAATTAAAAACACCCATTCTGCTCACCTGAAATGCATTGTATAAGTTTTTTGTAATTTGATCCGCACTGGCACCTTCGTTGAGGATTCTGGTTCTTTCCTTTTCTAAATTTACCAGTTGTTTTCCGTATTCTTCTTTAGCTTTTTCATAATCATTACCCTGCACTACCGGACGCACTACGGTATGAAAAGGCTTACCACCTGCATCCATACTTAAATTAAAAAAACCTGGTTTTTCTGCTATTGGCTCCAGTTTTACATTGTTCCAGGCAGTTTGAAAAATCCAGTTATTTCTCGCCGGATCTTCTGTCAGATCACTACCGGCAAATTGCCACATTAAACTGCTGTAACCCGCGAGTTCAGGATATAAAGCGAGGTTGAATTCCAAATCCAAAGTTAATTTTTTGGAATCGTATTTCCCCGGTATCATTTTATTCGGAGTAATGATTGTTCCATTTTCATTTGCAACAGTTTGAATCCCGTGATTGTTGCCGGAATACCATCTCCAGTTGGCACTCGTAATTCCTGTTTTGGAATTGATATTCATCAATGCCATTTCAGATTGAATATCGGTTTCATTTGCCAGAGTTTCACGAGTTCCTGTTTCTTCCCAAATGCCTTTGCTTTTATTGAAATACCAATATTGAAAAGTTGAATTTTTATCGCGGCTTTTTGTAAATACTTTCAGAACCTTTCCCGGTGCCACATTTAATTCTTCGCCTCTGGAACTGGCACTGATTTCAAACATACCATCGCTCACAAATTGTCCAATAGTGCCATTGTTATTTGCCTGCATTGGAATACCCGAAGCAACAATTTCAGCAATAGAATTCATCTCTTTATAACTCAGATCTATCGGGCCTGATACAGGTTCACCATTTTTAGTTACAAAACTTTCCGGAGCAATCAGAATTCTTGCTCCGCCGGTAGTTGTGATTTGTTCGCCTGTCGTAGCATTTATGGAATAATGCTCCGCATTTGCCGAAATAGAATTCAGTTCCTTTTGTATCGAAAAAGTTTCGGATTTGGCATCAATACTTATGTTGTCTTTTTTGAATTGGTTAGAATTGCATGCTCCAAAAAATAAAACTGCAACAACCGCATAAAAGTAATTCGATTTTTTCATGACCTTAAATATTCAATAAATTATAATAGCTTAAACGCGGTACCTGATCAAAAATTACAATTCGTGGTTTAAAAGTTGGCAACTCTTTGTGGCCTCAATTGTTCCTTCCTTAAATTTGCGCTCTGTTTATGAATCAGGAACCTGAACACATTGAATGTTTGATAATTGGAAGCGGCCCTGCCGGATATACCGCCGCAATTTATGCTGCTCGTGCAGATATGAAGCCCGTTTTATATGAGGGTCTTCAACCCGGGGGACAGCTAACCATTACTACAGAAGTTGAAAATTACCCGGGATACCCCGATGGTGTTATGGGGCCTGAAATGATGGACCTCTTTAAAAAACAAGCGGTAAGACTTGGTGCTGATGTGAGATTTGGAATGGTAACCGCAGTGGAGTTTAAAGATGGGGGACCTCAAAAGATAACTGTGGATTATAACAAAGAGATTATTGCAGAAACCGTGGTCATTTGTACCGGGGCATCGGCCAAATGGTTGGGGTTGCCAAGTGAAGAAAAATTAAATGGGGGTGGAGTAAGTGCCTGTGCGGTTTGCGATGGTTTCTTCTATCGTGGAATGGATGTGGCAATTGTTGGAGCGGGGGATACTGCCTGTGAAGAAGCAAGCTATCTGGCCAAAATCTGCAACAAGGTATATATGATTGTGCGCAAAGACCATTTCCGCGCATCGAAAGCCATGCAACATCGCGTTGAAAATACGAAAAACATAGAAATCCTGTATAATTCTGAAACAGATGAAATACTTGGTGACCATGTGGTAGAAGCAGTAAGGGTAGTTAATAATGTAACCGGTGAAAAAAGAGAATTTCCAATTAAGGGGTTTTTTGTGGCCATCGGTCACCAACCAAATACGGAGATTTTTAAAGATTATTTGGATATGGATGATCAGGGCTATATCATAACCAAATCCGATTCCACTTATACCAATATGGAAGGTGTTTTTTGCGCAGGCGATGCTCAGGATAAAGTATACAGGCAGGCTGTAACAGCTGCGGGATCCGGTTGTATGGCGGCATTGGATGCTGAGCGCTGGCTATCCCACAAACATAGCTTAGCCGGAATGCATTAAACCGGTATGAAATTCTTTCTGTGCCTGATAATTCTCGGATTTGGCCGTGTTTTCGGACAGATTCAACTGGTGCCCCTGCACCCGGATGGCGTAGAAACAAATGAACCCTGCATTGCAATAGACCCTAAATTTCCGGGTACCCAAATTTTAGGAAGCAATAACGATTTATTTTTCGGTAGTGAAGATGGCGGATATACCTGGACGCCTAAAAGGTTAAATCCTGCTGAGGGATTTTATGGAGACCCGGTAGTTTATATCAGCAGCTCCGGAATTCAATTCGTTTGTCATTTGTCAAAAAACAAAAACAAACCCTGGCCTTCCCATTTTGACAGAATTGTTGTGGAAAGAAGTGTGGATGGTGGAAAAACTTTCACTTCCACAGGGATTGGAAATAATGCCGGGAAGGTTCAGGATAAGCCCTGGATATTTGTGGATGAAGGTAAAAAAAGCAAATTCCGTAACAGGGTTTATATAAGCTGGACCGAATTTGATGTTTATGGAAGCAAAAGTCCACAGGATTCTTCCCGAATTCGCGTTGCATTTAGTGATGACGATGGTGCTACATTTCAAACACCTGTTACGGTGAATGATTCCAACGGAGATGCTTCAGATGATGACAATACTTTGGAAGGTGCAACTGTAACAGCCGGTCCGCATGGAGAATTATACGCAGTATGGGCAGGAAGAGGACAAATTTGGATGGACAAAAGCTCTGATGGCGGTAAAACCTGGGGTAAAGATATCATACTTGCAAAACAATCGGAAGGCTGGAATTTAAATGTGCATGCACTTTTGCGCAGTAACAGTATGCCTTTTGTAATCGCCGACAAAAAGGGCAAACTCTATGTGGTGTTTGGCGATTCCAGAAATGGGGATCAGGATGTTTTTTACCTTTTTTCTAAAGATAAGGGTACAACTTTTCAAGGGCCGATTCGAATCAATAGTGATGCCTTGCATAATGGCAGGGACCAGTATATGCCCAATGTTTGTCTGGATAGAAAGACGAATAAAATTTACACGATTTTTTACGATCGGAGAAATTCAGAATATAACAGATACACCGATGTATATGCTTGTAATATCAAGGAATTAAAGCCGGGACCGAACATTCGCCTAACCGATGCTCCATTTTGTGCACCGGGGAAAGGAGTGTTTTTTGGGGATTACATAAGTATTGCCGCTGCTCGTAAACAAGTGCGGACAGCTTTTACCGTATACGATCAGGAGAAATTATTTGCAACAGTAATGGTTGGAATTGCTACGGAAAAGAACTTCAAAAAACCACTGCAGGAAAATAAAATGCCAGGTGTACAATTTCTTCAATTGCGCGATACCAACTTGATTTACCTGCATATTTACATACCCAATTCCAAAAGTTGCACAGTAGAAATGACCAGGGGAAATCAGTTGTTTTTTAAGGAATTGATTAATCCTGTTTTAGTTCCCGACAATGAATTGATTTTGCCTGTAGAGAAATTTCCATCCGGAGTTTATGAACTGTCTTTGTCCTTTAAAGGTAAAAAAATTACCCGCGATGTATATATCGACCGCCATTAATTAGACTCTAACTGAAAATAGAGGAATTCTAAAGTTAGCAGAGAGCCTTTATTAAACACCTACTTCTGAGTCTTGTTGCGGGTTAGGTGTATCTGAATATCGGTATTATGCATTGTTCTGGTCATTTTCCCAACCGGGGAATCGCACGAATTATGGATTTCGTTGGTATTGGTACACTGAAAATGCTATTTTTGCCGTCATTTTTTTTGACGAAATATGGCTATAATTCAAAAGCTAAGAAATTCAGGAGCGGTAGTAATCGCGATAGTTGTGGCTCTGGTATTGTTTGTATTGGGTGATGTACTCACCGGAAGTAAATACACAGGGTTGTCCCGGGAAGATCAGGATGTTATTGGTGAAATATTTGGCGAAAAAGTCAAAATCAATGATTTGAATGAAATTTTCGCGGAACTTTTTAAACGCGAGAGCGAAAGCAATCCCGATTTTAAAGATGATGAAAAAACCAGAAAAGGTTTGATTGACCAGAGTTGGACAACTTTGATCAAGCGCCGCACCATGGAAAAGCAGATTAACATGGCGAATATTGGCATTTCCGATGAAGAGTTCAATGAAATGATTATGGGAGATTATCCCATTGAAACCGTAAAAGGAATTCAGGATTTTCAAACAGATGGCAATTATGATGTGAAAAAGGTTTCTGACCTGTTCAAAATGGCGAAGACCAATAAAACCCTTCAGAAAAACCTCTTGGATTTTGTGAAGAATGTGAAACAACAAGAGTTGGAAAAACACTATACCCAGTATATTTCCAAGGCTCAAATGAAATCCAAGGTTGAAAAGGAATATGCATATGTGGCAGCCAATCAGGGTGCTACTGGCAAAGCTGTAGCGGTAAACTACTCGGTTATTGCAGATAAAGATGTAAAAGTTACCGATGCGGATTTGGAAAAATATTTGAAGGAGCATCGCGAAGAATACAAACAGGCTTTTGCAACCAGAGATATTCAATATGTATATTGGGAAATCATTCCAAATTCTGAGGATACTGCATATTCCAAAAAACAAGCAGAAGAATTCTATACTTCATGGAGCAAAGAAACAAAGCCAGATACTGCCGGTGAAGGGGTAGAGAAATTTACTTCTTCCAGGGAATTAGGCCGCGATTCATTTGAAAAAGCGATGTATGCACCTTTAGCTTCATTGCCAAAAAATGCTATGCTGCCAATTATGACGATAGATGGCAAATACACCATTATTCAAAAACTGGATGAGCAAACAGATACAACAAACCCATATGTGAAAGTGGCGCATATCCTCATTCCGAACAATGGAGGTTTGCCTAATAAGATGAAAATTGCGGATTCGGCACAGGCAAAAGCACTTGCTTTTGAATTACTGGCCAAGCTTAAAGCCGGGGCAGATTTTGGTGCACTTGCAAAAGATTACAGTGGTGACCCCGGTTCTGCAATGGAAAAAGGAATTTACGACTGGGCCCCTGCCAGTAAATATGTTCCTGAATTTGGAAAATGGTGTGCAACCCATACCAAAGGGGATATGGATGTTGTGCATACACAATTTGGATTCCATGTAATGAAACAACTGGAGAATCCGGATAAGATTAAAATAAAATATCGCAAACATGCGGTGGAAGTAATGCCTGGTCCAGCCACCATAAAACTGGTAGATGAAGCAAGCAGGAAATTTAGAAACAGCATTACCGAAGGAGATATAAAAAGTTTTGAAGCTGCCCGTGATAAACTCGGTTTGCAGCCAAGAGTTAAAAAGGAAATTCGAACCGAAGACCGCGATATCCCCGGACTTACTCAAAATGAAGATGTTAAAACCCTGCTCTCCTGGTTGTTTGAAGCAGAGCGCAAGCAAAATGACGTAAGCGACGTATTTGCATTCAGCACCAGGCATATGGTTGTAATCGTTACCAACGCCAGATCCAGAGGGTATGCAGAAGTAAAAGATGTGCGCGAAAAAATTGAACCACTGGTTCGTAATGAGCTCAAAGCTGCCAAGATTGTAGAGAAATTTGAAAAGGCGCTTGCCGGGTCTAAAACTGCTGAAGAAATAGCTCAGAAATCAGGTGGAACTGTAATTCCTCTGGAGAGTGTGAAAATGAGTTCTAATTTTATTCCTCAATTATTCACGGAACCTAAAATTTTGGGTGCAATTTTTGGAGTTAAAGAGAAAGCATGGAGCAAGCCGGTAAAAGGTGCTAACGTTGTTGCTATCTTATGGATTGAGAGCAAGGACAAAATAGAAGCGCCAAAAACAGGATTTGAAAATCAGGAAGATTTTGCCAATAATCCACAATTTCTTTCCAGAAGACTGGAGGAGATTTTCCGCACCAAAGGAGAAATTCAGGACTACAGGTATAAATTCGGCTGGGATTAAATTCCGGCAGCTTATGATCTATCTTTATGACTATTTTAACCCACGAAACAGCCCTCAATAACTTTCATGAACAAGTGGCATATGTGTTGCGCAATTATGCTTCACATGGCCGAAAAGTGAATGAATTTGATCACGTTATAATAGGTGGACTTGGTGGATCGGGAATTGGAGGTAAGATTGCAAGACTAGCCTTTTATACGAGCTTTCCAATTCCTATTGAAGTAATTTCTGAATATAAATTACCTGCATTTGCAAATCAGAGAACACTGGTAATTTTAAATTCCTATAGTGGAAATACAGAGGAAACGCTTTCCATGTACGCTGATGCGAAGTCAAAAGGATGTACCATGATGGTGCTCACCAGCGGTGGAAGTCTTGCAGAAATGGCACAAAAAGACGGACTGCCGGTTTATTTTTCAGAAGCTGGATTTCAACCTAGAATGGCTTTGGGATATTCCCTTTGTACTTTGTTGATGATTTTGGCAGACCTTATTGAATATGACATGGGAAGCCAACTGGAAAAGGTTCGTGTAAATTTGGAAAACAACAAATCCATGCGCTTCCGTGCGGAAGAAATGTTGCATTATTTTATGCCACATGTTCATCACAAATATGTGTTGATTTGTGATTTGGCATTGGAAGCTGTTGCTACCAGATTTTGCCAACAAATTCAGGAGAATGCAAAAGGGGAGGCCTTTGTGAGCATATTGCCAGAGGCAAACCACAACATGATAGAAAGCTATTATTCCAGACATGATACCAATTTTATTCTTTTAAATAGTGGCGTGAACGAGCGGAACACGTTGCGTTTTCATTATTTGAAAAAAGTTTTGGAGCAACATGGGAATAAAATATTTGAATACCCTTTGGATCATTTTGGATTTGCTTCCATTTTCGAAATTATTCATACCATGGATTGGTTGAGTATATTGATCTCCAATGAAAAAGGCGTAAATAATCTGGTAGTAGAAAACATAAACGGATTAAAAGGTTTTCTGGAATCGAACGCCAGTTAATTCCATTGAAATTTCAGATTTTTTAATACAATTTTGATTTCGGCGACATTTCAAAGCTGAATGTCAATGGCTACATTTGTAAACCGTGAAGATCACATTTTTGGGTACAGGTACATCCCAGGGCGTTCCGCCGATAGGTTGTGACAGTCCGGTTTGTCTTTCAGAAAACCCCAAAGACAAAAGGCTTCGCTGTTCTGTTCATTTGCAAATTGGAGATTATAGCATTGTAATTGATGCAGGCCCCGATTTCCGCTACCAGTTAATTCGTGCAGGTATCAGCAGGTTGGATGCAATATTGTTTACCCATGAGCACAGGGATCACACTGCAGGGTTGGACGATATAAGGCCATTTAATTACCTTCATAACAAGCCGGTTGATGTTTACTTGTCTGAGCGTGTATTGCAGGCATTTCAATACCAATATCACTATATTTTTTCTGAAAAAAAGTATCCCGGAATTCCGGAAATTAATTTTCATCAGATAGAAAATAAACCTTTTAATTTATTTGGTATGGATATCATACCCATTGAAGTATTGCACTATAAATTGCCCGTTCTTGGTTTTAGAATTGGAGATTTTACCTATATCACCGATGCGAATTTTATTGCAGAAAATGAATTGCAAAAAGTAATGGGAAGTAAAGTTCTTGTTTTAAATGCATTGAGAAGAGAACACCATATTTCGCATTTTACTTTGGATGAAGCAGTTGCGGTTGCGGAAAAGGTTCAGGCAGACAAAACCTATTTTGTGCACATGAGTCATCAAATCGGATTTCATGATGAGGTGAATATGGAATTACCACCGAATGTGGAATTGGCATATGATGGTCTGGTTCTGGAATTGCCTGATCCTAAATAGGATTTGGTTTGTCGTAAATTATTATAGCGTCGTTGGTCCTCATGCCTTGCCGGCGCAGCGCAAGGCGACTAACGACAGGTGCCTATAAAATGAAGTAATTAGCTGGTGGTCGCCGCATGCTTCGCTGATGCGGCATGAGGACCAACAGCGCTGTGCAGTGGTATCGTCGTTGGTCCTCATGCCTTGCCTGCGTAGCGCAAGGCGACCAACGACATTAATTTATCAGGGGCAATAGATTGTAAGACAAGTAAATTCAGAATTTCCTTTTAAGTAACATTTAGCTGAACTCATCATATAATCTTCCGCATTTTCAACCAATTTCCAGTGTTCCTGCGTTGGGTTATCATGAATATATCTCAGCGTTTTCCAAAAACTCTCATCCGTTTGAATGGACTTCCATTTTGGATTCCGTTCCCAAAATTGGAATTTTCTGTCAGCTTGTGTTGATTTTATGGAATTCAATAATATCGATTTGTTATTTCTCCATTCACCAATAATAGTTTGTGCTGTAAACTTTAAGTAAGAATGTTGAAAGTAATTCCGCTGTTCATTATTTATTGCAATTATTAAGTGTATATGATTCGGCATAATTACAAATCCATAAATTCTGCAAATGGATTTTTCTGTATAATAATTCAAAGAGTTAATTAAAAATAATTTTGTAGAATCCTGATGGATCAAATGTTTCCAATTTAAACATGTTGCAGTAAAGAAAAATAAATTATTGATTTTCTCATTCATTTGGTAATAATAATTTGGACATAATTTGTATCCGGAAATAAACGGAAATAAACGGAAATAAACGAATAGGAAGCTGTTGGTCGCGGCATGCTTCGCTGATGTGGCACGAGGACCAACAGTGCCACTGCACGACTGAGCGTCGTTGGTCCTCATGCCTTGCCGGCGCAGCGCAAGGCGACCAACGACAAGTTCTTATACAATGAAGTGATTAGCTGTTGGTCGCCGCATGCTTCGCTAATGCGGCAAGAGGACCAACAGCGCTATGCTGTAATAGGTTTGAGTGAGGATGCCATTGGTCGCCACATGCTTCGCTAATGTGGCAAGAGGACCAACAGCGTTGTATGTTTATTTTATAAAAACAAACTTCCCCATAGCAGTTTCTGTGCCTTCTTCATTGATGCCAAAAACATAAAGGACGCCACTTTCAGGTTTGCTGCCATCGAGTTTGGTGCATGGCCATGTAGCTGTGCCTCCATTTGCCTTGGTTTGATAAATTAGCATTCCTGCTGCATCGGTAATTCTGATTTCCGCATTTTTTGCGAGTCCTTCTATAGTTACCAAGCCATTATATCCTGGTCGTACCGGATTGGGATAAATTTTTATTTTTTTAAATGTTTCATCTGCATCGCTGGCGTCACTTCTATAGGATACAATTCCCGCATCGGTACCAAAAAATACTTCGCCGGAATTTGATACCTGCCCGATGCAATACACTCTGTTGTCCGGTAAGGGGCTATTATCCGCAGTGAATTTTAGCAGCACTTCCTGTCCGTTTGGTTCCACCAAAAACACTCCGTTATTCGTTGCAAACCATTTTCTGTTTCCACCATCGGTACAAATATCATTGATGGTTTCTTCCCCTAACAAATATCCTGTACTTCCATTTTGTTCAATAATAAACCTGTCGATTTTGGGCTTCACAAAAATGTCAGCAGTATTGGTTACCACATTTAATCCTTGTGTGGTTCCAATCCAAACATAACCATTCTGATCTACCTGAAGTGACAATACATCATTGGTTATTAAACCGTTTGAAGTTGTAAGTCTCGCAGATTTGTCATCCAAATCGTTGCCTGGTGTTTTATTGTCATCATAAACCAAAATACCATTGCCCTGAACAATCATCCATTTGTAGTCATTGTCGTCAATAACCAAGGCCTTTAAACTGGATGATTCCGTTACTTTAATTCCGGTCCAGGTGCCACCTTTATACACCAGCAGCGGTTTTTCTCCGCCATAATTGTTCACCCATAAGTTACCCTCCTTATCGTTTGCAACACCACTGATTCTAATAAATCCCGAACCCGGATCGCGAAAAAAAGGTGCATTGTTGTCATCAAATCTGTTGGTTGCAACACCACCGCTAAACTCCAGCATTCCATTGGTATGTGTAGCTAAATAATACTTATCTGTTACTGTATTGAAATGAACAAAAGTATAATCATACAAGCCTGTATTATAAACAGATGCAGGGTTGGAATTCCAGCGGAAATTATTATAAATATAAAATCCAGCCGGATTGTATGCGTTACCAAATGTATTGGTAACACCACCACCGGTAGTAAATAAATAATTTCCTTTTTTACTCATTGCAAAAACAGAATTAGAAGTTGGACCATTGGGTTCAAATGCAATTTCACTTCCGGGAATTAATTTAATTGCACCACCCCCAAAGCCGGTGCAATACCACAAAGAGCCCTCAGCATCCAATGTCCCGGAGGATAAGAGATTCATATTGGTAACGGTTCTGCTTGCATCTGATTTTTGATTCGTTATTGCTCCGGGTCTGAAAAAATAAATTCTGTTTTGAAAAACTTTTATTCTTTTTGTCGTGGATTTTCCAGGTATAAAACTATTCAAAACAACGCCATTTTTATAAGTTAAAACAATGCTGTCCGAATAAAAATAAATGCTGTCGCTAAAGCTGCAAAGTTGGTTTCCGGGCCCCTTGGAGTAAACTTTTTTCCAATTTAAAAAGTTCTTTAAATTAACGTTTACAGCATATTTTGCAGCAATAATTCCATCAGGAATACCGGCATAAATACTGTCTCCCAAAACAGCGGTGCTCCTTACCGGTTGGGTTTGTCCGTTGGTTCCAATATCTTTATAATTCTCCCTTATTTCATTCTTTTCGAGATCCAATACCAAAATTCCGAAATTGGTGGAAATCAAAGCATCATTGTCTTTAAAACTACAATGTAAAATACTTTTATCGCCCTGTAACATTTCATTGTAAAAACCGGGAATTGCAACAATTACGGTTTCATTTTTCAGCAATTCTAAAAATCCATCGGCATATCCAATTACCAGAATTTTTTTATCTGCCAGATAATCCAAAGATGTAATTTCTCTTCCGTGGAAACCATCCATTCCCGTTAATCTTTCAATGTCTGCACTTTGAATATTTACGCGAAAAAAGCCCTTGGAAGATGCACCATATACAAAATGTTCGGTTGCTTCACAAAGCCTGGTATCCAAAAAGGAAGGATGCATTTTCCATTGACCCAGGGGCAATTCCTGGGCAACAATAAACAATGGGAAAAGGAAAATAAATAGCGGAATTCTGAATAAAATACTTTTCACTTAATTCAGTATATAACGTACTTCAATGGCAAAATCTGTAAGCGCTGTGTAATACTGCTGCTGGATTTTTGGATCCATAATTACCTTGTTATACTTCAGCGCCACGTTGATTTTAGTATTTACCTGATAGGTGGCAGATGGGCGAATTTGTATGTTCCGCATACCTGCTGTATAGCGGTTAATATTTTCGTCAATTTTACGCAGAGTAGAGCTATTGTCGGCAATGGCAATAGTGAGGTCAAAGCGGAAATCATTGGGTAAATACAAACGGTGGCCGTTTCGTTTAAATGGTAAATTTAAACCTGTAACCCTGTATCCACCTGTAATTTGCCATTCATTACTTCTGATTTCAGTAATATTAAAACTGCCGGCAAATAATTTAATAATTCTGGAGCGCTTGTATTCCATACCCAGGGTCCAGTTACTTTTGGTTGCAACATTTAATCCAAATAAAGGAGAAAAGGATTCTGAAATGGTGGCATCGGCAATCAGGTTTTTGGGAATAAAGTCTTTACCGTCATCCGGTACTAGAGCATCGCTTTTATATGTCAGGTTGCGTGTGTAACTGCCTATCATATACCTGCCGTTGTAAGCATGTTTGAGGGTAATATTGGTGAATATTTTTCCCAGAGCTTTTATCTTAGTTAATCCATTGTAATTAATATTCCAGTTCGGAAGCGGTATTAGCGGCATTCCCTTCGCATCCGTTAAACTAAACCCGTTTTTGCTCGCGGCATTCCCGGAATATGTGCTGTAAAAGGAACCTATCAAAACGTCCTGGGAATTTTTGCTATATCCAATTGGGAACTTCGTAATGGTATCCTCGCGTTTTTCTGTTACCCTTTGATCGTTAAACATCAGTTTCTGTGCAACGGAATATCTGTTGTCAAGAAAATTTTTGAAGTTTTGATTCGGATGTTCTTCGCCAATATTTTGATCTTTCACAAAATGGGTACGCATAAAATTTGAAGTAATGGAATAGGAACCGTTTTCTGTCAATCCCTGATCTATCCACCTGGTGCCATCCCATCTATATTGGGTTTGCAAACCATTGGTTTTGCTTCTGTTGAAGTCCAATTGAATTCTAAATCCTTTAATAGGTTCAAGCGTAATGTTTCCGGAAATGTTTTCTGTGAAATTGCTGCGGTAAAAATTAGATTGTCTTACATCCTGATTAAGCGCATTTCTATTGGTCAGTTTGTAGCGAATTTCCTGATCCTGCCAACCCAAAATAAATGGAATGCCAGGTTCCTTGTGAAGGAAATTATAACCAAAATAATCCGGTCTGTAAATAAATCCCGGCAATTCTGTTCCTTCTTTTTTAGAATAATTCAGGCTGGCATTCTTAAACATCATGATAAAATTACCGGCAAAAATTTTAGCAGGGCTATTTTTAGGTTTTGGCGCTGGTTTTTCATCTTCATCTCCCTCTTTTTTAGGTTCCGGTTTCTTGGGCGATGGTTTTAATGGATTCCTTGTGGGAATAGGCTTTTCCAAATTTCTCAACCACGGAATTTTCATATACAATTGTTGAAAATTGAATGTGGTACTCAGGTTTATATCCCTGCCATTCTGAATGGTATTGCCGAGAAATGCCAAAGCTGGTGGAGCTTGCATCCATTGATAACTTCCTGTATACGTGATATTGGTAGTAATCCAGCTCAATCGTGCAAACTTGGCAAATGGCAATTGATAGCTTGCAGTAAATGTCTGATTAAAGGATTTGGGTCTTCCCAGTGAGAACAATTCAGTTTTTACGGAGTCTTTCTTGGCTTCTGAATTTAATGCACCATATGGCTCCTGTATGCGCGAAGTTGCAGTGGCATTGTATGAAATGTTGATTGAACTTGTTAATGGCAGGGTGAAATTATAAATCCTGTCCATAAAGAAATTCTTATCATACAATCTCGGATTTACTTGTCTGAAAGAATTATTATTTCTCGATTGTGTTTCGCTGTAATATCTGGAAACTTTCCAATTGGTACTAATATTGGACGGAAGTAAATTGAAATTGAATTCCCGCACCGGATTCAGCCATTTGGGTTTCAACTTTTTAAATGGCATAATAGATTTCGTGGGAATGGCGTAATTATATCCCAATTGCAGTACGGTTGTCTTGCTGAAAAATTCTTCGATTTGCTGGTTGCGCTTATAATTTTTCTGATAATTATAAGATGCATTGAAATTGCTCAATCTCCATGGCAGAGATTTTCTGCCCGGTGCAGCGGCTATTCGAACATTTGAAAAGTTGAGGCTGTAAAGCGAATTATAGTCTTCTGCAGCCTTTCGTATTTCTTTCTTTTTATCCGGGTCAGCAATGGAAGCTAAAAAGGTTTGCAATTCCAAATCGGGATTCAGGGGATAAAATTTTGGCCTTACATAACTTTCAGAATAACCAATATACATGGGTACAGAAACACCTTTTTTCTGGGGGAAAAATTTACCCAGTTCCAGGTTACTGGCGATATCATAATTCATGTTGGTGCTTAAACTGCGCTGGTTCAGCTTCTTATCTACATCTCCAAATCCAATGGTTCTGATGCTTCCAGCCAAATTTAATTGTCCAAAATCTGCGAGCTGTGCCTGAACATTTCCCAATGCGGCCCAGCCACCTTTATTCGCAATATCTTTTACGCGCAATTCATTAAACCATACTTCAAAACACTGGTTTGCAGAACTGTTGTTTTTAATTCCCACCATCATCACCCGAATATTTCCAACATCGGGTAACCCCATAACTGAAACAGTACCTCTGCCACCTGGCTTTTTATATGGAGCGGTCATTGGCCAGTTCGCATTCATTCTATCCATTTTCAGGTTGTAGAATGCTTCAAATGCGATATCAATAAAATTCTCATCAGGCCAAATTTCATGATCAGCTCCCGGTGTGTTTTTATTTATAAATCCCCTGGTGAGTTTCAGCGGAATTTCATATTCATAATAATTGGAAGTTAAGTCAGTTCCAAAACGCACAAATGCAGCAATTTCACCATCATTAATATTGGTATTGTTGGATGCTTCTGCGTGCACAAACATTTGCAGATTTTTATAGTTTCTTGCATCCATTTGAGTGGTTTTAAATGCAGCACGGCTATCGCCTGCTTTTAAATCACAAACTTTTAAGGACAGTGATTGCTCGTTTTCCAGCACGGTGCCCAAGCTCGCCATATTTTGCACACGAACAACACCGGGAGGCGTTACATAAGCAATAGGAGCGCGAAGGCTGTTTTCTTCCAGGTTCACTGTACTTACAATAAATTTAGTCCCATCATTAGGATCAGATGGAACAATAATTCCCGGATTTTTTAATGAATTGGTATATCTCCGCCAATCTGCACGAACCATGTTGATATATCCAACACGCATAACCGCTGTACCATTGAAATTAGTCATGAACATCCGCATAAAACGAATGCTCTTAAAATCACTGATATTTCCTACAGCTTTTTCATATTGGCGAATAGGAATTTTTAATTGGTACCATTTAATTTCAGAATTTTTACCATTGCGAAGCGTAACAGAATTATGAACAATATCTGCCACATAATTTTTTCCGATTTGCAAATCTGCTGCGCTGATTTTTATTCTATACTGGTAGTAATCCTCACTTTGGTTCATGGTGAAATCCCGGTTTACATCCTCATCATTGGGTTGGGTAGTGGAGGATTTCGGCATTCCCGTATATGGAGCGGTGTTGAATTTATCGGGGCTGGAATTTCCCTGAGGTCCCTGAAAATATTGATAACGTTGTATAACATCGTAATCCAGACCTACAAAACTATCTTCCAGATAATGGGCAAAATTATCTCCTGATGGATCGTTTTGCGCATTCACATAAAAACTGGAACCTGTGCCAAAATTGGAAGCAATTCTTTGCAAATAAAACGAGTCCAGAATGAGTCTTTCCTGGTCGTCATTCATCCCATCCAATCCCACATCCTGGGTTTTTACAGATGCCGGATCGTTATTAAATGCGTAATTGATTTGAGGAACTGATGGTACAATAGCTGATGCAGTAGTGTCTGTTTTGTCGGTAGAACCATCTGTTGGCAATCCATTTTCAAATGACTTCCTTCTATCGGGCAACACATCTTCGCTTATACTTCCTAAATTGATATAAAAATCACCTTTCAGATTCGGATTGTCGATAAGCGGATCCATCATCCATATTTCAATATAATCGATATTGGCAGCTTCGAAATCATTCTGATCCACACGCCGCATCATACCACCCCAGCTCTTGGTGAGTTCAGTCAGATTCCCATTTGCATCTACTTCACCAACATTGGAATTTAAATTGTATTGTCCTTTTCGTTCGGGGTGGAATACGATATCCAAAGTTGGTAAAATGGTAGGTGTTCCATTGGGAAACTGGCGCTGCGGAAATACTTCTCGCTGGTCAATCTGACGCATATAATGATTGCTCAGAATTTCATCCACTCTGCCTTTGATATTGGAAGGCATATCATTGTCCCGGAAGAATAGGGGGTCAATCGTATAAAAAGATAATTTGGCTTCGCGATTCAGCCAGGTTCGCTTGTCTTCATTGCCCACTTCCGGGAATAAATCCGGTTGTTTTAGAGGTACGCTGGCCAAAACCCAGTTCGAAACCATTTTAAAATCATTGGGCAATTCAGCATTTTCAAAATCATCGAGATTCGAAACCCCGCGTTGCCCGCCCTGGGATTTGTGATTGTGCGGAATAATCTTGGCAAATTCTGCATATGCCGTAATATTGGATACTTCCTTTGTTTCAAGAAATGGCAGTTTATCCACCATTCTGGTAATAAATCGGCTTTTGCTGCTATAAGCCAAATCCGCACCAAAAATGGTATTCAGAAGTGGTTCCTCATTGAAGTTCGTTTTGGAAGTAAGTGGTCTTTCATACATGTGGAGCATGGTGGCACCTACCAACAATTTGTTGTTGAATTTGTGATCCACCCTTCCGCCAATCAATGTTTTCTGTTGAATGTTAAAAAAAGACTGACCGTCAGCACTGGCGCGTATTTCCGCACCTCCCTGTAAGAGTCCCTGATTCAGAATCCGGACTCTGCCCAATGCATAGTCCACTTCATAATCCATACCCTCTGTAAGCGGTCGACCATTGGCAGTCACGCGTACAGAGCCCTTTTGCAGGTTGGTCGTTCCCAAAAATATTTCTGCCCCATTGGGGCTTTTATAGCTTCCTGTCAGAAAGTATTTGTTGTGTTTTACATCCTGAGCAGCAAGCCATTTCGTGCTGTCATAAAGGGCATCAAAAGCATAATAATCCGCCAAATCCGTATTACCGTCAAACTGACTTCTCAAATAATCTCCAAAAGGTTCTGTAACCGGAAAAATTATTCTGGCATACTGGGTTTGTACGGTCATCCCTTCAAAGGCATCAAAAATTCCATCGGGTTTCGCTTCCATCTGCCTGTTCAGCTTGTCCAATCCCAATACGCGAATCAACGGATTCCCATTTTTAAACGCGCCCACATCTTTCACCGGCAGATAGTTGTAATCCGCACCACTGGTATCATCGGCATAAATTACATTCAGTTTAAAATCTTCGAGAGACAGGCTATAACTGTTTAGGGAATAAATGTTTTTCATCATCAAATTCCACATGGGCAGTTTGGTTCTGATGGTGTTGCCTTTCAACATTTTAAGATACAAAAGTTTTTGATTTCCAGGGGGAATATCCCTTGAAAATTCACCTACCTGATACACTTTTCCATTATAGGAATATTCATAAGCCACGGCCAGAATCTCATCATTATTCAATGGCTGATTCAACGAAATATAACCGAGTTGGGGGCTGAATGTGAACTCTGTTTTGCTCAGCTGCCTGGCATAATTGAGCATATCAAAATCCACGGACTGTTCAAAATATGGAAATGCTTTGTATACTTCATCTATTGCGGTTCCAATATTTCTGGTTTTGGGGAATTGCCGCAACTTCTCAAATATGATATTGGAAGATGTATCCGGTAACGGATCTGCGTTGCCTCCCAATTGGGTGCGATAAGGTGACGATTCCCCTAGATCCTGAAAAGCCAGTATATCCCTTGGGGTTTCCACATTCGCATTTCGGTTTGTAATCCATACTTCTACACGATTCACAATCACATTACTGGGGATATTTGGCATATTCTCCAGTGACTTGTTGTAATTATCTCTAAAATATTGGGCCAGAAAATAGTGGCGATTTTGGTCGTAATTGTCAGCAGTAATGCGGAATTCATTCAACTGAGCACCACCTTTTAATACTGTTTCTGTGCTCTGCCCTTTATTTTGGGAGAACACGGATTTTATGGTAGTATTTCCAAAAACCAGAGTATTGGATATGCCGAAAAGGTTGTTGGTCGGTTTAATTAATTGGGTTGGAAGATTCAGACTTACATTTCCAATCTGAACATCTTTTAAAATGCCATCCGGTTTGCCTTTCCAGCCCAAATTTGTTTGATTGTCAAAGTCAAAAGCCGCCTCTGTGTCGTAATTGATTCCGAGTTTCACAAATTGACCGATGCTTCCATTGGCACTAATTTGAAGTTGCTGGTCAAAAACCGGTACAAAATATCGCTGTTGTCTTTTGGAGAAGCTTGGATTGCGGTTTACATTCCAGTTTCCTCCCAGCTTTATCATGGCAGATCCACTGAGTTGGAAATCCACCCCACCTTCACCAAATATTTTGGATATAGTGGGATTATTCAACTCCCCTTTCACATATTCGGTAATGCTGCCTTTTCCTTTGCTGTTAAGGCTGTAGCTGGTGTTTTGGGTCTTTTCACGCAGGTAGCCTTCCTGGTTTTCGCGATTTAATTTTTTATAAAAATCCATAACCGACATGCTGTTGCCGGTGGGATAGGAGATACCCCCGAATGTCTGGTATTCCTCGTATCTGTTGGTTTTGGGATTGTATTTCCACTCTTTCATGAGTGGATTTGACAGATCAATATTGGTAGCGGGTTTCGGCTTTTCCCATTTCTTGGTTGGGGAAATATTATATTTCAGCTTGGTACTATCCTCATCAGACTGTCCAAATATGTCTGTAGGAAAGAGGATTAACGCAATTACCGGTGCGCAAAAAAATAAAAATCCTGATGCGGAAATTTTTCTTTCTTTCAAAAATTTCGCTCTTAAAAAATGCATTATTAATTAACCGTTGTTGCGTATAGATTTTCTCAGATGGACTTATTTATGGGAAACTTGCAATTAAAGGATTTTAAGTGAATTTTTTATCAGTTCTTCAACAGATAACTGTAATTTTCCATTCTCCGTTACCTTGTTAAGTGCCTTTTCTGCGGCAGCTCTGTTGTATCCGAGCGTGGTTAATGCAGCCAGTGCTTCAGCTGTATAATCAGACATTCCCTGTGGCAAAAGCGTTGCCCCTTTGCGCGCTTTTCCTCCAAGCCTGTCCCGCAATTCCAATACAATCCTCTGGGCTGTCTTTTCTCCAATACCTTTGATACTCTTCAACAACCCAACATTGCCGTTGAGAATTGCGGATGACAAGGCTTCAGGATCCAGGCTGCTCAACATCAGAATTGCTGTGTTATTGCCTACCCCGCTTACAGAAGTAAGCCATTGGAACATCTCTCTTTCGTTTGGTTCGGCAAATCCAAACAGCAATGTGGCCACCGGACTTTGGTTTTCGATTTTGAAAACCTGTTCGGTAAAGAGCATAGCCTGCTTGGCAGATTTGATCTTTTCGTATGTGTAAATGCTGATGCTCATGAGGTAACCTACACCGTTGTTCTCCAATACAACGTGAGTTGGGCTAATTCTTTCAATGTTGCCGCGAATAAAATCGTACATGTAACCATGCGAAGATACAATAACGGGTTATGACATGTAATATTTCACCGGGATTGTCATTATTTGGTCAGTGGAGACAGCATTTACTGTAATCGATAAAATCAGCCATTATCAAATATGGCTTTCCACAGAATAATATTAAAAAAATACTGGGATTATTTCGATTGGGTATTAAAATACCGGAATGCACTTGTGGAAACCGCAGCTTACCTGGCGTATTTCCGTTTTCTTATCCAGAAATTAGTAGCGCCAAATAGGAGCACAATACCAATTGGCACCAGAATATTGACCTGCTGCCAGAATAATTTCTCCGTTTTGATTTTGGTTTTATCCAGCAAGCGGAGCCCGATTTCCTTACCTCGTATCTCTATCAGGCCATTATCATCAATCATGTAATCAATACAATTCAGCATGAATTTTTTATTGGCAAAAGTCATGCGGTTAAAACGGTCAAAACCAGTTGGATAATTTCCTCCTCTGGAACTCACCTGATTGCGTATTAAATCTCCGTCTGCAATAACTACCATTTTACTTTTACCCGATTTCTTAAATGGAATATCCGTAAAGCGTTTTTGATTGGCAAAAGCAGAATTAAAATTGCCTTCCAACAGCACCCCGGTTGTTTTTGGCCCGGCATTCATAGTAGCCAGATATTGTTGTAAATATTCGGGAGTTTGCTGCATAATTACCTTGGTCATTTCCACTGTTGCAGGTGTATTTACAACCTTACTTCGCGCAGAACTGGTAAGAAGTGGAATGGTATTGATTTCTTTTCTCGGTTTTATTTTTAATGTAGATGGAAATTGTGACCAGACCGCACCTACATTTTTGGTAATAATATGTGCCTCATTTTTATCGGTAAACAAAGGGAAATACCACCAGTTAATCATGCGCATTCTGCCTTGTTCCATATAGGGAATCCGGTTGCACATGGCATCCAGAAGCAAATCATTGTTAAACAATACGCCATAGGTATTGAGCATGCTGTTGATATTCTCCAGTCCATAATCCAATGCTACCTGAGATTCGTTGTTTTCAAAGCTGTCTATCTCTATATGCACAGGATCCACCATCCACAAAACACGTCCACCCTGCATCAGAAACTGGTCAATTAAAAACAATTCTGCCGGAGTATAATCGTGCAACGGTTTCACAATCATTAACAGATCTGCCAGATTTAATCTCCGCTGCAAACTGTTCATCAATATCAGCTCCGCACTGTCCGGATTGGCCATCATTTTTTGAAGAAATGGCTTGCCTGCATTGGTATCTGCAATATTTAAATTTACAGCTTCTATACTGTAATACTTCCGTAATTCTGCGGCAAAAGATTGTACGCGGTTATCAATCATTTCCCCATTTCCATCGGCTACAATAATTCTTTTGGTTTTTTCAGTAACGCACTGTCGCAGCGCATTTGCCATTTCATATTCAATGTTTTCAATGGCTCGTTGAAAATTCTCGTCAACACTCAACGCGGCATCATATTCAAAAAAATTGGCATAAAATGTATTGTTTTTATAGTTGAATTCTGCACCCGGAATCAATTCGCGAATTCTGGTTTCATCGCCGTTTTCATCTTCAATATCGCTTTTCGGTTCAATGCCTTTTTGAACAAATTCATTCAGGATTTTTGCCCTTTCTGAACCCTCTTTACCTTTCAATGGATCCAGTGCTTCAATTTCTATTTTACCACCTGAAGCTTCGCGAAATTCGTAAGCCATATCCTGAATTTCTGAGCGTAATTGTTTGAAATTCCCACTCATTTCTCCATTCAGATATAATTTAAAATATAATTTTTCCGAAAGTGCGGATGCCAGTTTTTTGCTGGTTTCACTAAGCGTAAATCGCTTTTCTGTTGTGAGGTCAAAGCGTTTGTAATAGAAACCAGCGAGGGTATTTAAAATCACCAATATTACCAGCATTACTGCCAGCTCTACCCAGGATTGTGTTTTGTAAATTCTCCTTTTTCCCATTACCATTTTCTGCTTTCGTACACCAATTTTGTAATCCAGATAAACAGCCCCGAGAAACTGATGAAATAGACAAGGTCACGGGTATCCAATACGCCACGGCTCAGGCTGTAATAATGAAAATCCAATCCGAACCAGTGTATGCTTTTTCCTATTCCTTCCAATGCTTTTATTTCACCAACCATGCCCAAAACTTCATAGGAAACCAGGCAAATCAGCATGCTTAAAATTAATGCCACTATTTGGTTTTCCGTAATTGCAGATGCAAACATTCCTATGGAAGTATACGCAGCGCCCAATAAAATTAAACCGAAATAAGAACCCCACATCGCACCGGTATCTATATTCCCGGTTGGATCACCGAGTTCGCTTATCGAGTAATAATAAATTAGTGTTGGCAACAATGCAAAAATGACCAAAGTTACATTTGCAAAATATTTGCCCAATATTACCCCCAGATCGGAAATGGGTCGGGTACTCAAAGTTTCCAATGTTCCCAATCTTTTTTCTTCACTGAAACTGCGCATGGTTACTGCAGATACCAGAAAAATAAATACATATGGTGCCAGATTAAACATTACCACCATGCTGGATATGCCGAGATCGAAGACAGTATTTCCACCGAAAACCCACATCAGCAAGCCGGTAATTATCAGAAAAACCACCATCACAATAAATGCAGTGAGTGAGCTTAAAAAGCTTCTGATTTCTTTTTTATAGATGACCCACATTTCCTGTTAATTTTCTAAAAATTTCTTCCAGTGTATTTTTCTCTGAAACCAATTCCAAAACTTCGTAATTGTTTTTGAGCGCGAATTGTGAAACCTGCTGTCTGAAAGCCGAATCGGCAGACTCCAATAACCAGGTATTATTTTCGGTTTCGGTTGCCTTGTCACAATTGGGAATGGATTTTATTTTTTCAGCATCCATTTTTTCTGCAAACTGTATCCGTATAATCACCTTGCCGGCCGCGCTGTTTCTCAAATTTTCAAGGGTATCATCAGCTACGATATTTCCTTTGTCAATAATAATTACGCGATCGCAAATGGCTTCCACTTCCTGCATAATATGGGTGGAAATCATAATGGTCTTTTCTTTTCCCAGGTTTTTAATCAGGTCGCGGATTTCAATTACCTGATTCGGATCCAGTCCGCTGGTTGGTTCATCCAAAATCAATACTTCTGGATCATGAATAATGGCTTGTGCAAGGCCAACCCTTTGGCGATAACCTTTACTCAATTGCCTGATTTTCTTGTGTTGTTCACTTTCAAGCCTTGTCAATGCAATCACTTCTTTTACACGTTGTGCCGGATTCTTTGTTTTTCCCAATTCTGCAGCAAAACGCAGGTATTCCTTCACATACATTTCCAGATATAGTGGGTTATGTTCCGGAAGATATCCCACATGTTTTCGCACCTCTATGCTCTTTTCGCCTATATCAAAACCACAAACTTTTGCGGTTCCTTCCGTTGGCGGAATAAAGCAGGTAAGTATTTTCATGGTGGTGCTTTTACCTGCACCGTTGGGGCCCAAAAAACCAACAATTTCGCCTTTCCCGGCTTGAAATGAAATATGGTTTACAGCGACTTGATCGCCATATTTTTTGGTGAGATTTGTAACTTCAATACTCAATCAGGCGCAAAAATAGGTTCACCCGTGGATTTCCCTAACGCGGTTTTTCAACCGGACGTGGATTTTACAGGATTCTGTAATAACCCCATATCTCAGAAAATATTGTAATGCCTGCTGTAGTTCTAATCTACAACTATTTTGAACCTGGGACCTGATTCCATTTGAATGGAATAAATTCCGGACTTTACTTCCGATGGAACCCAAATTCCTTTGGTTATTTCCGCCCTGCCGTGATAAATAATCTGGCCTGAAATCGATAGAATTTCGTATTTCCCTGAATATTCAGGTTGCAGTTGGATGAAATTACCGGAACTAACAGGCATTGGATAAATCCGAATTGCTGTCTTGCCCGATAATTTATTGGTACCGGTATTACATTGGTCTACATAAATTTTAAAGCCAACATAAGACTCACTTTTAATCGGACAATTTCTATCCACGGTATGGGCTGTAAATGTATAGGCATTGGCACGGGATGAACCAATTGGTGCAACCCAGCAAAATCTGGCTTCCTTATCCTTAGATTGTGGGTTCTTAATAGTGAAACTTGCACCCGGAATTCCATTGTTCCAATCCAGGGTTACAGTATCTCCTGAGGTAGAAGAGGTATCATTTCTGTCAATGGCTAAAATATCAAAACAAATAGAATCGCCTTCACACATCCTATGTGTTTTTTGACCGCTTATTTGTGGCGGCATATTATTTCCACAATCTTTAAATAAAACCTGAATATCTCGGCGGTTTTTTCCGAGCATTTTCCAGGTTCCGCTTACATTTCGCCACTCCGTGATTTCAACAACAATAATTCCAACTTCATCGCATTTTACAGGGGTAAATACCATATCTCCATTTGCAGAATCCAGAAAAAAGCCTTCAGGTATCGTCGCATTCGGATTGGGTGTACAGGTAATTCCTCCACCCGGACAATAAACGGAAAGCGGATGGTCAAAGCTAAATGGATTGGTATAGGTTACAGAAGCATTGGGTAAACTTCCAATTCCTCCCACCAGTTTGTATGAAAGGGAATCATTTTCTGCAGAATCCAATGCACCAATATTATAGCGGTAAGGAGTGTTGCAGCAATGAAAAATGATGGGAATATTGGTTAAAGAAGGACTCGAATTGCATTGGGTGGAATCCAGACTGCACAAATTAATTAAACAGGTAGTATAGAAATCATTGCCTGCAGGTCCGGTGGTAATTGCTCCATTCCTGCAGCATTGTCCTACATAAAAGGTAACATTGCAACAAGAAGAATTATTCCAGAAATTGCTAAGTGGAGTTGTTTTAAAATTAACGATGGCTTCATAAATATGTTCTTCCACACCTTCTTTGCTGGTGGTGTTCTGCGGATTACAGGGGGCAGAAAGTGAGTCGCAGATTGGCGTAACGTCTCTGATGGAAATTCGGTTAAAAATGAGCGAATAATTGCCACAGGAGTTGCCGCCGTTGTTTCCAGCGAACACACCAAAAGTAGGGCCGTTTAATGGAATTCCCCGGCAGTCTCGATAGAGTTTTGCTGTAATTTTATACATGCCATTTCCAAGGCATTTATATTGCATATCTGCCCCCATCATATGGCTTCCGTTTGCCTTAATGAATACTGCAAAAACGCAAAGCAAAATAAATTTTGGAATAAATCCGGAATTAAAATGTTTCATAAATAATGGAAGGTTATAAGGAAATTTTGGATTTGTAAACCATAATCTGACCATCAGGAGACTGGAAGTAAATGACATAGAAGTAAATACCACTTTTCAAATCGACACCCTCATTTTTCAAAAATGAATGAACCAATCTGCCACTTTCATCATATACATCGGTTTGTAAAACGCGATACTCGGGAGATAATACGCTTATTCTGGAATCTATTTTAAATTCTTTTCCTTCAATGGAACGGACGAAAATGTATTTTCCAGTACCTACAATAAGTACTTTATCAAAGGTATCCCTGCAACCGCTGGCGGTTAGTGCAATCATTCTCACCAGATAACCGGAATCCGTAAGAGGATAGGTGATTACAGGTTCAAATGCTGTGGATTTATCAGAAAGCGAAGGGAATTTGGTATACCATTCAAAAGTCATGTTTTCACCTGAAGCAATTTTTGTGGTGTTTTTTGTTACAAAATAAGGGAGATTTTTTGGAGCCGTATCTTTCGGATTGGTCGTGAATTCTGCTTGTGGCAGCGGTCGGATAAGAATATAATTCAGTGTTGAAGCATCGCAACCTGTGCTGCGGTTGGTGCACAAAACCGTATATTTTCCCCAGGGTACATTGGTAGGGAAAATATAACCATTTTTCAAAACAATATTTTTGTAAAAGGTGCTATTGGTGTCACCGTTAAATGCAGTAATTCTGAAATTACTTTCTCCAACTGTAACAGGATTTCCATTGGATTTAAATAATTTGGTTAAATCTACTGCGCTGCCATTTACACACACTCCTTTATGCGAAAAAGTATCCATTACCGGCTCTGAGAGCAGCGTTACTTTATTGGATTCACTATCTGTACAACCGGTTAATAAATCTACGATTTTTAAACGCAGAATATACTCTCCGGCAAAAGTATTTACCCCTTTAGAACCACCCTGAAAGTAATATTCATTCAAAGATGGATTGGTGAACACATCCTTTAAATTTACCCCTGATGGACAAGTAACAGCAGTCCATGTGTATTGGGCGCCAAATTTGATTTTAGGTTTAATGACAAATGAATCTGCAGTAATTTCTCCAAGCATATTCTGACAAAAAGTTTTATCTGTCAGTTCAATAATTGGATTCCCATTTATTTTTTGTTTTGTTGTTGCTGAATTCTCACAACCATTGGTATCTCTGAACCAGGCTGTTATTGTTTCCGTAACACTTTTACCTGAGCTTAATTCAAGGGCATTGTTGATTTTAGTAGTGCGGAAATAGTGTTCATCGGGTTTTATGGAATCCACCAAACCATAGGCTCCAAATTTGGTTAGGGAACCATAAATTCGGAAATTTGAATTGGTACGCAATCCTGAGAACGGTTCTATAAGCAATGGATCCAGATTGAAATCTCCATAATCATGGCATCTGGTATTTAATGGATCCGAAATCCATGCTATTTTTGGCAATTCCCAAACAATTACCGCAGCAGTATCTTTCATGATACATCCATTACTGTCTGTTGCCTGAATTCTTATAGTGGAAGTATCGGAATAAATTAAATTGTAATTGTCTTTGAAGCCGGTGGAGTCAATTCCTCCGGGGAAAGTCCATGTATATGTGATCGGATTTTTCGCATTGCTTGTTACTGCAAGGATATTAAATTTCTGTTGGGTACAAACCTGTATTCCTCTTTGCAAAGTCACTGTGGGCAAAGAATCCCTGATTGAAATATATTGTACTACATCGGGATAACAGAATTTTACGCTTGTAGTGCGCAGTGTAATTTTATACCCCCCTTTTTGTAAATAAGAAATAAATTCCGTGGATTTATTTCCACCGAATATTTTTTTACCTGTTAAAGAATCTGTTACTATCCATTCAAATGTTGGTGTGGATTCTTTGTAGCGCAAAGTAGAGGCCTGCAAGGTTATGTTGTTACACGGCTGAACAGGGGATACGGATATTTTTGCTTCATCCTTTTTTTGTACCTGAATGGTAAATGCACGGCTGCTTTCTCTGGAAACATTACAACTTCCATCATGCGCTATGATTTCAAATTGATAAGCAAAATCCTGTGTGTCAGCCGAGGTGGTTTGCCAGCAAAATTCCAGTTTTTCTTTATTGGGAAATGTATCGGATTGTACGGTAATAGTAGCATTGGGTATAGGTAAAATCCAGGAAGTATGAACAGTATCTGCTACAGATTGGTATGGTGTAAATTTATCATCTGTAACATCAATGGTTAAACATATTTTATCACCCGCGCAAATTTTTGAACTCGTAGTTCCGGTAATTTTTGGAATTTTATTATAGTCGCAATTGTCTTTAATAATCACCATCGTTTCATATAAAATGGAAGCGATCTTCACCCATTTGTTATTTTTGTCTTTGCGCCATTCAGTTGCCTGAACTGCAATTGTTGCGACGTCTGTACAATTGACCGGAGTAAAAACTATATCCCCGGTTTTATCATTGAGATACATTCCTCTGGGTGGATCTGCAGTGATGTTTGGAGTACAACCCAATCCGCCGCTTCCCGGACAATAAACCGTAATTGGTGTTTGATATTTAAATGGACTGGTATAACTCACACTATTTATCGGTATCCCTCTTTGAGCCGGCGCCATGCTATAAGAAATAGAATCACGGTCTGTGCTGTCGGTAAACCCAAAATTGTGAAATACGGGAGTGGCACAACAAATGATTGCAGGAAAATGATTTAACCATTTTCCTGAATTATTATTTTGATTGATGCATTTGGATAAATTTTCAGTGTGCAAGGTGGTAACCACATAAAAATCCTCACCATCATGCCCGGTGGTAATTGCACCACTTCGGCAACACTTATTGGCATAAAAAGTTATATCTCCGCAAGCACTACTCCCCACGTAAGATGAGAATTTGGAGCTGTTTAGATCTACAACTCTGGAATAGATTAGCAATTCAATTCCACTTCCTGTACTATTTGAATTATGCGGATAACATGGGTCAGATATACTGCTGCAGTACCTGGTAACCGTTTTCATGGAAGTGAGAACAAAACCCTGTATTGTGTCTTGCTTGCATCCATTTCCATAATTCGTTCCTGCATAAAAACCAAACGAAATTCCGGAAAGTGGAATTCCCCTGCAATCGCGTAAAACACCAAAATTCAACAAGTATTTGTTGTTGCCTAGATAACTGTATTCCCAATATCCGCCGGATGCATTGCTGCCTTTTAGTGAAGCTGAGTTAAAGAGAACGAAAAATAAAAAAAACAGGAATGGTAGTTTTAATCGCATAGAGAGGAGTTAGAATGAAGGACGTAGTTCAAATATAAAGTGTTGCCTGAAGTTGTAAGCTCCGGAAATGACATACTCAAAGATAAATCGAATCCATAAAAAACCCTAATGAATTTATCGGCCGGAAATTTAAATGTTCCAATTAAGACTCTTTGTTTGAGGTTCTATTTCGCAATAGTTTATCCAATTTCACTTAAGGTTTTATTCCTGATGGTGAATTATTCCCTTGTACATGGCCGTGTTCCCATTTTCAAATTCCACGAAAACACGGTAATAATAAATTCCGGCCGGCAATGTAATAGTTCCGTTGTTTACTAATGTTGCAACCTGTTTCCCGCTCGCATCAAAAATTCCGGTTTCCAGTTTTCTGAATGAAATTCCTTGCACCTGAAACTGATTGTTCATCCAGATTTTTGGAAGGTCGGTATTCGACATCCCATTGATAAAAGAGCCGACCTGCAAACGCATTACAGATGTATCTCTGCATTTTTTATCCGAGGTTGCAACCAACGTCACAAAATATTCCGCATTTTTAGCCGGATAGTTAATGGTTGGGCTTGCCTGTATGGACGTGTCCGCAGTATTTCCAGTACCGAAATTCCAGAAATAACTCAAATAACCTGCACTGATGGTACTGGTATTGCTCAGTACAAAATCAGGTTTGGAAATTGGTGTGGAATCTTTGGGATTGGAAGTAAACGATGCTACCGGAGCGGGTGAAACGGAGAAAGAAAAAGTGTCACTCATAGGGCAGCCATATGGCGCTGCATTTATTTTGAATGTCCAGTATCCCAAACCGGCTGATGAAGTCGGAAAAATATATCCCCCGGTTAAAGTTGTTCCGGTTACTTTCGGATCTGTTTTACTGTTGTTGAATGCTACAATCTGATAACTGCTGGAAGGTGGTACATCAATATTATTGTTATCCAGTAATCCGCTATTATTCAAACTATATGCACCGGCATCTTCACATAGCACACTTCTGGTTTTCTGAAATAACGCTTCGTTGGTTATCGTAACTTTATTGGTATCGCGCCCCATACATCCTGTAGTATTGTTTTTTACCAAATATTCAAACTGGTAGTTTCCACCATAAGTGGTTTGTGTTTTGGAACCAAAACCAAAAAGCAATTTTCCTCCGCTGGAATATATCAAACCGGCTTTATTCACTCCTGTTGGAGCAGAAATAGCTTTCCAAGTGCGTGTGATTCCAAATGTAATTTTAGGTTTTATAATAAATGAATCCAACACATAAGTTCCTATATCCTGGCAAAATGATCCATCAGAAATTTCTACAATGGGATTTCCATTTATTCGGATGACGCTGCTATCCCGGCTAAAACATTGGTGCCATTTGGAAGTAAATGCAGCATAAATTTTAAATTCTACGGATGCACTTTGCAGAAAAATATTGTCGCTTTTATTGGGTGAAAAATAATAATTACCTCCGGAATAACTCATGTATTTGGAGTCCTGACAATAAATATTGGTTGTAGTAGAATCTCCAATATTCACCAGTTTATTCAACAATACATTTAAACTGTCGTGACATACCTGATACAGGGATTTAGTCCATATTACGTGTGGGTCAGGAAGTTGTTTAATAATTTGTGTGTCCCGGGAACTACATCCACGTTGGTCTGTCACCTGCACTTCCAGCATTTTGTCGCTTTGATTTTGTTTCAGGGTAATAGTCTGTAATGTGTCCGGAAGGAGCGCAGAATTGAGCCACCACTTGAATGTAACATTACTTTGCAATCCTGAAATTTTAGCATAAGAATATGCATCCCCATTAAAACAAACTGCAGTATCTGCAGGCAATTGAACTGAAGGTGATGCATTTATAAAATGTTGGTATTTTACAATTTCAGGCATACAGAAATAGGGATTGTTGCAATTTAAACGGATGCGTAATGTGGCGGTTTTTAAAATCCCGGTTGTAATATTATTTCCGCTTCCGGTAAATAAAACCGAACCATCGGAACTATCTTCTACGACCCAGTTATAGGTAGTAGTTCCTGTTACTTTTTTACCAATAACTGCCGTAAGTTTTAATGTATTACAGTTTACAATTGAGCTGGAAAAATCCGGAGTATCTTTTGATTTTAAATAAATATTCACCGACCTGTGTGTGATAGTGGGATTGGTACATACACTATCTGTAGTACTGAATACAAAATGGTATTTATAATCTCTGGCATCTGTTGGTTTTGTTTTCCAGCTAAAAATGGCATGTTTTACACCTGCCGCAGTATCGTATTCTATTTTAAAATTTGCACCGGGTATTGCATTATTCCAGGTGATATAAATGGAATCCGGTTTGGTTTGATATGGGGTAAAAGCCTGATCTTTTAAGTTTAGCCTGATTTTTACATCCTCACCCGCACAAAAGCGATATTCATAGATGCTGTCAACTCTAACTGTTTTATTATATCCGCAGGCATCGGAAACCCGGAACAAAACATCTCTGCGCACTTTTCCAATCCATATATATTTTCCGCTTGTATCCTTGCGCCATTCTTTGGCTTCAAAATTTATTGTAGCTACTTCATCGCATTTTGTCGGAGTGTAAATAAAGTCACCATTTGTGGTATCAAAAAATGTTCCCCTTGGCGGCATTGCATATGGATTAGGTGAACATTTAATGGTAGTGGGTGGAACACAATAGCAGGTAACCGGATATTGATATGAAAAAGGACTGGAATAGGATACAGAATTTTGTGGCAGAGAAGCGAAAGCGGGAATTAATTTATAGGAAATAGAATCACCATCAATACTATCCATAAAACCATTATTATAATACGAAGATTGGTTACAGCAAAAATAATTGGGAGGCGCCAGGCTGGGTGCCGGACCAGATGAAACCGTGCTGGAGCATTTGGATAAATTGCAAATATTAATGGTGCAGGTAGCATAAAAATCATTGCCTGCACTTCCTGTGGTAACTGCTCCTGTTCTGCAGCACTGCCCAATGTAAAATGTCACCTCACAACAGGAACTTTTATTAACAAAATTATTTAAAGGTGTAGTGCTGAAATCTACATCCACAGTATAAACATGAAGTTCTATACCATCACCTGTCCCATATGTATTCTGCGGATTGCACAACTTGGAACCACCTTGGCAAACAGAAGATACATCATATATCGCAATCCTAGATGGAAATAAATTATAGTTTCCACAGCCATTTCCTCCATTTGTTCCCCCAAATACTCCTGCACTGGGGCCGCTAAAAGATATTCCCCGGCAATCCCTGTACACATTCATGATAATTTTATATTTGGTACCGCCTAAACTTTTGTAGGTAACATCTGCACCAAACATATGGGAGGCCTGGGATTTGTCAAAGCAAAAAAACAATACAATCCATCCTAAATATTTAAATATATGCATAACAATAATTTGAAGTTCAGTCAAACATACAAAATAATTCGGAGAATAAAGCCATCAATTAAGGAACTAACAATTTCCCTTTATAGATGCGCACTTTGCCCTTCATATCAGTTGCCTGTATCTGGTAAAAATAAATTCCGGAAACTGGGTTGAATGGTTGGTTGTTCAGACCGGAAAACACTCTGGCACCTGCTGCATTAAATACCATGGTTTCCAGTTTTTCATATTCCATTCCATGGAGAACAAAATTTCCATCGAACCAGGTATGTTCCGGTATGTCGTCCTGAATGGAATTTGTTTTTTTACCGACCTGTAAAATACGCATAGCAGAATCTTTACAGCCTTTGGAACTGGTGGCAATCATCAAAACAGTGTAAATGCCGTATGAATTCGGGTAAGTAATTGTGGGTGCATCCGCGGTGCTTTTATAGACCGGATTAGGATATCTGTAATACCAGACATAACTCAAATTGTCTGAGGAAGCGATGCTCGTTTTATTGCTAACAGTGAAATAGGGCAAATTTTCCGGAGCGCTGTCAGCAGGGCTTGTGGTGAAATTTACTTTGGGAGTGGCATAAATCTGAAGGGTATTCAAACTTGTATTTATGCAGCTGGTAGACCAATTTTTGATTTGGATTTGGTAATTACCATAATTACTGGAATAGGGAAATAAATATCCGTTTTTTAAATGAATATTTTTCCAAAGTGATGAATCTGTAATTCCATTATAGGAATAAATGTTAAAGCTGCTGCTGGCAGAGTCGGCCGGTTGCCCGTTACTATCAAACAATTGGAGCAAATTAGCATAACTTAAATTCACACATTGTCCTGAAATATTATTGGTAGTTAATTCTGGTTGTGGTTTTAAGTTGATTATGGCATTATCCGTTACTGCACAATCATTGTCTTTATCTATAACCGTTAATCCAAGGGCATATTTTCCTGCAAATTTATTTAATCCTTTCGAACCAAGTTGAAACCAATATTGGTGAATTCCATTGAAATCTCTTTCTTTTATTACATCACTAAATGGGATGCCGGAAGGTGCTGACAGGACAGACCAGTATTTGGATTTATCTCCCCACCAATCTGGTTTGATTATTAAGGAATCCAGATTGAATTCTCCTCCCCGATTTTGACAAATATCCTTATTTATTATTTTAAGTTCAGGGCTTTTTAGAATTTTTATGAAATTGTCGGATTTACTGGAACAACCAAAACTATCCTTCCACAATAGGCTTAATATTTCAGTATGTGTTTTAGCGGAATTGAAGTCAGAATCATTCGTTAGTTTTCCGGGATTCAGGACGAATTTATTCGCACCGATACTATCAACAATACCAAATTTGCCATAAGTCAGGGAACTGCTTTGAATGATGAATTTACCTGTTCTTCGCAGAGAATCTGCAGGGGAATCTACGAATTCAGAAAGTGAAAAAACCGGAGTATTTCTACATATAGAATCCAAAGGGATTTTAGACCATTTAGCACGAGAAGCCGGGAACAAATTGACATTGTAATCATCTCGGAGTATACATCCACGCGCATCAGATACCATAAGTGAAACAGCCTGATTTGAAATAATATTTGATAAAATAAGGATTTTGAGAGTGTCTTTTGAATTCGTAGCGGAATTTACAGTCCAATGGTAATGTACTGGACTATAAAAATTCGCGGTATTACCTAGGATACTTACATTTTTCCCATAACAAATATTGGTATCATTTGGCAGAGATAAGGTTGGAGCTACGGAGTCAATGTGAAAGAAGGTATAAATTTCCTGGTAACAATAAGTTTTATTCGTGCAAAATAATGATGCCTTGTATGTGCCTTTACTTAAAATACCTGTGGTAGTACTTGTTCCAGTACCTTTAAAAACAATGTTTCCGGTGAAACTATCCACAACTATCCAGGTATAAATGCTATTGCCATTAACAGACTTGGATAATGTTGCCGATAGCTTTGTTTTGTTGCAATTGATATAAGTGGTATTTATCTCAAGATTGTCTGGTTTTTTCAGGTAAATATTCACAGCTCTATGCGTAACTGTGGGATGGTCACATACGCTATCGGTAGTTGAGAATACAAAATGATATTTATAATCTGAAGTGTCCTGTAACTTCGTTTGCCAAGTAAAAACAGCATGTTTTTTACCTTGAGCTTTATCATATTCAATTTCAAATTTACCTTTGGGGATTCCCCTATTCCACGAAAGGAATATCGAATCAGGGCCTGATTGGTACGGAGCAAATGCTTCATCAACTAAGTTCAAACGAATTTTTAACAAATCTCCCGCGCAAAAATCATATTCATAAGTAGAGTCGAGCCGGACGGTATTGTTATTACCACAGGAATTGGAAATCCGGATGACAATATCCCTGTGTACTTTTCCTATCCACAAATATTTACCCGATGTATCCTTGCGCCATTCATTTGCTTCAAAATTTACTACACCAACTTCAGTGCAATTGGTTGGTACGAAAATAAAATCACCATTCGCTGTATCAAAAAATAAACCTCGCGGAAAAGGTATATAAGGCTGGGGTGCACACTTTATTGTTGAGGAAGGAATGCAATATGGAGTAATTGGATATTTATTGGAATATGGAGTTGAATAAATAACACTGGATTGTGGTAAGCCATTTAAAGCTTGCGTCAACTTGTATGATATACTATCATTTTCAAATGTATCCATAAAGCCATTATTAAAATATGCGCTTTGGTTACAACAAAAATAAGTCGGAGGGACCCTACTGGCTGCAGGACCATTTGTTATGGTGTCAGTACATTTTTTTAAATTACATATTTGTATTGTGCATGTGGCATATAAATCACCCGAAGCACCGGTTGTAATAGCGCCGATTCTGCAACAATCTCCAATATAAAAGGTTACCTCGCAACAAGAGCTTTTGTTTGCAAAATTGCTCAATGGGGTAGCGCTGAAATCTACATCAGCTTCATAGAGTTGCCTTTCAATTCCATAACCGGTTGTTACCACTGCGTTTGGAAAACTGCACATCGGTTTTCCACCTTTGCATATGGTGCTAACCTCGGTAATTGAAGTTCTTGTAAAGTTGATATTATATGTGCCACATCCATTGCCCCCGTTGGTTCCTGCGAAAACCCCACTTTGAGGAGTGGAAATTCCCTGTTGTCTGCAATCCCTATATAAATTTGCAGAAATTCGATATTTTGAACCACCCAAACTTTTGTACGTAATATCCGCCCCGAAAATGTGAGATGCAAAAACCCCGGAGGTTTGACCAGCGATTAAAAAAAGAAGAACAATTCCTGGAATTTTCAAAAATATTTAATTATTTTATCTGTCAAATGTACACTTTTGTTTCAAAAAATGTATCTATATTTTCATTTCGAATTGGTGCGTATTTTATAGCTTTAAATTAACGGGTTATTGTAATCTTTCCTTTTAACATCTGGTGTGCTGCCAGATGCGTGTTATATTCAATTTGATAATAATAAACCCCTTCAGGCAATTCATTTTTCTTTTCCCTGATTCCGGAATTGGAGTGGGTCTCAAATATTCGCCGGCCTATGGCATCGAACAAAATCAATTGGTAATTTACAATTTCAGTACTCAAAATTTGCAAATCCGAATTGATGATCAGCCTGTTATTCTGCACCGAATTTACATCCAGAATAATATTCAGTAATTTTTGAATAGAATCTACACATCCCATGCCTGTTGTAACTACCAACTTGGGGCGATAACCTGCGCTCACAGATGGAAAATGTATTAAAGAGTCCACTACAAAATGTAACACATCCCCGGGAAATCTATCCATATACCAATCGAAATATAATGGAGTTTTATCTGCATTCGTTGTTCGGTTTTGGAATAAAATATCCAATTGATCATATACAAACAAATCAGATGGATCTGTATTAAACAGGGCAGTAGGATTGCTGGAAGTGCGCAGTTGAATGGTATCGGATAAATCCGGACAACCGGATACATGAAAATGATAAGGGATTTTCCAGTAACCAAAATAGCCTAGATTGATATTTAAAAAATGCCCGTTGTAAATATTTAAATTATACTTGTCTGTATAAGCATTGTCATAACTCGCAGATCCATTTGTAATATCATTTCCGTTCTCCAATAAATGGTGGTTCAGGTCAATCTGCAAAGGATTCCCTTTTTTGCAATACAAACTATCTGTGGTAGTAATATTTGGTTTGGGAACGAACATTAGTTCAACGGAATCCATTGCATCACAATAACCAGGGGCATTTACGGATAATAAATATTTTCCTGATTTGTTCACCTGAATTTGCGAAGTTGTATCTCCGGTATTCCATTTGTATTTGAACGAATTCAAAGGGTCAGGACCAATGAAAATATTATTTTCATAACACACATTTTTATCCGTTCCTAGATCCAGATTAATATCATTTAATATGGAAATTGTTTTAGGCTTGGTTTGATAAAAACAACCATTATTGTCTTTGATTGCCAGTGTCACATTCTGATTGGACTGTATATTATTTAATTTCAGAATGGGATCAGAACTGGTTAAAATTGTTGAACCTCCAGCTTTAACAGTCCATAAATATTGCAGCGGTGGATGGGTTTCGAATAAAGTTGCTGAAATATCCAGACTTGAATTGGAGCAAAGAATTTCAGGTCCGCCAATATCTGCATGATAATATTTTCCATCGAGATAAATTGTTTTTGTAGTATCTCTAAAAAAGTAAAAACCGTTCAATGATTGTAATTTTAATTGATATTTTCCCTGGAGTCCAATTGAAGGAATAATACTGTTTCCACCATATTGCGCAATAGTATCTTTTCCCGTAGAATCATACAAGGTCCATAAGTAATTCGCATCATCCAACGGGTTCGATACCGCGTTGAAAACGGTATTCCCACAAGTATCTTTTGATGTATTAAAATCAATATTTACACCTTCCTTTTGAATGCGAATGGGAATTGCAGCAAATCCATACACTTGCTTTGGACAATGAAAATCGGAGAATTTATTGCGGAAATAATAATTAAAGAACCTTGCATCACCAACTTTGGTTGGCCATATCAGATCGTATATTTTCTCTCTGTCTTGAGGGTTGGTGAGAATCAGATAAAAATGGGCAAAAGTATCGTATGCCAAAATTAAAGGTGTGTCTGGAATGGTTTGATAAGGCGTAAATGTTTCATCCATTACATGCAATTGAATTTTCAATGTATCGCCTTCTTTAACCGCAAAATTGCTGGAATAAAGTTCTTCAGTTGGAGTTTTATTGTAATCGCAATCATCTTTTACCAGAAATAAATAATCCTGAATGCTTCTGGCAATGGGTAAATATTTACCTGAAGTATCTTTTCTGTATTCAATTCCTTCCACAGCAACTACTGCAGCCTCATCACATTTGGTAGGTGTAAAAACAAATTGACCGCTGTTGGAATCTAAATAAATTCCACGTGGTGGATTTGTTGTTGTGTTTGGATTGCATTTGATTGTTGTGGGTGGAACACAATAACATGTTAAAGGATATAAATACGAAAATGGAGAGGAATAATTTACCGTGGAATTGGGAATTCCGGAAAGGGCAGAAGTGAGTTTATACTTTATTTTATCCCCATCCGGATCTTCAGCGCCAAAATTAAAACTGCTTGCCTGGTTGCAACATAACATCTGAATTCCGTTAACTGGAAATTCGGGAGGATTTGATACCTTGTTTTTACATTTTTTTAAATTACAAAAATTAATGGTAAGAACATTTACATAATAATTACCAGCCGGCCCGGTAGTAATTACACCAGGCCTTGAACTTATTTTGGTATAAAATGTAATTTCACAGCAGGTAGATTTGGCAATATTCTCTGCAAATGGTGATTTGGAAATATCTATGGTATAGGTATACACATGGGATTCGAATCCTTCCCCGGAAGGTGTATTTTGTGGCTTGCAAGGAGCATTGGATGTGCTGCAGCGTGGGGAAATGTCTGTAATAGAGATTCTGTTTCCATTTAATTTGGTTTGAAAACAGCTGTTGCCTCCGTTGGTTCCTCCATATACACCTAATTCCGGGCTGTCTAATCCAATTCCCCGGCAATCACGAATGATGGTCCAGTATATCTGATATTGGTTATTTCCCAGATATTTATAACTGATATTTCCGCCGGCAACATGAGAAGATTTTGCCTGTGAAAAAGAGAAAAATAATAAAAATAAACTAAGGTACTTTTGAAACATAGGCAAAAAATTTTAAATGGTTACCAGATCAATGCAAGTTAAATGCAGTCCTTCATTTTTGCGTCATGGCAATGTAAGCCTATGGTCAGAATCTGATAATTGGAATTCTCAACAGTAAAATTGAGAAATTAGGAAAGGTTGTTTTAAGCACCATCTGCAGCGGAAACGCCAATAACAGGACCCGCGAGTTTTCCCAATTCATTGTCTAATAAATACAATCCGGGCCCGTCGTTCCCAATAATTTTCAATTTGTTTAAAATGGTTTTAACCTGCTTTTCCTCTTCTATTTGTTCAAATACATACCATTGCAAAAAATTATTAGCGGCATGGTCTTTCTCTGTGAGAGACATATTTACCAGACTGTGAATACTGGCGGTTACAGATTGTTCCTGTTCCAGAATGCGCTGAAAACAATTGTGGTAATTTTCAAAAGTAACGGGAGGGGCGTCCATTTGTGGTACCACAGCGTGCCCGTCATTATCATTGATAAAGTGAAGAATCTTCAACATATGCATTCGTTCTTCATCGCTCTGCTTGTATAAAAATGCTGCTGTTCCCTCAAAACCTTCAACATCCATCCAACTGGCCATGGAGAGGTAATAGGCGCTGGAATAAGCCTCTAGCGCAATTTGCTGTTGCAATGCCTTTTCAATATTCTTGGAAATCATGTTTTCTTTTACAAAAGAAACCAATTTCCCGGGAAAAGGGAAGATTGCATGGTGTAAGATATCTTAATTTAGGTTCAACAAAAACAAAAAAGTCCTTTGCCGGTGTAGCAAAGGACTCTTTTGAATACTTCGTTTTATTTACCTGAAATCTCTTTCAGCTTGGCTTCCAGTTCGTCTTCCGCACCGGGTGTATATCCCTGATGGCTCCAAACCTGTTTGCCATCCCCGTCATAGATAAAGGTCATAGGAGGGTTGTTTACATTCATAACCCTGGCCAGATCGCTGTTTTCGTCGAGCAATACCTGATATGTCCAACCGTAACCCAATACTTTTGGTTTTACTTTTTTGGAATTTCTTGCGTCATCCATACTTACTGCAACCAGCTTCATGTTATAGGTGGTTTGCCAATCGGCATATTTTTCGTTAATGGCTTCCAGTTCTTTCAGGCATGGTGTGCACCAGGTTGCCCAGAAGGAGATCACGGTGATTTTTCCTTTTTCCGCAACAGTACTGAAATTGACTGTATTTCCATCCATGTCTTTCACATCCACGGAGGGTAGAGAGTCATTTACGGCAAAAGATACCATAGTTAGCATCGCTGCTAAACCGGCGATAAACAGTTTCATTTTCATTTGGTACAAATATAAATTCAAATGGCATGCCAAACCCAATGTCGGCTTTTAAAATAAGTCGGTCGAAAAGGGGAAAATCCATAGCAGAGTTGTTTCTACTTTGCTTCTTCTGAACTTAATTCGCTTTGTAAATGAAATGGATTATACCCATCACTGTCCTGTTTGTTGTATCGTGTAAATTGATTAAACCCCCGGTAGTGATTTCGGACCCCGGAGGGAACCCAAAGTATTTTAATATTCAAAATCATCCGGAATTGCACCAAACATTGGCAGCTGAATATATGGTTACCAAAGCTGATGGCGAATCTGAGCTTTCCATTTATCCCTTATCTGAAAATGGGTATGAATTTGATTTTGTACAACCAGGGGTAAAAGGATATGCCAAAATGGATCAATGGGCCATGGACAGCGCCAGGATTTATGACAACCAATATCCGGATAGCAGCGTTTTTCATCATATGTCGTCCATATGGCTGAGCAAAGTAAATTTTGAGGAATTGAGAAATACCGGAAAAACCAAAATGGCATTTCGATATGATTCGCTGGTGGAGTTTCATGTGAAAGGTATTACCGCTCAAAAAATAATATTGCAAGACACGGCTTATGTAATTCAAGCTGTAGAAGTAGTTTCCCAAAATCCGCTGTATTATTTCAGTTTTGTACCGGATGCCGGATATCCATTGATTTTAAAACAGGATTGGGTGGATAAAATGGAATTATTCAGCGTGCAAAACAGAGCTCCGGTTTATAATGATTTTACACCCGGTGCCGGTTGTGTAATTCATTATAATATTTTAGAACATTTTACCGAAGAATACAATGTGAAACTCTCCAATACCGAATGGTCTGATTCAGTTGTGCGTTTCAGAATGTTTGGGAATTTCAGAGGTTCCGAGATGAATTATAATTTTGATTATCATGTGAAATTTCGGGGATCAGCATTGCAAAAACCCAAGTTTGCAATGCCTGTTTTTTCAGCAATTAAAGGCGAAAAAATGGAAGATACTTTCAATTGGATTTGGCTAAGAGGTAATGAAATTCAGGATATTATTCAAGGGAAATCCAATTTTCTTTCCATTCCACATTTCGCAGAGTACCCCGGAAATCCGGGCGATTACGAGGATACTGCTTCCTATAGTGAAGCTGTGATTGCGTACAATAATAGTGGAAAAACGAAATTTGAATATCAAAAATATGGTCGTTTTTATTCCACCAATTATATGTTTTACGGTGAAGATGCGAATGATGAACAATTCCTTCCCAGTTGGAGATTTTATTCTCCGGAAGAGAGAATTACCATAGAAGTTTTAGCCAATTACAGATATCCGATTTTATTGTTTTATGGAGATGAAAATGTAGACATCAATTTGGTGTATGCGAGAAGGAATGGTGAGTGAGGGGGAGATGCTTGCCCGAGCCGATAGGACGGGTGAGAAGTGGGATGTTTGATGTGAGAAGTTAGATGTTAGGGTGGGAGTGATAAATATGATGTTTGAAGACCGGTCTTGTTGTCGGTACACGCTTTCAGCCGGTTTGGTTATCCGCGAAGATGTTTTTCAGATGAAAGCTACCGACAACAAATGTATAATTTCAAGACGTTGATTTATCCGCGAAGATGTTTTTAGGCTGAAAGCTACCGACAACAAATATGACTTCTACAAAAACAAATATTCCGGCATATTCTTCACGCCCAATTCTCTTGCTTTTATAGCATCGTTTTTCATTTCCGTTTTGTTCCCCAGCGATTTATTTACTTCGGATCGTAAATAATAGTAATCCCCTTTAGTTTGTCCTTTGGAAATAAGAAAGTCAAGGTCTTTTTTAGCCAAATCAAATTTTAATAATTTGTAATAACAGATGGCACGCTCATAATACATGTTCCATTTATCAGGTGCGTTTTTGATATACGTGCTGAGATCTACAATTGCCTTTTCATTTTGATTGGTTTTGATGTATGCCAGGGCCCGGCTTTCTATCAACTGGGGGTCAAGCGGAAAGTATTTCGCGGCCTCGTTATAATCCTGAATGGCGCGAAAAGGCTGGTTCAAATAAAAATAGCATCCGCCCCGGTTTCTCAGATATTTCGAAAAAGTGATGGAATCCTTCATCTTGTTTTCGGATTCCTTTTTTACAATAATCTCAAATTGCTGAAGGGCAGAATCATACCACACAAATCTTCTTTCAATATCTTTTTGTGCGCGCAACGGAATTTTTGCAGCGAGATCCATATAAGCAGTTCCCAAATTATTCCGGTATTCCACATTGCTGGGATCTAGTTTTACGGTATTGATAAAATAAGGTTTCGCACCTTCCAGATCTTTTTCCTGATCTCTTAAATAAATTCCGGTATACAAATACCCAATAGGATTCAGCGGATTTACCTCAATAACTCTGGACCAAAGTGTTTTGGAATTTTGCCATAACTGCATTTGTTGTCCTGTTGTAATTGCCAGAACAAGCAGATAGGCCGCCATTCCTGTGTAAATAATTTTTCGAAATGGCATCAAAACACTTTCAAGTTTTTGCAGACCATACGCAGCGAGATAAAAGAAGCCAATGTATGCAATATAAGTGAAGCGATCGGCGAGAAAACCTTGTCCCACGGTAACTATCTGTAGCAGGAACATCACATTGAAGGTGAAAAAAGCAAAGGCAAATAAGAGATGTTTGTATTTCTTTTTAAATCCGAGATAAATGACAGCAATTGCAATTACCGGAATCAGAAAAAGGGCTATATAATAATAACTTGGCAGGATTGTGGGATATACATATAAAGGTGAAATCTGATATGGATAAATGAATTTAACCATATAAATAACATAGGTATATAAGCCAATGGTGAGTTGTCGGATCAAATCGAAATTTTGCGTGGATTCATTGGATATAGTTCCAACGTTGCGCAGCATGTAAACGTTCAACAATCCGAATGCCAGTGACATCATCCACCAGGGTAGTTTTTCCAGAATCAGAATTTTAAAGCTGTACCATTTTCTGCTCGACAGAAAATCAATACAAACCATGGAAAGCGGCAAAATTACTGCCTGTACTTTGGCAAAAAGAGAAATAATGGTGAAAATAATAGCCAGAAGGTAAAGCCATACTTTGTGAGGTGAACCTCGGGAAATAAATGTGTATATGTAAAGTGTTGCTACAAAAAATAACCCGTATAGTACATCTTTTCGTTCCGTAACCCAGGCAACGGATTCAATTCGCATGGGATGTATTGCAAAAAGCAACCCGGCAAAAAATGCATAGGGCTTTTTTAAGCCGAGCCGCAGCATCAACAAAAATACCAGCATAGTGCAAACGGCATGCATCCATACATTGTTGAAATGAAAAATGCCGGGATTTTCAACCGGATCCGATGCAAAAAAATAAATTTCACATGCAAAAGTGAAAATAGGTAAGGGGTTATAACTTCCTCCTACATCTGAAGTAAATATGGTTTTCACATTTTTCCAGTTCCATTCTTTCGCAAATGGTTCCAGCGTTTTGTTATCATAAATATTCAGGTTGTCATCCCAATTTACCAAATCATAATTTACTGTGGGATAAAACTGAACTGCCGCAATGAGCAGAACCAAAACAGATAAATTTCTCACATTCCAAAAACCAGGCTTTTTTGAAATATCATGTTCTTCCAAGGGTTTATTTGGGATGTGTTTTTTGGGTTGATTTTTTTTAGACATAGTTTGGTGTGAAGTCTTGATTTACAAATATATCACAGTCCTGATTTGTGGCAAAACCACCCCCTAAAGTGCATTGGTAATTGGACAATGTGCAAGCTTTTAAGTCTGATTCATGGCTTTTTATGTAAGATTCCGGGGCTTCGGTCTTTTTCGCGGAACCATTTGGCAAAATCGAATCCCAAACAAACCCCAAGTATTTTATCTCGCTGAGACATTTTGAATTCCGAGGAATGATAACTTAAAGGTATTAATCCTTTAAAAGATTTTACATAATTGATTTCAAACGGGGCAATTCGAAAATAACCATTGAGATAGAAGTATGGATTCAAACGAATTCCAGCCTCCAGCCCGGTGAAAAAATTGAGCATTTGCGCATTGCTTCTGCTCCCCTGGCTAGCGGATTCCGGGTGAAATTGATATCCATAAGCATATATACCAAAGCCATATCGAAATTTGCTTTCTGCTTTTTGCAATGGTTCAATAGTAATTCCACCTCCAAAAATATTTTGCCTGTAATTTTGCGTGCGAAAAATATTCCCCATATTTTCTTTAAAGTCTATATAAAAATTTCCGGTGATATAGGTGAATTCCAATAAAAAGGGAAATTCTCCCTTGGAATAATAAAATTGCGCATTGAACATATTTGCAAACTGGGGCGAGGTAGTATAGGAGAATGGCGTTATCTGTCCATTGTTAACCTGGCACTTCACATGCATGGCACCAGTTGAAATGGATGCTGCACCTATATTTAAATTAAGACCTATTTGTCCAAAAACAGGAAAAATCCAAAGCCATATGAATATGAGAATTATCTTTTTACCCAAAGCTGCTAACAAACTGTAAAATTAATACAGTTCAGGTAGTAAAGGGAAATGGATCTGTTTAAATAATGTCAGAAGAATTTGTGAATCTCTACCAGACCAGGATTGAATACCCCAATATGAAAAAGCACTTCTCTCAGAAGTGCTTTTTCATATTTTACCAATCGAAAGATTGGTTAATTGAATAATGGGATTTGGAAATAATCCGGAAATGCTAATAACATGGGAATGTTTCTAATCGGATTTCACATGTATGATGATCCAAATAAATAGGTTTTCTACTTTTCACAATACTTTTTAAAATTATCCAAAATGGCCTGCCAGCCGGCTCTTTGCATTTCTGCCGGATTCTCTTTTTCAGGGTCAAAAGTTTCGGTAATTTTTGTAACATTATTTTCTCCGTCGAAGTTTACCAGAACTTTTCTGCCATCACCCATGGTATAATTGATGGTTTCGTGGATAATAACATGATCGTAAGTTCCTCCGAAATCAAAGCCCATGGTGCCATCTTTGGATTCCATCCTGATGATAAAGTCACCGCCATCTCTCAGATCGTTTTTAGCATGTGGAGTGTGCCAATCATCGGAAGCATTGTTCCAATTCTGAATATGTTCAGGTGCTGTCCAATATTCCCAGACCAAATCAACTGGTTTATTGATAATGGTTTCAACAGTTATTTTTTCTGTGCTTTCAGTACTCATGATTTTTTTGTGTATCAAATATGCGAATAATTTATGAATATTTTAATGTTTTCATGGATTTTGAACTGCCTGTTTTGGCATTTTCCCCATATCCATATAAAGTACATTCCATTTGTGTCCATCGGGATCTGAAAATACGCAACCATACATCCAGCCGGTCATTTCATAAGGCTTGTGGTTGGATATTCCACCCGCGGCAATGGCCTTTTGAGCAAATGTATCCACTTCCTCTTTGGAAAATGCATCTATGGAAAGTAATACCTCATTGCTTTTTTTAGCATCGCTTATTTCATTTCCGCAAAATCCCCTGAACATGCTTTCTTCAAATAACATTACTACTGTTCCATGCTCCCCAAGCATCAGCGATGCACTTTGTTCCGTTTCCGGATAATTGGTATTGAATTCAAATCCCATTTTGGTAAAAAAAGCTTTGGATATTTTCACATCTTTTACCGGTAAACTAAGCCAGAATTGTCTTTTCATTTTTTTTATAAATTAAGAATTACTTACCTGGGATTTTAACATTTGATCCAATCGTTCAAATCCCTCGTTGATTCCGCGTTCCATGCCGGACATGATCATTCCGTCGCGATCCGAAACAGAGCGAAAAACGGATTGAATCGTTAATTTGGTTCTGTTGCCTGGAAGTTCCTCAAAAATGGATGTGTCCATACTTACATGTCCTCTTTCCGGTAAACCTTCAAATTCAAAGGTTTGAATCATTCTGAGGGGCGATGAAACTTCATGCACGGAACCATGAAATGCGAACTGGTTTCCGTGTTCATCCATATGGATGTAACGATAGGATCCACCAGAACGCATATCGTAGTGCTCTATTTCCATTTTCATATTTTTTGGACCCAAAAACTGAACGATTAAATCTTTTTCAGTAAATGCTCTGAATACCAATTCTCTGGGTGCATCAAATTCCCTTTCTATAAACAAATCCTGTTTCCCGGGTTCTGCTTTAATGCTTGTTTTATTTGTCATAATTTAAATTATTTATTTGCCTCCAGCCATTCATCCAAACCTTCCATTGCAAGTGTAAGCCCTTCTTTAAAGCCCATCTGAATGGTAGCTTCGAGTTGCGCCAGGTCGCCAAATTCTATATGATATGCTACCAGTGTTTTGTGGTCCTGCGCTTTAAAATGTACATCCCAGGTGGATTGTGGCATTGCCGGGTTTATTACTCCGTCGGCATCTGAAAATGCATCCAATCCTGTATACCGTTTTTGGGGTTCAATTGTCTGAAAATCTGCACGGGCCCAATGCTCTTCTCCTTCAGGACCTACCATTGCATAAATCCAATGGCCACCTTCCCTGAAATCCATTACTTTGGTTCTGGCTTTCCAGGGCTTCGGAGCCCACCACTGATCTAAGATCTCGGGTTTCGTAAAGGCATCCCAAATTATCGCCACATCTGCAGCGAATTCGCGTTTCACCAAAATGGTGTTGTTCTCTTTGTCGACAGTGAAGTCGAATAATAATGCGTTTCTCATGATTGCTTATTTTTTAAGGTTAATAATACTTTGTCGAGTTCGTTAAAGCGGTTCTCCCAAATCATTCTGAATTGTTCGAGCCATTGGTCTACTTCTTTCATTTTGTTTACCTCCAATTGGTAATAGATTTCTCTTCCTTGTTGTACCTGCCTTACCAATTGGCATTCTGTAAGAATTCGCAAGTGTTTGGAAACTGCCTGACGGCTGGTATCAAAGTGTTCTGCCAGTGCATTCGGAGTCATTGATTGCAGTGCCACCAGCCCAATGATCGCCCTGCGGGTCGGATCTGCAATTGCCTGAAACACGTCTCGTCTGGTATTGTTTTTAGAATTTGCTACCATTTGGTTGCAAATATATATGCAACTTTTCGGTTGCACAAGTTTTTTTGTATTTTTTTTTTTGAATACCCCGGCGAAGCCAGATTCCTTGTAGTGTTTACCCCTTTCCTTTACTTTTGCCCCGTGGAAAAACCGGGTCTTCCTTCGGGTACCAGAGATTTTGCTCCGGATGTGATGCTAAAGCGCAAATACATTATGGGAGCTATTGAAAGTGTATTTCGCCTGTACGGGTTTTTGCCATTGGAAACACCGGCAATGGAAAACCTTCGCACTTTACAGGGAAAATATGGAGACGAAGGGGATCAGTTGTTGTTTAAAATTCTGAATAACGGAGATTTTTTGTCTAAGGCCGATGTTGACGCATTGGAAAAACGGGATAGTAAAAAAGTGCTCCAAAGTATTTCAGATCGCGGTTTGCGTTACGATTTAACCGTTCCACTGGCACGCTTTGTGGTGATGAATCGCGATAAAATTACCTTTCCCTTTAAAAGGTATCAGATGCAACAGGTTTGGCGTGCAGACAGGCCACAAAAAGGGCGGTATCGCGAATTTTGGCAATGTGATGCTGACGTGGTGGGTAGTGATTCTGTTTTGAATGAAGTGGATTTGGTGAAAATTTATGATGAAGTTTTTTCCATTTTACAATTACCAGTTACGATTCGAATAAACCATAGAATATTGTTTGATGCATTTGCAGATTATTTGGGTGGTGGAAATGCCCTTCAAAGATTAATGCAATTGGTAGATAAAAACGACAAAATCGGATTTGAAGGTGTGAAGAAGGAAATGGAAAGTAGCGGAATTCAACATGCTGTTTCCTTCTGGCAATTTTTATTTGAAACCAATGCCCTTCATAGCAATCATGCAAAATTGGATGCCATCCGATCCCATCCTGGCGGTGACTCCGGCTTGCTGGAGGATGCCTGTGCAGATTTAGAAAGAATATTTTCGCTGGTTAAAACCAAACAAAATTTTATATTGGATCTCACTTTAGCTCGGGGATTGTCTTATTACACCGGCGCGGTTTTCGAGGTGGTGCCAAGTGCAGAATCATTACCGGAAAATTTTCAAATTGGGAGTATTGGCGGCGGTGGTCGGTACGATAATTTAACCGGAGTTTTCGGGTTAAAAGATGTGCCGGGAGTGGGAATTTCATTTGGTCTGGATCGCATTTATGATATTTTAGATGCCGCAAAATTATTTCCTGAGATTTCGGGAAATGATGTTCGCGTATTGATTTGTCCTATGCTGGAAACCTGTATCCCAATGGCGTTTGAACTCGTTAACATACTGCGTGAAGGGAATATTTCCGCCGAAGTTTATCCGGGTGCAGTAAAAATAAAAAAACAATTGGATTATGCCAATCAAAGAAAAATTCCATTTGCTGCAATTATTGGAGAAGAAGAATTGAAAAACAGAAACATATCCCTCAAAAATTTAAACAGCGGAGAACAGCATAATTACCCGATTATTCAAATTCCGGAACACCTGCATTTATGGCAATTCTGAAAAATACCTATACTTTAAAAGAAATTACTGAATTCTGGTTGAGCGGTAATTCTGCCGAATTAAGTGATGAGAACAAAAAAAGCATTCAAAAATCTGCGACATTTTTAACGAAATATTTGAAGGAATCCAAAACCCCTGTTTATGGAATTAATACTGGATTTGGAAGCCTGCAAAATGTGGCTGTTCCTGAAAATGAATTACATGAACTACAGCGGAATTTACTGATCACACACGCCGCAGGTACCGGTAATTATTTGCCGGATAATTTGGTGCGATTAATGCTGCTGCTGAAAATATTAAATATTGCGAAATCACACTCTGCTGTGCGGTTAGAAGTAGTAGAAAGATTGCTGTTTTTTTACAACTATCAATATACACCCAAAGTACATGAACAGGGTTCGTTGGGAGCTTCCGGTGATCTGGCGCCGCTGTCTGAAATGTGTTTGCCATTATTAGGAATAGGAGAGATGCACCATCCGGATTTGGGAAATATTTCTGCAGCAGATGTTTTGCAAAAACACGGATTGGAAAAATTGGTTTTAGAACCAAAAGAGGCTTTGGCATTGATCAATGGTACCCAATTTATGCTGGCACATGCCATCGAATTATATCGAATATCACAAAATATTCTGGATAAATTATCTGTTATTTCTGCATTTTCAGCAGATGTTTATTTGTGCCGAAATGAGCCTCATTTCCCGCAACTGCACAGCGTTCGCAGTCATACAGGGCAAATAAAAATAGCAGCAGAAATGTTGGAATTTTTAAAGCAAAGTCCGATGCAAAAAGTAAACAGGCCAGCCGTTCAGGATCCTTATAGTTTTCGCTGTATACCGCAAGTACATGGTGCCAGTTATGATGCATTTCAATATTGTTTTTCTGTTTGGGAAACGGAATTAAATAGTGTTACAGACAATCCCACGGTTTTCGAAGATGATAACCTCATTTTAAGCGGAGGGAATTTTCATGGTCAACCATTGGCACTTACTTTGGATTATGCAGCAATGGCACTTTCCGAGTTGGGTAGTATTTCTGAAAGGAGAATTTATCTGTTAATTAGTGGCCAACGTGGATTACCTGCGTTTTTATCACCAAATCCCGGAACAGACAGCGGCTATATGATTGCGCAATATTCAGCGGCGAGTATGGCCAGTCAGAATAAACAACTTTGTACTCCTGCATCTGTGGATACTATCATGAGTTCAAACGGACAGGAAGACCATGTGAGCATGGGGGCAAATGCCGCAATTAAATCTTTAAAGGTTGCGGAAAATGTGACTTCCATTTTGGGTATTGAACTTCTTTGTGCCTGCCAGGCGGCTAATTTCAGAAAAGAAAATTCATTTCCGAAAGCTGAATTGGTGAATCAGGAAATGGGAGTTTCAGCTACTTTACATATGCATGTTCCCATGCACGAGTTGATTGCCAAAGCTGCAACCTGGATTAAAGCTTAACTATTCCGGTTTAAACCATTCCACACCGGTCATCCAGAAATTTATCAAGTCCGGATCGTTGCAAAGCGAAAAGGAAACAATGGGGGATTTAGCTTTTAAACTCGTGTGCTTTACCATCATTAAGGCTGTTTTTACTGTGTCCAGATAATAGGTTTCCACACCGTTGGCGCCAATTTTATGTGCAGCAAAACCGGAGAAATTATTTTTTAGATAATCTGCAATCAGGATATCCGTAATAGATGAATCTAATGTTCCAATGGTGAGTGCTACAGCAATGGAATCTTTGTTGTACATGATTTGGGTAATTTCCTGTTTTCCGGTTCTAAATTCCTGTGTAAAGTAATCCCCTTCCACATGTTCACTAAAAATTTGTTTTTTGCCTAAATATGCCTCGATAACGCTTCGTTTGGCACCAATCTGACCGCTGCAGACATTAAAAACGGATATGAAAATTAAACCGAAAACCAGGATGGATTTGTGCATGTTTTAAATGTAGACGAATGAAGATCGCAAAAGTTGTTCCATATTAGAGTTGGGATACCGGTTACAAAGAAACTACATGTATTACGGATTATGCAGAATCACTGTCATATTCAAATGGATGTTTGAAAATCCGTGAACTGATTTTCAGACAAACTGGGCAAGAGAAGAAGAATTGTATATTCATTTCCGGCAAATATGAATCTAAATACTACTATGTTTTGCACACCAATAAAATTTTCCTTTTTCATGGATATTACGTCCATTTACAAGAAATTAGAAATGAAGATTTTTGAAATTTGAATTTTTTTCAGGATAGTTATTTCATGCAGGATGCAATGAATTTCAAAACATCATCCCGGCCTGTTTTGTCTTCGCTGCTGGTAGCGTAAAATTTGGGTAATTCATCCCAGGTTTCGGAAAGTTTTTCTCCGAAAATATTCATTTGTTCCTGCCTTTTGCCTGCGGAAAGTTTATCGCACTTGGTTCCCAAAATCACAAATGGAATGGCATTCTCTCCGCACCAGTTAATAAAATCAATATCAATATTCTGTGGAGGAATTCGCATATCCACCAAAACGAAAAGGCACATCAGGTTTTCCCTTTTTTGCAGATAAAATTGTATCATTTTGGAAAATTTATACCTGCGCTCTTTGGAAACTTTGGCATATCCATATCCGGGCAAATCTGTAATGGCCCACACTTTGTCTATTTCAAACAAATTCAGAGTTTGTGTTTTGCCGGGCTGTGCGCTGGTTTTAGCCAGCCCTTTGTGGTTGCAAAGCATGTTAATCAAACTGCTTTTGCCAACGTTACTCCTGCCAATAAAGGCGAATTCCGGCATTTTGATTGCTGGCATCTGATCGGCACGCTCCCAGCTTCCTTTAAATATGGCTCTTTGAATTTCCAATGTAATTGCGGCCCTGAGCCGATTTTGTGCAAAAATAGAGAATTGGATCAGCTTTGCATCATTGCCGGCAACTCCACAGTTTTCCGGAAGTGCCTTCAGGCTTGGTGTTTCAGCGCATTCAGCCATTTTGCTTATATTTGCGGGCCTAAGTTTTGACCGCCATAGTAAAGCCAAATCCGGATTCCTCCCTTTCCAAGCGACAACAGGTGGAAGAAATGTTTGATGACATTTCCGGTAAATACGACTTCTTAAATCACTTGCTTTCGTTTGGGATTGATAAAGCCTGGCGTAAAAAAGTGAGGCGCACAATTGAGAAATTTCAGCCCAAAATGATATTGGATGTTGCCACAGGAACGGGAGATCTAGCATTGGAACTGAGTAAAATCCCTGAGGTAAATATTCTGGGAGTGGATATCAGTAAGGGAATGCTGGATGTTGGCAGAGCAAAGATTCAAAAGAAAAACCTTCAAAATAGAATTGAGCTGCAGCAGGCAGATTCTGAAAAACTTCCTTTATCAGACAATAGTTTTGACGTTGTTACCGTTTCTTTTGGAGTGAGGAATTTTGAAAATCTGGAAAATGGATTGAAGGAAATTAACCGTGTTTTAAAGCCCGGAGCACATTTGGTGGTGCTGGAATTCAGCAAGCCCAAAAACAAACTGGTAAGCGCATTGTATTGGTTTTATTTTAAAAATATTTTACCTGCAGTAGGGAAATTATTTTCAAAAAGCAATCGTGCTTATTCGTATTTACCGGAGAGTGTGAATCAATTTCCTGAAGGCGAAAAATTTGCTGAAATAGCACGCAGTTGTGGGTTTGAAAGTGCAATTGCCCACCCGCTTACTTTTGGAATTAGCACCATGTATGTATGCAAAAAATAATATTTTTTTTCATAGCATTTTGTTATTTCAGTCTGTCATTTGGGCAGAAGGTGGATCCAACCCGGGATTTTCGAAAGCAGATTTATTGGGGAATTGCATTTTCCGGAACTAATGCGAAAATGAAAATGGAATTGGATCCTTCATTTTGGGCACGAAATGATTCCTTGTTGGCGGTTCGTCCATTAGCTGGTGCCGGAGGGGCATTTGGCGGTACAATTGCCCATAAATTTGGGGCGGAAAAGCGATTTGAAGTGAAAGCACAAACCATGTTGCATTTGCACCAGCGAAGTATACAATACACCTGGAAAAGCAAACCGGTACAGACTTTGCGAATAGAAACCATTTCTTTTGATGTCCCAATAAATTTGAAATATTATAGTGTGATGCCCAAAAATTCACGCTTTTACGTAATGTCCGGACTGCGTTGGTCTCATGATTTTCAAAGCAATGAAGATGTAGTAATTGGTGCGTCCAAACCACTTGTGGCCATTAAGGCAAATACGTATTATTATGAACTTGGGGCCGGATTTGAATTTCGTTTGCAATATGTAGATTTATGCGTGGAATTACGCGCGGCAAATGGCATAAATAATGCGTTGGTGAAGGTGCCGGATAGTTATTATTCTGGTTCCATGAGGGCATTATACCCTAAATTATTTTGCCTCACCCTGATGGCTCAGAATTGAAATTCAGTATTTCACATAAAGCAGGAGAAAGCCATGCCAGAGCCGGAGAAATCACTACGGATCATGGTGTAGTGCGAACCCCCATATTTATGCCGGTTGGTACCGCAGGTACCGTAAAATCCCTCCATCGCAATTTTTTATTGGATGATATAAATGCAGATATTATTTTGGGAAATACCTACCATTTGTACTTGCGTCCCGGAAATGAAATTATGCATAAAGCGGGAGGTATACATGCCTTTAGCAATTGGCCCAGACCAGTGTTGACAGATAGTGGGGGGTATCAGGTTTACAGCCTTTCCGGTGCGCGAAAAATGAAAGAGGAAGGGGTAGTTTTTCAAAGTCATATTGATGGTTCCCGGCATTTATTTACCCCGGAAAACGTAATTGATACACAGCGAATTATCGGGGCGGATTTTATCATGGCATTTGATGAATGTACACCGTATCCCTGTGATTATTCGTATGCAAAAAAAAGCATGGAACTCACGCATCGCTGGCTTGCCAGGTGTTTTGAACAGTTCCATAAAACGAAATCCTTATATGGATACGAACAAACTTTGATGCCGATTGTACAGGGAAGTGTATACAGTGACTTGAGAAAAAAGAGTGCCGAATTTGTACAAACCATGAATGCGGAGGCCTATGCCATTGGTGGTTTAAGTGTAGGGGAACCCGTGGAAGATATGTATAGGATGACGGATGAAGTAACGGCAATTTTACCAATAGATAAACCCAGGTATTTGATGGGTGTTGGAACTCCGGCAAATATTCTGGAGTGTATAGATAGGGGTATTGATATGTTTGATTGTGTTATGCCTACGAGAAATGGTAGGAACGGTGCCATTTTTACAGAAAATGGAATCATGAATATCCGCAACAAGAAATGGGCGGAGAGCTTTGACTCGCTTGATCCTTTGACTCCGGAATACAGCAAGGCATATGTTCGGCATTTGTTTATGTCCGGAGAAATGCTTGGCCCGGTTGTTGCAAGTTTGCAGAACCTGCGGTTTTACTTGTGGTTGGTTCGCCAGGCACGAGAACATATTATTGCAGGTGACTTTGCGCAATGGAAGAAGGAAATGGTAATTAAAGTAAGTGCAAAACGTTAATTGAAAAAACTGGACTGGTATATCGCAAAGAAATTTCTAACCACATTTGTGGTTACCATCCTGCTTTTTGTAATCATCATTATCGTATTTGATATCGCTGAAAAACTCGATGATTTTTTTGAACATAACGCTCCAATTAAGGGAATAATATTCACTTATTACGCCAATTTTATTCCTAATTTAATTAATACATTCAGCCCGATATTTATATTTATAACGGTACTTTATTTCACTTCCAGGCTTGCGGGCAGGTCAGAATTTATTTCCATGCTGGCGGGCGGGATGTCATTAAAAAGAATACTACTTCCATATTTTGTGGTATCGGGTGTAATTGCGTTTAGCAGTTATTTATTAAATGCATGGATTATTCCGAGAAGCGATAAAAAACGGGTGCGGTTTGAAAATATGTATTTACGCGATTATTGGAGCCAGGCAAAGGGCGGCATATACAGACAATTAAAACCGGGTGTAATTCTGTACATGGAATATTTCAACAATAATGACAGCACCGGTGTTGGAATCAATATAGAAAATTATGACGGTACACGCCTGCAAAGCAACACATTCGGCAAGTTTCTGAAATGGAATAAGCAGGCACATAAATGGCGGTTGGAAATGGTAATGAGCAGGGAATTCCTGCCCAATGGCAATCAGAAAATCAGTCAAAAAAAATGGCTGGATACTGCCATACAATTTGATCCAAGAGATTTCTTTTTTCGGATTGAAGATGTGCAAAGTCTGAACCAAAGTGAGTTGCGGAGTTTTATCAATAAAGAAGAAGCAAGAGGATCGGAAAATATTTACTTTTTGAAAACCGAATTGCAAAGAAGATATGCATCTCCGTTCAGTACCTTTATTTTAGTTACGATTGGAGTGTGTGTGGCCGGTAGAAAAACCAGAGGTGGATTGGGATTCTCTTTGGCAGTGGGGATATTTGTAATCATTTTCTTTCTATTCTTTAGTAAATATTTTATGTCCATGGGACAAACGGGGGTATTGCCGCCTTGGCTTGCAGTTTGGCTTTTGAATATTACCTTTGTTCCAGTCGCTTGGGTCTTTTACAGATTTGCACAAAAATGAATTTCAATTTCATCCGCGGAAAACAATATTTTTTTATTCTTTCCGGAATCGTATTTCTGATTTCATGTTCCAAAACAGAAGAAGACAAACGCCCGTTTGACGCGGCAAAGTATTACACATACAAATCCGGAAATATTCGGGAATATTACCTGGATTCTTTTGCATATGACCAGAGTACAGGAACGGTAAAAACCTATCATTTTCTAATTAAGGAAAATGTGATGGATTCATTTACAGACCTAAGCGGCAAACCTGCTGTGAGAATTGAGCAATATATTTCCCGCGACAGCGGAAAGAACTATGAATTTTATGCACTTTCTGTTGTGAGTAACGATAATTTTGGACATCAGCGAGTGGAGAATAACCAGCGGTATTTGAAGATTGCATTGCCCCTGGTAAATAAGAAAACCTGGAATGGAAATATATTCAATAATCTGGGTGAAACAGAATATGAATTTACCGGAATATTTGAACCCTTTCAATCCAAAATACGCAGGTATTCCAATAGCATAATTGTAACTGAATTAAATGACAGTTCTGTAATCAATGCAGATAAAATCATGAGTGTTTATTTACGTGATACCGGATTGGCATACAAGCTGGACAAGCATTTGAAATATTATCCGGGAGATAAAGTGGGCGGATTCATCATGGAGTGGAACCTGCTTCGCTATTGGCCAAAATAATTCCATTCAGGGATTTACTTTCTTCGGCCGCATGGTATATATCGGTAACAAAATGAAACTAATGAGAAAATTACCATGGGTACTGTTATCGATATTAAATTGTATTGCAAATTCCTCTGTTGCAGGAACTACTGGCAGGATATTTAAATTTAAAGTAGATCTGGAAGACAAAAGGGGGAGCACATTTACCATTCTTCGCCCCTGGGATTTTTTATCTGAGCGGTCTTTAGCACGTAGAACCAAAGCAGGTTTTGGCGTAACTATGGATGATTTGCCGGTGGTAAATACCTATATCATGTCAGTACAAGGAACAGGTGTAAAAGTGTTGCTGGCATCGCGCTGGATGAATTCCCTTTTAATCAGCACAACAGACAGTTCGCTTATTCATCAGGTGCGGGATTTACATTGTGTAAAATCTGTTAGTCTGATGGGGGTGTTTAACAGAAAACGCAACATTGCAGCCGATGAGCCGGAAGCTGCAGGCGAAATGAGCAGTCTGGAAATGATGGAATCGGAACGAATTGCGGTAGGGAATAAAGTGCAGGCAGAAGACTTTAATGAAGGGTACGGATTGGGTTGGACGCAAATCAGCATGATTCGCGCACAACAATTGCATAAAGCCGGATTTAAAGGGGATGGCATTTACATCGCAATATTGGATGCAGGTTTTTACAGAGCCAATCGCATGCAGGCATTTGACAGTATATTCCTGACCAAACGTTTTCTGGGTTCTGTTGACTTAATTGACCGTGGTACCGGAGTGTTTGAAGATGATGATCATGGCACTCAGGTTTTAAGTTGTATGGCATCCAATGTGTCCGGAATTATGATAGGCACTGCTCCCAATGCATCCTATTTGTTAATTCGCACAGAAGATGCAGGCACAGAAGTTCCTGCGGAGGAATTTCAATGGCTTTGCGGTGCGGAATACGCGGATAGTTGTGGTGTGGATTTGATAAGTTCATCTTTGGGGTATACAGAATTCGATGATGTGAGAATGGGACATTCTTATTCTGAACTGGACGGGCATACAACCCTGGTAACACGCGCAGCAAATATGGCATGGGACAGAGGCCTGGTAATCGTTAATTCCGCAGGAAATGAAGGGGATGAGAAATGGCAGCATATTGGTGCCCCGGCAGATGCAGATGGTGTAATTGCAATTGGTGCAGTAGATGAATATGGAGAACGCGCTGACTTTAGCAGCATGGGCCCTACTGCAGATGGCAGAATAAAGCCGGATGCTATGGCTTTGGGCAAAAGAACAACTGTGATCAATAGCAATGGATATTATATCCGATCCAACGGTACCAGTTATTCAGCCCCGGTCTTTGCCGGTGCGATGGCTTGTTTCTTGCAGGCAGGATACTACAACAGTCCTGCAACGATGCGGAAAATAATGATGTTGAGTACATCTGAATTTTTAACCGGAGATTCCCTCAATGGACATGGCATCCCAAATTTTGAACTTGCAATGCAAATGGTTCAAGGAAAGAACCAGCCTGACAGCGCTTCACAACCGTTTATTTATTGGCCGGATAATGACAGTATTTCCGCAGGTTTTGATTTGAAATCTGTGGTAAAACCCAATTCAGGATATTTTTATGAATTGAAGAATGAACGTGGGAAAACCATTTCTCAGGGCTCCTTGTATTGCTACGAAAATGTACTTTGTGCTTCCAGAATTACACCTGCAGAAAGTGGCTGGTATCAATTGAGCGTAAAAGATCGGGATAAACTATGGACTTGCCGGTTTTACTTTGCAAGGAATTCAAAGAAAAAACGAAAATGAAAAACTTGTTCCTCGCGATTCTAACTTTGTTATTCGCATTGCGAATTCAAGCTCAGGTTTATTATAAATCTGCAACCTTTGATATTATTCAGGCAGTAAAATCCACGCAATTTCCGGGTGTAATGGGATCGCCGATTGTAACCACTGTAAATTTTAAAATGATATTGAAGAAATGCACCAGACTAAGTATGGATAGTTTTTGGATGGATGGCTTCAGCGACAGGATAAATATTTCTTATGCCAATGGAGAACATTGGGATAGCAAGCCATTGAAAGGAGATACGCTGAATATTTCACTGGTTTATTATCGTTTGACAACCCAGGAAGGATATCCGCAAAACGAACTCGGAATTAATGGAAGTCCGCAAAATGCAGCACCGGTAAAACATAGCGGGGAAGCGCTATTCCGGTATTCCATGAGTGGAAAACAATATTATTTCAGTATCAAAAAAATAAAACAGGGTGAGAATATTTATGCTCCTTGATTTAATTTAATCTATTTGTAATACCAGCCCTTTTAAATAATGTCCTTCCGGGTGATACAAATTCACCGGATGGTCCGGTCCCTGGCCCAGTCTGTATAGAATTCTGGCATTTCTACCACTTTCAATTCCTGCAGCAGTAATGGTGTTTTCAAAAAGACTTTGGTCAATAACCTGGCTGCAGGAAAATGTAAATAACAATCCACCCGGAGCAACTTTACTCATTCCCAGAGCGTTTAATCGCTTGTAACCCATTACCGCACTGTGTTTTTTCTTTAAATTTTTGGCATAGGCAGGAGGATCCAAAATTACTATATCCCAATTTTTATCCTGGGATTTTAAATATTCGCTAACATCCGCCACAACTGCAACATGGTTGGGGTTTTTGAAATTCTGCATGGCCACATTTTGTTCTGCCATTCGAATTGCCTTTTCACTAACATCTACACTGGTTACCTCTATTGCGCCACCTTTTAATGCAAAAACGGAAAATCCGCCGGTGTAACAAAAAGTGTTCAAAACGCTTTTACCTGCTGCAAAATGCGATAACAAATTCCTGTTATCTCTTTGATCCAAAAAGAAACCGGTTTTTTGTCCCTCAGTCCAGTCAACCTGAAAAGGGACACCGTTTTCATGTGCAATGGTGCTGCTTTCATTTCCCAGAAAAAATTGGTCTTCGATGGAAGTATCGTGCATGCTGGCCCTGCTTTTAGAGTAAATGGAAGTTAATTTTCCATCAAATACTTGTTCCAGTGCTTTGGCAATTTCGGGCAATGCATGAAACATTCCATAGCTGTGTGCCTGGAGTATGGCACAGGTACCGTAAATGTCGCAAATCAAGCCCGGAAGGCCGTCTCCTTCGCCATGTACCAACCGGTAGGTATTGGTGTTTTGACCTTCCCCTAAGCCCAGCATTTTGCGCACATTCAAACAATTTTGAAGTTTTGAGCTCCAAAATGTAGCATCCGGAATAATCTGTTCTCTGGACAAAATACGAATCGCGATAGATCCATCCGACCAGTGACCGGCGGCGAGAAATTCATTTCTCGAAGTAAAAACCTCTATCCATTCACCGGGTGTTTTGGCATCATGACTGGCAATGGCGCCGCTAAATATCCAGGGATGTCCTCTTAGAACTGAATGTTCTTTTCCGGTTTTCAGAATGGCTTTTTTTGTCATGAAGTGCGGCAAAGTTCCATCAATTCCCGGAAATTTGAAGCATAGATGCGAATACAGGAAATTATCGCGGAGCTGGAGAAAATTGCTCCATCATCCTTGCAGGAAAGCTACGACAACAGTGGTTTGATTGTGGGTTCACCGGATACAGAAGTAAAATCTGCGTTACTTTGTTTGGACAGCACCGAAGCGGTGGTGGAGGAAGCCATAGCGGCGGGATGCGGATTGATTATAGCGCATCATCCAATTATTTTTAAAGGGATTAAAAAATTGAATGGTAAAAATTACGTGGAACGCGCAGTGATAAAGGCCGTTCAACATAATATTGCCATTTATGCCTGCCATACCAACCTCGACAATGTGTTGCACCTTGGCGTGAATAGCAAAATAGCGGGCAAACTCGGTTTAAAGGATACCAGCGTTTTGAAACCGCTACAGACAGGACTGCAAAAATTGGTTGTATTTGTACCACATGCTCAGGCTGAAGCGGTTTTAAATGCTTTGTTCGCGGCTGGTGCAGGGAACATTGGCCAATACTCCGAATGTAGTTTTAGTTTAGAAGGTAGTGGAACTTTTAAAGCGGGATTGAATACAAATCCTTATGTGGGAGAGAAAGGGGAGCGGCATTTCGAAAAAGAGACCCGGCTGGAAGTAATTCTTCCATCACATTTACAGCACCATGTTGTTACAGCAATGATTGACGTCCATCCCTACGAAGAAGTGGCTTATGACATTTATAAACTGGAAAATTCATGGAGTAATACAGGTTCCGGAATCATTGGAAAATTGGATGGTAAAATGGATTCTGAGGCATTTCTAAAACACTTGAAATCCACGATGGGACTGGAGTTTCTTCGATATTCGGGTAAGGCAAAAAATGGAATAGAAACGGTGGCAATTTGTGGGGGTGCGGGTAGTTTTCTCACGTCAGCTGCGATTGCAAATAGGGCTGATGTATTTATTACCTCGGATATCAAATACCACGAGTTTTTTGATGCCGAAGACCGGCTCCTGCTGTGCGATATAGGTCATTTTGAAAGCGAAAGGTTCACAATAGATTTATTTGCCGAAATTATATCGAAAAAATTCCCTAATTTTGCAACCATTTTTGCAAAAACCCTAACCAATCCGGTAAATTACTACTTTTAAAAGAACATGGACGTAACAATAGAAAAGAAACTCCAAGACCTGTGGAAGCTTCAACAAATCGATTCCAAATTAGACAATGTTCATGCCCTGATGGGGGAACTTCCAATGGAAGTTGCCGATCTGGAAGATGAAATTGTGGGGCTTCAGACACGTGTGGATCACATAGCCGTGGAAGTGAAATCCGTGGAAGACGAAATTTCCGCCAAGAAAAACGCGATCAAGGATTTCAACAAGCTCATAGAAAAATATGATGACCAGCTGAACAATATCAAGAACAGCAGGGAGTTTGAAGCAATTACCAAAGAAAAGGAAATTGCAGGACTTGAAATTCTGGGAGCAGAGAAAAAGATTCGCGAACTCGGAAAAATGCTGGAAGCCAAAGCGGAGATTCAGACCAAAACCAAAGAAGATCTGGAAAGCCGTAAAAAGGATCTGGAATTCAAAAAAACTGAACTCACAGAGATTGAGAAAGAGAATGAGGAAGAGATGAATAAACTGCGTAAGGAAAGTGAAAAAGCAATGACGGCCTTGGATAAAAGGCTTGCAAGGGCTTATTCGCGCATACGCAAGAACATGAAAAATGGTGTTTCTGTAGCTCCTATTCTACGTGGAAGCTGCGGTGGCTGCTTTTCTAAAATCCCACCTCAGCGCCAGAGTGACATTCGCGCCCATTTCAGAATAATCGATTGTGAACATTGCGGTCGTATTTTGGTGGATCAAAGTGTTACCGGTATGGAAGCTCAGGTTGAACCAAAAGAACCAAAAACTACACGCCGTAAGGTGCGTTTGACAGCAAAGGCAGAGTAATTCTGTTTTATTAAAGAATATGAAAAACCCGGGCAGCCGGGTTTTTTTTGCAACCTATTTGATTTAATGTCGTCTTGACTAAAAGACCAGGAAATACATGAAGAAGTTTATTGGTATATTTTGTATTATTTTTATTTATAAAACCGCATTTGCTCAATGTAATGCCCCAATAATAAATCTGGCAAGCCGGGTATATTGTCAGGATATGGGTGCAGCCAAAATGGATTCATCTGTAATTACCCCCAATAGCAAGTTTGGAATAAAACAGGTTTGGAGAATTCTGGGCACACCGAATAGCGTGGATTCCTCTAAGGTGTTAGTAGATGAGAGTAACGGTTCGGGATTGGATTGGGTATTATATTTTGGAAAAACAACAGAAGATTTTTATTCCGGAGATTATGTATTGGAGTATAAAGTTACAAATCTGTTAACCGGGTGTTATGCATTGGATACTACCACCGTTACCATAGTTACGGAACCAAAAGTAAAAATAATTCAACCCGATCCTGTGTGTATGAATGCAGATACTATCGATTTGAGAAAATATGTGGAACTCAACGGAGTTTCACCGGACATCAATAACTACAATAAGTTCAAAATAGTTGCATATAAAAATAGCAGAACAGATCCAAAGGTAATCAGCACCAAACTAAACCATGGCTATCAGTTTACACCTCTAAATAGTGCCGGAAGTTGGTTAATTAAATTCAGTTCTCTGGAAACAGGTTGTATCAAAGAGGATAGTTTTTATCTGGAAATTCTGGATACTCCAAATGTGATTTTAAAACAGGCGATTACCATTTGCAGTAGTGATAAACCATTAGATCTCAGCAGCAGAATTGACAAAATTAATCCTACAAATGCTACCATAATTTGGTCGGGATTTAATGTAATAAATGGGATATTTACACCCGTTTCCAAAGATATTTCAACATTGGAAGGCCCTTACGCAATCCAATGCAAGTCCGTAGATAATAATGGTTGCAAAGGGATTCATATTTATTCCATAACTGTGCAATCTGCACCACAGATAGAATTCAATAAACAATGGAACACCTTTACATGCGCCTCTGCGCCTGTGCAGGTTGAGGCAATTCCCAAATATTCGTATTTGAACCAGGTGAACTGGAGTTTGGATTCCAATACCGATGGAACATTGGATTATCCGAATAATAGGGCGTGTAAATATTTTCCGGGCCCAAATTCCAATGCAAGCGGAAGGGCAATCTTAATTGCGAAGACAATTGCAGTTCCAAACGGAGTATGTGCAGCAATAAGTGATACTTTGGAAATCACAATTTATGGATATCCAAAGATTCAGTTGTCCCAATCGGCAGCGCAATGCGTGCCATTTAAAGCGGATTTTGAAGCTTTGGAAACATCAGGGTTACCCGACAGTAATTTAATCTGGCGTTGGAATTTTGGAAAGGGAGATACTGTATTGCAAAATAAAGTGCAGGGAATCCTCTATGACCAACAGGGAAAATATGATGTAATTGTTTCCGTATCGAATAAACTTGGACCTTGTGTTACTACTGCAACTTACAAAGAGTTTGTCCTCGCATATCCCAATCCGGAAGCGGATTTTAGTGTTGATCCATCGGCGCAGGATGTAAGTTTCCCGATTTTTCAAATGAAAAATAATTCCAAAATAGACAAGCATATTTTTAATTCTGGCTTGCATTATTTGTGGGTTTTTGGAGATTCTGTTTCCCATCCGTATGATACCAGCACAGCATTTGAACCGCGGGCTGCATATAGTCAAGATACAGGTACTTATCAAATTCAATTAATTGCGGTATCTGATTTTGGTTGCAGGGATACTGCATATGGAAAAGCTATTGTTTTTGCGACTACACCACCGCCATTAATACCAAATGCATTTTCACCGGAAGATGATGGGCCTGTTTCCAACAATGTTTTTCTTCCAATCGTATTCAGCAATAAAGAATATCAACTATCCGTAATGAATAGAAATGGCGATGTGGTGTTTATTTCAAGAGATATTAAAAAAGGCTGGGACGGAAGAATCAATGGTGAGATTGCTCCCGCCACGGTATATTTTTATAGATTGCAATATAAAAATGTCAACAACCAAATAGCAAAGTACAAGGGTACTTTACTCTTACTGCATTAATGGGTTTGTCTATTTTGCTTTAACCCGGAACATTTTCCAGATTTGGAGTTAACCAAAGCGTCCTGATATAAAGTTAACCCTGATTTCGCCCCAAAATTGAATATTCGTTTTTATTCTGCATTTCTATTATTTTTGAGATTATTTATGAAATCTTTTACTCTTCACTATTTTACTTTATTGATTCTATCCATAGGTTTATTTTCCTGTGCCACCAGAAACAAAGTGGCGGTTGGATATGGTGGGAAATGGGAGGAAAAAACGGGTGTTACATTAAATAAACATCCATCAAAAATCAGCTCGGATAATTCATATTATCAGGCAGGTATGTCTGTGTTTAATGCGGAAATCAAATCTGAAAAAATAGAGAATACCAAGCTTGAAAAAGTATCCAATAATTTCAAAGGTCAAGGCAAATCAAATGCATTCGTTATCTCACCTGTGGTTTCAAAAACAACTTGCGGGAATGCAAATCTGACAACAAAAATTAATGATAGCAAAGAGATTAAGAAAAGCAATGAAAATCCTCCAAAAGGGAAAAGTCAATTGGCTGCACTGTTGCTTTGCATTTTTCTGGGCGATATTGGGGTACATCGCTTTTACCTTGGCTATCCTTTAATCGGGATATTACAGATTTTAACCCTTGGTGGGTTGGGTGTTTGGACTTTAATCGATTTGGTATTTATAATTACCGGAGATCTGAAGCCGAAGAATGGGGAGTATACCGAAACTTTGCAGAGTTTAAAGAAGAAAAAAGACAATCCGACACAGATATAAGTCGTCGGATACTTGAATGAATAATTATTACTGGGCCAATACGCCAGCTTCTTTATCCAGAATAAACCGAACCAGATCCGGCATTACCTGAATGACAATTTCTCTGGGCAAACCAGTAACATCCAGAAAATAAACCTGTTTTCCATCGATGCTTGCCTGTCCACCCAGCCAGCGCTCATCATATCCCTTTTTACCACCAATAGTTCTGAAGCTGCGTACAGGCATCAGGCAATACCAGCCTGTGGAATATCCCTGGTCATCTACAGCCGGTGCAATACGCCTGGCTGGTCCACAAATGATGCGGTCGTAAAGAATAGCGTTTGCATCCTTTTGTTTTAATCTGGCGATATAGTTGTCTTTCCCTTTATAGGTTTTGGAAATTATTTCCGGAGGTACAAATGATGCTATACTGTTATAGTCTTTGTCTTTTTCTGCACGCATCAATCGGTTTGCTTCGCGTTGAAAGAGATTCGCAAATTTGATGCTGTCTTTACCCAATTCGTCTTTACCCAGTGTATCAGCAAGGCTTATAGGCGTAATGCTGTCAGAGATTAATGGATCACTTTGAACCACAACAGGACTGTCATCTTTATTTTCCGTTGTGGAATTATTACATCCGTTTTTACAGGAAAACAAAAGTACAGGAATGAAAAGACACCAGATAAATCGCACAGTTGAATTAACGTTTGAGAATTTAATTTCATGCAATATTAATTGCAGACAATCAAATAAAAACAAAAGGCCGGCGATTTATGCCGGCCTTTTTTCAATTTAATTTTTAATTATTTCACTTCTTCAAAATCCACATCTTCCACTTTGCTATCGCTTCCCGTGCCGGTATTGCCATTGTCAGCCGGATTTTCGTTGGCATTGGCCTCGTTTTGTGTGGCGTTGTACATGTCCTGGCTCGCTGCCTGCCATGCTGTATTCAATTCTGCAGACGCAGTTTCGATTGCGTCAAAATCGCGAACTTCCAAAGCTGTTTTCAATTTGGCTGCTGCTTCTTCAATCGCTGTTTTCTTTTCAGCCGGAATTTTATCTCCGTATTCTTTCAACTGTTTTTCAGTACTGAATACCAACGCATCCGCGCTGTTGATCTTATCCGCTTCTTCTTTGCGTTTTTTGTCGCTTTCAGCATTGGCCTGAGCTTCTTGTTTCATCTTTTCAATTTCTTCTTTGCTCAAACCACTGGATGCTTCAATTCGAATCTTTTGTTCTTTACCGGTAGCCTTATCTTTTGCATGAACATGCAAAATACCGTTGGCATCTATATCGAAGGTTACTTCAATTTGAGGAACACCGCGTGGTGCAGGGGGAATTCCATCCAGAATAAATCTTCCAATGGTTTTGTTATCTGCTGCCATCGGACGTTCTCCCTGAAGAATATGAATTTGCACTTCAGGCTGGTTGTCGCTGGCTGTGCTGAATGTTTCTGTTTTTTTGGTAGGAATGGTGGTGTTAGACTCAATCATTTTGGTCATTACACTTCCCATGGTTTCAATTCCCAATGAAAGTGGGGTTACATCCAACAGAAGAATGTCTTTTACTTCACCGGTGAGCACACCACCCTGAATGGCAGCACCAATTGCTACTACCTCATCCGGATTTACTCCTTTGCTCGGAGATTTTCCAAAGAAATCTTCCACCAGTTTTTGTATGGCTGGAATTCTGGTAGATCCGCCAACCAAAATCACTTCATTGATATCGGAAGGATTCAATCCGGCATCTTTCAAAGCTTTTTTACAAGGCTCCAATGTGCGTTGAATCAGTCCCGATGCCAATTGTTCAAATTTAGAACGGGTGAGTTTTCTCACCAGGTGTCTTGGCACATTATCTTTAACGGTAATATAAGGCAGGTTGATATCGGTTTCCGTGCTGCTGCTAAGTTCGATTTTCGCTTTTTCCGCAGCTTCTTTCAAACGTTGAAGTGCCATTGGATCTTTTCTCAGATCCATGTTTTCTTCAGCATTGAATTCATCTGCCAGCCAGTCAATTACCACCTGATCAAAATCATCTCCACCGAGGTGGGTATCTCCATTGGTGGATTTTACTTCAAAAACACCATCGCCCAATTCCAGAACAGAAATATCGAATGTACCACCACCCAGGTCGTAAACCGCAATTTTCATGTCTTTATGGGTTTTATCAAGGCCGTAAGCAAGCGCTGCTGCTGTAGGTTCATTGATGATACGCTCCACTTTTAATCCTGCGATCTCACCAGCTTCTTTGGTTGCCTGGCGGGATGCATCGTCGAAATATGCCGGAACGGTAATTACTGCGCGAGTGACTTCATGTCCCAGAAAATCTTCCGCAGTTTTCTTCATTTTCTGAAGCACCATGGCGCTAATCTCCTGAGGAGTGTAGCTGCGGTCGCCAATTTTTACCCTTGGGGTATCGTTATCGCCTTTTACTACTTCGTATGGCACACGGGCAATCTCTTTGCTTACATTGCTGAATTTTTCACCCATGAACCTTTTAATGGATTGAACAGTATGGCGGGGGTTGGTAATTGCCTGCCTTTTAGCAGGGTCGCCAACTTTTCTTTCTCCATTGCCGTTGTCCATAAAAGCAACAATAGAAGGCGTGGTTCTTCTTCCTTCACTGTTAGCAATAACTACGGGCTCGTTCCCTTCTAGAACGGCCACGCAACTGTTGGTTGTTCCTAAGTCTATGCCTATTATTTTGCTCATATCTTTTCCCCACTTTCGGCAATTGAAGTGCCAACCTGATTTTGGACCGGATTTATGACGTATTGTCAGTTTTTATGAACAGGGAATTGCTCGGAAAATGCCGTAAATACAGGAATCCGATAAATAGTCAGTCTATTGAATAAAGTTCAAATGCTTTGTTTCCGGGTGGTTAATAATATAATTAACCGAGGAAAGGTCCATTTTGATTTTGCGAATGGGTTGCACACAACGGCTTGCAAAAATGCCGTAACCACCTTCTATATTGGTGTATTCCGCAGTTTTTTGAACAATTCCGATAGATGGCTGGTTTACAGAAATAAAATCTGCCAAAATCTGATTGCCGCCAAAAAATGTAATGTTCACGTATTTTACTCTGCGATATACATTGGAATCGCCTTTAATAGAGGCCGCCATAAATTGGAGGAATGCCAGTTTCGGCACCTGATTTCTGCTTAAAGTAAAAGGAGTAACAGGCACTCCGGTAATCACATTCCAATTTGCGATTTTGGTGATTTTATTGCTGGTATCGGTTTTCAAAAATTCATCATAAACCAGTTCCAGTTTAACATCATATGCGTAACTGTTAGATTTTGGCGTGAATTCAAAGGTGATATATTCGGCGAATAGGGTGAATGTTCCATTTGCATTTTTGACCGGTGCTGAAATGGAGGCTGGACTTACAGTTCTGGTATTGCTACGTATTTTGTTACCTGTGCGGAGATTGGTTATTTCCAGCGTATAATTCCTGTCGACATCAATATGTTCCGATGTTTTCCATAAAGGATTGTAATCATTGCCAAATATTCCCGAATCTTTGGTGACTTCCAATGTGCGATATAAGATTATCTCAGGTCCATTGTCAGGTTTCAATACTGCCAAAACGGAATCCATATATAAAGAATCGGTAATTTTTGCTGTTATCAGAGCACTATTCTTTTCGTCCAAAAATGCTTTTTCAATTCGAATAAACTGAACTGTATCGGTGGGGTCCAAAACCCCGTAAACCACAATGGTTTCTTTCCAGTCAGCGTTAATATCCACATCGTTTTTGCAGGAAACAAGTGCTATTACAGCAAAGAAGAGCAGGTAAATTGAATGGAATCGTGACATGTAATGGCTGAAACTGAGAAATTTGGTCTAATTTTGTCGCTTTGGCCTGCAAATATGAAGAAATTTTTCGGCCTCACGGCACTCTTCCTTTTTTTTTACCCGGCGCAAACACAACAGGTTACTAAAGAATTTAACCGGATGCTTGTGGACGACGATTTTAGTCGCTTGTCCGGAAAATGGGACCAGCAATCCAATTCTGAAAACGTTTTTGTAGGCTTGGACAGAGGATTTCAAACATGGAGGAAAAATTCCAAATCCGGATTTTTTTTACTTCCACAACAAGCAATGCAGTTTTCTGTATTCGAAGCTTATGTGAATTTTACCTTTGATTCCAAAGGAAATAAAAATCAAAGCGCTGGCATTGTATTACAAGCGCAGGCGGACGGAAGCGGAGCATTGGTGGTGGAGGTAAATAAGAAAAAACAATTTCGGATTTTACGTGCCGTGAATAATCGGATGATTGCTGTTTCTGGTCAGGGCGAAGGTTGGGTAAAAAACAAAAAAGCCATTACCAGCGGAGAGAATATGATTCTTATTCGCACATATGATAAAATTTACGACCTCTTTATCAATGGGATATTTGTGATTTCTTTTACAGAAATTGAATATTCCAAAGGGCAGATTGGTTTGTATATCGGGGCACAGAGCAAAGTAGTTTTTCATAGACTAACAGTAAAAACGGATGATGATCATGTGAATTCGGAAGGACCTAAAAACGGAAATCCGGATGAAGAAAAAACACTTTCTCAGGTGATTGTTAAATTAAAGGAAACCATTAACAAAAAGGATAAGCGAATTGCAGATTTGGAAGCAGAAGTTCGTTCGTTAGCCGGTAGAAATGTAGCTGATACCACTGTTGTACGGCAAAAACAAGACCTTGAAAACCGTTTATTGGTGTGTAACAGAGAGATGGAAAGTGCAAAATCGGAAAGAGAATATTTGCAAACCAAATTGAAATCATTGGAAGATTTTAAGCAATTAATTCGCGAAAATGAAAATGGGGATATTATCATAAATTTATCCAATTTAACTGCGAGTCAAAAAGCACAAATCGAAAGTCTGCAATCCGAAATAAAATCCAAAACTTCAAGCATGGAGCAATTAAAAGGGGAGAAGGAAGATTTGGAAAAAGCCCTTCAGAAAAGATATGTGGAATTGGGAAATTTGCAAAATGAAAAAGTGGATGTATTGCAGCGTATGATTGAAAAAGACAGTATTATTCAAGTACTTGAAGAAAAGAATAAATTGCTGGATGAAGCCTATCAGCAATGTAGAAGAAGCACCCCAACATTTAAAGAACCAAAGCCTAAAAAAGAAGGTAGACGAAGAAAAAAACAAAATGATAATGTTTTGTTTGATGAATAAATAAAATCTATGAGCAGCATTTCAAAAGAATTCAAAAGAATTACCACGCATTCACTTGCAGAAATGAAGGAGCGGGGCGAAAAAATCAGCATGTTGACTGCCTATGATTTTTCAATGGCTAGAATTATTGATGGTGGCGGTATCGATGTCATATTGGTAGGCGACAGTGCCAGTAATGTGATGGCGGGCCATGAAACTACATTGCCCATAACGCTGGATCAAATGATTTACCATGCCAGCAGTGTGGTGCGAGGTGTACAGCGGGCATTGGTAGTGGTGGATCTGCCATTTGGAAGCTACCAGGGAAACAGCAAAGAAGCGCTGGTGAGTACCATTCGAATCATGAAAGAAAGTGGTGCCCATGCGATTAAAATGGAAGGTGGTGAAGAAATTCTGGAGAGCATTCGAAGAATTCTTACTGCCGGTGTTCCTGTTATGGGCCATTTGGGCTTAACCCCACAAAGCATATATAAATTCGGTACCTATGCGGTTCGTGCCACAGAAGATTGGGAAGCAGAGAAACTTTTGCAGGACAGTAAACTGCTGGAAGAAGCTGGCTGCTTTGCGTTAGTACTTGAAAAAATACCTTCAGATTTGGCTAAAAAGGTTGCCGAAAATCTCCAAATTCCTGTAATTGGGATAGGAGCCGGCAGGCATGTGGATGGCCAGGTTTTGGTTAGCCATGACATGCTGGGTATTAATACTGAATTTAAACCCCGCTTTTTGCGCAAATATGCAGATCTGCATGGAGTAATGACGGATGCAGTCCACCATTTTGTTCAGGATGTAAAAGCCCGGGATTTCCCGAACGAAAAAGAGCAATATTAATTCGAAGCGTTTGCTTTGCGGTGGTCTGCAAGAAATTGCTCGAGACCAATATCGGTAAGAGGATGTTTCAACAATCCCAGAATTGCACTCAACGGACATGTTACAACATGTGCACCGGCTTCAGCACATTTTACAATATGCAAAGAATTGCGAATACTGGCAGCAAGAATTTGGGTTTCATACCCCTGAATGCCGTAAATATTGGAAATCTGATGGATCAATTCTAAACCATCCCAGCTGATATCATCTACTCTGCCAATAAAAGGGGACAAATAGGTTGCACCTGCTTTGGCCGCTAAAATGGCTTGTCCTGCGCTAAAAACCAGAGTACAATTGGTGCGAATTCCATGTTTGGTAAACCATGAAATTGCTTTTATGCCATCCTTTATCATAGGAACTTTTACCACAATATTGGGATGAAGAGCCGCGAGTTTTTCACCTTCTTCAACAATTCCCTTGAAGTCAGTGGATATTACCTCCGCACTTACATCACCTTTAACAATATCGCATATGTCCAGGTAATGTTTGATAATATTATCATGACCGGTAATTCCCTCTTTTGCCATCAAAGACGGATTGGTAGTTACACCATCCAGAATTCCCAGTTCACTGGCCTCTTTTATCTGCTCCAGATTTGCAGTATCAATAAAGAATTTCATTCGCTTGCAAAATTAATTAAATAGGGCCTAGCAATTGCCTGTTTTGTGAAAATAATCACCAGCTTTTGAGCTTATAACAGAAACTTAAACCTGCAAAAAATTGGTTGAATGTATAATCATAACCCACAGGGTTGTAAAAAGACAGGCGAAACCCGGCATTAGGTTGAATGGTCCATTTCTTTTTCCAGGTATACTCATAATTAATTCCAATGCGGGGCATAAAGCGGGTATGTGGCCAGGTAGCAACCCCTTCCTGCCCCAATGACCAAATTTCTCTCTTATACTCTAAAGTTAAAAATTCCCCTCCAAGAAAGACCCTTGCTCCGCGAAATTCATTTTGTCCCAGTTTTAATTCACCCCAAAAATTCACCTGCCACAAACGCAAGTTCACATTCCATAATGTATTATTTCCAAATGCCATATTTGGGGTATAGCTGGATTCGCTCATTCCCAAACTTGCACCTACGTTAAAAAGGTAGTTGACAGATGCATGCAACATGGCTCCGGCAGAATAACCATTGGAAACCCTTTGGGTATAAAAATTACCTTTGGAAAGGTAGTTGTAATAGCGGTAAATATTTTGTTCCGTACGTCCGTATAATCCAAATTTTATATTCTCTATCCCGCCTGCAATTGCAGATTGTAAACCAATAATAAAAAGTATCACAAAATAATTCAGGCAGCGCTTCATATAATTTGGGCTCAGGCAATATTCGCACATAGCAACAATAAATCAATAGTTTTTCCGTAAGCGTAAGGTAAAATCAAATCTGACATATTGCTTAAATCATCGAATTCTCAACCAATTTAAAACTATTTTTGTGGCGAATCGTTGTAATTGCATCGAAATCGAAAGAAAAAGATGTATGTCTGAAAAAGTTTCCATAATCCGAACAGCACACT
>JAGXTF010000058.1 GCA_018333525.1 Bacteroidota bacterium | reverse complement strand
TCGTTGCGGGACTTAACCCAACACCTCACGGCACGAGCTGACGACAGCCATGCAGCACCTTGCCAATTGCCCCGAAGGGAAGCCACCTTTCGGCAGCGATCACTTGACATTTAAGCCCAGGTAAGGTTCCTCGCGTATCATCGAATTAAACCACATGCTCCTCCGCTTGTGCGGGCCCCCGTCAATTCCTTTGAGTTTCAACCTTGCGGTCGTACTTCCCAGGTGGATTACTTAACGCTTTCGCTTAGCCGCTGACAGTGTATCGCCAACAGCGAGTAATCAACGTTTAGGGCGTGGACTACCAGGGTATCTAATCCTGTTTGCTCCCCACGCTTTCGTGCCTCAGCGTCAATAACAGCTTAGCAGACTGCCTTCGCAATTGGTGTTCTATAACATATCTAAGCATTTCACCGCTACATGTTATATTCCATCTACCTCAACTGTATTCAAGAAAATCAGTTTCAATGGCAATTTCTCGGTTGAGCCGAGAGCTTTCACCACTGACTTAAAGTTCCGCCTACGCACCCTTTAAACCCAGTAAATCCGGACAACGCTTGAATCCTTCGTCTTACCGCGGCTGCTGGCACGAAGTTAGCCGATCCTTATTCATACAGTACCGTCAGCCCAGAACGCATCCTGGGGTTTCTTCCCGTATAAAAGCAGTTTACAATCCATAGGACATTCATCCTGCACGCGGCATGGCTGGGTCAGACTTGCGTCCATTGCCCAATATTCCCTACTGCTGCCTCCCGTAGGAGTCTGGTCCGTGTCTCAGTACCAGTGTGGGGGATCATCCTCTCAGACCCCCTAAACATCGTAGCCTTGGTGAGCCATTACCTCACCAACTAGCTAATGTTCCGCATGCCCATCTTTTACCGCCGGAGCTTTAACTACAAAAAGATGCCTTTTCGCAGTGTTATGGGGTATTAATTCAGATTTCTCTGAGCTATTCCCCAGTAAAAGGTAGGTTGCATACGTGTTACGCACCCGTGCGCCGGTCTCATATCATATTGCTACAATATTTACCCCTCGACTTGCATGTATTAGGCCTGCCGCTAGCGTTCATCCTGAGCCAGGATCAAACTCTCCATAGTAAAAGATTTTGATCTCCGACTTTCCCCAAAGAATTTATTCTTCGGTGGCTCGCTATTCCTTACTTTTCTTTCAAAGAACTTTATAAAATCGCCGAAGCGAATCTATTTCTGTTTTTCCCATTTCCTAAACGGGGCTGCAAAGGTACGATTTTTACTTTCATATTGTCAAGTACCTTTTGAAAAAAATTTGAAATTTATTTTTTCGCCTCTTTTTCCTTAGCCTTCTATCTGAACGGGGGTGCAAAGGTAAGTTTATTTATTTCATAATGTCAAGCATTATTTGAAATATTTTTTTCTTCCTTTTTTACTCCATCAAATTTCTCAGAACGGGGCGACAAAGGTAATATATTTTCGCACCCATTTATATCTCTTTTCGTATATTTATTAACAAAACCGGAAATTATTTTTCCCTGAATAACAAACTGCCATCCCCGTAACTCAAAAACCTGTACCCGTGGGACATAGCGTGGCCGTAGATCTCCTTCCATTTGCCTCCTGTAAATGCCGCAACCAACATCAATAATGTACTTCCCGGTTGGTGAAAATTGGTGATGAGCCCGGTGCAAATTCTAAATTCAAATCCCGGTAAAATAAATATGGAAGTTTCTCCCCGAATCTCGCCGCCATTATTTGCTGCCAGCCGTAACAATTCGTCTACTGCAGCCTGCAAAGAAATTCCATTGAATTCTTCAAGAAAACCCACATCCCTGGCAACGATTTGCGGGTTTTTTATATTCAATAGTGAAGCTGCGCCTATATAAAACAAACTTTCCAGCACCCGCAGGGATGTTGTTCCTGACGCAATAATTTTACTGCCTAAATGGGATTTCAGCGTTTTTAAAAAAGATTCCGTTACCACGAAACGCTCTGCATGCATATCGTGTGCATTTGCAGTTGTTGCAGTAACTGGTTTAAACGTTCCCATGCCAACATGCAGCGTGATATAAGATGTTTTAACTTCTTTTTTCTTTAAAGCCTGCATTACCAGCTCTGTGAAATGCAGCGATGCGGTTGGTGCAGCCACAGCACCCTCATTGCGCGCAAATATGGTCTGATAATCCATTTTGTCTTCCGCATCTGCCGCACGATGCAAATATGGAGGCAGCGGAACAGTTCCGAATGCATCCAATACTGCATGCATATCCGAATTTTGGGCACAAAACAATGTCACTTTATTACTTGCGCGATCGTTCCAATGCACTTCCAGGGTCCAATCTTCTCCCTTTACCTGTAAGGTGCGACGCAATACGATATCCTCCTTGAATTTCTTTCTGTTTCCAATTTGGCATTCCCATATTTTCCAACCTGGATCTGCAGGCTGCAATAAAAAAACTTCAATTCGGGCATCAGATGGTGGCAGCTGAAACACCAATCGGGCAGGAATTACCCTGGTGTCATTGAATACCATCAGTGTTTGTTTGTCTATAAAGGCCGGTAAATCACAAAATTGAAAATCTTCGCATTTATGTCCGTTCCAAACCAACAGCTTGCTGTTGTGGCGCGGGTGCACCGGATGTCTGGCTATTCGGTCATCTGGTAATGCATAGTTGAATTCCTCCACTTGCAATGGTGGAATTTTATCTTTCATGACGTTCCATAGCTTGAATGAAACTTTGAAATTTCTGTATTGCCAACGCGCGATGGCTGATCTTGTTTTTTTCTTCTAAGGTCATCTCCGCAAAGGTTTTCGAATACCCTTCCGGTCGAAAAACGGGATCATAACCAAAACCACCTTCGCCGGAAAAATGTTCAAGTATCTCCCCTTTTACCACTCCATGGAATAGATGCTTCCTATTATTTTCATCCAAAAAACAAATCACCGTTTTAAAAGCAGCCTTTCGGTTAGAAACGCCCTTTAACTTGTGCAATAACAAATTGCAATTGTCATTGAAGGTTGCATTTTCTCCTGCAAATCTGGCTGAATACACTCCAGGAGCCCCATTAAGGGCTTCCACTTCAAGGCCTGTGTCATCTGCAATTACCGGCAAATGAAATTGTTCGAAAATAGCGATGGCTTTAATCCATGCATTTTCTTCCAGGGTGGTTCCGGTTTCAGGAATTTCTTTTGTGTAGCCCAAATCAGAGGGCAGAATAATTTGAATAGATTCTCCAAGAACCTGTCTGATTTCATCGGCTTTGTGCTTGTTGGAGGAGGCGAAAATAAGTTTCACCGGATCAATTTCTTGGTCTTACCGTTCTTTGCTCAATGCGCTTTTCGTAATTGGTACCCTGAAAAATGCGATGCACAAAAATGCCGGGGACATGAACATCATTGGGGTGAATTTCACCTGCAGGTACAAGTATTTCCACTTCTGCAATAGTGATTTTTCCAGCCATGGCCATCATGGGGTTGAAATTTCTCGCAGTATCTTTAAATACAAGGTTACCATGTGTATCGCCTTTCCAGGCCTTTACAATTGCAAAATCGGAATCAAAGGCATGCTCCAGTAAGTATTTTTTTCCATTGAATTCACGCACTTCTTTTCCAACTTCCACCTCAGTTCCATATCCGGCGGGAGTATAAAATGCCGGTATTCCGGAGCCAGCAGCTCTGCATCGCTCAGCTAACGTACCCTGCGGTATGAGTTCTACTTCGAGCTCTCCACTCAAAAGTTGTCTTTCGAATTCATCATTTTCTCCAACGTAGGAGCTAATCATTTTTCGAACCTGCTTTTTTTGAAGCATCAGGCCAATTCCGAAATCGTCAACCCCTGCGTTATTGGAAATGCACACCAGGTTATTAATTCCTTTATTTACAAGGGCTGTAATACAATTTTCCGGTATACCACAAAGGCCAAAACCACCGAGCATCAATGTTGCTCCGCTTGGAATGTCTGCAATTGCAGCTTCCGCGCCGTCTACTACTTTTTTCATTTAATTTCCTCCAGTGCTGCAGAAAGGCCATTATCACACAATGCTGTGCAAACTGGTTCCAGAGCATTATAATCTCCCGACTTCACGGTGCATTTGCCTTTGGTGTGTACAATCCAGGCGCATTGTTCCGCTTGCATTTCTTCGTGTTTACAATACCGAATCAGGCATTCAATAACCCATTCAAAAGTATTCACATCATCATTATACAAAATAACTGCCCAACCCGGCGCCAGTTCCTCTTTCAGTTCAATTTCCTCCAGCAGATCCGGAGAATGTGAAAAACCTCTAACCATTTCTATAATGCCTTCTTAACAATCTCGCTTTATTTTCGTTTCCGGAGAGCAATCGGTTAATGTTTTTACGATGGGTGAGTATAACCAACAATGCGGCGCAAACGCCAAATGCAATAAACAATTGTTCATCCCGTTTGAATATCCAAATCAGTTGAATTGGGAACATGATTGCCGCAGAAATGGAAGAGAGACTAACAAATCTGGTTGCAAAAAGTATAAATATAAAAATCCCCAGGCACGCAATAGCACTGATGTAGTGGATTGCAATCAGCATACCGAAAAGTGTGGCAATACCTTTTCCACCTTTAAAGCCTGCGAATACCGGAAACAAATGCCCTAAAACAGCGCTCAAACCAAAAAGCAATTGAAGGTTGATGTACTGTGTTTTATGAAAAAGCGGATTTACTTCTGGTAAATAATTCACCAGACAGGCTGCAGTAAAGCCTTTAATAACATCCATCAGCAAAACACCTGCACCGGCTTTCTTGCCTAATACTCTGAAAGTATTGGTAGCACCTGCATTTCCACTGCCAAAATCTCGCACATCTATACCATAGAAGGCTTGACCAACCCAAACAGCACTAGGTATAGAACCCAGTAAATAGGCAAGCATAGTTAAACAGAGTACCGAAAGGATAAACATCAATTTATTTTTTCGAAACGGGATGCAAAAATAACAATTCCTTAAAAAACTCAACCATTAAGATTGCAATGGCCTTGATTTGACATTCGATATGGATGGATTCCGAAGGTTGAAATTTCTCGCTTCGCCTTTTGTAGCATACTTTTGTGAAACAGCCCTGAACCTTTATGCGCAATTACATTTATATCATTGCCTTGTTTGTCACTTTACCGGCAATTTCCTGCAAAAAACAAACAGAGCCATCTCCGGTAGCAGATTTTGGTTTTTCACTTTTTGAGGTATATGAGGGTGATACATTGGTTTTCCTGAATTCCAGTAAAAATGTGTCGGTCAGTTTTTGGGAAATGCCGGCATTAAATTGGAAATCGGAAGAATTTCAACCTCAATATGTTTTCACGGATGCGGGATTGTACCAGGTGAATTTATTGGTGAAGAATGGCGATGGATTGACCGATTCCAAATCTCTTAATGTTAATGTGAAACCGGATAGTATTTATAGGCTCAGTGGAAATTCAAAAAAGGTATGGATTGTAAAGTCCATTATTTACAATGGCAATGAATTGCAAACGCAACCCTGCCAAATGGATGATGAATTTATTGTATTTCATAATCAGGCGGATACCTGCAACCTCACGGAAGGCACGGATACCTGTGCAAATGGTACGTACTTATTTGACTTGCCTGCTACCAGTCAATGGAGGTATAATTCAGCAGGCACTTTTGAATTTGCGTTAACAGCTTTTGGAAGTCCTATTAATTTGAACTTCGACATTAAATATCTAAGTAAGGACAGTTTTGCAGGGTATGATGCAATTAATTCCGTTTCGTTCCGACTTGCACGAAAAAAATAATCAGTTTTTAATAAACTGCATTACTTGCACCCCTGTGTTTGTTTCTACATGCAGAAAATAAATTCCTACCCGTAATTCTTCTGTATTCACCATCCAATAGCCATCTGAATATCTGCGCATGCTTACTGAAATATTTCTGCCTGTTGCATCCATGATTCTTAGATTTTCCAAAGACTGCAAAGAGGCAGGTTCCACATATAATATGTTTTGAACGGGGTTGGGTCTGATGGAAGCAAATTGTGTTTTCAGATTAACCACCCTGCTTTGCTGACCCGGCAAATCGAATGCCTCCACTCCATCGCCGGTGCTGAAAGAAGATCCCTGAGATGCGGAAAAACCTAGTCCCCTTCTGGCAAATACCTGCCAGATTAAATCGGAATTGGCAGCCCCGTTATTTAAGCTATCGGCCATCAGTATTGCATTTCTGCCATCTACAAATCCCGGATTGCATTTTTGAAGTTTCATACCATCCAAAACCAACTGTATTGCAGTATTATTTCCACCGGTTCCATGGTACAAATCCGGGTCGTAGCCATATTTTTCTACCAGTTTCCAGTGGAGGTCCCACAACATGGCACACCAGACTTCACCCAAATAATGGACCTCTGTTCTGCCGCCTGAAGATGCCGTTTTTACATTTTTATAGGTGTGCGGATTGATGGTCATGCTGGTTGAATAAGGATAGGTGCGAATTCCCCCACCTTTTTGGTCCTGACCAATTAACCAATTGCCAATACCGCGGGCGGTGGTTCCCACATCGCCCATTTTAACTGTGAGAGCGAGTCCCAGAAAATCACTCCACCCCTCACCCATTTGTTCTGCATTATTCAATGCGTTAGAATTTGACGGACCACATGTAAGCCTGTTAGAAACACCGTGGGTGTATTCATGTGCGATAACTCCCAAATCCAAATCGCTGTCAGTTTTTGGAACAAAACCAGTGCTGTCATACAAGGAAATATTTACAGTACCGGTGAGCATCAATTCAAACAACTCATTGGCATCAGAGAACCTGGCGAATACAGCAGGAATGGTAATTCTGGAATCAGATCCTCCCATAAGAATTATCTGATCTCCTTCGAAAGTATCCAGCACTACCACTGCAATTGCCCCGGCTAATTGGGCGTTATAGACTTTTTCTACGAAAGTGCACCCACCGCGCTCTATTGCAGCAATATTATTTTTGATTTTAATGCCGTTTTTCAAGGCAGAACATCCTTTTTCCCCTGTTCCAACCCCATCATCTACCATTACCAGCATTGCCGTAATCGGAGTTGTGGAAAGTGAGGTTCCAAAAACTGCTTTTCCAACCCTGAATTTTGAACCACCTGTGCTATTTACCTGTAATGTGGCACCATTTGTACCGGCATCTGCATCCCATATAAACATTTGCATTCTGGGATTAGACCCATCCGGAGGGGTAGAGAAATTGGCGTTGTTGGTACCGCTGCCATCCTGTGCATCTGCATTTACTTCATCACTCCCTGCGCCACCCCTTCCATAATTATTCAATTGAAAATTTCCGGCATTTTCATCAAATCCATATCCATAGAGGATATCATGCATTAAATTATTTACAACAAAAAGATTGGTAATAGCATAGCTTTCATAATTCAGCGGATCTATTTCAGCTGAATCGTAGGAGAAATCAAATAACAAAGACGAACCACCATCTGGGCTAAATCCGGCAATATTGTTTCCGTCATGGTCTTCGCTGGCCAGCACATTATTACCAATTGTTGTGGTAAACTCTGCACCTGCTGCTCCATCCACATCATGCCAGCCAAAAGGGGAAGCCAAACTATCATTAGGATTCAACAGGATAGATCTTTTTCCATACAACGGACTTTCTATATTAAATTTTAATGCATGGTATGTTGCGTCTGCATTTGAAGCGCGGCGCTTCACATTATGCGGAGCATTTAAGGAACAATGTGAAGTCCAGCTCAGTTTATCGAGAATATCCCCATTTTCTGAAACAATGATATTCCACCAATCTGAGGTTTTGATATCGAAATAAATCACATTGTAAGCCGGGTGTATTCCATTTTCATTGGCATAATAGCATGGATACAGCAACTTGTCCGCTTCCGATAACGAACGTTTGTATATGTCACTTACCACTTGAAAGTCTCCAACATTTGTTTCTGTTGCTGTTGCTTTCATGGCAAGATTGATAATTTCCTGATTGCTTTTTACGGCAGAAATTGAGGTTATTTTAGATTTGGCATCCGGTGTGAAATTATTTGCCCAAAAGACTAACCTCCCATTTCGGTTATAATGCAACCCAATAACCTGATTGATAATTGGACGTGCATTCAGGTATTGTTGAATATAGGCATGTGTTACGCCATTGTGTTTGTCGGTATACAAATCTGTTACCCTGCTGCCTAAAACATCATCTGAAGTTAATCCAAACTCAGAGGCTCGGCTTTGAAAATCAGATAACACATATTGCGCTCCTGGTTTAAATGTTGAATTCTGCGCTTGTAGCGAATGCACAAGCATGAAAAAGGCGAAATAGTATACTTTTCTCACAGGCGAATGATAATTCAAATGTACTGGATATCTGCACGCAATAAAATTTGTAGTGCACAGCTAAACCTGAGTTTACACAGCAATGATTAAAAAAGGACGCAAAATTGAAACAGGATCAGCTTTTTTGAAAAAGAATCATTTCTTTTTGACCGGAGCTCAGCAATTCCTGGGTCCAGTTTTCATGAAGCTTAAATTTTTGTTCCAAAATGCTTCGAAATTTCATCCAACCCGGCAATTCTTCATCCACTTCTAAAAAATTAGAATCGGAATAATTGAGTCGCAGACAAATATCATCATCATTGGTTACCTCATCCTCCAAATGTGCAACAATGCTGTTCACATCCTTCCAAAAAACTTCAATTTCACCCTCATCGGTACGAAAAACAAATCCATCTTCCAAATACTGAAACCTACCCGCATCGTTGCTAAGTTCATCATATTTATGGCGCATATACGCATCGAATTCTTCTCCGCTTCTTCCAATAAAACGGTATTTCGGACTTAGAAGCATATAAAAAAGACCAGAGGCAAAAAGACACATCACTACCTCTGCGAGCCAGAATTGCCAATGTCTTTCGCGGGCATTAAAAGTGAGGAAACCTGCCAAAACCAGACCGGAACAAACCAAAGCATAAATTACATATTTCCATTTGTAATCTGCAATGGCAATTTTATTCTGGTTTTGGTTTGTCATCCTGTCAGTCTTTATTTACAAATTTCCAGTCCATTCCCAAATAACGCGCTGAAGTGCCAAGTTCTTCTTCAATCCGCAACAACTGGTTATATTTAGACATCCGATCACTGCGGCTTGCAGAGCCTGTTTTGATCAAACCACTGTTCATGGCAACACACAAATCCGCAATGGTATTGTCTTCCGTTTCACCGCTTCTGTGGCTCATTACATTGGTATATCCCGCTGCAGTAGCCATTTGAATTGCATTGATGGTTTCAGTAAGTGTTCCTATCTGATTCACTTTTACGAGAATGGAGTTTCCAACCTTTTGTTCAATCCCCCTTTTCAAACGCTTAACATTGGTTACAAAAAGATCATCACCTACCAATTGCACTTTAGATCCAAGCGCGTCGGTGAGCAATTTCCATCCCTCCCAATCGTCTTCTGCTAAACCATCTTCTATACTCAGGATAGGATATTTTCCAGTCCAATCTTTCCAAAATTCCACCATTTCCAAATTGCTCATGGTTTTACCGGAGCTCTTTTTAAAGGTATATAGTTTTGAATCGGCATTATAAAATTCACTGGATGCGGCATCCATTGCAATATAAATATCCTTACCCGGAGCGTATCCGGCGGCAGTAATTGCCTCTAAAACTGTTTCAATTGCTTCTTCATTGCTTTTGATTTCAGGAGCAAAACCACCTTCATCTCCAACATTGGTACTGTATCCTTTGGATTTCAGTACCGATTTTAGGTTATGAAATACTTCCACACCCATTCTCAAACCATCGCTAAAAGAATTTGCAGCGACAGGCATTATCATGAATTCCTGAAAATCAATACTATTATCGGCATGTGCCCCGCCATTGATAATATTCATCATTGGAATTGGAAGTGTATTTGCATTTACACCACCAATATACCGATACAGAGATTGTCCGAGCTCATCTGCTGCGGCACGCGCTGCAGCAAGTGAAACCGCCAGCATTGCATTGGCGCCAAGGTTTCCTTTATTATCGGTTCCGTCCAAATCCAACATGGTATGGTCAATTTCAATTTGTTCTGTAACTTCCATACCATCCAGGGCTTCGGCAATAATGTTATTTACATTGTCTACCGCTTTCAGCACCCCTTTTCCCATGTATACGCTCCGGTCACCATCGCGCAACTCCAATGCTTCGTGAATGCCGGTGCTGGCGCCGCTTGGCACCGCTGCGCGGCCAAAACCACCATCTTCGGTTAATACTTCTGCTTCAACAGTGGGATTTCCTCTGCTATCCAGAATTTGTCTGGCATGAATATCAATTATACTGCTCATTCTTTCGGGTTAATTTTATTAAATCTCAATTGGCTGCAGCCATGGTATTGCGATGGCTCTCTATCAATTCCACAAACTGGTCAAAGAGGTATAGACTGTCGTGTGGTCCCGGACTGGCTTCCGGATGGTGTTGCACACTGAATGCAGGTTTGTCTAGTCTGCGAATACCTTCTACTGAATCATCATTTAAATTAATATGGGTGAGTTCAACGGTATCTTTCAGATCATTGTTAAATTCAACAGCAAAACCATGGTTCTGACTGGTGATTTCACTTCTGCCGCTCACCAGATTTTTCACCGGATGGTTTAATCCGCGATGACCGTGGTGCATTTTATAAGTTTTAAGTCCGCTTGCCAGTGACAATAACTGATGACCAAGGCAAATTCCAAAAGTAGGAATTCCCATATTCACCAAAGTTTTTACAGTTTCAATGGCATAATCCATAGCCGCAGGGTCACCCGGGCCGTTGCTCAGCATAATTCCATCCGGTTTCCATTTCAGAACTTCTTCCGCCGTTGTTTTTGCCGGAAAAATACCTACGAGGCAATTGCGTTCAGCAAGGCATCGGGCAATGTTCAGTTTATTTCCAAAATCCAAAAGGGCCACTTTTCGCGGAGCATCGGCATTTCCCATGGTATGGAAATTTGCAGATGAAACTTTACTTGCGAGTTCCAGTCCGGTCATATCCGGACAAGCAGAAACAATTTTTAGCAATTCATCTACATTCGAAATTTCAGAAGAAATAACAGCATTCATAGCTCCGGCTTGTCTTATATGGCGCACTAACTGACGGGTATCCACGTCGGAAATGCCAACCAGGTGGTTTTGGGTGAAATATTCATCCAAACTAAATGCATTCAATTTGCGGCTAAAATTGTGTGAAAACTTTTTGCAAACCAGGCCTGAAATTTTGATATCATCGCTTTCAATTTCATCTGCATGTACTCCATAATTCCCAATATGGTCATTGGTCATGATGAGAATTTGTCCAAAATACGATGGATCTGTAAATACTTCCTGATAGCCGGTCATGCCGGTATTGAATGCTATTTCACCTGTGGTGGTGCCTATTTTGCCGATGGCGGTGCCTTTAAAAACTGTACCATCTTGTAGTACGAGTAAGGCGGATACTGGATTGGAACTCACTTCAAGGGTGCAAAGGTCGCATATTTTCTTTTGTATTCACAACATTTTATTCACGTTGGCGAATTCAGAAAGGAATAAAAAGAAGGTCCTGTTCAGAACCTCCTTTCTTTAATTATTTTTCAATAACAAATTGCCAATTTCCGACTTCAGAATCTTGTGTGGCATTCAGAAAATACAAACCCGAATTTAATTTTGAGATATCCAATTGTAAAATTCCATTTGCAAATTCCAGAGATTGGCAATGCAATACACACTTTCCTGAAAGATCATAAATATTCAATAGCGTTTTAGCAGGGATAAAATCGCCTTTTATATAAAGAGTACTCTGTGCAGGATTTGGGAATAATTCCCAATTTAATTTCTTCATATCCCGAATTGCATTCAAAGGCGTATTTAGTTGGAAACCATCTACGGTAAGTATTGAAGGGCCGTGCGGTTTTCCGCCTCCAACAAAGGCAGCACAAAAAACTGCCGCACTATCCGGAGTTCCTGAATAATTGGGAATGTAGGCAATTGGAATTGCCGCCTGGGTATATGTTGGAATACTTACCCACTGTCTTAAAAATCCGTTTCCAACCATGTTTCCATTTTCATACATCAATATTCCAATATTCATGGTATCGCCCTGGGCGTAAAATTTATAATTTACGTATAACATGGAATCCTTACCTGAAACCGGGAAGCCCGGCAACGGGCCATCATTGCCCTGCCTTCCGGCCAAAATGTATCCATATCCATAAACTCCGCCCCCCAAATCCACATTTGTGATTCTGGCAGCGTATGAGCCATAAACCCTATCCGTAGATTTAGTCACCGGTTTTTGTAACACATTCGGGTACTCTGCATTGGAATTGTACCAGCCCTGCAAATCATCCCAGGATGAAGTACCCCATAATTCAAAACCACCGTTTGGAACAGCATATTTGTTGCTACCTGTAATCAATTGCAGAGAATCTGCAAAAACCACACTTTGTAATTTACGGTTATTGGGGTTAGTAGAAGATACGCCAATAATAAGTGTATCAGACAGCCCTGTATCGCTATATGGAATTGCAAATGCCAATCTTCTGAAAACAGAGGTGTCATTTCCATAAAGCGGAAATATATTTTGGCTTAGAAACTGACCTTTGTGCTTTAAAAACACCAAATACCATGCGGTATCTCCGGCTTCCATATGAATTTTAAAGAACCCCACTGCGGAATCCGGTCTTCCGGAATAAGCTATTCCCCCCGAAAAATTCTGATCGGGATTTCCGTAAATAACTGCGCCTGGTCCGGATTGTTGTTTGGGGTCGCTTTGCAATCGAACTGCATTGCCTCCCTTTATTCCCGTTACTTTTTTATTTAAACCAAAACAGGTCCAGCCTGCGGGTGTATTCTTTACAACATTAGTCCAATTTTCAAAATCCGGATTGGGCATTTGGGCAGAAGCAAAACCTGCAATTCCGCCAATAGCCAGCATCACGATGTATTTATTTTTCATGGAATTTTGTTTTAGATGATACAAAAATATCCACCCTGTTACGTTCGGAAAGTGATGGAAATCATGAATTTCAGTAATACATGAATGCGAATGACCTCGGGTAAAAATGCGAAAACCTTTAAGCTATAATTTATTTTGAACCTGAATTTTTCAGGAATCTGATTGTCTGTATTTGTTTGGAATCAGAAATGCATAGCAGGTAAACTCCATCCGGAAAATCAGAAATTTCTATGGTTCCGGAATAATTTCCATATTTCAAATTGCCATAATATTTGGATATCCATTTTTTCCCATCCATGCCTAAAACTGTTAGTTCCACATCCCCTAACGCCGTATACATTGCGGTAATTTTATCAACGGCAGGATTGGGAAATATCTGTATGGTTGCATGTAATTTTTGTAAGTTTCCTACTTTGTTCATAGGAATATTATTTCGGAGACCATCTATAAATAGGACAGATTCTCCTCTGGGATTTTGCCCGCCCTGAAATGCTGCACAATACAAAGTTGCACTATCCGGCGTGCCACTATATAACGGGGAATAATTAACAGGAATTCCAATTTCCTTCCAGCTATTTTGGGTTGCTCCAGAAGAAAAGAAACCCGCACCAACAACCGTTCCGCTGTCATAATAATAAATACCCATAGACATGGTGTCGTTATTTTGGGGTAAAAATTTGTAATTCAAATAGAGCATGGAATCTTTACCATCCGCTTTAAATGAGGGCACCAGTGCTCCACTGCGATTTGTACTGCTCAAAATATAACCCGGAAACAATCCGTAGCCATCCAGATATAGATTCTGAATTCGCGCAGAATATTTTCCGAAAACATGATCTGTGCTCTTGCTCACGGGAACTTCGGAGCCAGCAACCAAGGCCAGGTTTGGCGTGTACCAACCATCATTTAAATCATCCCTGGTAATTACCAAAAAGGATTCAAAATTTCCATTGGGAATATCGGCAACCACACCTCCTGAAAAATGCACACTATCCACCTCCAGCCAACTACCCATTATTTTTTTTGAAGGATTGGACGCCAAAATTGCCACAATTATGGTATCCGAATTGCCGGTATCTGTAAAATAAAAAGGCGCTGCAATCCGCAACCATTTGCTGCTGTCAGTATCGTAAAAAGGAATAAATGCAGAAGCAATGCTCTTCCCCTTTTTTCTTATATCTACATAAAAAACACCGGTGTCACCTGCACTCATAGCCCATTTAAAATAACCAACTACGGAATCCGGATATACAGAAAATGGTAGTCCTCCAGAAATCCCGCCCGGAATAGGAGTTCCCAAAAGGGCCGCTCCCGGAGCATCCGGATTGGTAGCATCGCGTTGAATTCGAAGTGCGGACGGACTTTTATACCCCTGAATACGCCCGGGTTTACCTAAGGATACCCAGGATTTTGGTTTTTCAAAAGTGGTGGATGTCCAGTTTTCAAAATCCGCATTGGGAATTTGAGCTTTCCCTTCCATCAAAAACATCAGAATACAAGTAAATAAGATTTTTTGGAGCATTGAAATTCGAATTTAAGATTTTATCCATCATAAATCCATCAAAGGACATTACAATCGCTTCTGGGGTGGTAAAAAATAGGAAGAAAGTATGGTTAACAGAATAATGGAAACCAATACCATCAGGTTGTGAACATGGGTAAAGCCTATAAGTTTAAACCAGGATTCACTCACCATTTTGACACCGATATAGACCAAAATAATGCTTAAACCGTATTTTAAAGTATGCAATTTTTCCAAGCTGTGACTCAGTAAAAAGTACAAACTCCGCAACCCGAGAATTGCAAAAATGTTAGAGAAAAAAACGATGTACGGATCGCGGGTAATTCCAAATATTGCCGGTACTGAATCCACGGCAAAAACCAGATCAGAAAACTCAACAACCAACAATACCACAAACAATCCGGTGAACATAAATTTCCCATTTTCCCGTGTGAAAAATCTCGTATGCCCGGAATGTTCCGAAATGGGAAGTATCTTTCTGGCAAATCGCACTACAGGGTGTTTCTCCGTTTCTATTTTTTCGTCTTTCTTGTCTTTTTGCACCAATAATTTTATTCCGGAATAAATCAAAATTGCTCCAAAAATGTAAAGAATCCATTCAAATTTATGAATGAGCAATCCTCCGATAAATATAAACAAGCAGCGCATCACAATGGCACCTATCACACCCCAAAACAATATATTTTTTCTCAGTTTATCCTGTACCTGAAAAGATGTGAAAATCAGCATCATAACAAACAGATTGTCTACGCTGAGGCTGTATTCCACAAAGTATCCCGAGAGATATTGCGTTACAATTTCTCCAGAAAAAGCAGATAACGTTCTTTTAAAATCTCCATGCAATTGAAAATCGGAATTAAATCTGTCTTTGTATATGGCCAGACTCATGTTATCGGAAAGACCATTAGAATCTGCATAAAAAAAGTATAGAACGATTGAAAACAGCAATCCGGATGAAACCCATCCAATGGTTCTCCATAAAGCTTCTTTCAATCCAATGCTGTGCGGATTGTTTTTGGTAAATACTCCCAGATCCAATGCCAACGCCAAAACAATAAACAATAAAAAAGCAACAGTAAGTGCGGTTTTGGTGAACAGCAAAATCATCATGGCCGGCAAATATACAGACAGTGAGAAATTCCTGCAGATAGGTTTTCTTCATTTTGTTGTAAGAAGAAAAATCTTCAAAAAATAATTCTACATGATACATTTGCCCGGTGAGTCAGTCCAAAAATGATAATAAAGAAGAAGATTTTTATATCGAAAACGGGCTTTTTATACTTACGGCCAAATACCTGTTAAAGCGGGGTTCCTGTTGCGGAAACAGATGCAGAAACTGCCCTTATCATCCAAGGCATACCAAGGGAAGCAACAAGCCTGCGGAAAATGTGTAATTTTAAGAAGTTGTTCTTGTTTTGCCAAGGGGCACAGCGCCAGTTATGCGGTGGAGAGCTATCAGAGTTTGTATCTGAAGGCCTATTACCCGCTGGAGTTTTACGTTGGGGGAATCAACAATTTCGGAGGGTTTTACCGCACAGAATTCTATGTACATGCGGCGCGCATGAGCGGGGCCGTGATTCACGCGCCATGTGTAAACCACAGCGAGTACCACACCAGCATTCGCGGTACTTCCATTTATCTGGGACTGATACATACTGCTTTGCTGGAGCAAAAGCTGGCACAGCGCATAGTGGCAGAACGCCAATCAGGTGGGGATTACCGCAACCTGCACGATTTTACTGAACGCATGGCCCCGGGGCTGGAGCAACTAAAAATACTGGTACGCATTGGCGCATTCCGGCTTAGCGGTAAAAACAGAAAGGAATTAATGTGGGAAATACACTGGCTGCACAACAAACAAAAACCGGTTCCGGCAATGGTAAAACTATTTCGGGAGCCCCCGAAGGAATACCATTTGCCTGAACTCACTTACGACAAATTGGAAGATGCCTTCGAACAAATGGAGCTTTTGGGATTTCCTCTGTGCAACCCGTTTACCCTGGTGGCGGAAGAAACTGTAAAATCCGGTGGACTGCAACTGATGGCGCGACACTTGCAGAAGCTCACCGGAAGGCTGGTGCAGATTTTGGGTTATTTGGTAACCATTAAGCCCACACGCACCATCAAAGACGAATACATGAGTTTGGACACCTGGCTGGGCCGGGAAGGCTTTTTCTTTGACACAGTACATTTCACTGAGGCTGCACGGAAGTATCCATTTCAGGGGCGGGGTATTTACCGTTTGCAGGGGGTAGTTACAAACGATTTTGGCGCAAAGAGCATGGACGTGCAACGTATGGAAAAAATCCCCTACTTGCCGGATCCCAAATGGGATTAGCACTTTTCTTCAGCTCACCATTTAGTTAGTTACCTTTTAGTTAGTTACCTTTTAATTACTTACTTTTTTGTATGTAATAATTTGGCAAGCCGGGGCAAAGGGCTATATTTGTGTATGGAAAAAAATCTTCCATTTGTATTCGGGATCTGTGCCGAGAACGCCGATTTCACCAACCGGCATGAGGAAACCAAACAACTCATACGCAATTTTGAAGGAGGAATAAATACCATATTGATTTCACCCAGAAGATGGGGTAAAACTTCACTGGTAGCGCATGTAAACGCACAGCTAAAAAGAAAAAACAAAAAAATACGAATATGTAATCTGGATCTTTTTAGTGTGAGAAATGAGGCTGACTTTTATGCGCAATATTCCACAGCAGTGCTTAATGCAGGAGGAAATAAACTGGCAGAAGCTATTGATAATGCACGAAAATATCTGGGAAAACTAATCCCCAAAATCAGTATATCACCGGACCCTAATAGTGAAATTGCGGTAAGTCTGGATTGGAAGGAAGTTAAAAAGAACCCTGCTGATATTATGGATTTACCCGAGAAAATCGCAAAAAACAAAGGTATTCGCATGGTAGTATGTATGGATGAATTTCAAAATATTTCCACTTTTGAAGATCCCCTTGCATTTCAGAAAAAATTCCGCTCTGTCATTCAGAAACACAAGCATGTTACCTATTGTTTTTATGGCAGTAAAAGGCATATGCTCATGGAAGTATTTACAAAACCATCTATGCCTTTTTATAAATTCGGTGATATTATTTTTCTGCAAAAAATGACGAAAGAAACCCTGTCTGCATTCATACAAAAAAGGTTTCGGGATACAGGTAAAAGTATTTCCCAGGCAGAGGCAACAAATATTGCATTATTGGCAGACTGCCATCCTTATTACACCCAGCAATTGGCACAACAGGCCTGGTTACAAACAGCAAAAAAATGCAACATGGAAATCATTCAGAAATCCCATGAAAGAATGTGTGATCAGTTTTCACTTTTTTTTCAGTCTTTAACAGATAGTCTTTCTGCCACACAGGTGAATTTTCTGGAGGCTTTTTTAAACGGTGAAAGCAGCATGTATGCTACCGAAATCCTGCAAAAATACAAACTGGGAACATCGGCCAATGTGAGTAAAATAAAGAAAGCATTGCAGGAAAAAGAGATTATTGATTTTCTGGATGAAAAACCCATTATTTTAGACCCTTATTATGCATACTGGTTACAGAAGCGCTACTTTAAAATACACTGAAACAAACAAATTTAAATCCGTTATATAAAAAATGAAAAAGAACAACCTGCTCCTGATTATATTCATTTACACTTCCAAATTCCTGCTCGCACAAGATCCTGAATTTTCCCAATTTTATGCCAATCCGCTTTATCTAAATCCCGCGTTGACCGGCACTTCGCAAAAGCTGGAAAATGCCGCCGGACGTGCAACATTAAACTACCGCAACCAATGGCAGGGAAGCTATAGAACCTGGTGTGCCGGATGGGACCAGGGTTTTGATAAAGTGCATGGTGGATTTGGTGCACAAATCGTTCATGATGCCATGGCAGATGGTTTGATACAAAGCAGTGAAATACGTGGATTTTATTCTTACCATATGAATTTGGGCAAAGAAGAAAACCAATTGTATGCCGGATTACAATTATCCTATGGAAATCGGTTTATTGATTTCTCCAGATTAAAATTCGGATCTCAAGTCGTACCTGGTGTTGGATTTATTGACTCTGGAATGGCAGGAGGAATGAGCGATGCAATCTCCTATCCAAATGCGGCATTTGGTCTTGTATTTTCCAATACCAAAATCACATTCGGTGCGGCAATTCACAATCTTTTGGAGCCGAATATTTCATTTTATCAGAGTCCAAACGAAGTCATACCCAAAAGATACACGGTTCATTTCGGGTATCACTTTCAAGAAGAAGGATGGGGGCTTTCCGCAAAACCACAATTACTCTTTATGCAACAGCGCAATTTCTCACAAGCGGTAATTGGCAGCTCATTTAACTTTAAAAACATTCAGGCAGGGCTCTGGTATCGTCAAACTTTTGGACAATACCGAAATGCAGACGCCGTAATCTTTTCTGCAGGATATATGAGTGATCATATTCAATTCCTATATAGCTATGACATGACTGTTTCGGACGGCAGAAGTGCAATTCCCAGTTCGCATGAGTTATCGTTGGCATACCGCTGGAAAACGAAACAGAAAAGACATTCCACAGGAAAAATGTTCTTTTGATCACTTGCCATCCAACATCAGAAATTATCTCCATTACACCTTAAACTCAAATTAATTACCTTTCGGATAAAATGTTATTAATTTGGATTTTAAATTCAAAGCAAATGACCAATTACTGCCTTATGATATTTTTCGGTCTGGATAGTTTTATTCAACAAAGTATCAATGAAATTTAAACTCCTACTTCTATTCTTACTTTGCACATACAGAATGCTTTCGGCTCAGTATCCGGAATTTTCTCAGTTTTTTGCAAACCCGTTATACTTAAATCCTGCTATGGCCGGGACTTCCGAGAAATCGGAAAATGCGGCAGGCCGCGCATCCCTAAACTATCGCTTAAAATGGCCTACTCTATCCGGAGGTTTCAGAACATCTTGTGCCTCATGGGATCAGGGATACGATAAATTACATGGTGGTATTGGAGTACAATATGTAAATGAAATTACTCCGAACAATATACTTTCAAAAAATGAAATTCACGGTATCTATTCTTTCCGTTTCCAATTCGGAGATTCTTCAAAAAATATTTTTTATTCGGGTATACAAGTTTCCGCAAGCAATTGGAATTGGGAATATTTGCAATATAATTCCAATAATCCAAGCAAGAACCCACCTATTCCTGTCAAAGAATTTATTCTGGTACCCAATACAAGCATTGGTTTCTTAATGTGTTACCCGAAATTCAATTTTGGTGCAGCAATTCATAATCTTTTTGAACCAAGTGTTTCAATAACCTATCCGGAAATTATTATAGATAGAAAATATACCTTACACTGGGGGTATCAATTTCAATTGCTACATGCAAAATGGGACATTCAACCACAGGCATGTTATATCAAACAGGGAAAATCCAGTCAATTGCAATTTGGAGGAATTTTCAACTACAAATTTCTTCAGGGAGGGATTTGGATGCGTCAGGTATTTCAGGTAAATCACGAATTGGATGCTGCAATCTTTCATGTTGGAATTCAGAATAACAACTACAGGATATTATATAGCTATGATAAGCAGATTTCCGATGGCATAATTTCCAAATACGTTTCTCATGAAGTATCTCTTGCATACCGCTGGAAAACAAAACAGAAAAAATATCGTGGAAATAACCTGATTTTTTAATCATTATCTCCGTTCTCACTCCCGGGTTTGTCGAAACCATCTAAATTATCAGATGTTTCCGTTTTCATTTGTCCATTTTTGATTTTAAGGTGATCGAAAAAAGATAAAATCAGGTAGTCCATTCCATCTCTATTGGAAGATATTGTTCTCGTTAGGTTAATCATGTGTTACGCATATATTACCCAATTCAAAATACTATTTAATTGATTACCAACCTATTATGCACGTTTATTTTGAAATTTAACATTTATTTAACATTGGCATATCATTTTATTAGTGTTTCAGAAATCTTTTTGCAACATAATTAACCTGGAGATAATGAAGCTAAGCATTCTCATATCAACAATCGCATTAGGGGCATTTGGAAACTCACTATTTGCGCAGTCAGACACCCTAAAACTACAACCAAGCCCGACACAAAAGGCCAAAAGTAAATGGTTTGATAATATTTCAATAAGGGGATATGCGCAGGCGAGGTATAATCGGTTGTTCGAAACCAACTCCAAATTAAAATGCGAACAGTGTGATAAATCTATTGGTGAAGGTGGCGGATTCTTTTTACGTCGAATTCGTATTATATTTTATGGACAAATTAGTGAGCGCGTTTATTTCTATATTCAGCCTGATTTTGCGTCGAGCGCTGGAACCACCAATCATATTGCACAAATCAGAGATGCCTACATGGATATTGGATTGGATTCAAAAAATGAATTTCGCTTACGAATTGGACAAAGTAAAGTACCTTTTGGATTTGAGAATATGCAATCAAGCCAAAATCGCATGGCTTTGGATAGAAATGATGCTTTAAACAGCGCATTATCCAATGAACGGGACTTGGGAGTGTTTTTCTACTGGGCACCTGAAAAAATCAGAAAAAGGTTTTCCGCTTTGGTAAAAGATGGACTGAAAGGGTCTGGTGACTACGGTGTTTTTGCATTCGGAGCATATAACGGACAAACCGCCAACCAACCTGAAAAAAACAATAAACCCCATATCGTTACCAGAATTACTTATCCATTTCAAATCAAAAACCAGATAATTGAACCAGCAATTCAAGCCTATACTGGTAAGTTTGTCTTACTTTCCACATCAGCTAAAACCAAACTTGCACCCAATACAGAATATCTGGATCAACGTGTTGCAGGTTCATTTATCCTCTATCCCCAGCCATTTGGAATTATGGCAGAATACAATGTGGGGAAAGGACCAGAATTTAATACCGCAACGGATTCAGTGGAAACAAGAAAATTAAAAGGTGGTTATATTACGCTTTCCTATCTCACAAAATTCAATAAACAAATATTAATTCCATTTGTACGTGCACAACAATATGAAGGTGGTAAAAAGCACGAACTGGATGCACGAAGTTATCAGGTAAAAGAACTTGAAATTGGGGTAGAATGGCAACCTTCAGCTAACTTTGAACTTGTAGCCATGTACACATTTTCTGAGCGCAGATTTGAAGATTATGCCAACCAGAATAACTTCCAAAAAGGCAGGTTACTACGGTTGCAGGCACAAGTGAATTTTTAAGCTACAGTTGTTTCCATTTTTTCAAAGCAGAAAAAAATCCAGTTGTTCCAAGCCCGGTATTTGAACTGCAATTCGATAACGGAATACACCAATAGCCGATATTGAAATAATTGATATTTTTATGCAATTGAAGATGGTTGATGGACCATCGAATCGACAATTATTGCGTAAAAAAAGCCTTTAAAAGGGTGATAATTGTAATCCGGAATATTTAATACGTTCTGGAACGTATCTCAAAAGTCCTTTTAGTCAATTCAACTAAACTAAAATCTATTTATTTTCTCCTGCGAAATTTTGCGCAACACTGCGTTGCTTCTCTTTTTCAGGCAACCAGCCTGAAATTCGAAAAGCGCCTTGTTTTGCGCAAAATTGCTTGGAATTGACTTGAAAACTACTTTTGAGATACGTTCTAGTAAGATGAGGAAAAGGCGATCGAAATTCCAAGGCTTATTTTGTCCGCTTCAAATTTTAAATTCGGATTCGAAATATTGAACATGTGCACATATTGAACTTGTAGTTTTGCATACTTCCAACCGAATCTGGCAGTAATTCCAGGTTCAAATAGAAATGAATTTTTATTCCCGTCAATTTCGGCAACATCCGGGTCGTTTCGGGCATTATTAACTCTAAAAAAATGAATGTTACTAATAGCCGGAGTGAGAGCAATATCAAAAGCAGAGTGGCTGAAACCTATAGAAGGTTGCAAAAATAATCTCGAGAAATTGAGATAGGCACTGCTGGGTCCATAAGAAATGTTATTCCCTAAAGCAGTAGGATAACGATGATTTTGTTCCCCGTATCCCAGACCAGCAAAGGTTTCAAAAACAAAGTTTTCTCCCAAAAGAGTAAAATAACCAACACCGGCATCCAAATAATTTCCATTTCCGCTATTGTTTGATTTTTCTCCTCCATCTGCCCACATATAATTTGCCATGAGCGCATAATTTTCCCGCCAGGCCCAGGCTGCCTGAATATTCACAGTACTAATTTCCTGTCCGCCCCCAACAGAAGCGGATGCCCTGAAATCATCTTTTTCCTGCAATAATGGTACATTTTGAGTGGGGGTAATGTAATAGTAGTGGGTACAACTCGCAGCCAGGAAAGGCAAGACTGCAAAAATAGACAACCTGACCCAGTGCAACATTTTGGTTTTCATGGGAATGAAGCGGAAAGATAAAGTATAACGCGGTGGAACAACATGATTTATGTTACGAAATTTCCTACTACTTCATCAGAAATCATTTAATATTTACTGTTGTTGGGGTTCATGCTAACTATCCTCTGGATATTCGGTAAAATTGATATTACTTCATTTTTATTTTACTCCTTTAATATTCATTTCTTTGAAATAGTATGCCTCAAATAATCCGAAGTAAATCAATTTCCCAAGCACAGTAATCAGCATCTAAAAAGTTTACTGCAATTGTCAAATTCTATATCATTAATTAGCCAAGTAATACTCGAAACAAATAGACGATTGGCCGTAAAGACATGATTTCCTTCTGTGCTTTTTTAATATTACAGAAAATATAGACTTACGAAGATTTAATTACCTGCCTTGTGGTTTTTGTTCTCTCTCTTATCTTCGCCACATGACACCTGAAGAGGCTAAACTTAAAATGGACGCTTTGGTGAAGGAACTGAACGACCACAACTATAAATATTATATCCTTGCTGAACCAGTTATCAGCGATCTGGAATTTGACCGAAGGCTTAAAGAACTTGAACTTTTAGAAGAGCAATTCCCCCATTTTATTTCTCCGGAAAGTCCGAGCCATAATGTGGGTGGCGGCATCAGTGGTGATTTCGAAACTGTACCCCACAGACGTCGTATGTTATCGCTTGGTAATACCTATTCCGAAGAGGAACTTCGTGAATTTGACAACCGAATTCGCAAAACTACAGGTGCGGAAGTGGAATATGTTTGTGAATTAAAAATTGACGGGCTTGCGATCTCCCTGTTTTATGAAAAAGGCAAATTGGTTCAGGCTGTTACCCGAGGAGATGGTACACAGGGAGATGATGTAACCAACAATGTAAAAACCATACGCAGTCTGGTAAAACATTTACAGGGAAATTTTCATCCGAATTTTGAAATACGCGGGGAGATATTTATGCATAGAAAAGGATTTGAGCGATTAAATGAGGAAAGAATAGAAATTGGGGAACTTCCCTATGCAAATCCCAGAAATGTTGCAGCTGGTTCATTGAAAATTAAGGATAGCACAGAAGTTGCAAAACGACCTTTAGATATTACGCTTTATCATTTTTTGGCGGATGAAATCCCTTTTAATACCCATTTCGAGGCCATAAGGGCTGCGGGTTCCTGGGGACTTAAAATTGCAAGCCAGACCAAAGTATGTAAAGGGGTGGATGAAATCATGGAATTTCTACATTATTGGGATAAAGAAAGACATAACCTTTCCTACGATACAGATGGTGTAGTGATCAAAGTAAATGATCTGGCATTGCAGGAAGAATTGGGATTTACAGCCAAAGTACCGCGATGGGCTATTGCTTATAAATTTCAAACGGAAAGCGCCATTACGGAATTAATGGGGATCACCTATCAGGTAGGCAGAACCGGTGCAATTACTCCGGTTGCAGAATTGAAGCCCACCTTTTTGTTGGGAACCACCGTAAAACGCGCATCGCTTCATAATGCCAATGAAATTGAACGTTTGGATGTGCGTATCGGGGATATGGTTTTTATTGAAAAAGGTGGAGAAATTATTCCAAAAATTACCGGCGTTGACTTTTCACAACGCAAGGCCCATTTGGGAAAAACGGTTTATATAACCCAATGTCCGGAATGTGGTACATCACTAATTCGCAATGAAGGAGAAGCCCAACATTATTGCCCGAATGAAGACAATTGTCCGCCACAGGTAATTGGGAAAATTGAGCATTTTGTGGCCAGAAAAGCAATGGATATTGAGAGCATCGGAAGTGAAATGGCATTGGTTTTATATAAGAATAATCTCGTAAAAAATGTTTCCGATTTGTATGCTTTGAAATTTGAGGATTTGATACAACTGGAGCGCATGGGGGAAAAATCGGTGAATAATATTCTGGAAGGAATTGAAGCCAGTAAAAAAATACCATTTGAACGTGTATTGTTTGCATTGGGAATTCGATTTGTGGGGGAAACTGTTGCAAAAAAACTGGCAAATAAATTCACCAGTATTCATGCTTTAAGAACCGCAACCAAAGATGAATTAATTGCTGTTGATGAAATAGGAGAACGTATCGCAGAAAGTGTGATTCAGTGGTTTGATAAGCCGGGGCATCAAAAAATTATTGTTGTACTGGAGAATTCCGGAATTCAGTTGGAAAAAACCGGTGTTACCGGTCCGGTTTCAGATAAATTACAGGGTTTAACTTTTGTAATCAGCGGTGTATTCAATAAATTCGGGAGAGATGAGGCCAAAGATTTGATTGAACAAAACGGCGGCAAATGTGCGGGGAGCGTGAGTGGGAAAACCGATTATTTGCTGGCCGGAGATGGTATGGGACCGGCGAAATTGGAAAAAGCAACCAATTTGGGAGTAAAAATTATTGATGAGGATGCATTTTTAGGAATGATTGGTTAGTGAAACTGGATTGGTGATGTTTCCCATTTCTTCTTTGAGTCAGGTACAATATTTGTAAATAATCAATAGATTTGATGGGGAAATTGGCTAAAGGTCTGAAATATAATTTGGGAGTGCGTACCCTGCGAAAGCTGGCCGGGAAGAAGACCAGAAGCAGGAATTTTCTGCCTCTGGATAAGGTAAAAACGGTGATGTTAGCTTATGATGAATATCAGACTACAGAAGCCAGAGAAAAAAAAGCCATTCAGAAATTCATTGCTTTCTTGAATGAAAAGCAAAAAGCAATTACTACGGTAATCTATTTCCACAAACGCAAAGCCGCCAATATTCCTGCTTCTCCGGATGACAATACGATTCATTTGTCTAAAAACGATTTTAATAGTTTGGGAATGCCCAAAACCACACAGGTAAAAAAACTGATGGCTGAACCTTATGATTATTTTATTAATCTAAATCTGGATGGGCGAATGCCATTGAAAAGTATTGCCGGATTTACAAGTGCTACATGCAGGATAGGCTATAACAGGGATAAAGCCACAGAGTTTTACGATATCATATTGGGAGATCCGGATAAGCCAAAAATCGAACTATATATTGCAGATCTGGAATTTTACCTGCAAAAAATCGGTTAATCGCCTCATCTGAATTAATTTTGCGCTATGAACTCCTTTTATGGTACAGGTACAGCACTGGTTACGCCCTTCAAAAAAGATAGTAGTGTGGATACCCAGGCATTGGCAAAGGTGGTGGAACACCAGATTGCCAATGGCACAGATTATTTTGTAGTTCTGGGAACTACAGGGGAAAGTGCAACACTGGATAAAAAGGAAAAGCAATTGGTAATCGATACCATTCGCGAAGCCAACCAACAACGTTTGCCGTTGGTCTTAGGTATTGGTGGTAATAATACTGCAGAAGTAATTGACAGTATGAAAACGGCAGATTTAAACGGATTTTCTGCAATTCTCTCCGTAAGTCCCTATTATAACAAACCCAACCAGGAAGGCATTTACCAGCATTACAAAAGCATTGCAGCTAATACTCCGCTTCCAATTATTATTTATAATGTTCCCTCCAGAACCGGAAGCAATATGACCTGGGAAACCCAGTGCAGAATAGCGGAATTGGCACCTATGATTGCAACCAAGGAGGCTAGTGGAAATATGGAACAGGTAATGCAATTAATGGCCCGTAAACCCGATGAATTTTTAGTAATCAGCGGAGATGATGCATTAACATTTCCAATGATGGCCTGCGGGGCAGTTGGCGTAATTTCTGTAATTAACCATGCTTATCCAAAAACATTTACTTCTATGGTCAAAGCCTGTTTGAACGGCAATTGGGAACAAGCGAAAAATCTGCAATACAAAATTCTGGAAGGTGCGCTTGCTATTTTTGCAGATGGCAGTCCCGGAGGAATAAAAGTAATGTTGAACGAGATGGGATTGTGCGAGAATGTTGTTAGACAGCCTCTGTGGCCCGTGAACGAAACGCTCGAAAAAAAGTTGCGTTCTCTGGCTTTTGAAAAACCTTTGCCGGAATAAATTTTCCAAGTGAAAGCATTGCGGTTTTTCAAATTCACATTGCTTAATTTTTTTGTTGAAATCTCTTATTATCGGGAAAACGCGCTATAGCTATTTTCATGCTCAAAGGCATTATAAATAGCATCATTTATTTCTTCATATCATATTAGGGATGTGTAGGCGGACAACGCATTCGGTTTGAAAACAAAACTATGAATTTAACATTTTTTAGTACATTTTCTTCACACACCATTTCTTTTCAATCAGGTCACATTTTATCATTAAATTCGTTTGGTATTGGAAATAAAATAGTATGTATAGTTTTTTAATGTTGCTATTTACCTTGATAAATATTGGAATCGACAAATTTGGGTTGCAGCATTTATTCATGGGTTACCCATATGTAATCCTCAAATTGTTTTTATTTGGATTGACGCTTTTTATGTTAGCTCCTTCCATTATAGAAATTGATGTTTTACGCAAAATGAGTAACCATAAAACAAGGCTTACAATTAGCTATACCTGTTTGTTCTCAAGTATCGTAATTAATTTTATTTATATTTATTTTTCATTTTATTCTAATTAATTTTTACCTTAAAAACAATTCAATGCAAAAGGCCAAAAGTTCCAGTTGCGCACTGAGATTGAATTTTGCCATGCGCTGCGTTTATTTTGTATTCTGTATTCCTTGCCCGCCCGTACCGGTTCGGGCGGGTGCCCTTTGCGGTCCTTTGCGGCGCCGCAGGCGCTTGTGTTGAATTGAATTAATTAAAAAAACCTTTCAACACAAGGAAATGTGTTCAAAAAAAGCGCACAGATAACACAGAAATCACAGAACATTGGCAATGGCGAGCCAGCGGCCAGTAGCTTGGGGCCAGCGGCTTCTTTTTATTCCTCCGTGAGGCCACCGGCGCTTGTGTTGAATTGTATTAAAGTATTTGCATTTTCACCTCTCTTCTGATAAATTTGACATATTTAATTTTTAAAATGCAAGCAGAAAGAGAATCGGATAACGAATTAATGATTCCCGGCACCCCAATTGTTAAATCACAATTCAACCAAAAGTTTATTACATCCAGAATTCTAATTGGTGTTACCATACTTACAGTTATTTTATTTTTTATTTATTCCCTTGGGCTCAATCGCTTTTCCATGCTGGTGGTGGCAATTCCATTATTCGTGCTCTACCTGTATCTCGATTTCACACTTGGGCATTTATATTATTGGGAAATGTCGAATGACAAGTTTTGCAGGAGAAAATTTATGCGACCCACCTGGCGTTATTACAGTTATTCCGAAATTAGCAGTTACCAGGAAAGGCAAAGATTCGGCAACAGAAACAGCAGGGATTATATACCCGATTACAGTGAAATTGCAATCTGGCTTTTAAATAAAAATGGTTTCCAGTTTGATGAAATTGACTTTGTAAATTACAAGGAAATGAAGGATTTTTTTATCGCACGTTGTGAAGAAAATGGTATTGATCCTGCACCGTATAGCGAATAAATAGAGGATAAAAAACTGTTGCTGCCCTTTGTGGTTTGGCATAAATCACCCAATTTTGTATACCTGAATGAATCCCAATCTGGATCCTACATCCGAACACCTTAACGGCGTCGAAAAAGAAATTGAAAAAGTGCTGCGTCCGCAGCGTTTCGACGATTTCACAGGACAGGAAAGGATTATGGACAACCTGCAGGTTTTTGTGCAGGCGGCCAAGCTACGCGGTGAAGCACTGGATCATATCTTGTTGCACGGCCCTCCGGGTTTGGGTAAAACCACACTCAGCCATATTGTGGCCAACGAATTGGGAGCGTCCATGAAAATCACCAGCGGACCTGTATTGGAAAAACCTGGTGACCTTGCCGGATTGCTTACCAATCTTGCGGAAGGTGACGTTTTATTCATCGATGAAATTCACAGGCTCAGTCCGGTAGTGGAAGAGTATTTGTATAGCGCAATGGAAGATTACAAGATCGATATCATGATTGATACCGGTCCAAATGCGCGAAGTGTACAAATCACCCTGCACCCTTTTACTTTGGTTGGAGCCACTACCCGCAGCGGTTTACTTACCTCTCCCCTTCGTGCGAGATTCGGAATTAATTTCCGTTTGGAATATTATACCGCAGAAATACTCTCTCATATTGTGTTGCGCAGTGCCAATATTTTGAATTCGCCTATACAGGAAACAGCAGCATTTGAAATCGCAAGAAGAAGTCGTGGAACCCCGCGAATTGCCAATGCGCTTCTCAGACGTACCCGTGATTTTGCGCAAATAAAAGGGGATGGTACCATTACCATGGAAATTGCGCAAATGGCCCTCAGCGCGTTAAATGTGGATATGCATGGTCTGGATGAAATGGATAACAAATTGCTGAGCACCATTATTGATAAATTTAAAGGTGGCCCTGTAGGATTAAATACCATAGCGACAGCGGTTGGTGAAGAAGCCGGAACCATAGAAGAAGTATATGAACCATTTCTGATTATGGAAGGTTACATTCAGCGCACGGCAAGAGGTCGTGAAGCCACCGAGCTTGCATACCGGCATCTGGGTAAAATTCCCGATAGAACCAAAGGCGGATTGTTTTAACAACAAATCAATTGGACCTGAAATCCGATATTATTAAACTTTCTGAAGAAGCAGGATTTCTGGCTTGCGGTATTGCAAAAGTTCGCAAACTCGAAGAAGAGGAAGAACATCTGAAAAGCTGGCTGAGTCAAGGTTTTCATGGCGAAATGAAATATATGGAAAATCATTTCGAAAAGCGTTTGGATCCCGAAAAATTAATGCCGGGTGCGAAATCCGTAATTTGTTTTTTATACAATTATTTTCCTTCAGCAATACAAATTGAAGGTGCCCCAAAAATTGCCAGATATGCGTATGGCGAGGATTATCATACAGTAATTAAAAATAAATTGCATCCTCTGGCAGAAAAAATAAAATCCATTTATGGTGAATTTCATTATCGGATTTTTGTGGATAGCGCACCGGTAATGGAACGGCAATGGGCCGTTCAGGCAGGACTTGGATGGATTGGAAAGAACAGTTTATTGCTTCGAAAACCCATAGGTTCTTATTTTTTTATTGCGAGTATTTTATGCGATATAGAACTTGAACCCGATACCATTCAAACCGATCACTGCGGAAATTGCACGGCATGTATTGATGCATGTCCTACAGACGCCATTCTCGATAATTCCATCGTGGATGCATCTAAATGCATTTCATATCTCACGATAGAATTGCGGGATAAAATTCCGGATGGCTTTCGGGATAAATTGCAAGGTTGGGTTTTTGGCTGTGATATTTGTCAGGAAGTTTGTCCCTGGAACCGTTTTAGTGAAGCGAATTCAGAAAACGCATTTCAACCGGGAAGTTGGATTCAGTTAAACAGGGCAGCGTGGAATGCAATGGATGCGGAAGTTTTTGACACCTATTTTGCAAATTCAGCCTTGCTGAGAGCGGGTTTTAACAAAATAAAGGATACCCTGAACAGTGTCTGATTCTGTTTACAGATTGTCCAAAACTTTTACCGTTCTTCTTTCCCAGGCCGCCTGTCGGACTTAATTTCGCGGCGTGGACGTGAAGATAAAAAAGGCACTGATTTCTGTATTTTACAAAGATGGTCTGGAGCCGATAATTCAAAAAATGTATGCAGACGGAGTGGTTTTTTACTCTACAGGCGGAACCAGAAAATTTATAGAAGACATGGGTATTCCATGTGTGGCTGTAGAGGATGTTACCGGTTACCCAAGTATCCTTGGTGGTCGTGTAAAAACTTTGCATCCCAAAGTTTTCGGAGGAATATTGGCAAGACAAGACAATATACAGGACATGGAGGAAATGGAGCAGTATCAAATTCCATTTTATGACCTGATTGTAGTGGATTTATATCCTTTTTCAGAAACTGTTGCCAGCGGTGCCAGTGATCCAGATATTATTGAAAAAATAGACATTGGTGGCGTTTCACTCATACGCGCAGCAGCTAAGAATTTTCGCTATACCAGCATCGTTGCAAACAAATCAGATTATGCCTATTTCTTTGAAAAATATTCAGGTAATTCAGGGCAAATTTCTGAGGAAGTGAGAAAAGAACTTGCACTTCGGGCATTTGCTACCACATCCAACTACGATACAGAAATTTCAAATTGGTTTTCCGGAATTAAAAATTACACTTTGCGATATGGAGAAAATCCCCATCAGGCGGGAAGTTTCAGCGGTAATCTGGAAGATATTTTTGAAAAAATTCAGGGAAAAGAGCTCAGTTATAATAATCTTTTGGATGTAGATAGTGCTTTGTATTTGCTCGCAGATTTTCGCGAAAATGAAGGTTGCACTTATGTCATAGTAAAACACAATAATGCTTGCGGAGTCGCTACACGTGAATCTGCGTTGAATGCATGGAAAGACGCACTCTCCTGTGATCCGGTGAGCGCATTTGGCGGTATCATTGCAACAAATAAAGGTATCGATGAAACAGTTGCTACTGAAATGGATAAATTGTTTTTTGAAGTTCTAATTGCACCGGATTTCAGTCCAAAAGCAATCGAAATATTATCGGCGAAAAAGAATAGAATTATTTTGAAATCGAAAAATGTTCATTTCAAAAGCAAAACATTGAGAACAGTTCTCAATGGGGAATTGATACAACAACGCGACCATGTTTTGGAAGATCGCAGCGGTATGAAACCAGTTACAAATACACAACCAACCGATGCACAATTTGCGGATATGGAATTTGCAGTGAAATTGGTTAAAAACACCAAAAGCAATACTATCGTTTTGGCGAAAGACAGGCAATTGCTTGCAAGTGGTACAGGACAAACCAGTCGTGTGGATGCTTTGCATCAGGCTATTGAAAAAGCCAACCGCTTCGGATTTGATCTGGATGGAGCCGTAATGGCAAGTGATGCATTTTTCCCTTTTCCGGATTGCGTGGAAATTGCTGATAAAGCAGGAATAAAAGCAGTAGTACAACCGGGCGGAAGTATTAAAGACCAGGAGAGTATTGATTATTGTAACGCAAATGGTATGGCTATGGTGTTTACCGGAGTGCGACATTTTAAACATTAAATCTGCGATATCTGGTTATGAAAATGTATCTGTGCCACGACCATCCATCTTCAAATACCATTTTTATTCAAATAAGAAGTTGTTTATTATTTCATTATTTAACCTTTAAAATTTCAACATAATCATGTACAGAATTCTGCGTTTTTTTCTGTTCTTTTTATCTGCGGAAAAAGCACATTATGTGGCCATGGATTTATTGGCAGTGGCATTAAAAATCCCAGGCTTTGCATTTATTTTGAAGCGCAGTTTTAAAGCAGAAAATCCACATTCTGTACAATTCTTGGGGATCAAATTCCCCAATCGCATTGGACTTGCAGCAGGATTTGATAAAAATGCAAAATGGCTGCATCTGCTAAAAACACTTGGATTCGGACATGTTGAGGTTGGAACTGTTACACCGCTTCCACAAGATGGAAATCCAAAACCAAGATTGTTTCGCCTGAAAAAGGACAAGGCATTGATCAACAGAATGGGATTTAACAATGAAGGGTTGGATGCGATGGTGAAACGATTGAGACATCGCCCCGATGGATTGATTGTTGGAGGTAATATTGGAAAAAATAAAATTACTCCAAATGAACATGCTCTGGAAGATTATGTAAAATGTTATCTGGCTATAGTTCCACACGTAGATTACATTGCGGTGAATGTAAGTTCTCCGAATACTCCAGGCTTGCGGGATTTGCAGGAAAAAGAATTTCTTACAGAATTGTTTGTGAGCTTACATACACTTCGGGAAAACAGCAAATACAAAAAACCAATCCTGTTAAAAATAGCTCCTGATTTAAGTGTGGAAGCACTGGATGAAATTATCGAAACAATAAAAAAAGTGGAAATCGATGGGGTTATTGCCACCAATACCACTATTTCCCGTGAAAATTTAAAGACGGATAAAGCAATACTCAACACCATTGGCAACGGGGGTTTGAGTGGTAAACCTTTGTTGGAAAAAAGCAATGAAATTCTGGAATATTTGAGACATAATCTCGGCAAAAATTACCCCATTATTGGAGTTGGTGGAGTAATGGATACCAGAGACATGTATACCAAAATCAACAAAGGAGCGAATCTGGTGCAGGTGTATACCGGATTTATCTATTCCGGCCCCTGGATGGCGAAACGCTGGGCTGCGGTATAGTAGTTATTTTTTAAAGGATTTCAAATATCGTCGGTCGCCATGTGCTGCGCTCATGGTAGGGAACGATGACCGATCGTATATTATTTGCGAATTGGAATTCTGAAGAAGGTATTTAAACGGGTATATCCGGATATAAGCGTTTATTTTTGGGTTTATTAAATCGGGTGATTTGAATTTGCAGTATGCATTATCGGATCGAGGATTTGTATTTTTTTACGGCAACCTGTAAGAAATGGATTCCCCTGCTTTGGGATGACAGGTATAAGCAGATGTTATTGGATTCGCTGAATTATTTTGTAAATAATGGTACCTGTGCTGTTTATGGATTTGTGGTTATGCCAAATCATTTTCACATAGTTATGAGAATCAAAAAAGAAAGAAAAATCTACTTTCAAAAGAATTTTTTGATGTTTACCTCGCAGCGCATTTTGCGGGATATGAAGGCAAAAAATAGCCCATTGTTAGAAAGAATTAAATCCACACAAGCAGACAGAAAATACCATTTCTGGAAGCGCAATGCAAATTGGATCCGCATCCCTGTGAGAGATGTAGTCCATCAGAAACTACATTACATACACAAAAATCCATTGCAAGACCATTGGAAACTCTCTAAAACCCAAGAATCATATCCGATGAGTTCCGCACTCAGCTATAAATTGGGAAAATCACAATTCGAATTTCTTGAACTCTATGATGAATAAAATTCTAAACAAATTGCAAATTAACTAAGTTGCACGGTCGGTTGTTGGTTATAAGTCGCGGCGCAGCAAGTGACTAACCAACAATGTCTCTACCCAAAATCTCACTTTGTTCCTGTGGTCGGTGTTCTTGTTTCATCCGGCGAAGCGATGAAACCACCGACCACCCAAAGCCCCAATGATGAATAAAATTCCATATGAATTACAATTTCAACTCAGATCCACGGTCGGTTGTTGGTTATAAGTCGCGGCGAAGCAAGTGACTAACCAACAACATCTCTACCCAAAATCTCACTTTGTTCCCGTGGTCGGTGTTCTTGTTTCATCCGGCGAAGCGATGAAACCACCGACCACCCAAAGCCCTACTCACTTGTCCACCTGTTCCACCACCTCAAACTTCCCTGTAAAATACCACAAGCCATTCACCTGCCACAACTGGTATTTGATATAGGCCTGGTATTTTTTTTGCTTGATATAAAGCTCCGCGCGTTGTACGCCATTGCCATAATTGGGATACAACAGCACCGTATCTTTTTTGGTTTTTTCTGCGCGGATTTTTCTGCTCTGTAACTTTTTATGCAACTTGTTATAAGAACGCTCCACCTGCCCCCAGTAAAAGGTATACTGCCCATGGATCATTTGTATGGCAATTACAGTATCCACTTTGCGCGTTTCTGCAATAAAAGTTTTTTCATCTACCGTAAATTCCCTTACACTATTTGGCTTTTTACTCAACAAACGGCTGTATAAACTATCTGCTGCCTCCTGATAATCTCTGAAACCGCGATGGTGAAGCGTGTCCACCTGCGCTTTGGCAAATCCATCCTGTGCTTTTACATGCAAGCAATAAAACAAAAATATTAAAAGTAAAAAGGAGTAACGACCTTTGCGCATCAGGTATCAAAGATAAAATATTGCATTGACAGATAAACACGCTTATACAAACGCTTTAATTCATTCAGGAAGTCCTTATTTGCTTCAGCATGCACACAACCCGGTAAACTGGGAAATGTGGTCCGAGAACGCCTGGAAACGCGCACAGGAAGAAAATAAACTGGTAATTGTAAGCATCGGCTACAGCACTTGCCACTGGTGTCATGTAATGGAACGCGAAACTTTTGAAGATGTGGAAATGGCCGAGGCTATGAACGAACATTTCATTTGCATCAAAGTGGATCGCGAAGAAAGACCGGACATAGACATGGTTTACATGGATGCCTGCCAACTGATGACAGGCCGCGGCGGATGGCCGTTAAATGCCATTTGTCTGCCTGATAAACGTCCGGTTTATACCGGTACCTATTTTCCTAAAGATGCCTGGAATTCTATTTTGAAACAATTGTATGACCTGTATCTAAAAGAACCGGAGAAAATGCTGGAATATGGCAAAAAAGTGCAGAACGGCCTGGAAGAAATGAATTTGTTGGAATTCCCGCGAACCGAAAAAACAAATGCTGCCGATTTGCGGAATACTGTTTCGAAACTTGCTGAATCATTTGATATGGAATATGGCGGATTGGACCGAAGCCAGAAATTCCCTATGCCAGTTGTGCAGGAATATTTGCTGGACGAATATCAAATAAGCGGTAACGAAGAAATCAGCGATTTTATTCACTTCACTTTGCTGCAAATGGCCAACGGTGGCATACATGATCATATACGTGGCGGATTTTACCGATATGCCACAGACAAACATTGGTTTGCTCCGCATTTTGAAAAAATGCTGTATGACAATGCACAACTGATTTCATTATACAGTAGGGCATATCAAATTTTTGATGCTGATATTTATAAAAAAGTAGCCATGGATATTTTGGCATTTATCGAACGGGAATTAAAAGAAAATAACAGTGGTTATTATTCTGCACTGGATGCCGACAGTGAAGGAGTAGAAGGAAAATTTTATGTATTTCAATGGCCCGAATTACAACAAATTCTCGAACCCAATGAAATGGAATTGGCTTCAGAAATATATGGTTTAAAAGCGACAGGTAATTGGGAACATGGAAATAACATCCTCCACAAACCCCTGGCACCTCTACAATTGCTGGAAAAAACAGGATTGACTATTCATGAAATGGACGCTTTGCAAATTTCCATACAGAATAAAATATTTACATTCCAAAATTCCAGAATACGACCATCTCTCGACCATAAAAAACTGTGCGCATGGAATGGATTGATGTTAAAAGCGCTGGCAGATGCGGCAAAGTATTTTCAGGATTCCAATATTCTGTATCAGGCACAACAACAAGCCACATGGATGCATACCCATTTTTTCAGAGAAAATATATTGTACCGTTATTTCTCGGAAAATGGTGAAAAATCTGAAGCTTTTTGTGAGGATTTTGCCTGTTATATTTCGGCACTTATTTCGCTATATGAAGCCGATGGGGACTGGCAATGGATGCAAACTGCAGACAAACTTACCGCCATTTGTATCAAACATTTTTACGATGCGGAAACCGGTTTGTTTTATTTTACTTCCGACACAAGTGAAACCATTATGATCCGCAAAAGCGATAACAGCGACGATGTAATCCCATCATCAGGAAGCATACTCGCCTTAGCGTTGCAAAAAGCAGGAATTATTCTGGACAACATGCAATATCTCGAAATTGGAAAAACCGGATTAAACCATTTGCGCGCACAGGTAATACAAAATCCGGCATGGTACAGCAACTGGTGCAGGGCGGCACAAGCAGAATCTATCGGAATATTACAGATTTATATTACCGGAAAATACGATGCAGAAATGGAACAGAGATTCAGAAAAATATTACCGGAATGGGCATTGGTTTTTACAGAAAAAAACAATCATGTTAAAGCCATGCAGGAAAAAATGCAAGGGAAACCAGGTAACATATATATCTGCCCCGGAGATACGTGCATGGAACCTGTAAACAGTGAAGAAAGAGCAATGGAAATTCTGCGCGATTTATTGCATTACGGCATATAAATCAATTTTTTTCCGCCGGTATTTCCAAATGAATCGGTAACACGAACGAAATAAATACCTGCAGTTTTCAAACAATCCCCAAGGGAAATCACTTCGGGAATATTTTGATAATCCGCATTTGCTACAAACAATTTATTTCCAGCCATATCCACAATTTCCAGACGCTGCATTTGATTTACAGCTTGCAGAACAATGTGATCTGACGCAGGGTTGGGATACAAATTCCAATTGGCAATTTGCTTATTTCCAACCGACAAATTGGTATTCCAGAGTGGTGTTAATCCCGCATTGATAAAATATTCTTTTCCGCTTTCTGTGTATGTTGCAAAACCAACTGCCTGAATATCTGCAGGCTTTCCGGAACTGATAATATCTCCAACCGGCAAATATGGAGAAGCCAGAATTACAGCAGGTTTTAACAGTTGCGGAATGGTATAGAAAAAATCCAGAAGCACTGTATCACCAGGTGCATAGGATTTATACGCCAGCTCCTGCCCTCTTGCCCCGCCGTGGATATGCCAGGCCACGTGCTGGTGGTAATATCCATTTATTGGGTTGCTAAATCTATAAAACCAATCTTTAGTATCGTTGGTAAGCGTATCATTGATGGTTTGGTTAAATCCTGCGCCACTGCCGCGCACATTGTCTTCCAATACCAAACCACCTACGTTTAAAGTGCCCTGAAAATAATCTTCAAATTTTACTAAAACTGAATATTTCAATTCTCCTGTACTTTCATTTAAACTCATATTCTGAACATTTACTGTTGCCGGCGCCATGCGAATTTCATGAATGGCTTTATCGAGATTCTTTGCCGCAGAATCCAAATTCGGCATGGCAGATCTGTTAATTAAAGTTCCGGGTGTATTATCAAAATATGCATCAAAAAGTGCATCATTGTTTCCTGCCATTTCATCCAACTGGTGGTGCTGCACCAGAATTATGGTGTCTCCATATTTCTCTTTCCAGCGATCCATTTTTAAATTATTTCCAGGACAAACTCCGCACCAAGCTGCGGTGGCACTTTCCATCAAAACCTGACCTGTTGATTGTGTGCCGTTTACTGCAAGAAATACAATTTTTTGTGTGTCGTTATTGGTAATGGTTTCCGTAATATTATTTGCTTTGTTAATCCACATTACCAATTCATGGGTTGCACCAGCCGGGCCATTGATGGTAATCCCATTTATTTTTCCGGTATATATATTTTCACGTCCTGCCAGCCAGTTGAATTTTATTTTTTCACTGGAAACAGATCCACCGTCGAACTGGTAATACAAGACTGTTGAATCCACAGAAACACCGCTATTGTTCGCCAAATAATAGGTGACATCTGCATTTGTTCCTGCCTTTATATTCGATTTTGTTTCTGCAATTCCCAATTCCAAATCCAGGACATTTTGGAAACCATAATTAAATTCGTAATAATAATTATCGTCTGCTTTAGAAGATACAGGAAATCCATAAGAATTTCCGTTGTTATTTAATGGACTTGCTACGAACTTATCGGTTTGAATTCCAGGATTTAATTTATATAAATTAGAGGCCCCTGACAGGTGATTTTCATTCATTAAAACCAAAAATATTCTGTTGCTGGTTTCTTCAAAAACCACTGCAGTTGTAAGGTTGGAGGCACCAAGAGAATCGGTTGCTGGAGAAAAAGAAAGAAATTTGATCCACAACTGGCGATAAGGTGCAGGTCCGAAAACTTTGCACACTACTTTATCATTATCCCCAATTCCATGTAAACCTAAAATAACCGAAGATTTATTTGGAATTGCATTTTGTGGCAATACATGAAATCCTTTTAAGGGATTTGATGTTACCGTAGTATCAAAAGTAATAATTCCCGTATTGCTCGCTTTAAAAGCTACAACCGGATTTCCATCAAATGAAAAATTAATTGACATTAACTGGGTTTTAGACCAGGTATCCGATTTCATGGGATCCAAAACCAGTTGCCAATTGGAAGTTTTATCGTCAGCAGCATCATTTTCCAGATTCAGAGCCTTTCCGGTCCAAATGGATTTGGGATTGCCATTGGTGTATTTTTCAGGATAATAGCCTTGAGACCAAAGTGCAGAAAACGAACTAAAACCGAGAATGAAGATTATACGTGAAACCATGAAATTATATTGCAAATTAACAGCAGTTATACAGCGTTTGCTAATTTTTGTTACATCCGGAAAACACAAATAAGAAAGATGACAATAGTCCGCAAAGGGAAAAATTGGCAGCGAAATTTTAAACTACTTTTAATTCATTAACCAGTTTTTGCAAACTGTCTTTGGCATCGCCGAAGAGCATTCCGCATTTAGGGTTGTAAAACAAGTCGTTGTCTATACCGGCATATCCGGATTTCATACTGCGTTTCAACACAATAATCTGCTTTGAATTTTCTACATCCAAAATTGGCATTCCGTATATAGGACTGGAAGGGTCGGTTTTAGCCGCAGGATTCACTACATCATTGGCACCAACTACCAATACCACATCTGTAGTTGCAAATTCCGGATTGATATGTTCCATTTCCACCAGTTTGTCATAGCTAACATTACTTTCTGCAAGTAATACGTTCATATGGCCTGGCATGCGTCCTGCCACCGGATGAATGGCGTATTTCACTTCTACCCCTTCTTCTTCCAGCATGTTTTCCAATTCATGTACCACGTGCTGCGCCTGAGCTACCGCAAGTCCGTAACCTGGAACAACAATTACCTTACTGGCGTATTTCATCATAATAGCGACGTCAGTTGCCTGCACTTCGCGTACAGTTCCACCCGGTTTTCCTCCGGTACTGGCCACAGAATTGTTGCCACCAACGGCTCCAATAAGCACATTGGTCAGACTTCGGTTCATGGCTTTACACATCACTACTGTGAGAATGGTTCCGGCAGAACCCACGAGAATACCTCCCATGAGCATTACTTTGTTATCATATAAAAATCCCCCGCAAGCTGCTGCTACACCGGTAAATGAGTTCAACAGTGAAATAACCACCGGCATATCCGCACCGCCAATCGGGAAAACGAATAAAAGACCGTAAATGATTGCCAATCCAATAATGGCGTAAAACCACATCATGGAATCTTCTCCGCTGTTTGCAGCGCTGAAATTCATCCAGGCTGCACCCAATACCGCAACCAGCAAAAACAAATTGATAAATTGCTGACCCGGAAAACGATAATCCCCGATTTTTCCGCTGAGTTTGCCCCAGGCAATCATACTTCCTGTAAATGAAACCGTTCCTATGATCAAACCTGCAACAATGGGAAGATAATGTCCCATTTCCATGGTGCCTTCATGACTGCGCCATTCAATAATGGAAATCAATGCTGCACAAAGACCACCCATACCATTAAACAGAGATACCATTTCAGGCATGGATGTCATTTTTACTTTTTTGGCCATGAGCCATCCTATGATGGTACCAATAGCAATGGCACCGAGGATTAATCCTATGTTATTGGCAACCACTATACCCTCTTCTTTGTTATCGAAAAACAATATTCCGATAACTGCGAAAGCCATACCTGCAGCAGCAATGAGATTCCCTTTTCTGGCGGAATCTGGTTTGCCCATGTATTTAAGACCGAGAATAAACCCAACCGATCCGAGTAAAAATAGAAATTCCTGAATGGAATTCATGATTTTGCCCCTTTCACCGGTTTCTTCTTAAACATTTCCAACATGCGGTCGGTCACTACAAACCCACCAATTACATTTAATGTTCCTACAATAACTCCTAAAAATCCAACGCTTAGGCTGATATAATCATCTGCTTCCGCATTTTTTAACACATATATGGCTCCAACAAGCACAACACCATGTATGGCATTTGCTCCGCTCATCAGCGGGGTGTGCAACACACTTGGCACGTGGCCAATAAGCTCAATCCCAACAAAAACCATCAGAATGACCAGATAGATCATTATCACGTTTTCTCCAATAAAGTTCAGTATTTCTTCCATTATTCTTTTTTTAAGACTGTTGTGTTTCCCCTTGTAACAATTTTCCCTCGTGGCAAATCAGGCTGCCTTTTACAATTTCATCTTCCATATCAAAAAGCAATTCGCTTTTGGGTGCAATAAGTTTTAAAAGTGCATCGATATTTTTGGCGAACAAATCGCTGCTGTTCATCGGCAATTCAGATGGCAGGTTTACACATCCAATTATCTTTACACCATTGATTTCTTTAATGGTTCCAGGTTCTGTTCCCACGCAGTTACCACCCTGTTCCGCGGCCATATCCACAAGCACACTTCCGGGCTTCATCAGGTCCAGTTGTTCGGAATCTACCAATATTGGTGCTTTGCGGCCCGGGACAAGTGCAGTGGTAATTACCAAATCTGCCATAGACAAGCTTTTGTTCACCGCTTCACGCTGTTTTTGTCTGTATTCTTCTGAGGCTTCCTTCGCATATCCGCCTTCGCTACCCACTTCAGCACCTTTTACTTCAATAAATTTGCCGCCTAGGCTTTCTACTTGTTCTTTGGTCTCCGGGCGAACATCGGTAGCTTCAACTACTGCACCCAGTCTTTTGGCTGTAGCAATGGCCTGAAGACCTGCAACACCAACGCCAAATATCAAAACCCTGGATGGGGTTATAGTACCTGCAGCGGTCATCAACATTGGAAATATTTTGCCGAGGTTTTCAGCACCTTTTATTACCGCTTTATAACCTGCAAGGTTGCTTTGGGAGCTCAACACGTCCATACTCTGGGCACGTGAAATTCTTGGAATTGCATCCAGACTGTACGCGGAAATATTCTTTGCATTTAGTGCTGCAACCAATTCAGGGTTACTGCGGTGGTAAAGCAAACTGGCAATGGCACAACCTGAGGGCAGTTCTTTTATGGTATCTGCATCCGGTGGATTCACCATCAATACCAATCTGGCATCTTTCAGAGTTTCGGCTCTGGTACCTGCAGAAACACCGACGGCAGTATAAGTTTTGTCGCTGTAAAATGCCTGTGCTCCGGCACCGGATTCCACCGCAACTTCATTACCTCCTTTTATCCACTGTGAACATACTTGTGGGGTTGCCGCAACCCTCTTTTCTCCGCTGCGGCTTTCTTTTAATATTGCAATTTTCACCTTTTACTTAAGAAACGGCGAAGATATTGAATTGAAGTGTCGGTATCAAGTACTAAAGTCAGCAAATACCATGGCATTGCTCATATTCCACTTACCGAACAATGCGAAACAGGTTGCTTACTCCGTTGGCGTAAAGTATGTAAATGCCCTGTGGCAAGTCGCCTACATACAAACGTTCGTTCTCCGGAATTCCTTTTTTCAGTTCCTTACCTGCCAAATCAAAAATAATTACTTCTGTTTTTACAGAATTATGGCGAATAAAAACTTCTTCACTTGCAGGATTTGGGAATATTACCTGTTCTATTTTTACCGGTTGAATGGTATTTACACCATATCCAATTGTGATAACATCTGTGGCCGTGGTGTCATCACTACCCGTAAAATTGGTTGCAGTAAGGGTAGCGCTAAATATTCCCCTTTGCGTAAAAACCACCTGCGGATTGCGGCTGGTTGAAGTAGTTCCGTTTACGAAAACCACATCCGAAGCAGGTGTTATATTCCATTTCCAAGAGGTGGCGAATGGCCTGGAAGCATCGGTAAATGTGAAAGTATCTGAATTCACATAACCGGAAGTTGCCGAAACATCAAACCTGGCGCGTGGTTGTAACAAAGGAGCTATTCCATTGAAGGAATCGCGGTAGCGGATTTGGGTGGCAGTAAATGTACTGCCGGTAACAGTTCCCGTAATTTCCAATACCGGAATTCGCTCAGAGGTTGCCAGCCATTTGTAAATTACCTGTTTGCGTGGCACCGGTATTTTACCAAATTGGGTTACCAAAGTATCCACTTCATCCATGATGGTCTTTACCCGGATAACCGAATTGTAGGTTTTATAAGGAGTTTTAATACTTCCCCAGGCATCTACCACATTGGTGCGTTTGCCCGCCTGAACAAATGAAAAATTGGTTTGCCCCGGAATTGTAAATACAAACCGGAATGTGCTTACGTCACTATCATTGAAAGAAAGTGGAAACTGGTATATTTCATCCTCATCCGAGTAGTTGCTGGCCAAGGGAATGCCACTTACGGAATACCCCAAACCTTCTGCTTTAAAAACGGTACTGCTTTTGGTGTAAAAAGAATAAATATTTTTAAATGTGAATACGGAAGCGCCGATACTATCAGCAGTTTTGAGGCCGATTTGATTAAAGAAATAAAACAAATACGGTGTTTTGTTCGCACTCAAATACTGGTAAATATCCTGTCCGTTACTTTTTAAACTACTAAAATCCCAACTTTGGCTTGCACCACGCTGTCTTTCGTTAAAGTTCAAGCCTAATGGAGATGCACTGCTGTAGCGGATGGTATCCCCTGATACAGGCATATGGCTTTGGTTGATTGTAATTTGTGCAGATATAAAAAATGGGAATAAACAAATAATGAGTAAAGATGATTTCATGCTGGTAGTTTTGAAAATGTCGGGTTTACGAATTTAAAGATAATTTTTCACGGGCATTTTATTTTCATAAAATTGCAGGTAATTCATGTTTCGCATTCTTCCGCCATCTTCCGCCGACATTCCGCATATGTTGGAGATATATCGCCCGTTTGTTGAAAAATCTGCAGTTTCGTTTGAGTTACAATTGCCATCACTTGCAGAGTTTAAAGAGCGGGTTTTCTCCATCAAAAGCAAATATCCGTTTATGATTTTGCGCAGGGATGAGGAGGTTTTAGGTTATGCATATGCTTCCTCTCATCGCGAGCGACCTGCATATCGCTGGGCGGTGGAAACCAGTATTTATTTGGCAGCCTCAGCAAGGGGAAAAGGACTTGGACGGAAGTTATATACCCAGCTTCTGGACGAATTGTATGCCCGTCATTTTGGTCACGCATTCGGTATAATTACCATGCCAAACACAGGTAGTGAAAAGCTTCATACTGCATGTGGTTTTACAAAATTGTGCGTGCATGAAAAAGCCGGTTACAAAATGAATCAATGGCATGATGTTTTATGGATGAGAAAATCTCTGGATGAATCCTCAGAAATAGCAGCAGAACCCATCAGAGACCCGTGGGAGAGCGAAATAACTTTTACAATTCCGGGTTAACCCGCCATCCAAAAAAACGCCAAAACCATTGATACACCACAATCTTCGCGATTCTATTTTTATCGTCGGCAAAAAATAACGAACTTCGCAGGCTATGGATTTTCGGTGGAGCGCAAAAGAATTGCCAAATGAATTGAAGGTAAAATCGCTATCGGAAGCCTACAAAATAAGCACCCCGCTTGCTACTATTCTGATACAGCGCGGGATTGACACCCCGGAATACGCGGATTATTTTTTTAATCCAAAACTGGAACACCTCCACGATCCATTCTTGATGCAGGATATGGAAAAAGCCATTGCCCGCATTGAATCTGCATTGTCAAAAAGAGAAAAACTATTGGTATATGGAGATTACGATGTGGATGGGACAACTGCCGTATCCATAGTGTTCTCTTATTTCAGGAATTTTAGTCAGAATATGGAATATTACATTCCCGACCGCTACAAGGAAGGATATGGAATTTCCAAAGCAGGTATTGATTATGCCGCAGAAAATGGATTTACGCTGATCATTGCACTGGATTGTGGCATTCGTAGCAATGCACTGGTAGATTATGCAAAGGAAAAAGGTGTAGATTTTATCATCTGCGACCACCATTTACCCGGTGATAAAATCCCAAATGCGGCAGCTGTTTTAAATCCTAAACGTTCGGACTGTGAATACCCATACAAAGAACTGAGCGGTTGCGGAATCGGATATAAATTAATTGAAGCTTACAGCCAGAAAAATGGTTTACCCGCCTATACACATGAAGAATATCTGGATTTGGTTGCAGTAAGTATCGCAAGCGATCTGGTAGATATGCGGGGTGAAAATCGAATTTTGGCCTATTTCGGATTGAAAAAACTCGCTGAAAATCCCGGCATCGGACTTCAGGCATTGATGGAAGGTTCTCTGGAGAAAAAAGAATATTCTATTTCCGATATCGTTTTTGGAATCGGGCCCAGAATAAATGCAGCCGGAAGAGTTGGCGATGCCAAGGCCGCTGTACGAATGCTGATAGAAAAGGATTTTAACACCGCGCGGCAATTTGCCAAAGTGTTGCATGAACGCAATCACGAGAGAAAAGGACTGGATTCTGATATTACCCGTGAAGCAGTGAATATGGTGGAAACCGACCGCGAATTGCAGGAACGCAAAAGCACGGTGCTCTTCGGTGAATCCTGGCATAAAGGTGTAATTGGTATTGTTGCCAGCAGGTTGGTAGAACAATTTTATAAACCCACCATCGTTTTTTCCAGAACAGATGACATGTTAACAGGCTCGGCTCGCAGTGTGAAGGATTTTGATATTCACGAAGCTATTGGCGCCTGTGGTGATTTGGTGGAACAATACGGCGGACATAAATATGCCGCCGGGCTTTCCATAAAAGCTGAAAATTATCCGGAATTTGCTGCCCGATTTGAAGAAATTGTACAACAAAGTCTTCCTGAAAAATCTTCCACTCCGGAAATTGAATACGATCTGACTTTGAGAATTGAAGATATCAATTATGATATGTTGAATTCTTTACAACGGATGGCACCGTTCGGCCCGGGAAATATGCTGCCGGTTTTTAAAACCGATAATTTGTACAGCAATGGAAGTGCGAGGGTATTAAAAGACAAACATTTGAAATTGGCATTATCCTATAAAGGCACTAGTGTGGATGGTATTGGTTTTGGCCTTGGATACCATTTGCCATTGGTGAGCAATGGTGCGCGTTTTAGTGCCTGTTATTCCATAGAAGAAAATACGTTTAACGGACGTACCAATATTCAATTGCGCCTTCGGGATATTAAATCATACGTGAGTTAAATAATACCCACTTCCTAAAATTTACTTTGTAAATTGCCAAAATGCGCCGCAGGCAATTTATTCAAGATTCCGGTAAAACTGCATTGGCAGCCGGAGCAACATGGATATTACCTTCAACCAATTCCGGAAAATCTGTTCCAAAATTTCCGAAAACCAATAAATCCCCAGAGGATTTGGTACAAGATGAATCTTATTGGAACAGCATTCGAAAATTCTTTTCAGTACCCACAGATTTCATCAATCTGGAAAATGGGTATTTCAGCCCACAGCCTATTTCTACGCTGTATTTTCATCAGCAGCGCGAAAATTATATCAACTCCAGAACTTCTCATTACATGCGGGTTGAGTTGGCAGAAATTTTGGAAGAAGTGCGAAATAATCTCGCGGGTTTTTTGCAGGTAAAAACAGAAGAACTTGCAATAACCAGAAACACTACCGAAAGTTTGAATACCGTAATCTCAGGTTATCCCTGGAAAAGCGGGGATGAAGTCATTATCGGAAATCAGGATTATGGCAGCATGGTTGCCGCTTTTACACAGGCGGCATTCAGACATAAAATCAAAATAAAAGTCGCTGAAGTTCCGCTTCAACCGGCCGGTGACGACGATATTGTAAATGCATATATGAAACTGGTTACCAAAAAAACCAGACTCATTCACCTCACCCATTTAATCAATATTTCAGGGCAGGTTATTCCGGTAAAGAGAATTGTAAAAGAAGCCAAAATGCGGAAAATTGAAGTTGCCGTAGATTGTGCGCACAGCATCGCTCACATACCATTTTCCATTGAAGATTTTGGCGCTGATTATGTTGCGGGAAGTTTGCACAAATGGCTGTGCTGTCCTTTGGGAACTGGATTTTTGTGGATGAAAGGAAATAAAATTCCGTTGATTTGGCCATTAATGGGTGATAGTGATTATCCTATTACCAAAATTCAAAAGTTCGAACATCAGGGAACACGAGCCATTCAATCTTTGGAATCCATAAAACCGGCCATTGAATTTCACAATGAAATTGGAGGAGAATTAAAAGTAAAACGGTTGAAATATTTGATGCAATTGTGGTGCGAAGAATTGTCCAAAATTCCTGGAATTTCCATACTCACACCCTGGGAAGATGATAAGCGGAATAGCGCAATTGCGACATTTGCAGTAAGGGGACATTCACCGGAACATGTATCCAAAATACTCATGGAAAAACACCAGATATTTACTGTGGCAATTTCAACAAAAGCAGTGAATGGGGTAAGAGTAACTCCGCATATTTACACATTAAAAAAAGATGTAGAAGCCTTTGTAGAAGCGGTGAAAACAGAGTTTGGAAAATAATATATTCTAAAATATTTCTGGAAAATAATTTCTAATTACTTAATTTCAGATTCGGAGTTTTCAGAAAAATATGCACCGAATAAATAGAATCTTTAGCAGGAAACTCTGCAATTTCTTTGTAATGCGGAAGATGCCGAAGCGTATCCAAGGGCATAGGTGCATCGCGCAGTGCATGCCATCCATCCCAAATTAATATGGAAGAATCGGGCAGCCAGTCTTTTTTTGGATCCCGGTTTAAACTCCAGATATAAAATGTTTTTGTCTGTTTCGGATCTGCCCAGGGGTCCCATCCCTGCTGCGCATTGATAAATGGCATTTGGTGAATTACAGGTTTATTTTCCAGATGATTTTCTTTAATAAACGCAAATGCTTTATCCAGGTTTTCATCGGCTCCATAGCCCGGAATGGCAGGACCCGATTGCCATGGATAAGGATAAACAGCACCGTTAAATGATAATTTAATGCATAAAATAACCAGTAAAACTGGCAAGGATTTATTTACATATCTCAGATCATAGGAGAGCAATTTGTCTAATGCATACAATGCCAGCAAAGCCGCACAGGGAGCAACAACCAGAAACACCCTTGTAAGTCCGTGCGAACCCATGGAACCTTTCCACCAGATATAAGAATGTGCTAAAAAAAAGGAAAGAAAAAGTGGTGCCAATAACCAAAAAGAAAATCGGCTTTTTTCTTCGGGGGTTCTGCGCTTCAGTAAATATACCACATGGCTTGCCAGATAAATAAATGCAATTAAAAGTAATGCAGAAATTACCAATCCGGTTATGTGCTGGTATTTATGGGTATAATAAAAAAAGTCTCCATGACCCGGATTAAATTCTCCTTTACTTTCAAATTTTAAATATGGATTTTGATCCACTATCCAGGTCCAGCTTCCGGTAATAAATCCGGCTATGAGAATAAATACTACTGACCCGGTAAGCAGGAGAGGTAGTTGTTTCCAGTATCGGCGTGCCACCAAATAAACAAAAACCGCGGCCAAAAGCACGAATCCTTCAGACCTGAAAAATGGTAAAAATGAAGCCAAAATAGTTGCAGCGGTATTTCTCTTTCCTGCATATAAATAACAGATGTAAGCAACTGCAAGTGCATTAATGGGCTCGGTTAATCCCGAGATTACATTTCCAAAAACAATGGGTTGAAAAATAAAAAAAACGGTGGCCATCCATGGGAGGCGCATTCCCAGTTTTCTGGCGGTGAGGTAAATGATCCAGCCCGCACCCAGAATGCATATCATATTAAAAACATATAAACCCTGAATTCCAAAAAATGAAAAAGGAATTGCCGGTATGGTGAAAAATGGTTTGCCCCACTGGTCCAACATCAGTTCAGGATGTTTTACGCTCCAACGCGCATAGAGCAAATGGTTCCAACTATCTTGCCCACCGGCAGGCCATTCTGCCCTGGACCAAATCCAGATGTAAAGCAGCAGCCCAAGGCCAAGCACATACAAAACAGCACTGCTGTTCTTTATATTCAGATATCGAAACTGCAACTGAGCGAATATAAGAGAATTGCGCCGGAAGAAATCAAATGCGCAATGCGAATTCTTAGAATTAAAACAGGAATAATACTATTTAAGTGAATATCAATAGGTACTGTGTACGCGCATCATATCCTGAATGCGCTTTTCAGCAACGGCAATTGCAGCCATTTGTGTATTGATATTTTCATCGGCAGAGGTTTTGTAAATATTTAAAATGGTATTGTAAATATTCTCTGTCTGTGCGAACGCTTTTTCACGGATATAACCCGTGTATTCGCTGTAAACATTAATCAAACCACCTGCATTGATTACAAAATCAGGAGCATAATAAATCCCTTTGCTGCGCAACAAATTGCCATGCACCAGCTCATCTTCCAGTTGATTATTGGCGGCTCCGGCAATAATCTGGCATTTTAAACGCTCGATAGTATCGCTGTTTAAAATTCCACCCAAAGCACAAGGAGCAAAAATATCCACATTCAGATCAACCATATCTTCCCCGGATACAGGAATCGCATTGAAATTATTTGCCGCTTCTTTTAAAGCACTATCATTGATATCGGAAACATAAATCTGGGCACCTTCTTTGTGCAGGTATTCCACCAGATGCATGCCAACTTTACCTATTCCCATTACTGCAATGGATTTACCGTTAAGGCTATCGTTGCCCCATGCAGCATTTGCTGAAGCCTTGATTCCCATATAGGTACCATAAGCTGTAACCGGAGAAGGATCTCCGCCACCGCCCATGATCTCAGGAAGTCCAACCACATGGTCGGTTTCCATTTTTACATATTCCATATCGCGGGTGGTAGTTCCCACGTCTTCTGCAGTGATATATTTGCCACTGAGGTTCTCTACAAAACGACCAAACTTGCGCATCAGCGGTTCTGATTTTTGGGTACGGGGATCGCCGATGATAACGGCTTTTGCACCACCCAGATTTAAACCTGCAACAGATGCTTTGTAAGTCATACCGCGCGATAAACGCATGGCATCTCTGATGGCATCCTTTTCATGGGCGTACATCCACATTCGGGTTCCACCAAGTCCTGGGCCCAGCACTGTGTTGTGCACAGCGATAATTGCCTTTAGACCTGTGGCGTTATCCTGGCAAAATACGATTTGCTCGTGATCGGTATTCTCAAGACCTGCAAAAATTTCAAAGGTGGTTGAGTGTGTGTTCAGGGTTTGTACGTCAGCCATTTTATGAACCCGCAAAGGTAATATTTTATGGCACAAATTCCCAGTGAAAAAAATATCAGTCTACAAGTTGCGGAACCGCCCGTGGCGCATACTTCGCTACAACTTTTGCAATAGCTGCAATGTGAGCAGGTGTTGTTCCACAACAACCCCCCGCAATATTTACCAACCCGGCCTGGCACCATTCATCAAAAACAGAAGCCATGTGTTCAGGGGTATCATCGTATTCTCCAAATTCATTTGGAAGGCCTGCATTTGGATAACAGCTTACATAAACCCAGGCTACATTGCTCAATTCTTCTATATAAGGACGCATCTGATCGGCTCCCAGAGCACAGTTTAAACCAATACTCAGCAATTCGCCATGGGAAAGAGAATTCCAAAATGCTTCAGGGGTTTGTCCGCTTAGTGTGCGGCCGGAATTATCCGTAATCGTTCCACTTACCATCACGGGAATATCCAGACCTCGTTCATCCTTCAACTCATTTACTGCATACAAAGCGGCCTTGGCATTCAAAGTATCAAAGCTTGTTTCAATGAGGAGAATATCTACACCCCCATCTATTAATGCCTCTGCCTGTTCCCTGTAACAAGCCCTGAGTGTATCAAAATCCACGGCTCTGAAACCGGGATTGTTCACATCCGGACTAATACTTGCGGTGCGATTTGTTGGACCCATTGCACCCGCAACAAATCGCGGTTTCGCCGGATTTTTGGAAGTGTATTTATCTGCTGCCTTTCTGGCAATTTGGGCAGCTTCCAGATTCAATTCCCGAACCAAATCCACCAAATGGTAATCTTCCATGGAAATGCGATTCGCATTGAATGTATTGGTTTCTATAATATCCGCACCCGATTCTAAAAATTCGTGGTGAATTTCTAAAATCCAATCCGGTTGCGTTATAACCAACAGGTCATTATTGCCCTTCAGAGAATGCTGAAAATTGCTAAAACGCTCGCCTCTGTATTGCTCTTCGGTTGGTTTGCGTTTTTGAATCATGGTGCCCATGGCTCCGTCAATCACCATTATTCTTTCCGAAAGTATTTTTCTTAATTGTGCGTCTATGTTCATTTCCAATAATTTTTAATTAACAAATTAAACAGGCTCATGGTTTGATCCAGGTATTTTTCATTTTCGTTCCGTTGCGGTTTTATTCCTGTTTTTTGTAATAGATTTTGTTCAACTATCTGGAAGGGAACATACCTGTTTTTGTAATTTTTAAAACCGTATTTCGTATTTTCTGAGAACAAAACTGCATTGTTTTTTATTTGAATTCCATGCGTGGGAAAACTCTTGTTTTTATTTGAATAGAAAACAATATCGCAATCGTTTTCATATAAGAATTGTACAACAGGAAGAGAGGTGATTGGTGCTTTGCTTTTTTCTTCAAAAACCACCGCAATTCCATTTTCAATATTTTGCAAATTATCCGTGGTGTCAAATGGTTCAAACACAACAAAAGCCTTGTGTTTAAAGGCAAAATACAAATTCTTTCCATCCGCCTTTGCAAAATTACAACTCGCCGATTTGGTTAAACCTCCCGTAAAATTTTTAGGCAAAATTTCGGTGAAAAAATGTTGCAATTTTTGCTCAGAAGTTACCGATAAAACCAAATATCTTCCCCTTGAATTCTCAAACAAAATAATGTCTGAATACAATGAAATTCCAACATCTCCCGGATCTTTCACATTTCTAAAAGCCGGTAAGTTTTTAATGGATTTTGCAATACTATCCAGGTATTTCGGCTTTGAATCGGAAGTTTTATTTCGGATTTCTTTGGTTTGAATATGGTAGTACCATTTGCAATCCATTGGCACTACCGTAATCAGGTTGCTGCGTGAATTGAAGTTGTACCAAAGGTAAACCGCTGCAACACCGGCTGTAACCAATGCAATGGTAATAAGACTAATGGCAGTTCTTTTGAAAGACATTGGATTTGCAAATCAACAACAGAAGCGTCAATATGACACAAAAAAATCCCTTTCTTTCGAAAGGGATTTATCAGGATTAACATTCAATCAGGAGCCACTTTTTGCTTCTGCTTTCTTTTTGCAGCAGTCTTTGTGTTCTCCGCTTTTGCAACTTTCTGACTTCTTTTTGTCAGCAGCAGCAGTATTTTTATCACCGGAATCTGCGGTAGCAGATGCAGCGCCCTTGCTGGCTTTGCAGCATGATTTAGCTGTGCCTGCCTTTGAGCAACCACCTGTTCCGTGACCTGCACATTCTTTTTTAACTTCAGCATTCGCAGGTTGTTGGGCCTGCGCACCACCTTCATTTGCCTTTACTTCAACAGCAGGTTTAACCTCTGTTCCACTTGGCGTTGATGGCTGAGTAGCAGATGCCTGAGCGCTTGCAGCAATTGCAAAACCGGTCATGGCAATCGAGAATATAAAAAATTTCTTCATGTTTGTATGATTCAGAATTATAAGAACAAATATAATACCAAATCAAGGATAAACTGCAAGAATGGTTTCCCCTCCAACGGTTTTTTCACCAAGTTTTACATTTACTTGGCAATCCAAAGGAACAAAGATGTCTACTCTGCTTCCAAACCTTATAAATCCGAATTCATTTCCCTGCGTGGCCGCTGCGCTTTCCTTGGAATAACAAATGATTCTGCGTGCCACTGCTCCGGCAATCTGGCGAAACAAAACGGCACCCTTTTCACCTTGTACAACAACCGTAGTTCTTTCATTTTCAGTACTGCTTTTTGGATGCCAGGCCACAAGGTATTTTCCGGGATAGTATTTCTGGTAAGCCACCTTACCCGAAATGGGATAACGATTTACATGCACATTTAAAGGCGACATAAATATGCTTATTTGCCTGCGTTTGTCTTTAAAATATTCCGGTTCTTCCACCTCTTCAATTACCACAACTTTTCCATCTGCCGGTGCAATAATATGTTGGTTGGAAATTGGTGTTACCCTTGTAGGATTTCGGAAAAACTGAACAATAAGAATGTAAAAAATTAATGATGCCGCCAATATCAGGCTAAATACAATTCCTTCACCCAGCCAGGAATGGATGCCAAAATTCAAGAGTCCCAGTAGCAGGGTTGCGGTTAATATGATGCGAAATCCTTCGCGGTGTATGGACATGGCCGCGAAATTATAACTTCCGGGGAAATACCCCTAAAAGTTGTGCGTAATAATAAGTGTTAAATTCAGAATAATCCGCGCAGTTTCAATGTGGTTGCCACTTTATCCATTGCAACGATGTAGGCCGCAATTCGCATATCTACTCCATATTTTTCGGATGCAGCATAAACATTATCAAATGCCTGTTTTAAAACCCTGTCACTTCTGCGATGCACGCGTTCTTCCGTCCAGTAATAACCCAGTCGGTTTTGTACCCATTCAAAATAGGAAACGGTTACACCTCCTGCATTTGCCAAAATATCCGGTACCACCAGAATTCCCTTTTTACGAAGAATGGGATCTGCTTCAGCGGTGGTTGGTCCGTTTGCTCCTTCCACAATCAGTTTTGCCTTGATTTTATCCGCATTTTCAGGTGTAATCTGATCCTCCTTTGCGGCAGGTACCAGAATATCGCATGGCAACTCCAAAATAGCTCCGTTCACAATGCGTTCTCCGCCTGCAAAGCCTTCCAGTGTGTGGCTTGCGTGGTTTTGTACATGTTCAATAGCCTTTAACACATCAATTCCATTCGGATTGTATAATCCTCCACTTATATCGCTGATACCAACTACCTTAACTCCTAATTGTGCAAGTAATTTAGCTGATATAGAACCTACATTTCCAAATCCCTGCACTACACACGTAACCTGTGTGGGTTTCATTCCCAATTTAGCCATTGCACTTCGCGCTGTAATCATCACTCCGCGTCCTGTGGCTTCTACCCTTCCCAAACTTCCACCAAGTACCAGTGGTTTTCCGGTAACCACTGCCAGTGAATTTTGTCCTTTTACCTTGCTGTATTCATCCACGATCCAGGCCATTTCCTGTTGGCCTGTGCCCATATCCGGTGCGGGTATATCTTTATCTGGTCCAAAAACATCCACCATAGCTCTGGTATAGCCACGGGTAAGTCTTTCCAACTCCCCTTTGCTCATGGTGCGGGGATCACATTTCACCCCACCTTTGGCTCCGCCAAAAGGAATATTCACCACCGCACATTTCCATGTCATCCATGCGGCCAGCGCCTTTACCTCATCCAGATTTACGTCCATACTATAACGAATGCCGCCTTTACCGGGTCCAAGATGGTCGCTATGTACTACGCGATACCCTTCAAATACCCGTATACTGCCGTCATCCATGGTAATGGGCATTGTGACAATAACGCATTTGTCTGGAGATTTCAGCACATTGGCAATTTGTTCATCCAAACCTAGAATTCGGGCCGCTTCATTAAAACGACTCATCATACTATCGAGCGGATTGTAAACTCCATGCCCGGTGCTATTTGATTTAGTCATGTGTTTCGAATAAAAAATGGTGGGCAAATTTACCTTTCATCTTAAAGCCATTAACAGGTTAAAGGAATTATTGTTCACAGCAGCTTTAGGTGTCGGCCACGGAGGTCAGAGTATTTGTTTGGTTTACAACTTATTATCCATTTGAATCTGATTCATATGCTTTTAATCCAAAACTAAAAACACTTCCTGCACCTTCCGTACTCAAAACTGAAATGGTTTCACCATGAGCTTCAATAATATGCTTACAAATACTCAAACCCAGCCCGGAACCACCACTAGCCCTGCTTCTGCTTTTTTCAACCCGATAAAAACGCTCAAAAATTCTATTGAGATGTTCGGCAGGAATACCAATTCCATTGTCAGCCACTTCTACGATAACTTTATTTCCCGCCCTGCTGATGCGAATTTTGGTATAACCTCCTGGTTTGCCATATTTAATAGAATTATAGCCCAAATTAATCAATACCTGCCTGATTCTGAATCGGTCTGCCCATACCATATATCCCGAATCCATTGCATGATCGTAAATATGAATTTGTTTTTCTGCTGCCTGTATTTCCAGTGATTCTATAACGTCTCTTACAAGTTCCTGCAGATCAAAAGCTTCATATTCCAATTGAAGAAAACCACTTTCATATTTGGTTATGGTATCCAGATCATTAATTATTTGTCCCAGTCTGCCGGTATTTTTCTGTGCTTTGTTTAAAAATGAAATGATGGTTGGCATATCCGGCTTTTCAACCTCCAATTCATCTGCCGCACTGTCCAGATATCCCTGAATCGTAAAAATGGGTGTTTTTAATTCATGCGCCACATTGCCGATATAATCCCTGCGATAAGTTTCCATCATTCGCATACGCTCCATTTCCTGTTGTCTGGTTTTAAAAACTGTTTTCAAAGCTTCTTCCACATCTCGTGGAGTTTTGAATTTATCTCCTCCGGTAATATTTTTTTCTTCCTCAATAATTTGCTGTAATCCTTTCAGAATTTTTCGCTGTTTGCGCCTCCAGATTAAATTAACCAGAATTCCAAACGTCACTGCAGCTGCCGCCAGCAACCATTCCCAATTTTCTTCCAATAATTTATTAAACTCCAAGTTTCGCAAATTTAAAGGGCATGCATCATTTTCGCTGCTACAAATTGTACCCCGCTAAAAAAATTGCACAGTTGGTGAATGATATCTTTGCATCACCGCATAAAATATTGTGCAAAAAATGCCCCTCAGGGATACCTGCAGTGGTGTAATTTTGAAGCCTTTCTTCATGCACTGGCCCGACCAACATCCACGACACGACCAAACCCCATATCTGGACAAGCTGAATGATGCTCAGAAGGAAGCCGTTTTAAATACTGAAGGGCCGGTAATGATAATAGCCGGTGCCGGTTCCGGAAAAACCCGCGTGTTAACAGTGCGCATGGCGCACCTCATTCACAGCGGTGCCGATCCGTTCAGTATTCTTGCACTTACATTCACAAACAAAGCTGCAAGGGAAATGCGAAACAGAATAGAAAATCTGGTAGGGCCGGCCGCAAAAAGTTTGTGGATGGGGACTTTCCACAGCGTATTTGCCCGAATACTCAGATTGGAAGCAGACCGACTGGGATATCCCAAAAACTTCACCATTTATGATACCGATGATTCCAAAAGTCTGATAAAAAGTATTACCAAAGAATTGGGTTTGGACGATAAAGTTTACAAACCATCTTTGGTTTTGGGGCGCATCAGCATGTGCAAAAACAATCTCATCGACTCCAGAAGTTATAGTGAAAATGAGGAAAATTTGTTGCAGGATAAAAATGCAAATCGCAATAAATTTTATCAGATTTTTCAGGTTTATACAGAGCGATGTTTTCGTGCAGGAGCCATGGATTTTGATGATATTCTGGTAAACACATATAAATTACTACGCGACCATATTGATATCTGCAACAAATGGCAGCATAAATTCAGATTTATTATGGTGGATGAGTATCAGGATACCAACCATGTGCAATACATGATTACCAAAAGGTTAGCCGCGGTTCATCAAAATATTGCAGTGGTGGGTGATGATGCTCAAAGTATTTACGCTTTTCGCGGTGCCAATATTCAAAATATTCTCAATTTTAGTAAAGATTATCCCGATGTAAAAGTATTTAAACTGGAACAGAATTACCGCAGTACAAAAAACATTGTAAGCGCTGCAGGCAGTTTGATTAAACACAATAAAAAACAACTGGATAAAGAAGTCTGGACCCAAAACGATACAGGTGAAAAAATTCGTGTGGTGCGCAGTATTACAGAAGCAGAAGAAGCCAGATTTGTGGCACAAAGTATTTTCGAAGAAAAAAATACAGCACATTATCCGAATAAAGCATTTGCAGTTTTATACCGCACCAATTCACAAAGCCGTGCATTTGAGGAAGCAATGCGAAAAAATGGTATTGATTATCGCATTTATGGTGGTACCAGTTTTTACCAACGCAAGGAAATTAAAGATCTCCTCGCTTATCTGCGATTGGTAATTAATCCGGGTGATGAAGAGGCATTAAAACGAATTATCAATTATCCTGCAAGGCAAATTGGCGATACTACAGTAAATAAATTGGTGTTTCTTGCAACCCAATCTTCACGCACCATTTGGGAAATAGTAGCAAACGCCAGGCGCTTTCCGGAATTGGGAACTGCAGCCGTCAGAGTAGAGAATTTTGCAATGATGGTGCAGGGTTTTATGGGAATGGCAAAAACCCATAATGCCTATGATTTGGCCATGCATATTGCAAGACAAACCACCTTATTAAAAACGCTTTATGATGATAAAACGGTGGAAGGGGTTTCCAGATATGAAAATACAGTGGAATTGCTTAACGGTATCAAGGAATTTACTGAGGATGATGAAAGTGAAGTAGAAAAAAGTCTGGCCAATTTTCTGGAAGAAGTTGCACTGTATACCGACGATCCAAAAAACAATGATCCCAACAGGGATTGCGTTAGTCTGATGACCATTCACCAGGCTAAAGGATTGGAATTTCCGCATGTATATGTGGTTGGTCTGGAAGAAAATTTATTTCCATCTCAAATGGCACTTACCAGCAGGCAAGATTTGGAAGAAGAAAGAAGATTGTTTTATGTGGCAATTACAAGGGCTGAGAAAAAACTCAATCTCACTTTTGCTACCAGCCGGTTTAGATATGGAAATTTAATGCCCTGTGAACCCAGCAGATTTATTGAAGAAATCGACAACGAATTTCTGGATATGAATTTGGCCGGATTGAAAAATGAAGGAATGTTTCAGCGATTTAACGGGCCTTCCAATGGAGATAAAGACAGAGGAAAACCCAAAACCGGCAGTGTGCTGAAACAAATTCAAAAAACAACCAGTGCATCCCTTCCTCCTGTTGATCCCAATTTTCAGGAAGGAGATTTGGGTGCATTAAAAGTAGGTGACAAGGTACAACACCAAAGGTTTGGATTTGGAATGGTAAAAGAAATGGAAGGCGATGGATCCAATAAAAAAGCCACTGTTACTTTTGAAGCTTTGGGAGAAAAGAAACTGGTATTAAAATTTGCAAAAATGCGTATTGTTTGAAAATATGATACAAGAATCCATACTTCAGTTTTTATTTATTCTAACCACTACTGCAGCGGTCTGGTTCTTCTTCAAATCCATGGCAAATAACGCTTTGGTTTTGATTTTTTCCCTGCTGGTTGGAGGCATTCAGGCAGCATTGGTATTTGGGGGCTTTTTTGAAAATACAAAAACGCTTCCGCCCCACATTGCACTTGCACCTGCGCTGTTTATCATACCTGTGTTTCTGTTATTTTTAACGAGAAAAGGAAGGGAGTTTTTTTTATCTGCAGATTTGAAATTTCTCACCTGGCTGCATTTGGTAAGGGTGCCGGTAGAAGCGACACTATACTTTTTATACCAAAGTGGAGAAGTGCCCAAACTCATGACATTTGAAGGTGCCAATCCCGATATATTGTCTGGAATTACAGCACCGATAGCAGTTATATTTCTGTACAGAAAAGGAAATATAAAGCGGATTGGTCTGCTATTGTGGAATCTGGTGTGCCTGGCGTTGCTGGCCAATATTGTTTCCAGAGCAGTGTTTTCAGTACCTTCACCAATACAACAGTTGGCTTTTGATCAGCCCAATGTTGCGGTTTTGAAGTTCCCCTATGTGTGGCTGCCCGGAATAGTAGTTCCTTTGGTATTGTTAAGTCATGTTATTTCCATTTGGAAACTCTTGAGAAAACCTGCCTAATTCTGTTTTTTCTGCATTCTGCCTGCTACGAGGCAAAAAAAGCCCAGGACCAGTCCACTGATAATTCCAATGCAAATACCAAAAATCGCCATGGTTAGCCTTGGATGGTTAGCGATTGCAGGATTATCATACATTTCCTGCATTCCGGGATTGAGTTTCAAATAATCATTAACGAATGACAAATGAACCACCGTTATCCAAAAGCTGTTAAAAATGGCAATGGCAAAACCATGATAAAATTGCATCAACTTGCCTTTTATATTGCGGGCTACCCGCCATGCGCAAAAGACAAAGATGGCCAGCCAGAAAGCAGGTTCCACCCTGGACGGAATAAGGTAAACTGTTGCAAAAGCCATTACCAGAGCGGGCAACGACAGCAGGAATATCATTTTCCATTTCATATTACAGCTACTTGAATATAACGAAACTAGGGCAAAAAACCCTGATATCCATTTTACAAGGAAAAATGCGGATCCGCTTTGAAATTAACAGGTTTTGTTGTTATTTCGCGCCCCCGCGGGTTGGATACCTGTGGACAGAAAAACAAAAAATAAATGGCTACAAAAATTAGATTACAGAGGCATGGAAGAAAGAAAAGATCCTTTTTCCATATTGTGGTAGCGGATTCACGTGCTCCAAGGGATGGCCGGTACATTGAGAAATTAGGTACTTACAACCCGATCACAAATCCTGCAACCATTGACATTGATGTAAACAGCTCAGTTAACTGGCTGTTAAAAGGCGCAGAACCATCAGATACCGCAAGGGCTATTCTGAGTTACAAAGGCATTTTGTACAAAAAACACCTGCAAGTTGGTGTAAACAAAGGCTCTATTACTCAGGAACAAGCCGATGCGAAATTCGCTGAATGGGCACTAAGCAATGAAGCAAAAGTTCAAGGCAAACGCGACAAGTTAGCAAGTGAAAAAGCAAACAAGCGCAGCGAAGCCATGAAAGCTGAAACCGCTAAGAAAAATGCCATTGCCGCGAAGGTGATTGCTAAAACCAGCGAATTGGCTGCTGAAACTGAGGTTGCAACTTCGGAAACAGCTGTAGAGGAAGTTGAAAACGCAGTAGAAACAGTAACTGAAACTGCTGTGGAAACTCCGGTTGCTGAAGAAACTCCTGCAACAGAAGAGGCTCCTGTAGCGGAAGAAACTCCTGCTGCTGAAGAAACTCCTGCAACTGAGGAAACCTCAGATGCCGGTAGTGATGCACCTGCTGAATAATTGACATGATGCCACAGCTGCACTCCGTAGGGCGTGTTGCCGGCAAACACGGTTACAACGGCGAAATTTCGTTGTTTCTGGAAAGGCAATCCATTGCCGATCAAATAAAAAAAGGGAATTTTCTTTTTATCGAATTCGATGGAAAGGGAGTTCCCTTTCTCATTGAAAGTTTTAAACGCAATGCAACAGTTGTTAAACTGGCCGACATTAAAAATGAAAGGGATGCCGAAGAACTCGAAGGCCGACCTGTGTTTTTAGAAACACCAATTGAAAGGGAAGATGAAGATTCTGAACTTCTTGGATTTCAGATATGTAATGCAGATGGAATTGTAGTTGGTGTTGTAATAAACATTGAAGAATATCCTGCAGGGCCAATGTTTATTTTGGAATCAGACGGTAAATCATTTATGATTCCCTTTGTGGAAACCTGGGTTTTGGAAGTCAACCCCAAAAAGAAAACCATACACCTGGATTTACCTGAAGGGCTGGTGGATCTGTAATATGAGAATAGATATTGTCAGTGCTGTACCGCAACTTCTGGACAGTCCGTTAAACCACAGTATACCTGCCAGAGCAAAGGAAAAAGGTCTTGCCGAAATTCATATACATAACCTGCATGATTACGGAATAGGGAACTATAAACAAACCGACGACTATCCTTTTGGTGGCGGTGCCGGCATGGTTTTAATGCCTGAACCTTTGGCAACTTGTTTGGATAAATTAAAAAGGGAACGTTCTTATGATGAAATTATTTATCTGACCCCGGACGGAGAAACACTGGTACAACAAACCTGCAATACATTGTCGCTGTCGCAAAATCTTATTTTTATCTGCGGCCATTATAAAGGAATCGACCAAAGAATAAGGGATCTTTTTGTGACCAAAGAAATTTCAGTGGGAGATTATGTGTTGAGCGGTGGTGAAATTGGAGCAATTATTCTGGCAGATAGTATTCTGCGATTGTTACCGGGTGTTTTGGGCAATGAAGAAAGTGCACTCAGCGATTCCTTTCAGGACAATTTACTTGCTCCGCCCCTGTACACAAGGCCAGCAGAATTTCGCGGATTGCGTGTTCCAGATATTTTAATGAGCGGTGATCATAAAAAAATTGACGCCTGGAGAATGGAACAATCTATTGAAAAAACACAAAAATTAAGACCTGATTTGTTAGATGAAGAATAAAATTAGAACGAGAATAGAATGAAATTAAAACTTAAAAGGCCTCTTGTTATTTTTGATCTTGAAACTACCGGTATGAATATCAACCGGGATAGAATTGTAGAGATTTGCCTGTTGAAAATATACCCGGATGATCGCGAGGAAATCCGCACCTATCTTGTAAATCCGGGCGTGCCTATTCCTCCTGAGGTTACCGAAATTCACGGAATAAAAGATGAGGATGTGAAAGACAAACCTGGCTTTAAAGAGATTTCAAATGAGTTAAATAATTTTCTGAAAGATTGTGATTTTGGAGGATTTAATTCCAACAAATTTGATTTTCCAATGATGGTGGAAGAGTTCTACAGGGCTGGAATTGAATTTGATATTGAAAAAAGAAAATTCATAGATGCGCAAAGAATTTATCATTTTAAAGAACCGAGAAATTTGAAGGCAGCATATCGCTTTTATTGTGAAAAAGAATTGGAAAATGCACACAGCGCAGAGGCGGATACCATTGCCACATGGGCTGTTTTAAAAGCCCAATTGGATAAGTATGAAGACATTCCGGATGATATTGAAGGCTTGCACCGCATGAGTGGACAAAACAATCTGGCGGATCTGGCTGGTCGGTTTATTTACAATCCCGATGGAGAAGTGCTGTTCAATTTTGGCAAACACAAAGGCAAAAAAGTAAAAGATATTTTGAAGGCTGAACCCGGTTATTATAACTGGATGATGGAAGGAGATTTTTCCATGCAAACCAAGAATGTACTCACACGCATCCGTCTTTCTATGCGCAACGATTGATGGCAAAACGTGCAGACATATCGGATTGGATTTTAAAAGAAACTGCAGATTATGTTTTTGTAAATAAACCACCTTTTTTTCCTTCTGTTCCTGAAAGGGGAAAATATACCAATATTCCTGTCTTGGAACTGGCGAGAAAGGTGTGGCCTGATGCCATTCTTTGCCATCGTTTGGATAGAGAAACAAGCGGCGTACTGTTGATTGCGAAAAATCCCGAAGCATACAGACATGCATCCATACAATTTGAAAATCGGAAAGTAAATAAAGTTTACCATGCCATTGTAAATGGGAAAATACAATTTGATAATCTGGAAGTGAATTTGCCAATTAATACAGATGATTTAAAACACATCCGCATCGATAAATTACAAGGCAAAGCGGCAACCACATATTTTCAAACGTTAGAAGTTTTCAGACATTTCACCCTCCTGGAATGCAAGCCGGTAACCGGCAGATTGCACCAGATTCGTGTTCATCTGGCTTCTCAAAACGCACAGATAAGCGGAGATGTTTTATATGGAAGTCAGGTACCCATGCTGTCTGAAATAAAAAGAAAAATGAGCGGAGAAGATACCCCGCTGATTCAACGTTTTGCACTTCATGCTTATTCTCTCGAATTTGAACAAATCAATGGGGAGAGAATAATGGTAAATGCCCTGTATAACAAAGATTTTGAAGTATTTATAAAGTTGTTACGCAAATACGATTTATGAAATACATATTTATTTTTATGATTGTTTCTGCAACTATTTTTATTTCCGCATTTCGTGTTGCAGATTCAGAAAAACCAATTTCAGAAACAGAGTTGGGAAAAAAATTATTTTTTGATCCCATTCTCTCTTCCGATAAAACAATTTCTTGTGCCAGTTGTCACAAACCGGAGTTTGCATTTGCAGATACCATGGCATTTTCCAAAGGTGTAGGAGGCCAATTAACTGCACGCAATACCCCGTCTGCGATGAATGTAGCAGGACGTCCATATTTATTCTGGGACGGTAGAGTAGCGACTTTAGAAGAGCAGGTTTTACACCCAATTGCAAATCCTGTAGAAATGGGAATAGGCATACATGATGTAATCAAAAGACTGCAAAAAAACACCTTCTATAAAAAAGCATTTAAACAGGTATATGGCAAAAAACCCTCAGCACTTTTATTAGGGAAAGCAATTGCATCATTTGAGAGAACCCTGGAAACAGGTGGCGCGCCAATTGATTTATTTATTGGAGGCGATAGCAGCGCCATCAGCATTTCCGCAATGCGTGGCAGGGATTTATTTTTAGATAAAGCACATTGTTTTGATTGCCATTTTACACCCGATTTTACTGCTGATGAATTTCGAAATATCGGATTGTTCAATGGTTTCGATTTGCGGGATAGCGGCAGGTATAACATTACCCACAAAACAGAAGACATTGGAAAATTTAAAGTTCCCGGTTTGCGTAATGTTGCACTTACCGCACCATACATGCACAATGGCATGTTCCGCACTTTGGAAGAAGTAGTTGAATATTATAACAATCCGGATGCCTTTGTTCCGGCTGCTATTGGCAGAGATGGAATTCTATCGGAACCTCTACTTTTAAGTGCTCAGGAAAAACAAGATCTGGTGGAATTTTTAAAAACCTTAACCAGCTTGAAATTGGTGCCGCAATGAGCAATCCTGCAGAAAATCTCAAAGAAAAATTCAAAAAAGAAAAAATCCGGATTACACAGGTTATCCGGAAATTAAAAAAGAATACCCCCAGGGATTTGGATTATCGATTTCAGGAATTGCACGATGAAGCATTTTCCCAAATTGATTGCCTGAATTGCGCCAATTGTTGCAAAACTACCAGCCCCATTTTACTGGAAAAAGATATTGAAAGGTTAAGCCAACACCTGAAAATCAGGCCCGGGGAATTCATCACCAAATACCTTTTTTTGGATACCGACAATTTATATGCTTTTAAGTCCGTTCCCTGCCCATTTTTAGGTGCTGACAATTATTGCACAGTTTACGAATTCAGACCAAAAGCGTGTAGGGAATACCCACATACCAATCAGAGAAAAATGCATACTCTTTTGAATCTTGCCGAAAAAAACGCTGAAATATGCCCGGCTGTTTTTCACATATTAAAGCGATTTGCAGAGTAATTTTTATGCCACGTATTACACGAATTAACACGAATACCAGTTTGTTTTCATTAGTGATAATTAGTGAAATTAGTGGCTTATATTTTGCCACGAATTACACGAATACACGAATACCAGTTTGTTTTCATTAGTGCTAATTAGTGAAATTAGTGGCTTATATTTTGCCACGAATTACAAGAATACACACGAATATTAGTTTGTATTCATTAGTGCTAATTAGTAAAATTAGTGGCTTATATTTTGCCACGAATTACACGAATTCTCACGAATATTAGTTTGTATTCATTAGTAACAATTAGTGAAATTAGTGGCTTATCTCCTGCCACGAATTATACGAATACACACGAATATTGGTTTGTATTCATTCGTGATAATTAGTGAAATTAGTGGCGCCATTATTTAAGCTTTTGGAAATATTTTCTCCAGGGCCAGCCTTCTGTACTCAAATATTTTCTTTAGTTTATTTCGTACGATTCTTGCGCCAAAAAGCCTTCCTATAAATCCAAATGGCAATTTATAATCTACTTTATCCCGCATCAAAACTCCACCTTCTTTTTCTTCTAAAAAATGTTTGTGGTGCCAAAATTTAAATGGTCCAAACCGTTGCTCATCCACAAAATACCTGCCATCTTCAACATGCGCAATTTCCGTTACCCAAAGCACCCGAATGCCAAATAACGGAGTTAGAGAATAGGTAATTACCATTCCGGGATACATTACTCCTTCTGGATTTCCATTTGTAATTTGCATATTCATGGAATCCGGAGTTAAATAAATTAAATTATCCGGAGCGGACATATATTTCCAAACCGCATCCATAGAAGCTGGGAGCCATTGTTTGGTTTCAAATCTATAAATCAATTTATTAAAGAATTAATTTCCGGGACATCAATTCTTCCACCAAATTATATCCATCCCAAATATGGCCAAACTCCAGTGCTTTGCCTACCGGAACAATGCGGTCAATTCCTTTGCCTGCGCTAACATTGGCCAACATTTCTATTTGGTCTTTGTTTAGTCCCCAGTATGTCAATGTTTGAAAACCCTTACCCATCATAAATTCCAGCTCTTTTATTTCGCCAAATTTTCGGGTGTAAAAATAACCACCCCCACAATTTTCGGGTAATGCAGCATTTTCTGCCAATTCACAAAAAACCAGTTCTGTTTTTTCATTTAATATGTTTTTTGCATTCCCGCGAATGGCATCCATCGTTTCTTGCATCAGCTTCAAAGAAGCCAAACTGCTGATATCCGTTTGATATCTGGAATTTGCTTCTTTCAACAAATATGAATACAACATAGATTCTGCTTTTTGATTTTCCTCTATATCACCGAGAAAAAACAACAATTGCGGACAACTACAGCCTTTTTGGTCAAAGCTGTATGCATCATTGTACAAGGCTGCGCCCAATTGTTTAAGTTCTGTTTCTGAAGCTGAAATCAAAGCGCCGGAATGCACCAGAGCAGCACTATATCGATCTGCAAATACCAGATCTTTTCCCCGGACATTGGATTCGGTTTTGCGAAAAGTATTTACAGTTTCATTGCCACCCCAAATAATTCTGGCATCGCATTTAACTGAAAAAAATGTATTGATTTCAGTATCTCTTTCATACGAAATAATGCGGATATGCGATTTCAGAAATGAGAAATTATCCTGCAATATTTCATTTATTACATCAAATAAAATCCAAACATACGAATCCTTTAATTTATTGCTTACACGAAGAATATTCTTATTTCCGTTGAGTAATGAAATGGCAAGGCTGTAAAGGAACATGGTGTCCACATTCGCCGGACAGATATGAAAAACAGTACCAAGTGGATACACTTTGTAACGTTTGGACTCCAGCAAATACTGGTGTTCTTTTACAATTTGATTCAAATTCCCTTTGCGCAACCAGAAAGCCAAAGCAACAATTTCAGGGATTTTACCCAGGTCAGGATGCTGCATGAGTTTTTTGGAAATGGCTTCAAAAAATTCTAAAACTTTTTCATCAAAAACCTCTATTTGTTGCGTTTCGGGATATGCTACAAAAAAATGCAAATCCCCTGCTTCAAAGGTTTTACTCTCGGGTACCAATTGCTGAATGACGATGTTCATGCCTTTTTAAAAGTATCGCTGCAGCCCCTTAATTCTGCCTTTTTAGCTCGTCCAATAATCCTGAAATATTTGCCTTTCCAATCCAATCCCGGATGGTCTCTTCCTTCAATAACTCCTATATCTTCCGTAAGTAAACTGTGGCCCGGGTAACTCGCAGGCAAACAGCTCAGAACCTGTATCAGTCCTTCCTTCCCATCAGGCAATTCATCCAGTGTCGAAGGGTCTCTGATGATGATATCACTAAAGGAAGGGCAGTGTAAAAATCCCAATTTATTTTCCAGGAAAACCGTACCCACCTGCTCCACCATTCCATAAAAATTGTGGATGCGCTGCATGCCGCAATATTGATTCAATACAGATTTAAATGTAGGATTGTCTACCGCTCGCTCCGTAAGTTTTTTCCAACCTCCGCTATGCACCAGTATAGCCTGAGATAAATCTACTTTTCTTTTCTTTAACTCCGGCAATAAAAATTTCCAGATCATAAAAGTAAAACCAAAAATAAATATCGGTTTCCCATCGTATTTCTCCAGAAACGAATTCCAAATTTCTGCATCCGTTTCCATATTATCGTCCAACAGATAATGGTGGTCCCTTCCAAAAACCGACATTCCCAAAATTCCAGCACCTCTGGCGGAAAATGAAGTGCGATTGCTGAGCACCGATTTGCTGTCAACCACCAGCATGGGCAATCTTTCCTTGCCCAAAACTGCTGCCATAATGCGGCTCAGTGTTTTGGTCTGAATTTTTGCAGTATTTCCATCCAGATAAATGCGACTTGGTACCTGACCTGTAGTCCCGGATGAGGTAAGAACTTTAAAAACCTGTTCATTGGAAATACTTTTTAATTCCATTTCCTTAAAAATAGAAACAGGTAAAAAAGGCAAGTCTGTAATGTTATTTATTTCTCTATGGTGAAATACTTTTTCATAAACAGCACTATATTCTGTACTGTTTTGAAGATGTAATTCATGCAATTGCCGCAACAATGGCAATAAATGAAAGGGTTTTTCAGCATCAGAATACCCAAATGCATCCCGCATCAGAAAATTCTCAATTTCCTGCGAGTTCAAGTATTTTTCTGTAGTCTGGTTTTCCATTTGCGGTTAGCGGAAATTGTTCGAGGTATATACTTTTTACAAAAGCAGGATGCACACCCAGATGGTTGCGAAGGTATTCGGAGATGTCCGTATTTGCAATTCCCAAGTGGTTATGTGCCACCACAAGCTTTTTATCGGCCTCTCCGGTTGCTGCAAACACAGCATTGCCAAATGCAGCAGAAAGCAGGCTTTCCACTTCATCGAGATTCATTCGGTTACCGGTGATTTTTATCATTCTCTTACTCCTTCCGGTTATATAAACAAATCCATCTGCATCCATCCTGGCGAGGTCACCGGTAAATAACCAGTTTGGACTGTTAAATGTTTTCAGGTCCCCGGGATTTTCGGAATAGCCCCCAAAAACATTGGGACCTGAATATGCCAGTTCTGCGGTCATTGGATCCACCATAAATTCACCATTTTGAATCGCAATTCCCACACTACCACTTTTTTCCAGAATCTTATCCGGTGGTAAATAACTCATACGCGCAGTGGCTTCTGTTTGCCCATACATCACATAAAATAAAACATTATTTTGTTGTGCATATTCTGCAAACTCCCGTACCAGATTTTCCTGTAATTTACCCCCCGCTTGTATTAGATAGCGCAATCCTTTATGTTCTTTTTTGAAAAATCCTGTGCGTTTAAAAATATCGTACACATAAGGTACACCAGAGTAGGAAGAAAACGCATATTTTTCTGCGCTTTGCCAGAATTCCCGTTTTAAAATATCATCGAGATTAAAAATAATTTTCCCGCCTCCAATGGCATTTGTCGTTAACACAGAAAGTCCGAAACTATAATGAAACGGCAAATTCATTGGAGCCACATCTGTATGATTAATAGGCAGATAATTCAAAATACTCTGTGCATTTTGATACAGATTTTCTTCAGATAATTTTACAAATTTTGGGGAACCTGTGGTGCCACTGGTATTGAGCAATAACTTCAATTTGGCATGAATCTCCCGATCGAAATTTTCTTCATTTTGAAAATAAAATTCCAATTTCCGGTAACCATTTATTTGATCTCTGGAAGTATCAAAAACAATGTCGGGTTTATATGTATTTTCCAGGGATATTTTAAACTCTGCATGTAGTTCTCTGGCCAAGAGGGCTATCACAGCATTGGATTTCCATGAAGAAAAAAATGCTCTTAAAGATGACAGATCATTGGCACAATAAATAAAAATTAAATTGCGGTTTTCCTTTATAGGAAATGTGATGGAAGACAATTCCTCAATGCGATAGGATTGATCCGTTTGCGCATCCACAAACTGTAGTTCGGTATTGGAAGATATTGCATCGAGTAGTTTCAATCAGACAATCATGCCTCCGTCCACTCCAAGAATTTGTCCGGTAATGTAACCGCTGTTATCTGAGGCCAGAAACAATGCGGATTCAGCCACCTGTTCCGGCGTGCCTGTTTTACGCATCCCAATCTTGCCCAGTGTTTTTTGCTGTAAATCGTTGCTGTATCCGGCAACCAAATCGGTTGCAATATATCCGGGAGCTATGGCATTTACCCGAATTTGCAGAGGCGCGAGTTCCTTGGAAAGGGATTTGGTAAAACCAATAATTCCCGCTTTGGAAGCGGCGTATACACTTTGTCCTGCATTTCCGTTAACACCAATAATGGATGCAATATGGATGATGGAACCATTTCTTTTTCGGGCCATCATTTTCAGGATTTCACGGGTAAGGGTAATTGGCGCAATAAGGTTGATGCTGATTTGTCGCTGTATCATTTCATCGCGCGACATCATTAAAGGGGCATCTTCCATTACTCCTGCGTTGTTCACCAGAATGTCAGGTTCCAATTTGGATTCCTGCAATTGTTTTACGAGCGCTTTTATATGGATCGGATTTGCAAAATCACAAACAAATCCATGGCTATTGGCTCCAAGTGTTGCCACCTGAATATCCACTGTCTCTTTGGTTGTTCCGGTAATGATAACGGTTGCGCCGTTTTTTTGGAAAAGCGCTGCAATGGCGGCCCCGATTCCTCTGGTTCCGCCTGTAATCAAAGCAGTTTTCCCCTGTAACAACATCAGATTTCGATATGGTATTTTCTGAGAATTTCTTTGGCTTTTCCTACGCTGCTGAGATCTATCACATCATCGGTATCGATTGATACATCAAAGGCACTTTCCAGTTCGCTGATCAGCACCATATGACTCACGGAGTCCCATTCGGGAATTCCCTGATAAGCGAGGTCATCGGTAATTCGGTCGGCGCTAACACCAAGGGCGTTCGCAAAGGCTTGTTTGAGGTTGGTTTCGGTGGACATTATCAGGGCAAATATAACAATTGTCTACATGCGACGAGAATCCTATTTATACTCATCTTTACATTAAATCAACATAGATATTTATTCTTATCTGATTTCTTTTCGCTAAATTGCTTCAGCACTGCCCGATTATCAATGAAGAGAATTTGTTTTTTTGTTGTTTTATTTTTTTATTTCCATGCATTAATCAGTCAGATTTCAGGTATAGAAGTAAACCAGATAAATTGTAAGGAAGACAGCCTTAAAATCAAGAATAATGCGAGTTGGGGTAAAAACTGGAACTGGCATTTTGCCACATACACGGGCATTCATAAGGATCCAATATTCAAAAATCTCGGAAACATTGGCGGTATTCTAAACTCACCTTCTTTTTGTTGTGCTGTAACAGATAATGGAAAATGTTATTTGTTTTTAACTCAGTATGGTGGTGCTTTGGTCAGGTATGACTTTGGATCCACATTTTCCGGGAACAACCCCAAAGCTATAAATCTGGGATCGTTCAGTGGCGCACTTCCTTCAGAATTGAGCGGCATTCAAATAATAAAGGAAAATGGACAATGGATAGGTTTTGTGGTGGGTGGAAATCCGACAGGCAAATTAATTCGGCTGGAGTGGGGAAATAATATCGAAAATATACCCATACTTACAGACCTTGGAAATATGGGAGGTCTTGCCTGGCCTCATTCACTTTCCCTTTTTTCTTATAAAAAAGAGTGGGTAGCTTTTGCAGCCAATCGAAAAAGTTCAAGCTTTACCAGAATTGAATTTGGCAACTCCCTTCTAAACAACCCTTCTGCATATAAAATCCAACCTACCGGTGTTAAAAATGGACTTACAGATTTCAAAATTATTAAAGATGAAAAGGATTCGTTTCACATTTTTACAGCCGAATTGCTCGGTCAAAAGTTCATACAAATTATTCTCGGAACGGATTTAAAAAACAACAATCCTACTGTAATAAATTATGGCAATCTGGCCAATGCAATGACAAATTCAAGAGGTGTACTTATGCTCCAGGATTGCGACGGATGGCATGGTTATGTCAATGACGAAAATGAACATACCACCAGAATTGATTTTCCCAATGGAATTACCGGTAAAGTAGTGTCAAAAAACTTAGGTGATGTCAATAATGTAAAAACCCGGTATAGTGACTTCTGCCAGCCTATTCGCATAAGAGATACAATCTATTCCTTTATTTCACATCCGGATATAAATAGTGTTGCGAGAGCTACATGGGTATTAAGTGTGGTCGACAAATGGGCAGCGGATCAAAATATAAAAACACCTGTTCCATTTGCACCCAAATCCTCCGGAACTTTTCCATTACACGTTATTTTAGATGAATTTTCCCCTATGCAAAGTGACAGTTGTTTTTTCATTGAATTTAAACCCTGCTGTTCAGTAAAAATCTACGGGAAAAAATGGATTTGTAATCAGGACTCAACCACATTAAGCGCTGTGGGTAGTGGCTCATCCGGTAATTATAAATGGTATTTTAAAAATAGTTTAATCGCCACAAATTCCACGATTAAGGTAAATAAACCAGGCTTGTATGTAGTTCGCTATCAAAACGATACTTGCCCATTGGTTTCAGACAGTGTGGTTGTGAATCAGGATAATATCATTTTGAACAAGGATACTACAATTGTAATTTGTCCTGGAGACAGTTTGCTTTTAGATCCCGGGAATGCGGTTTTTTACAGGTGGGTTCCAAAGTCATTATTTGCCAACGAGACAGCATCCAATCAATGGATTCAAACGCAAACTGAAGCATACATTTATTGTGTTGGAATTGGGAATTTTGGATGCACGGATACCTGCATTTTTGATATTCAATTGTTCACCCCTACCGCTTCCGGACTGCCAGACACAGTTTTATTATGCGCAGGGGATACATTTGAGCTTTATGCAAAGAATTTCAATCAAAACAAATGGAACAATTCGGATACAAATACAAAACAATTGGTTTGGGGAAATGGAAGAATTACCTGGGAAGGAATGGATGTAAATGGATGTAAATCTAAAGATACAATAGTTGCAGAAGTTAACGCTGCTCCAATCATAGCGGATATTCAGGACACATCCATTTGCAATGGTATTGCCTTTCAATACTTATTACCGGAAAACAATTGGCGAACTACCTATTTATTGAAACCAACGACACCAATTAGCAATAATAAAATTATATTTCATTCTGCAGGTAATTATGTATTAATCGCATCCAATGCCTGCGGTATGGATCAGGATTCTTTTCAAATAAAAATGGATACTTGTAACAAGTGTGATTTTTACATTCCTGATGCTTTCACACCCGGTTTGGATGGAATAAATGATTTTTATGTTACTGCCGCAGATTGCAAATTATTAAGCGGGAATTATCGCGTTTTTAATCGCTGGGGAGAATTACTGTTTCAGAGCGCACAATTAAATGCATCCTGGGATGGAAATTTTATGGGCAAACCTTGTCCGGAGGGCGTATACGTGCTTGTTGCTGACTTCAGGGTATATATCAATGGAATTGAAAAGGAATTTCAAAAAGCCTATACTTTTCACTTACTACGGCCCCATTAATGTTGCCTGCGATGCGATTGTTCGTGGTATTTTAAAAATTCGTCGTTTATTTCTTTTAAAACTTTCGAAAGTGGTTCCACTCCATGAATATACCAATTGGTAACTTCCTCAATTAAACTTTCCATACCATATTTTTTCAGGGCATATTCATTAATGGTTTTAGGCCCTGGAACGTACTTGGCAAATGGTGCAATATTTTTCACAACATTTGTACCCATGGCAACAAATGCATATTGCCCTATAACACTGAACTGATGTGTTTTGGTGCCAATTCCAATATTCGCACCTTTTAAAATTTTGGTAAATCCACTGGTTATAGTTGCACTCCCCAACACCACTTTGTCCTGAATTTCGCAGTCATGTGCAATGTGCACGCCATGCATCAGATAACAATCATCGCCTATGATAGTATGCGATTCTTCTATTGGTTTCTGAATGCTGCAAAACTCACGAATGATATTATTGTTGCCTATTTTTATTGCATAATTTTCATGTCGGTAATTGGGGTTTTTGGTATCCTGGCCCGGAGTCCCAACCACCACATTTGGTCCAATTTGATTGTTATTTCCAATAATACAATTCCCATAAATTACTGTGAAGGGGCCAATAATATTGCCTTCACCTAAAATAACACCATCGCCAATAATTGCTGTAGGATGAATTTGATTCATTTTATTTGCTATATAGAACTGATTTTAATTGTTTGCCGTTTTTCTTATTGAATTTGCGCACCACCAGAAATAAAGACATCAAATCTGAAATGGCTTTTCTCACTATTTTCCATGAACTCCCTTTACTTACACCATAGATTCTGGGTAAATATTTGCTTTGAAATTCAATAGGTTTTGCACCGGAATGCATCAATTTGCTGCAAATTTCACTTTCAACCAATGAACTTTTAATTTGCAAATCCAACATTTTTATTGTCCGGGTTTTATAAGCCTTTACCCAATTCACATCGTTCAAAAATATTTTTAAAAGATACTTATTGAACCATTTATTGAAAAAAGACAGAAAATTCCTAAAGCCATTATATTGGGTATTTTGAAGCCTGAAAAAAGAAATGAATTCATGATTATCAAATTCTGTTTTTACCAATAACTCCTGCACATCAAATTGGCCATCACCACAAATAGTAACAACGTTCTCCTTATTTGCAGCACGATAAATACTTCGCAACGCTTCACCTATTCCCTTATTTACGTCGTGATGAATGAGTTTTACTTCAGGTATTTCCAACGCGCATTTTTCAATAATAGACTTAGAATTATCTGTACTGCAATCATCCACTACAAAAACTTCAAAATCTCCGCCGGAAACCCTGGCCATTACAGCAACAGTATCGCGTATTACCTTTTCAATGGTACCGGCTTCGTTATAACATAAAATTCCTGCTGACCAACTTTGCATGCTTAAAAACCTGATTCTAAAGTTTGCAAAATTATGGGATTCCAGCCAATTTCATGTTTTAGATGTCAACCACCAATTTGCAATTGGATTGGAAACGAATAGCGACACCTATATGCAGGTGCCAAAACAGGTTAAATGCTAATTCTTCAACACAACTATACTTGAGATACTTTTATCGGTAAATACGATTCTCATTACGTAGCTGCCAGGTTGTAGCTGCGAAACATTCATGTAATTCGATTTACCAACGGCCACCTCTTTGCCCAACATATCCAGAAGTTGCACTGCCCCTATTGGTTTTACTGTTTGGATTTGCAGAAAATCCTGCGTTGGATTTGGATATACTTTCACGGCATTATTTACCAGCACATTTTTGGTGCTTGCTGTTTGCCAGGTTTCATTCATTGCTGAATCTATGGTTAATGAATCCAAAACCTTGTCGAATATAGCAATATCATCCATTTTACCTTTGAAAAAGCGATAGTGTGTACTTGGAGCTGGTTGACGTCCAATCATCATGTTCACAGATGATGTGAAATTTATGGACTTAACTCCTGCCGAAGGATTGAACTTTCTGGATAATTTGCCGTCCACGTAGATCCGATGTTCCCCGCTTGTATCCCAGGTGCCGGTAAGATAATGCCAGCTGCTCCTTGGTACAGTATCTATTGATCCACCCCAAACTCCTGTTGAAGTGCCAGGATGTGCAATAAACCAATAGAATTTTTGACTAATCATGCGAATGCAAAATTGATCATCAGCTAGGGAGTTGCCCCATTTACCTATCACATGTTGATCGGTGGCGCCATCCATGTCCATATATATCCAGCATCCGATGGTAAGTCCATTGAATTTTTGGTTTAAGGAACTGCTATTCCCACAATCAATGTAATCATCTATGCCATCAAAAGAATAGGCACTTCCGGAATTATTATTTCGGTCAGTGGTTTGCGTGGCGCCATTCACGGTACCATCATTGCTATTTGAACTCTCATCATTGGCATTTCCATTAAATGGATAAAGAGCAACTAAATGGTTCTTATATTCACCCTGGGCCGAGGCATTGGAAATGAATAAAAATAAAAATACGGATATAAGAATAATATTTTTCATATAAAACAAAACTAGGACAAAACAGGCAAAAACAAATGCGTTATGGATATATAATGTAGTGTGAAATATGAACCAGACTTCCCTGAATTGCCCCGGTTCGTAATATCTTTGCCACTTTAAATGCAGTACATACGCAACTTTTGCATCATTGCCCACATCGATCACGGAAAGAGTACTTTGGCCGACAGGCTGCTGGAATATACCGGCACCATTGATAAGAGAAACCTTCAGGCACAGGTATTGGATGATATGGACCTGGAGCGCGAACGCGGAATTACCATTAAAAGTCATGCCATTCAGATGAATTATAAACTCAATGGACAGGCTTACGTTTTAAATCTGATTGATACCCCCGGGCATGTGGACTTCAGCTATGAAGTGAGTCGCAGCATTGCTGCTTGTGAAGGTGCATTGCTTATTGTAGATGCTTCTCAGGGAATTCAGGCTCAAACCATTTCAAATCTGTTTATGGCTTTGGAACACAACCTGCACATCATTCCAGTTCTCAATAAAATCGACTTGCCAGGTGCCATGCCCGAAGAAGTGAGCGACCAGATCATTGACTTGTTAGGATGTACCAAAGAAGAAATTATTACTGCATCCGGTAAAACCGGACAGGGTGTTTACGATATTCTGGAAGCAATTGTGAATAGAGTACCTGCGCCTAAAGGCGATATCCATGCACCTTCAAAAGCCCTGATTTTTGATTCTGTTTTTAATCCTTTTCGCGGTGTAATTGCCTATTACCGGGTAATTGACGGGAGCATAAAAAATGGGCAACACGTAAAATTCATGAATACCGGTATGGAATACCATGCCGATGAAGTAGGTGTTTTGAAAATGGAACTGCTACCCAAACCCGAAATTTTCGCCGGGGATGTGGGTTATATTATTTCCGGAATCAAAGAAGCTAAAGAAGTAAAAGTTGGGGATACCATTACAGATGTTGAACGACCAGCATTGCAAGCCATTCAAGGGTTTGAGGATGTAAAACCGATGGTATTTGCTGGAATTTATCCTGTAGATACAGAGGATTACGAAGAATTGCGCGACAGCATGACCAAGCTCCAACTCAATGATGCCAGCTTGGTTTTTGAGCCGGAAAGCAGTGCAGCTCTGGGCTTTGGATTCCGATGCGGATTTTTGGGAATGCTGCATATGGAAATTATTCAGGAACGTCTGGAGCGCGAATTCGGCATGACCGTAATTACCACTGTGCCCAACGTGAGTTACCGCGCATACATGACCAGTGGTGAGGAAATCCTGGTAAACAACCCAACCGATTTGCCACCTCCTGAGAAAACAGATTATGTAGAAGAGCCGTTTATCACCGCCTCTGTAATTTCCAAAGCAGAATATGTGGGTTCCATTATGGGATTATGTATGGACAAACGCGGTATTTTGAAAAATCAGGTATACCTTACTTCAGACAGGGTAGAAATGATATTTGAAATGCCTTTGGCTGAAATTGTTTTTGATTTTTATGACAGACTGAAAACCATTTCACGTGGTTATGCAAGCTTTGATTATCATCCGTTGGGCTGGAGAGAAAGCAAATTGGTGAAAATGGATATTATGCTCAATACAAAACCTGTAGATGCCCTGAGTGCAATCATTCACCGCGACAATGCATTTGATCTTGGAAAAAAAATCTGTAAAAAATTAAAAGAATTAATTCCGAGGCAACAATTTGAAATAGCTATACAGGCAGGAATTGGTGCGAAAATTATTGCGCGCGAAACCATTTCAGCACTGCGCAAAGATGTAACTGCAAAATGCTATGGTGGCGACATCAGCCGGAAGAGAAAACTTTTGGAAAAGCAAAAAGCGGGTAAAAAACGCATGCGCCAGGTGGGTAATGTGGAAATTCCGCAAAGTGCTTTTATGGCTGTTTTAAAATTAAACGATTAATACAGGTTTTTACGCCCATTTTAGAGGCAGGTAATTCCCATTTCTTTGGTCTTGTTATTAAATTTGTAAGATGTCTCCGGAGGGCATTTCACAGGAATTATATTATCAAATTGCATTATCACTGGTACCGGGTGTAGGTCCGGTTATGGCCAAATCTCTGATTGGATATTGTGGTGGTGCCGAAGCAGTTTTTACGGAGAAAAAATCGCGGCTGGCAAAAATTCCGTATGTGGGAAAAACCAGTGTGGATAGTATTACCGCATTTCATGATTTTGAAATGGTGGATCAGGAAATTCAATTTATTGAAAGGTCCGGAATTCGCGCTATTCCTTTTGGTTCCAATGATTATCCCTTGCGCTTGCGACAGGAAATGGACAGCCCTCTGGTTTTATATTCCAAAGGAAACACCAATTTAAATCACCATAGAATTGTGGGAATTGTAGGCACCAGAAAAAATACATTTCAGGGTGCTGAAATTACCAGAAAAATAGTGGAAGGATTAAAAAAATACGATGTAATTATTGCGAGTGGATTGGCATATGGAATAGACATTTGTGCACATAAAGCATGTCTGGAATTTGATATTCCCACCATTGGTGTAGTGGCGCATGGACTGGATATTTTATATCCGGGTCACCATAAAGCATATGCCAAAAAAATGGTGGAAACAGGTGGCGCCGTTTTATCTGAACACATTAGCGGAACTGCCTTAAATCCGGATTTATTTCCGAGAAGAAACAGAATTGTTGCAGCATTGTGTGATTGCATCATTGTAATTGAAAGTAAAGGCTCCGGAGGTAGTATGATTACTGCTGAAATTGCTTCAGGTTATAACCGCGATGTATTTGCAGTGCCAGGGAGACCAACGGATTTGATGAGTGAAGGTTGCAACGCATTGATAAAAAACTTAAAAGCCGCATTATGTGAATCTGCCGAAGATATTGCTCATGGAATGAACTGGGATTTGCCGGAAAAATTCAATACTGTTCCCAGACAAACTGAAATGTTTATGGAATTGAATGCAGAAGAAAAAAAGGTAATGGATATTTTAATTCAAAAAGAAACCTGTTTCGATGATATTTTTTTGGAAACCCAAATACCGGTGAGCAAACTCAGTTTTATTTTATTGGATATGGAAATGCGGGGATTGCTGCGCAGCATGCCTGGGAAAAAATATGCGAAAGGTTAAAATTATTCCATTCGCTTTTTCTAAGTTGCTCCTAAATAAATATCTTATTACACTGAATATATTCAACAAATATTGAACGAATAAAAACGCAGAATACGCAGAGTTAAAGACGCAGAATACGCAGAGAAATCAGAACAATATTTCCTTAGCCAGCGGCCAGAAGCCATAGGCCAGCAGCTTATTAGAACTATTTCTTCTTATTATTATTTGGTTTCTTACCAGGAAGATTTTTCTTCTGTGCGGCCTGTTGTTTTTGCTGCGCCTGTTTCATGGCGGTTTCCAACCGACTGCTGAAAGCGGATTTTTTTACAGGTTTTTTGCGAGCCTCCGCAATTTGTGCATGCAGTTTGTCGTCATTTACTGTTCTTCTGATAACTGCCTGCTGCGCAAATGTGATTATGTTTGAAACAAAATAGTACCAGGTAAGTCCGCTTGCATATTCGTTCAAAACACCGAGGAAAATAATTGGCATGAAATAACCAATCCATTTCATCTGCCCGCTTACTCCGCTTATCTGGTTATTCAGACGCGTATAAATCAGCGTGGAAACAGTCATTAACAACGTGAATAAACTCACGTGATCTCCATAAAAAGGAATGTGAAATCCAAGATTTAAAATGCTGTCGTACTGGCTTAAATCCGCTGACCACAAAAATGCCTTCTGTCGCAATTCAAATGCATGTGGAAAGAACTGGAACATGGCAAACAATATGGGCATTTGCAATAAAATTGGAATGCACCCACTCAGAGGACTAACCCCAGCCTTGCGGTACAATGCCATATTTTCTCCCTGCATTTTTTGCAGATCGCCATTGTGTTTTTCTTTAATGGCATCCAGTTCCGGTTTCAGTATGCGCATTTTCGCGGTACTGATATAGGATTTATAAACCAATGGCAACAGTAAAAATTTAATAATAAATGTGAGCATCAAAATAATGATACCCATGCTACCGATATATTTTCCGAGAAAATCAAAAACCGGAATTACTATAAACCTGCTAACAAAACCGAACCATCCAAGAGGCACTATTTTCTGAAGATCCAGATCTTTTGTTCCCGCATTGATGTTTTTTAATGTTTTATAGTGGTTGGGACCGAAATAAAAACTCAGATTATAACTCTTTTCCGTTTCTCTCTCATAATTCAAATAGAGTTCCGATTTCATGTCCTTCACTCCATTTGCAACTTTGGTAGGTGCCCATGTGAGTTTGGCATCTTTTTCCAGGGCATCCTTACTGATAAGTGTGCTGTTAAAGTATTGCTGTTTGTATGCTACCCATTGAAACTTTCCTGTTACGCTTTCTGTTTTTCCATCACCGGAAGCACCCAAATCTTTTGTATCCTCCCCTTCTGTTTTGTACATCAGCATACTGTTTTGGGTTTCCCATTTCAGTTCTTTTTCCTGATTGGTGAGAATATTCCGCCACGTGAGTTTTAGGTCAGAATTGCCTTTCATCACCTGATCCTGCATACCGTGCATTACCAGTTTATAATCCACCAGATAATTCTGGTAATTCAATTTATAAACCTGATCCATATAAGATCCGGCACCATTATCCAGACGCATGGTAAGGGTGGAATCTGTTTTAGAAACAGGTTTCCAGGTAAAGGCATCTGTACGCAGTGTACCGTTGGGGACTGCCAGTTCATAATAAAATTCCGAAAGTTTGGGATTTATGAGTTCCAATGCAGATTTATCGGAACGCTTATGTTCATTCAACACTGCAGAAGCAATTCTGCCACCTTTGGTGCTAATTCCCAGGGTAAGGCTTTTGTTTTTGAGGTAAATAATTTCCTCTTTACCGGTATTTGCCGCAAATCCACCTGCAACATTTGCCAGTTTCAAACTGTCTTGTGCCTTGGCTACTGCAGCGGGTATACTATCTGCTTTGGCTGCTGCCACCGGAGCTTTTTTAACCTTTTGGGCTTCTACTCTGGCTATGCTGTCTGCTGTGCGTTGTTCTCTTGCCCTTTCTTCCGGACTGGGCGAAGTCCACCAGTAGTAACCTACGAGTATGAGAAATATCAGTGAAAAACCAATAATGGTATTGCGATCCATATTTGAGGGCGCGAAATTAGAGAAAAAAAGCACTCGGTTGGTTGCAATCGACAAGCAACGCAAAGTGCCGACTGAATTGCATTCCGCTTACTGTTTCATAAAATGAAGAACCGCGCTATTCGCGAAACGCAGCGTATAGATTCCAGGTGATATGTCCGAAATGTCCAGGTCCTTTTCATTTTCTGTAAAATGATATTGGGCGATTTCTTTACCCAAAGCATCATAAAACCGCACTATCCCCAGTTGCCCTGTTTTGCAACTGAGATGTATCCAGTTGTTTCCAGGATTTGGAAAAACACTGTATTCACCTGTCAATTTCGGTTCCCTGATGCGTGTGGTGGGATCGCCCCGCTTCACCAAAGCAAAAGGTGTATTCACCACAGATTCATAATCAAAGTAAATTCCGGCCCTATTGGTTATAGAATCTCCAATTTTCAATTCCCTGTCTATATTGAGGTAAAAATTAATCCACCCAATGCTGCCTTCCACTACTTCAGTTTTGGGTTTCAAATGGATTTCCAGAAATTTAAAAACCAGAACTTTACCATTTTCCACTTCCATAGAGAAATTTTTATGACTGGTAGAACCGATAATCACATTTTTTAGCATGAAACGGTAATCCAGAGTATCGCGTAACACAATATTCCTTGCAGGGTAATCCCCTTCATTCTGAAATTGAATGGTGTATTTTATTTGCTTGGGCGAATAATAAATAATCCCTTCTGGTTGGGGTGTTTTCAAATTTGGATCATGCGCTGTCCGCACAATTCCCAAAAAAGTATCTGTATTATTTTCAGGAAAAGTATCTGCAGCGAAAAGTATATTCGCATTTAACCGGCGCTTCTGTCCATTGTTGTTTTTATTTACATTCACCAATAAAACAAATTTATATTCTTGTATTTCCCAGGCTTTTATAGAAGCAATTGTCAATTTTTTATTGTTTGGATTTCCATTAACATTGGTAAAACCATGCACAGAAGAAAAATTGGTTAAATTACTATCTATATTTACATACAACTCAAGCCCCGAGAGCGACTGGTCACCATTGTTTTTTACCCTAACCCTGAATTCCATTGCATCTCCGCGAACCAGTGTGTTTCCTAAACTTCCCAATATTTCAACCTCGGCATCTCGTTTTCTGAAATAAAACATGGGCAAATCCAAAATGATATTGCTTTTCGGTTTTGAAATGTACAAAACCGGTTGCGCAACCATTTGAAATACGTTGTGCAACCTGTCTATTTTTGAATAAGTAATTTGAAATGAATCCCCCGTTAAAACACGAAGATTATAATTCCCGCTTTTATCTGTGACACTATAATATTTGTTATTTATACCATTAAATTCAATCAGAACAAATGACAATCCCGTATCTCCTGAATTTCTGATATAGTTTTGATTGATATCGCAATAAACATTTCCATGTACCAGATTTAATCCATTAAATCCGCTTATAAATGCAGATGACACACAACCACCGCTGTTGTGTTTTGCGAACAATCGGATATCCAAGCGAGAGTAAGCTTTGAAGGTATCCGGAATAATCAGTGCAGTATCCGATATCACCAAAGAATCATTCAAACCTCTATATACTCTCCATTCATAATTTACATATGGATATTCTACTTTTGGTATTACAGCGTTATTGGATGGTTTAAAAATGTAGTATGGATTTCCACCTGCCGAAGTTGTATCTGCATGGATATAAACCGGTTGCGGAGTACTGTAAATAGTTACTTGCCTGCGTAAAGTATCCATACAATGTTTATTGCCTTCAACCTTTAATCCAACACTATATGTTGTAGTAATACTGGTTGAAAAAATATGGGTTACAAATTTTCCATAACCTACTGTGGCATCACCAAAATCCCAAGTGTATTTAATCGTATCACTTTCATAGGGTACAAAATCAGACCTGAATTGAATACTGTCATAAACACAAGGTTTTTCCGGTACAAAACTCCAGGCACGTTTAAAGCTGGCCAGCACCGTAAAGGATTGAGAATCTGCTCCAATACAACCATTGGTATCCTTATTTACAATTTTTAGGGAATAAATTCCCGGTTTATTATATGTACGCGTATATGTAGAGAGATTACCAGTGGGTTTTAAGGTGGAATCATTAAAATACCATTCCTGTGTATACCACGTATAATAAACTCCAATATTATTAATTTTGGTGCCATTCATACAGGCATATTGCACATTAAATCTTGTATCCGGTGTAGGTTTAATTTTTATGGTTTTACTAAATGTATCTTTTAGACCGGTGCTCAAAGTTGCAATGAGGCTAACAGTAAAATTACCAGAATTTGAATATGCATAAATCGTATTTTTTGAACTTGGGGAATCCCTGCCTCCATCGCCAAATATCCAGTCCCACCGAATTACAGGCTTATTGGCATAGGTCAAATTGGTAAAAGTTACCGGATAGTTGGAGCACCCATTTCCTGAATAATTAAAATTAACAATAAGTGTATCCTGCGCTTTTAAATGTCCGGATATAAAAAGTAAAAACAATCCCAGGATTGTTCCAATTAAATGCGACTTCTCTTTTCTCTTACTCATGTTCAAAAATTATAAAATATAAAAGGTGCAAAATTAAAGGATTGCATGTACATCTGTTGGGTTCCGGAATTAAGATGGTAATCCCATCGGTTCCTTTGGGTGCTTATATCAACGCCTAAAGTTAAATGCCTGTTGGTTGTATATTTATATCGCATTCCCACCTGCATAGACACTTTTTTCATACTCGCCTTATCCTCTGCCAATTCCATATATAACAAATTATAAGCACTGGTATTATTGCGGTTTGATAAAGTGAACACTGCGCCAATATTTGCGGTTACAGAATTTCTGCCCTTTTTGTAAAATTCATACCCTAATTGCACCGGGATTTGCGTTAATTTAACATTGCTTTGCTGGGAAGGGAATGCTATCCCTTCGGTACTGTCTGAGACTTGCAAATACCCTAATATTCTACCCGATGCAGAATCCAAAACCGGAATTTCGTGAATATTATTTCGGTAACTGGTATTCACTGATATGTTGCTTTGGATAATTCCACTTTGAAGTTGAAAGCGTTTTACGTTTTGAATGATACCAATTCCATAACTGAACCCATTAATTTCTCCCTTATTTCCCTTTGCAAAATTCTGAAGTTCCTTATGCGAATTTTCATTTGCAATCGCTTTCCAATTGGTATTTCCAAGTACCATTCCAGAGATAATACCAACTTCCAGAAACAATGGTCTGTGTGGAAATTTGGGCTTTATTTTATTTTTATTTACTTCCTTATCATTCGCATTTTCTTCATATTTTATTTTGCTGTAAGCAGGAATAGTAGCAGGTGTTTTCAGTACATCAAACCGGTCATTTTTCTCATTATTTTCAACAACCATAATATCGTTTTGTTCCACCAATTCAATTCCTTCTATTATCGGAATAGATGGTAAAAGAGGAGAGTCTGTATCAAACCCAAGATTTGCTTTTTCCGGCAAAACGGGCATGGATGAATTTGTTGAATTTGGATTTAATATAATGGCGTTTCCCCTGTTATTTTGGATGGAATTTTCATTCTCGTTTTTATCCTGAATGGGTAATTCTAATTCATTATTACCAGTAGTTGAAGTTGCTATTTCTTGCCCCTCTTTTTGGTTATTTAATACGGAATAACCAATTATAGTTGCAGCGCCCAATAAGGCAATTAAAGAAAAGTATAGAAAAAATCCTCTCCTTTTTTTATTTCTGCGGAGGGCACGCATATTTTCCAGAAAACGCGCCTCATCGTGTTCATTGATTACCGGTCCTGCCTGACCAAAAATCTCACGAAAAACGTTATCTATATTTTTTCTGCTGTTCATCCTTTGTAATCATTGTTTTATTTGACAATTCACGATGCAACATTTTTCTTGCCCGCATCAATACTTGTCTGCTGTTTGCTTCTGTCATTCCCAACATTTTCCCTATTTCCTGATGGCTCATGCCGTCCATCACAAATAAATTAAATACCAGCCGGTGCAATTCAGGAAGACTTTGCAGCAATTTAAAGGCCTCCAGAATATCGGATGGCTTAATTTCATCATCCACATAAATATCTTCAGTTTCTTCGGCAATTGCCGGACTTAAACTTACATGAAATGCGAACTTTTTCTGATTTCTCAAAAAATTGAGACTTTGGTTTATCACAATTCTGCTAATCCAGGTCTTGAGTTCACTTTGGCCTTTAAAGTCCTTTATATGTTCAAATACTTTGATCATACTCAATTGCATTACTTCCCTTGCATCATCTTCATTACTCACGTAGCGCCAGGCCAATCGCAAAGCCATATTTCCATATTCACGGAAAATGTGCAACTGGGCTTTTTCATCCCCTTTGCGACAAGCTTCTATAATTTGCTCAATCTGGTTCAGCTTTGGAATGGATTTTTATACATAGACACCCATAAAAGAATTTCGTGACAATAATATACCATTTTTTAGCCTGAAGTACTGCCGCTAACGAAGTTAACACCTGCGGCTATGGGAATAGCATTTTGGGCGAGTAAAAACCCCGTTCAATATTTGTTGAAATTTTATGAACTGCCTGTGGGAAAACCAAGTATAAAGCAGTACTTTTGCGGCTCGAAAAACAGATATATATTCTGATGGCCAACATAGGTAAAGTAGCACAAATCATAGGACCTGTAATTGATGTAAGCTTCAACGAACAAGGTTCCACCCTTCCTCAAATTTACAACTCGTTAAATATCAAGCGTGAAAACGGCCAGGATTTGGTTCTGGAAGTTCAGCAGCACCTTGGTGAAAACATGGTTCGTACGGTTGCAATGGATTCTACCGATGGTATTCGCCGCGGTATGGATGTAGAAGATACCGGCGATGCGATTCGTATGCCAATTGGCAATAACATTCGCGGACGCCTTTTAAACGTGGTGGGAGACAGCATCGATGGGATGCGCGCAGTGGATAAAACAAACGGTCGTGGCATACACCAGGCTGCACCAACTTTTGAAAATCTTTCTACCAGCGCTGAACCGCTTTATACCGGAATTAAAGTAATCGATTTGCTCGAGCCTTATGCAAAAGGTGGTAAAATCGGATTGTTCGGTGGTGCCGGTGTAGGTAAAACCGTTTTGATTATGGAACTCATCAACAACATTGCAAAGGCATACTCCGGTATGTCTGTATTTGCAGGTGTTGGTGAACGTACCCGTGAAGGGAATGACCTTTTGCGCGAAATGATTGAATCCGGTGTAATCAAATATGGCAAAGAATTCCTGAAAAGTATGGAAGAAGGCGGATGGGATTTGAGCAAAGTAGATTACGATGAATTGAGCCAAAGCCAGGCTACTCTTGTATTCGGACAAATGAATGAGCCTCCCGGAGCACGCGCACGTGTGGCATTGTCTGGTCTTACTGTTGCTGAATATTTCCGCGATGGTGATGGACAAGGTGCCGGAAAAGACATTCTGTTCTTTATTGATAATATCTTCCGTTTCACTCAGGCAGGATCTGAGGTGTCGGCCCTTTTGGGACGTATGCCATCTGCAGTGGGTTACCAGCCAACACTGGCAACTGAAATGGGTGTAATGCAAGAGAGAATTACTTCCACCACCCGTGGTTCCATTACCTCTGTTCAGGCGGTATATGTACCTGCGGATGACTTGACCGACCCTGCTCCTGCTACAACTTTCGCCCACCTTGACGCTACCACTGTACTCAGCCGTAAAATTGCGGAATTGGGAATCTATCCTGCTGTGGATCCTTTGGATTCAACAAGCAGAATTCTTACCCCCGATATTCTCGGTAATGAACATTATGGTTGCGCACAACGTGTTAAGGAATTGCTGCAGCGCTATAAAGAATTGCAAGATATTATTGCCATTTTGGGTATGGACGAACTCAGCGAGGAAGACAAACTGGTGGTAAGCCGTGCACGTCGTGTACAACGTTTCCTTTCCCAGCCTTTCCATGTTGCGGAACAGTTTACGGGTCTTAAAGGCGTATTGGTGGATATCAAAGAAACCATCAAAGGTTTCAATATGATTATGGATGGTGAAGTGGATCAATATCCGGAAGCAGCTTTCAACCTGGTTGGAACTATTGAAGACGCCATTGCCAAAGGCCAGAAAATGCTGGAAGAAGCTAACGCATAATCATGAACATTGAAATTCTTACACCGGACAAAACCCTGTTTAGCGGTACTGCTGATGTATTGACCCTGCCCGGAATTAATGGCAGCTTTCAAATTTTGAAAGACCACGCACCTCTGATCGCGAATCTGGGCAAAGGAACACTGAATATCAAAGCTGCCGGAAAATCTGAAAGCTTCGAAATCAAAGGAGGCCTGGTTGAGGTTCTGAAGAATAAAGTTGTGGTTTTGGTCTGAAAGAAAAAAAATAAGAAATCGAAATCCCTCCGAAATCCGGGGGGATTTTTTTTTGTCGAGGATATACATCATTCTGTAAACTTGTTTAGAATTGTTCTAAATAAATTTGGAAATCCCGTGATTTGGCATTAAATTTGTTATAACAAATAAAAGAAATCGAAGGTAATTTTTGTTTAGGTTATTCGCAGCATCATTAAACAAAACAGCATGGCATTAATCTAAATAAGGTTCAACTTCGTACCTGAATAAAATGAAAACGCTGAAACCAAAAAACTTTGACACGCAGATCATCGGAGAACTGCAGCCCTTAAAGAACTACGCTCTTTCACTAACCCATAACAGCGAAGATTCCAATGACCTGGTGCAGGAAACTGTATTGAAGGCATATAAATACAAAGAGAAATTCGAAGAAGGCACTAACCTCAGAGGTTGGTTGTATACCATTCTTAAAAACAGCTTTATCAATAATTATCGCAGGGATGTAAAACGAAATACATTTCTGGATACTACTGAGAATACATTCTTTTTGGATGTTGCCTCCCACCGAACCGAGAATCAGGCAGAACTGAAATTCATCCGAAAGGATCTGGAAGAGGCAATTGACCAATTACCGCTGGAATTACGAATCACATTTACCTTAAATATTGAAGGTTATAAGTACCACGAAATTTCAGAAGAACTTGGAATTCCAATTGGCACAGTTAAAACCCGCATTTTTGTGGCCAAACGCATACTTCGCGAAAAATTGGCATCCTATGGCAGAGAATTCGGCATGACTTCGAAACAACACGCCTGATTTTAGCCGGATTTTAAGGTAAATTTGCGTTCTGTTTCGGAATGTCCCTCACCTATTTCCTGATCGATATACTCACCCTGGCCGGGCCGCTTATTTTATCCTTTGATAAAAAGGTAGCTTTTGCATCCAAATGGAAATATTTCCTTCCTGCAATATTAATTCCCGCTTTCATTTATATTTTGTGGGATACGATTTTTGTTCGCCTGGGTATTTGGAAATTTAATCCCGAGTTTCTGAGTTCAGGCCGAATATTAAAATTACCATGGGAAGAGATACTGTTCTTCATTTGTATTCCTTACGCCTGCCTGTTTATTTATGAGTGCCTCAGAGTTTATTCACCGGGAACAGGGAGTAAGGTGGTCGCCATCATTTTCGGCTGGATTTTGGTGTTAGTATGTGTAGCTGCTATTTTTTTCTATTGGGATAGAATATATACTGCAGTTACTGCGCTGTTGCTAATGGTTACACTGATCAACCACCTCACTGCTACTCGTGGTAATTATCTCTCTCATGTTTTCATCAGTTGGGGAATAGCTTTAATTCCTATGGCTATTGTAAACGGTTTGCTCACTGCTTTACCCATTCTCATTTACGACGATACCAACAATAGTGGCATTCGCCTGGGAACTATTCCAATAGAGGACTTCTTTTATAATCTGTTATTTATGCTCTGGATGATTTGGATTTTCGAATATTTCAGACAAAAACCCATGCACAAAGCGGCAGCGCAGGCAAAGGTCAATTATTAATTTGTCTTCGTCGGATCCGGCGTTGGCACACAATCATTGGTTTTTGTGCTTTGCTCTATTGCATTTTTACGCTGTTTTTTACCCCAGGGCATCGGCAGGTATTTCTGCGGATACTGCTTGATATCATTCATGAGACATTGCAAGGTATAATTGGTTTGCACCAGGCTTTTATACAGTGCTTCATCTTTCATCATCATGCCCAATGATCCCTTTCCATTCTGCATATCGCCTACAAGCCCTGAAAGTGCCGTAACCGTCTTATCCAACGATGCCATTATTTGCGTTAATTGCACACTATCCAATTGTGCGGAAAAACGATTAAAACTCTTCAAACCACCTTCTATACTTTTCCCATAACCGTCCAGATTTCGACTGAACTGCGCCAGATTATCCACCGTTGTTGTAATTCCCGGTTTCATTCCTTCCAGCATGAGTTTCAAATCATTTACCGTTGCGGTTACATTGTGTACCAATTCGGGAAGCGCATCAAAAGTCTTTTGCACGGAGGACCTGCGAATTAATGCATTCAGATTGGCGAGTAAACTATCGGCACCGGCAGCGATGGGTGCCATTTTTTCATTTACCATGCTCATTACATCTTTAGCGTAATCAGGCAAAAGCGTGTCTCCATTCTGAGCCATAGTTTTACTATTTCCCAAAAGCAATTTCAATTTCATTCCACCAAGAAGTTCAGATTCAATGCGAACCTTAGAATTTTTTGGAATATGTAAATCGGAATAGATTTCAAGCTTGGCAACGATTTTATCGGAATTTTTATCCAAGGCCATTTTGCGTACCTGGCCAACACGAAACCCATTATACATAATGGGTGTACTTTCCGCCAAACCCTGTGCACTGTCATAATGCACATAGAATTTCCGGCTGCCGCTAAAAGGGTTGTCTTTACCAACCATGTAGTTGTAACCAAGTATCAGTACTGTGATTGCCAGGGCAGTTAAACTGCCGACTTTGGTTTCTTTGGAAATTCCTTTAAACACAACTTAAAATATTCTTCAAAATTAAAGCCTTTTCATAATTAACGGAGACCGTGGGTTTTATATTTTCCACCACATCTTAGAGGAGACACATACCCCGTACATTTGGTTTCATATTAAAAGAAAAAGGCCGGGTAAACCCGGCCTTTTTTCAATTAGTTACATTAATATTAGTGACTCACAATCACCTGACGGGTAATGGACTGGCCATTATTTGTCAGACGAACAGTGTAAGTACCGCTGCCATATTCAGCAAGGTTGATGCGGGTTGTTCCAAATCCTCCTTTTAGGTCTTTCACTTCAGTTACTTTAGAACCAACAGCATTGAAGATTTCCACCTGCAATGGGTTGTTGTTTCCAAGTGTATAGCCGATTGTGATATCGCCTTGTGTTGGGTTTGGATACAGGGTTACTGCATCTTCCAATTTGATGTCTTCTACACCGGTAAAGGTATTTTGACAGTTTGGTGCGTATTGTACAAACACGTTACGGGTTACCAGCAATGCTTCGTTTCCGCTTGGATCTACCAGTTCATAGTTCACATAGTATACACCGGCTTCCCAAATGTTTACGTTATGATTCAGAACTTTTACCAATGGCAACAAGGTTGATGGTGAATAGTAGTTGTCACGGATAATCAATCCTGAGCTAGCCCAGAATGGTGTTCCGATACATACATTCACTGCTGGTGCCAGAATGGATGGTGCCTCACGGTCAACCACTTTTACAAAGCGTTTTTTCACTGTTACATTACCACTCTCATCTGTTGCAGTGTATGTTTCGGTGTATGTACCAAGGGTGTAAGGATCTACACTTCCGGTTTTTACAACACTCACTTTATCTGCTGGATAGTAGTTGTCTGTAACGGTTACGTCACGGCTCACATATGGGTTGTTTACATCGTGGAGAACAGTTTCATCGGTATTCAGATTAATATCCGGTGCGATGAAGTCATCCACTTTGTAATTGATAACGTATCCATCTTCATCTGCTTTGTTACCGCTTGCATCAGTAGAGTAATACATGATTGGGTAAGTTGCACGTGCCTGGGTATTTACAAATCCGTTGAAGCCTGCAATCTTATCGGTATTGATAATACCGTTGCAACCGTCTTCTGTATAGATTTCATCTACAAATACGCTATTGATTTGAACATTGATGGTAGAGTTGTTTACGATACGTACGCCACGCAGGTTAATTCCAGGTTTGCGGGTATCCACAACATTTACCACACGATCCAAAGTATTGGTATTGCCTTGTGCATCGCTTACAGTGTAAGTCAGTGTATAAGAACCTACTACAGCAGGATCAACACTTCCGCTTACAATAATTGCAGTAGTAAGGTTACCATCTACCAGGTCAGTAGCAACTGCGCCCGGATCGTTGAAGGTAGTGCACTGTTCCACTGTCATTGGGCTCACGCCGTTGAGAGTAAGAACAGGTGCGGTTTTATCCAACACTACAATAACTGTACGACGACGTGGAGGTGCAGGGTTGCCTGAAGCATCTTTCACGTTGAAGTCAAAAGTATAGATACCTGGTACGGTGCAATCCAAATCAGTTACAACACTTACTCTTCCGGTGATATCACCCTCAGTTGGGTCAGTGGCTGTGTAAGTAGAACCTGCAACTTCAGAATAGCAACTGTTAGGCGTTGTGCCTTTTTCTACACGGATGGTATCGTTTCCAACCAAAGTGATGAAAGGAGGCTTCATATCATTCGCAAGAATAATTCCGTAATCTTCAAACTCACCTACAGTGTTCACACCACATGGTGTATTGCTGAAGGAACCATAAGAAGCTCCAACACGCATGCGGGTTGAACCTTCAAAGCTTTGGGCCAGGTATGGAACCGCGAATGTAGCAGAAGCATCAAAGCCGCTGATTGGTCCGCTGGTTAACACCATTTCTCCGGCATCATTGAAGTCACCATCAATGTTAAAGTCAATCCATACTTTATAGTTCATGGTGTTGCTGTTAGTCTTGCGAGAAACAGTTACATCATAGGTTGCACCATAGGTAAGAGTTGCTTTTACCATTTCAGAGTAATCGCTGTAAGGCACTTCACCCGACGTGGTTTTGTTGTCCAACAGAACATCGGTATTATGGGTAAGAATTACCTCATTGATTCCAACGTCTGAGCTCAACAGATCCACAGGAGGAATGCAATAATCCAATGCGATTACATATTTGTTTTTGATCAGTTTTTTCTCGGTAAGAGTTTGACCGCCAACGGTATTCCATGCTTTCAATGTGAAAGTATATGCGCCACCGGCATTGAATTTGATTTTTGGATTCTGCGCATTCAAGCTACCTGATGTAATGGTATAAGTAAGTGGGAAAATGCTCCACTCAAATGCATTTGCAAAATCGGTAGTGGTTGTGAATTGAACTTCTTCACCCACTTTTGGACGCAATTTGCTCGCTACGAAATCCAACGCACCAGGAGTTACTGGAGTAACAATATCAATAGTTTTGCAAGCAGTATCTGCACCGTTACAAGTAGTAGCAACCAGACAAACTTCATACTGTCCATCAGAAGTGAAGGTGTAATTCCATTTGTCGTTAGATCCCATATAAGGATTTTGATCCAGCATCCACTCATAAGTTACAGCACCTTGTGCTTTGCCCACGTTGCTTTCAAACAACACATCCATGCCATTTGCAGCAGGGTTATAAGCTGTTTTCCAATCGGATTCAGGAGCAATTGGAGGAAGAAGATCGCTCTCCCAGTTTGCAATAAATCCGCTATCCACACCTGAACCGTTAGTTTCAAAGGTGATGTACATAGCACCGCTTTTTGCAGTTAATACTCCATTGCGGTATGTATTTTGGTTGCTGCCATTAATTCCATCTACGGAAGTAAGCAAAGTACCGCTTTCATCCTGACCGTCGTAGATTCTCAGTTTATCACTGGCATCATTCAACTTCAGAGATTTGAATTTCAAACGAATTTCTTTTGCTCCGCAAGGAAGAATTTTGAAATAATCAATAGTCACTTTCCTGTTGGTACCATAAGGTCCATCAGGTCCGCCATTATCATAAAGAGTACCGTTCTTGTTTGTTCCCAATTTATTTGGGCCTAAATAGAACTCACTAGGAGGTGTGCACTCAATATATTTATTCTTACACACTTTATTGGATGGGCCTACGCCGTTTTCAGAAGTCAGACATACGCTCCATTTTCCTTCTTCGTCCATATTGAATAATGGATTTTGGTTGCCGGAGGTGTAAACATTACCCGTAGGTGAAGTTACTTCCCATGCCCATTTCCACGGACCATTATTTGAAAGGTCAAACAATTGAACATCATAATAAATTTCGATCAGGTTGGTGCTGGAAATAAAGTCAGCAACAGGTGCCTGAGTAGGCGCTACGATTTTTACGGGTTGCGTAATGGAATCACGCACACCACAATAATCCACCACTAATTTTGCATCATAAGTTCCAGGGCCATTCCATTTCGCTTTGGCTTTGTTGCCTGAAGCGGTTAAAGGTGAGCCATCGGGACTAAAATCCCAAAGGTAAGTGTAGTAAGAATTTGGATTGGTTGCATTAAAGGTAACAAATGATTTCTCATAGTTTGGACCGGTTGGAACTGTAAAACCAGCAACCGGAGGGTTACCGAGTTTCATATTCACTTCCAAATCGTTTTGGTTACCATACATGCTACCGCCATTGGATCCACCACCACAAGCACCGTTTGCCGCCAGATAATAGGAGTAAACAGAACTAGCGCCACGGAAACGAAGACGGGTCTTACCTACTTTTCCGCAGGGGATTTTAATCTTCGCCGTTTTTGGTGCACCAGTAGACAATGAAGTGAAAGGTCCGGACTGGGGATCGG
>JAGXTF010000057.1 GCA_018333525.1 Bacteroidota bacterium | reverse complement strand
TTTAGTATCCAGCTTATCGCCGAGATCTACATGGTCATATTTGCCAATGCCTTTGGTTTCTTCCGGTTCTTTTTGAACTTCTTTGGATGCAGCAGCATCTCCTCCCTCTGTGGTTTTAGGGCCTGAAGAGCAGGCAAACGCAAACAGGACGAGGATTGGAACAATTATCTTTTTCATTTTAATAGCGTTTTTACGGAGCAAATGTATAAAATATTTTGATAATACAAGATAAAAGAGTCCGAAATCTTAATTTCTTTTTTGGATGCTTGTGAATTCTGACATGCAATCTATATTTGCGTCAGATTTGAATGGAATCTTATTCGAAATATCTTCGTCAGGGCCTTCTTAATCTTGCCGTAGTGGCAATGCTGGGGTTCTTGCTCCGATTGAAGTTGTCGTTTCCAATGCCCTGGATAGAACACAAAAATTTGCTCAATGCGCACAGCCATTTTGCATTTATGGGTTGGGTAGGATATATGTTACTTTTTTATGTGTTAAAAATCACTTTTATTTCTAAAGGTTTTTCCCGAAATGTACAAAAATATTTGAAAATTTATCAGTGGAATGTATGGCTGATGGTGCCGTTATTTTTGGCCTTTGGTTATGCATGGCCGGGAATGATTCTTCTGGGCATTCATATTGGCTTGTCCATCTGGTTTGCAATCTGGTGGTTGAAGAATAGAAGAACGCATCCATTGGCGGGACGCATAGCTGTAGACATGGCGACAGCCTTTAATCTCCTTTCTTTTATTGGCACATTGGCACTGGCGGTTTTAAAAGCCTATGCCTTGGGTAATGCTTACGACAAACAAAATGCACTTTATGTATTTCTGCATTACCAGTATAATGGCTTCTTTTTATTGATGTGTCTGGGAATATTTGCAATTAAATATCCCAAACATTTTGAAAGCAGAAGTGCAATCCTCGGCATTCGGATGTACGGGGCGGCAGTATTGCTGGGTATAGGCCTGGTATGGCTGATGTGGCATAAACCAATTTGGCTTACCGGATTGAATTATGCAGTGGGCGTTGGTATTCTCACTACTATTTTTTTGATAGGTCCTGCGGTAATGAAAACATACAGAGACATAAAGACGCAATTGCCTTTTATTGTTCGACTGCTCTGGTCTTTGTCTTTATTTGGCTGCATATTGAAAGCCGTTTTGCAGGCGGCAAGTGCCATACCGGCAGTGGGGTATATGGTATATGAACACCGCTCTATTGCCATTGGATATTTGCATCTTGTATTTCTGATCATCATTACCTTTTACCTGCTGGGATTGATTTTGGCATATAGCCAAAAAGTGAGCAAAGCCACGGTTACCGCGGTGATATTGTTTATAATAGGCGCATTAATGAACGAAGTTTTGTTAGCGCTACAAGGTCTTGGAGCCATTGTCCATCTGGTAATTCACCATACGGATATTTGGCTGATTGGTATTGCAGCTTTGATGTTTCTGGGTCTGCTATGCCTGCGTTTAACGATGAATTCAAATAAAAAAACAGATACTATATGAAATTCAATTTCCTTTTTTCACTTGCAATCTTTTGCTGCGTTGCATTTGTATTTTCCGCTTGTAATAAAGAGCATGATAATGAAAAGCCTGTTATCCATTTGCAAAGGCCCGTAAACGGCGATTCTGTTGTAATTGGGGCAATGGTTTATTTACAGGGGAGTGTAACCGATAATGACGCCGTTCACAATATAGCATATGAGATCAGAACAGTAGCTTCAGACAGTCTGATACGCACTTTTTCAGAGCATTATCATGAGAAAAGCGGTTCCTTTTCAGATTCATTTTTGATGCCTTCCGGAGATGTAAAAATACATATTGAAGCAGAGGATCATGCAGAAAATGAATCGGAGCTCGAAGTGAAAGTATTCGGCAAAAAATGAAAATTTCACTCCTGACTTTTGCTTTCTTCATTTTGTCTTCATTTGGGGCAAAGGCATGCGGAATTTGTGGTGCCCTGATGCCCGGATATATTGTGGCATCGGACAAAAACCACTGGATTTCTACAGGCTGTAGGTATGACGGATTTGGTGTATTTCCGGGTTTTTCCGGATCTTCCATTCAAATGCAACATTTGGATTTACAGGCAAAAGTGATGATTAAAAACAAGGTGGAAGTAATTGCTATGTTGCCATACCAAATCGTAAGTGCACGTTCGGAGAAATATGTTTTAAAGCAATATTCGGGTTGGTGTGATTTTACATTGATAGGACGGCGGGTTTTTGTAAAAAGAGATAAAAATCGTGCAATGAGACTGGCTGTTGGAGGCGGAGTTGAACTACCTGCGGGAAACAGAAAAGGGGAGAAATATGAGCCGCTGATGCAACCGGGTTCAGGTTCACTGGATTGGATTGCAGGAGGAACATTTGGTGTTCGCAATCGGAATCTGGGATTGAATTCTCAGTTACAATTGAAATGGAATGGGGTTTCCCAAGATCGGGAACACCGCGCCAATAGTATAGATTTTGCAGCGGAGGGATTTGGTGAAAAGCAATTGGGCAAAGGGATATTTATACAACCGAAATGCGGAATATTCGGGCAGTTTTCCGGCCGTTCCAGTGTTTCCGGAGAGGTGGATAGCGCATTGTCCAATCAATGTTATATGGGAACATCCGCAGGTGTAAATCTGGGCAATAAAAAATGGTTCATCAATATTTCCATGCGCAAAAGCATCTGGAATAATGCCCAAAATCGTGACAATAATTACAATTTTGGATGCAATATATCACTATATTACATTTTGTAAAAAATACTGGATAAAAATATCCACTAATGGTAGGAAATTAAAGAAATAGCCCATTATTTTGAAAGCATAAATTTACTAACCATGAAAAATTTTAAAAATATTCTTTGGGTTCTCGTCGCCGCTATCGCAGTGTCATCATGCAGCAGCGGGGAAGCCGGAAGTGCAGCTGGAACAACATCCACAGAAACAGAAAATGCAGGTGTAGGACAATCCGGAGTGAGCGATGATGTTTCTCAGAAAAACATACTTCAGGTTGCAATTGGAAGTAAGGACCACAGCACTCTGGTGGCAGCAGTTAAGGCAGCAGATCTTGCAAATACACTTGCCAATGCAGGACCATTTACTGTTTTCGCACCAACCAATGCTGCATTCGACAAATTGCCCAAAGGCACAGTGGAAGACCTTTTAAAACCTGAGAATAAAGAAAAGCTTGCGGATATTTTGCAATACCATGTATCTGTTGGCGTTTTTACAGAAACCATTTTACAAGATGGGCAAACTATTGGCCAGGCAAACAGTGCCAATATTAAAATAACAAAAAAAGGAGACAAAATAATGGTGAACGATAAGGCGAATGTGATTGGGACAGTTCAGGCATCCAATGGATTGGTTTACATTATTGATGAGGTTCTGCTTCCACCTTCAAATTAACGTAATAAACATTTCCTGATTAAGTGTTTTCCTAAAACCCGTTTGCCTTGCAAACGGGTTTTTTATTTATGAACTTGTTATGCTGTCAAATAATATTTGCCACCTTTGGCATCGCCCAAAGGGTGGCGCCAAAGGCTAGGCCCTCGGAGAAAAAGCTGAAAAACTACGATTTGGATTTACCACGCCGCTAAGGTTTTTGTTGAGGGGATGCAACGCTAAATTTCACACTATTTGACAAAAACTGAACCCCCGCCCGAACCGGTACGGGCGGGAGAGCGAACTGAGCTGAATTCAAACCGAAATGGCGCCTTTGACAGCTAAGAGTTTGGGCTCCACCCTTTTCGGCAAAAGGGTGGATTAAAAAAAAACGTATTTCCTAAATTAAATAATTGTATTTAGATAGCACAACACGATATGCAGATTAATCTACATTTTTATCATCCTTCAATGGCAGAATAATGGTAAATGTAGTGCCTTTATCCGGTTCGCTTTTTACCCTTAATTCGCCACCGTGTTCTTCCACAATGGCAAGGGTTATGGATAATCCTAAACCGGTGCCAGATCCCACATCTTTGGTAGTGAAGAATGGATTAAAAATATCTTTGATAATATTTTCAGGAATTCCCGAACCGTTGTCGCTGATATCTACAAAAACCAAATTGTCTTTTAAATAAGTAGTAACGCCAATTTCCGGATTATTTCTGCCGGCCAGTGCATCAATGGCATTGCTCAGAATATTCATAAATACCTGGTTCAGTTTTCCCGGAAAACAAAGTATAGGAGGCAGGTCACTGAAATCTTCGCGAACATAAATATCATTGAGTTTATGACTCAACAATTGCAGGGTTGATTTTAATCCTTCATTTACAGAATAAAAGGAATGTTCTGCTTTATCGATATGGGAAAAGATTTTCAGATTTTTTACAATTTCTGCCGTTCGCTTTGCACCTTCATCAATACCACTGAGGAGGGTTTGTATTTCTTTTTTCAGGTATTCCAGATCGAATTCTTTTTCTTTAGCCTGAATATTGGCAATGCGTTCATCAAAGTTTTCAGGAGTTAATTCACCATACAAATCCATGAGGGTTTCATAATCCTCAATATCCCTTCTAAGCGGCGATACATTTGCAGAAATAAAGTTTATCGGGTTATTGATTTCGTGCGCTATACCTGCCGTTAAATGACCCAGACTGGCCATTTTTTCGGAATTTACCAATTGCATTTGGGTTTGTTTCAAATTCTCCAGTGCATCGCCCAATTCCGCAGTTCGCTCTGCAACCTGTCTTTCCAGCATGATATTTTGTTCGCGAATCAGCATTTCATTTTCTTCCGAAAGAATATTGATTTTATCTGCAAGTGCAAATGAGAGCAATGAAATTTCGATGGCGGAACCAAGTGGGAGTAGGAATTTCGTAAAACCGTTATAAGGTGCAACACCCACATTCGTAAGTATGTACAGAACCAGACAGAGAATAAAAGTAGACCAGGCGGCGAAATAAAATCTTGCAGGTCTGTTCTTTTTTAATGACAAATATGCCGAAACAACCAGGCAAAAAAGTCCGGCACCAACCCCATTCATATTGAGCCAGTTAAAAACGGGTTCAAAAATGCGGAACATGCCGGCCAGTGTTACGCCGATGTATGAAAATAAAAACAGCAGAAATAACTTTCTGAATTTTGGCAATAACTGTTTTATTTCCAAAAAGGAATTGATAAAAAACAGTCCAAAAACGCCCGACAATCCGGAGAATACAATACTAAACTGCTTGGAAAGCATATAATTTCCGGGTGTTGCCAAAGTATTAAAAAATCCAACCAGACAAAACTGGGCAATACCAAATGTGAGCGAATAAGCGAAATAATACAGGTAACTGGAAGAACGCGTAGAGAAGTATACAAAAAGGTTGTACAAAGACATGATAATTACAATTCCGAAATACATGCTGTACACAATGTCGTCCCGTTTTTCTGAGGATTCCATTTTGTCATTTTGCATCAGTTTCATTGGAAAAAACAATGCGAATGAACTTTTTACTTTAAACAGGATGAATTTGGAATTTTCCGGAACACTATCTATTCGAAAAAGAAAGTTGCTGCTTTTTTTGGTGAGCGGAATATTGGCAATTGTTTTTTCAGCAGCATCAATAAAATTTAATTCAATACTTTCACAACTCAGGAATGGCAATTTAATCCAAACAGGCCCACGGTGAAATGAGTTTTCCTTGATTTCAAATTTGATAAAATGTGTACCATTCTGATTTTGAAAACTGGGAAGGGGAGAGATTTTATATTCGGAATTTTCCGGATTTTTATCGGCAATAAATTTATAATAAGCAGCAGTAGGCTCCAGCATTTCACTGCTTTCAAAATCTTCGAAATTAATGGTTTGTGCCCCGGCGAAAAGGGAAAATAGAAACAGGGACAGGCAGAAAATAATAGTTTTCAGGGTTCTCATATGTCGTAAAAAATTCGGATATCTCCACGTGGAGTAGTTTCATCGGCTACCAGTTTGCCATTTTGTCGCAAAGCCAAAATTCTGGATTTTTCAAATTCTTCCGCCTCTGGTATTTCCAAAGGGTCGTTGATAATGAGGGCTGTAGCCACCAGATTTTCTTTGGGATATACAAATTCACCCTGCACACCAAGTTCTTTATTGAGTTTGAAACCTACCCGAAAACAATTTTGTTTGGTGCTGGGAGCGCAAAGGCACATCACCGTATTCATATTGATTTTTACGGCAATGGAAACACAGGTTATTCCGAGATAGATACTTCCGAGTCCCATACCGGCAACCTTTCTCGAGTTCCACAATCCACACAATTCTCCCAGTCCGTTTTCTCGGTATTTGTCTACTTCCGTATAAATTCGGGTGTCTTTAAATGCAACGGCTCTTTCAATTGGCAATGGAAGATCGTTGGAAGCCATTTGCATTCTGGCCCCACCGAGTACGGTACCATCTTCTCTGTCTTGTACCACAACCAGCCATGTATCCGGAGAGTCAAACCAGTCGCGGCTTTGAGAAGTAACTCTTGTAACGCCGTAATAAAGTAGAACCTGCTCCAAACCCACATGATATTCATCACGGATTTTAACATCATCCATCGCACGAAAGGCTCTAATATTCAGGTCCATTCACTCTTTTTTCTTAAAAATTTCCTCCAAATCAACATAAATTCTGCCTGAATCCATTTGCTCGCCGGCCAGAATTTTATACCCAACATATGTGGTCAAAGCGCCACCCAGAGTAACTTCATAAGAAAGTTGCGGCCAGGTGAGGAGGGATTTCCCAATTTCTGGCAACGAAATTTGCATTCCGCGGCTAACACCGGAAATATTTACAATTTTTGAAAGCAGCTCAAAACGCCTGCCGGGGTTGAGTTTTTCACCTGGCTCCGGCAATATTTCACCTTCCAGGAGTCCATGAAACAGGGGGCGATTTTTTTCCAGATCAAACCTTTCTATATCCATCAATCCTCGATCGCTGGTGTCCATAATTACGGGCACTCCGTATTCTTTTGCTTTTTGCCGTACCATTAATTTTACTTCCAGGCTGTCACATTCTTCCACAATCAGGTCTACTTTTCCCATGCCATTTCTGGTAATCAGCGCATCCAGATTTTCTGCAGTTGCGCCATCGGCAAAACAATGCACTTGCAGATATGGGTCTTGTTCGGCAATTTGTCTGGCAGCAATAGCGGTTTTTGGAAGGTTAATATCCAAAACACTGGCTCTGAGACGGTTCATATTGCTCAGTGACAGGGAATCAAAATCGGCGAGATGCAAATGGCCACAAATGCGCTGCATGGCGAAGGCGAGTGCGGCACTTTGTCCTACCGACAAACCGATAATAAGTACATGTTTTTGAAATAATTGTTGTTGGATATCGGCAGTAATTTTATTTCTGTTTCGATTGGTTCTGGTTTCAGAAAAATAATCCTCTTTTAAAATCCATGCGGCAGAATTTTTCCAGGGGTAATAAACGAGATTGCCAAAATCTTCTATTTTTTTTCCGTTTAAAAGTCGATTTACCAATTCATTTGGAGGTACTCCTTTTTTTGCATCTTCCGGAAAATTAATTTCCGCAAGGTCTTCCATTTGAGCGGCTAAAGTGTTCAATATTTGAAAGTTAAACCTTTCATGAAGGGAATCAAATTCCTCTTTTTTTCCCGGGATATTGAAATCGAAAATGCTGGGATGAAAAATAACTTTTTCGGAATTCTGAGAATTTTGCATTATTTTGCAGTACAAAGGTAAACACTATCGTCGAAATGACGGAAAACACTAGGATTAAGGTACTTTTTGTTGATGACGAACTCCACAATCTGGAGGCATTTAAGGCTACTTTTAGGAGGGACTTTGATGTTTTTATTTGTTTGAGTGTTGCCGAGGCAATGGAATTACTGGAGAAGGAAGACATGCACGTCATTTTGTCGGACCAGCGTATGCCAGGGACTACAGGGGTGGAATTCTTTGAACAAATTTTATCCAAATACCCGGATTGCATTCGAATTCTCATCACCGGTTATGCCGATATCGGCATAGTGGTGGATGCAGTAAATAAAGGGAAGATATACCAATACGTGCAAAAACCATGGGACAACAACAATCTCAAGGATATCATTTTGAAAGCATTTGAGGAATATGCGATTCAGAAAGCCAAGCGCCAGGATTTAGAGGATATGAAAATATTGGCAGAACAGTTGGAATTTTTGGCCAGACAGAATACAATTTCTTAAATTTGTAAAATAACACCGGAGATCCATGGATAAACCTTGCGTACTTTATATTGATGATGAAGAAGCGAACGTAAAGGCGTTTGAAGCGAGTTTCAGAAGAGAATTCGATATTACAGCCACTACCAGCCTGCCACATGCACTGGATGCCCTGAGCAAAAAAGAGTATCAGGTTATCATCAGTGATCAGAAGATGCCTGGTGTAGCCGGAACTGAATTTCTTCTGGCTATCAGCGCGAAATACCCCAAGTCACTTAAAGTGATCCTTACTGCATATCAGGATTTCCAGGTGGCGCGTGAGGCACTTAACAGTGGCAGGATTTTCAAATACATGTTGAAACCCTGGGATCGCGATGAAATTATTCAAACAGTGAATTTGGCCTACGAGCTATACACCCTGCGCAATGAAAGAGAAAGGCTGATAGAAGAGTTGCTCAAAACGCAGGACGAGATGAAGATGATGAGAGCCGAAAGCCTGAAGAAACGAAACTAAAAAACCAATCTTAAACTATCCCCCCAAATAAAATCATGAAAAAACAGTTCATTCAACTATCCGGCAGCATATTGGTTGCAGGATTAATGGCAACCGCCCTCTTTACCGGGTGCCAGAGAGAAAAGAAAATGGTAGAGAATTCCGTGACAAGCGATGATGTTGTAAAAACGACCTGGGAATACATCCCCGGCCAATATATTATCGTGTATGATAAAGCACAAATTGGTAATCCACAGCAAAAAATCGGCAAAAATCCGGTTGCATTGCATGATTACGTTCAGGGTGTTACCAACCAGATGTTCGAACAACACGGCATTAGTGCTGCTGCAGAGATTAAAGAGATTTATTGCAATACCATCAACGGTTTTGCAGCAAGTCTTACGAATGAGCAGTTGGAAAAAATTAAAAAGGATGCCCGTGTTGCCTATGTGGAGCAGGACATTATGATTCACATCAGCGGTGGCAAACCGGGTAGTGGAACAACGCAGCCTGCACAGGTGATTAAATGGAATATGCTGCGTGTTAACTGGGCGACTTATGCCGGTAGCAACGTATGTTTTATCCTGGATACAGGTATAGACCTGAATCACCCGGATCTGAATGTAGATGCTAAAAAAGGATTCAATGCATTTAGAACCGGAATTGATGCTAAATCCCTGAATGATGGACATGGGCATGGCTCTCATTGCGCAGGAGTTGTTGGCGCTAAAAACAACGATATCGGAGTTGTTGGTGTTGCAGCCGGAGCAACTGTTGTTCCTGTAAAAGTTTTGAGTAATACCGGCAGTGGTTCTTACAGCGGCGTTATTGCCGGTGTGGATTTTGTTGCTGCACATGCCACTACAGGCGATGTTGCCAGCATGAGCCTCGGCGGACCAATTTATACTCCTTTGGATGATGCTATCAAAACCGCAGCTGCCAATGGAATTAAATTTGCGCTTGCTGCCGGAAATGAAGGAGATGATGCCAATAACCATTCTCCAGCCAGAACCAATGCAACCAATGTATATACCATTTCTGCAATGGATGTGAATGACAATTATGCGAGCTGGTCTAACTGGAGTGCATCTATTGTTGACTATTGTGCTCCCGGTGTATCTATTTATAGCACCTATAAAAATGACGGCTACACCACCATGAGCGGAACTTCAATGGCTACCCCGCACGCTGCTGGTGTGTTGCTCCATGGAACTATCAATACCAGTGGAACTGTAAACAATGATCCTGATGGAACTTCGGATCCAATCATTGTTCATTAATTAAAAATGAAATTCATAAAAAAGGGGACGATATCGTCCCCTTTTTTTATGTTTTTAATTATGGTTGAATCAGAGTTTTCTTTGGATTTCTTCTTCCTTGTAGACTTCCAGGTAATCCCCAACTTCGATATTGTTGAAGTTGGCAATTTGTAAGCCACATTCGTATCCTTTAGCCACTTCCTTCACATCATCTTTGAAGCGTTTCAATGAATCCAAAGTACCAGAATGCAGTACCACTCCATCGCGAATAACGCGAATCTTGCTTTTGCGGTCTACATATCCATCCGTTACATAGCAACCGGCAATGGTACCAACTTTTGAAATTTTGAATACATCCCGAACTTCAACGTTGCCCACAATCTTTTCTATCACTTCCGGACTCAACATGCCTTCCATAGCGGATTTTATTTCTTCAATGGCTTTATATATTATCGAGTAAGCCCGGATATCAATGTCTTCAGCTTCTGCCAATTGGCGTGCTTTGGCGGATGGGCGCACCTGGAAACCAACTATAATTGCATCCGATGCACTGGCCAGCAATACATCACTTTCAGTGATCTGACCAACACCGCTGTGGATTACACTTACAGCTATTTCTTCGGTGCTCAGTTTCAGCAATGCATCGCTCAATGCTTCCACAGAGCCATCCACGTCGCCTTTAACAATAAGCTTCAATTCTTTAAAGTTGCCAATGGCCAAACGACGACCAATTTCATCCAATGTAATGTGCCTTTTGGTTCTGATTCCCTGTTCACGCACCAGTTGCATGCGCTTGGTTGCAAGTTCTTTCGCTTCACTTTCACCCGGTAACACCACGTATACATCACCTGCTGTCGGGGGATCGCTGAAACCTAACATTTTTACTGGCGTACCCGGAGGCGCTTCATCAATTCTCTGGTCGCGCTCATTTAAAAGTGCCCGCACCTTGGCGTAGTAAGGACCGGCAACCATGTGGTCTCCAACTTTTAAGGTTCCATTTTGAACCAACAAAGAGCAAACGATACCCCGGCCTTTTTCTTGGGTAGCTTCTATTACAGTTCCTTTTGCACGTCTGTTCGGATTGGCTTTCAGCTCCATAAGTTCCGCCTCCAGCAACACTTTTTCCAACAGTTTGTCTACGTTTAATCCCTTTTTAGCTGAAATTTCCTGACATTGGAATTTACCACCCCAATCTTCTACCAAAATATTCATACCGGCGAGTTCTTCACGGATTTTATCCGGATTTGCGCCATCTTTATCAATTTTATTTAATGCAAAAACCATAGGAACACCTGCTGCCTGAGCGTGGGCAATAGCTTCTCTGGTTTGTGGCATTACACTGTCATCTGCGGCAATTACTATAATTGCCAGATCCGTTACTTTAGCACCTCTTGCACGCATTGCGGTAAAGGCTTCGTGACCCGGTGTATCTAAAAAAGTAATTTTTCGATTGTCAGCCAATGTTACCTCATAGGCACCGATGTGCTGGGTAATTCCACCTGCTTCACCGGCAATTACATTCTCTTTTCTTACATAATCCAGAAGCGAAGTTTTACCATGGTCCACGTGACCCATAACAGTAACAATTGGTGGGCGTGGTTCCAAATCTTTTGGTTCGTCTTCCACATCGTCTTCCGCTTCCAGTTGTGCATCGGCATCTACAAAGTCTACCTGGAATCCATATTCATCAGCAACAATCTCAATGGTTTGTGCATCCAAACGCTGGTTGATTGCCACCATTAATCCAAGTTTAAAACATGCCTGAATTACCTGAGTAACCGGAATATTCATTAAAACCGCGAGCTCATTGGCCGTAAGGAATTCGGTAACTTTCAGTATTTTACTTTCGAGTTCCTTTTTCTTGCGGTCTTTGGCTTCTTCTTTCTCGAAACGCTCGCGTTTTTGATTTTTTAATTTTTGTTTAAGTCCTTTTGTTTGGCCTGATCCACCCATTTTGCCCATAGTGGATTTCACTTTTTCGCCAACTCTTTTTTGGGAGATTTCCGGTTTATTTTCTTCTTTTTTCCGGACTTCTTTATTGCGATTTTCTTCCTCTTTTACTTTTTCCTGAATGGTTACTTTTTCAGCTGCAACATTTTTGCGTTTGCGTTTGCGTTTTTCTCGCAAGTCGTCGCGGGCCTCATCGGCCAAAGATTTCAGGCCTTTGGGCTGGTCTTTCGGAAGAACAATAGTACCAAGAACTTTTGGCCCGGATAATTTTTCAAATTTGGTCTCGTGTTTTTCAACATCCTCCTCTTTATCCGCAGTAATTTCTATTTCTTCAACCGGTGCAGGAACAACGGGAGGCTCTGCAATTGGTTCCTGTTTTTTAACTGTTTTTGGTTTTTCAGCTACTACTTCTTCAGGTTGTTTTTCTATAGGTTTTGCAGCTTTTTTATCCTTGCCTTTTTTCTCAGTAAGTTCTATTTTACCGAGGATTTTTGGTCCTTCAGTTTTAGGTTTTGCAGTGGGAATTTTTTCAATTACAGGTGGTTCCACTACAGGTTCCACTTTTTCTGGAATCTCCTGGGGTTTTGGCTGTGGAATTTCAACCTGTTCAGGTTCTTTTTTCGCAACCGGTTTTTGCGGTGCGGCGGTAGTTTTAGCAACAGGAGGCACAGCAGCCTTATCGCGCATTGTTTTCAGCTGATTTGCTTCATCCTTAGCGGCTTTGTCCTTGCTGAACTCCGCTAATAAAAGGTTGTGCATTTCCTCAGAAATTTTTGTGGTTGGTTTTCCATCCACACTAAATCCCTTCGAATTGAGATATTCTGCCAAATCCTTGGCACTTCTGTTCAGTTCTCCGGCTACTTTCGCTAAGCGATACTCTGGCATTTAAGCGTTCAAAATTAGTTTTAATCCTTTGCAATACAAATTTCCCATTCTGTCTGAATAAGGAAATTCAATTGCTGAACGCCTTTTCAGATCAGTTTTTGATCAGGGTTGGGATGGGAATTGCTGTATTGCGTACACAATTCCCATGACCCCGCAACGCTTTTTTCATGAATTAAAAAGCATCATTTTTTCAATCTTCAAATTCGGCCTGAAGTATTTTCTTTACTTCAAGTATAGTCTCTTCCTCCAGTTCTGTGCGGCGCATCAGATCCTCAGTAGAGTTGCGAAGAACAGATCTTGCTGTATCCAAACCAACGCGTTTGAATTCTTCAATAATCCACTCATCAATTTCATCCAAAAATTCTGTCAGTTCCACGTCATCTTCGTCTGACTGACCCTGTGTAACTCTGTAAACTTCGATTTGGTAGCCGGTAAGTTTGCTCGCCAAACGGATATTAAATCCACCTTTACCAATAGCAAGAGAAACCTGATCGCTTTCCAAAAAAACATCTGCTTTTTTGGTATTGTCATCCAGTTCCATTCTGCTGATTGCAGCCGGCTGCAATGCGCGTTGAATAAACAATGCATTGTTGGTAGTGTAGTTGATAACGTCAATATTTTCATTGCGCAATTCACGTACAATTCCGTGAATTCTCGCACCTTTAACACCTACGCAGGCGCCAACCGGATCGATACGATCATCGTAACTTTCCACTGCAACTTTTGCCCTTTCTCCCGGTTCGCGAACTACTTTTTTAATGGTAATCAATCCATCCAGAATCTCAGGAACTTCCAGCTCAAACAGGCGTTCCAGGAATTCAGGTGAAGTGCGTGAAATAATAATTCTCGGCGCACCTTTATCCATATTTACTTCATGCACTACTGCACGAATGGTATCGCCTTTCTTAAACATATCGCGCGGAATCATGTGCTCTTTAGGCATGACAAGTTCATTGCCCTCGTCGTCCAATACCATGATTTCGCGTTTCCAAACATTATATACTTCGCCGGTAATTATCTCACCGCGTTTGTCTGCATATTTGCGGAACAACTCATCTTTTTCCAGTTCCAGAATGCGGCTCATCAATGCCTGACGGGCATTGAGAATGCTGCGACGACCGAAGTCATCCAGAAATACTTCCTGAATACAATCTTCCCCAACGGCATAATCAGGTTCCAATTTACGGGCATCTGAAATGCAGATTTGTAAATTCTCATCTTCCACTTCACCATCTTCCACAATTAATCTCAGGTGATACATTTCTATATCACCGGTTTCTGTATTGATAATGATATCAAATTTCGCATCGTTTCCGTGTTTTTTTCGGAGCATGCTTCTGAATACATCCTCCAGAACGCGCATCATGGTTGCACGATCAATGTTTTTGAATTCTTTAAATTCAGAAAAACTGTCAACCAGATTGATACCTAAATCCTGTGCTTTTGTTTTCATATCTCTATTTGAATGAAATTTTTATCGTTGCTTTTTTTATTTTATTTAAAGGTAAAAAAATCTCCTGTGTAATGGTAGTTTTTTTGCCATTTATTTTTTCTGTTGTGGTTTTTTCAAAGGTCAAATTTTCGCCTTCAATAGTTACCAATTTGCCTTCAAATTCACCTTCCTCTCCCTCAATTTCAAAGCTTCTGCCAACGTGTTTGTGAAACTGTCTCACATCTGTCAACGGCCTGTCAGCACCCGGTGATGACACTTCGAAGGTAAAGGCCTGTTCGCCAAAATTGCCTTCATCGATGGCTTTTGAAACTTTTCTGGTAATTTCTGCAATTACATTCAGTGAAAGCTGGTTTTCTGAATCGATATAATATCGATACAAACCTTGTTCACCGGATGACTGACCAACAAGAAACGCACCGGCATTTTCTGCCTCTGCTTCAACCAGTTTCTTTATTTCTTCGCCAATTTTTGTCATACCAATAAAAAAGGGGACTGCTTTTCGCCGGCCCCCTTCCAAATTTTCGGAAAAGTGTTGCAAATATAGCAGCTATTTTAAATATAACAAAATATTGAAGCGCGAATTACAGACTTCAAGGCTTGCCTTTAGGCAACACCGTAGTTTTCAGTATGCGTACATCTGAAAATGGCCTGCCATTCTCATTGGTTCTTTCCATTTGTATGGCATCCAAAATGGAATAACCCGAAACCAGAAAACCAAATATGGTGTATTCCTTGTCCAGGGCCGGATATCCTCCCCAGGTGGCATATATCTGGCGGGTGCGTTCCGGAAGGGAATTATACAAACTATCCGTAAGCGGTTTAATTGCCACTTCCAACTCATTTAAAACGGTATTCATTTTTGCCTGATCTCCGCTTCGCTGGTAAGTTTCCATGCGCATTCCATAACTCATATTTTCCGGGTCTTTCATAAATGAAATAGCGGCGCGGTTTTTCAAAACATTTTTTAATGCCAAAGTACCATGTTTGCTGCCGGAAATGATGTAAAACTGACTGCCACTGCTGTTCTTCTGCGGATTTATTTCATCCCCTTGTCTGGCTGCAGCCAGGGCTCCGCGATAATGGTACAAAGTATCCAGAATTTCGGCTTTCTGTGTATATCCGGGGCCACCTTTGCCCAAATCTGCACCGGCAGGCGAACCAATGGATTCGGGATCTCCGGTTTGAATCATAAAATCCTTGATTACTCTGTGAAAAAGCACATTATTGTAAAAACCTGTATTTACAAGTTTCAGAAAATTATCCCGGTGGGCAGGTGTTTCATCGAACAGGGCTATAGTGAGTTTTCCTTTATTGGTTTCAATTTCCACACAGGTATAATGGTTTCTCATCCATGTTGTATCCGGAGTAACAAGATTCCATTTTTCTTCTTCGTATGTGGCTATGGTGCTGTCCGCTTTTGTTGCTTTGGATTTGGAAGGATTGCAGGAAGACTGCACATTAAAGAGGCCTGAAATAATCAGGCCTGCAGCCATGATTTTAAGGTTTTTTGAAATCCAGTATTTCTTCATTTTCAAAGTATTCTATGATATGTTGTCGCAATAAATTTTCCTGTTCAAAAATATTCATTGGCGGAAGCGGTTTTACATTTTCCCAAACAGGCCAGCCTTTTGAGTTAAACCCTGTTTGTGCATAATATCCACTGTAACTCAGTAATTTACAATTGGCAATATGCATCAAATGTGTTTTTTCCTCTTTGCTGTATTTTTTTTCAGGCAATTCTCCCAATTCCCGTATTCCGATTAAGAATAGAATGGCATTGAGATCCGGTTTTTTTTGGAAATTTTTTTCAAAAAAAGCGAGCACCTGCTTCCAGTTTTCTGCTATTTCTGCTGTGAGTGTATTCTTGCCCGCCATGAGGTAGCGAAATAAACAAAAAGGGGAGGATATTGTTCAATTATTTGTGAGGGGCTGAAATGAAACCGGGCAAATGTTTCATTTTTTGATGAATCCCTTATTTTTGTTCCGAACATGTCGAAGAGAATGGATTTCCTTGGCCAGTTGTTTCACAGAGGAACAAATATTACTGATATTTTTTCCTTCAACAGGCCGAAGGCAATAAAATGGCAGGAGAAAACCCTGAAAAAGCTGCTGTACAAGGCAAGGAACACAGAATTTGGCAAGACTTATCAGTTTGATAATATTCTGATTTCACACCATGCTGCCAACGAATTCAGGGAGAAGGTTCCCATACATAAGTATGAAACCATGCATCTTTGGTGGAAACGGGAATATTCGGGAGAAAACAACATTACCTGGCCCGGAAGGCCCCGGTATTTTGCATTGAGTTCCGGCACTACCGAAGGTTCCAGTAAATACATTCCTGTTACCGACGATCAGTTGAAATCGATTCTCCGCGCAAGCCGTCGGCAGTTGTTCGCAGTATTTCGTACGGATGTTCCCAAAGATTTTTTTACTAAAAATTATCTGATGATAGGGGGAAGTACCGATCTGAATTTCAATGGTGTGAGTTATAGCGGAGATCTCAGTGGAATTACCACGAGCAATGTTCCACTATGGTTCGAGCGATTCGCCAAGCCTGGTGAAGAAATTCAAAGACAACGCGATTGGCATAAAAAACTGGAATTGATGGTTGCCAGCGCTCCGGATTGGGATGTGGTAATGGTTGCAGGTGCTCCTGCCTGGATTAAAATATTGCTGGAAACGGTAATAGACCGGTATGGATTGGAAAATATCCATCAGATCTGGCCAAATTTCAGCGTATATACCTGGGGGGCGGTATCCATTGCACCATATAAAAAACAACTGGATGCCATGATGGGTACTCCAATCAAATATTTTGAAACTTATTTGGCGAGCGAAGGTTTTGTTGCTTTTGAAACCAAACCCGAAGCAAGCGGTATGCGACTCGTATTGCGCAACAATACCTATTTTGAATTTGTGCCATTTAATGAGAATAATTTTGACGAAAATGGAGAATTATTGCCAAATGCCAAAGCACTTACTTTGGCTGAAATTGATGAAGAAACCGAATATGCAATTCTGCTCACAACCTGCGCTGGTGCTTGGAGATATCTGATTGGAGATACCATCAAATTTACAGATGCAGAATCATGTGAAATAAAAATTACCGGTAGGATCAAACATTATTTATCACTTTGTGGGGAGCATTTAACCGTAGAAAATATGAACGAAGGGGTGCAGCGCACAGCTGAAGAATTTGGTGTGGAAATTCCGGAATTTACGGTAAAGGGATATAAAGATAATGGGAATATGGGACATCACTGGTTCGTGGCTTGTGATAACAAAGATTTGGATGCAGAAAAATTTCGCGAAAAACTGGATGCGAATTTGAATTTGTTAAATGACGATTATGCTGTGGAGCGCAAACATGTATTGCGCAATATGAAATTGGAAGTATTACCGGAAAGTGTTTTTCTGGGCTGGCTTGAAAAACATGGGAAACTAGGCGGTCAAAGCAAATTTCCTAGGGTAATGTCAGACAAGAATTACGAAGATTGGTGTCAATATCTGGTATCCCTCAAAGTAGGAGCAGTATGAATTTGCATACCGAAGGTGATTCGGGAAGAGACAATCTGGAGCATTTAACAATTTCGGAATTGCTCCGCGGAATGAATGAAGAAGATTATTCCGTTGCAGAAGCAGTTGAAAATGCCTTATCTGAAATTACCACGCTTTGCGAATTGGTTTATTCCAAACTCAAAAATGGCGGTCGCTTATTTTATATGGGTGCTGGAACCAGCGGCAGGCTTGGAGTTGTAGATGCAAGTGAATGCCCGCCAACATACGGTGTTCCGCATGGAATGGTAATTGGAATTATGGCCGGTGGTGACAGTGCAATCCGTAAAGCAGTGGAATTTGCAGAGGACGATACAGAACAGGGATTTAAAGATCTGCAAGCGCATGATATTCGCGAAAATGATGTGGTAGTTGGAATATCGGCCAGTGGAAGAACCCCTTATGTTTTGGGTGCATTAAAAAAATGCGCAGAAAATCAAATTCAAACCGGATGTATTGTATGCAACAGCGGAAGTGAAATTGCAAAGCACGCAACTGCGCCGGTAGAGGTAATTACCGGTCCCGAATTTGTGACCGGCAGTACCCGAATGAAAGCGGGAACAGCAACCAAATTGGTGTTAAATATGATTACCACCAGTGTGATGATAAAACTCGGAAAAGTGGAGGGAAATAAAATGGTGGATATGCAGCTTACCAATTATAAATTGATTGAAAGAGGCACCAGAATGGTGATGGATAAAACCGCACTGGACGAGACGTCTGCTAAGAAAATATTATTGGAAAATGGATCCGTAAGAAAAGCGGTGGATGCTTTTTTTAATAAAAAATAAAATCGAATTTCTTAAGATTTATTAGCCTTCGGTGGTTAATATTTTCAGGCTTTTACAAAACCTTTTTGCAACAACAATTCAGCTATTTGCACGGCATTCGTTGCTGCACCTTTTCTCAGGTTATCGCTCACCACCCACATGTTTAAGGTGCAGGGCTGGCTTTCATCCCGGCGCAATCTGCCCACAAAAACATCGTCTTTATCGTGGCTCCAAATGGGCATTGGATAAATGTTATTTGCTACATCATCCTGTAAAGTAATTCCCGGTGCCATGGAAAGAATTTGTTTTATATTTTCTATATCAAATTCTTTTTCAAATTGTACATTAATGCTTTCGGAATGCCCGCCGGTTGTGGGTACACGCACTGTAGTAGCTGTTACTGCAATGGAATTATCCTGCATAATTTTTTTGGTTTCATTCACCATTTTCATTTCTTCTTTGGTGTAACCATTATCGAGAAATACATCAATATGTGGCAGAACATTCTGGTCAATTTTATGCGGATATACCATTTCAACGGTATCGCCTTTTCTTTCGGCAGCCATTTGCGCAACGGCCTTCTGGCCGGTACCGGTAATACTCTGGTATGTACTTACAACTACGCGTTTTATATGAAAATTATCATGCAAAGGTTTTAATGCAACAACCATTTGTATGGTACTGCAATTTGGATTTGCTATAATATAATTTGAAGCTGTAATACTGTCCGGATTTACCTCAGGAACTACCAACGGCACTTCCGCATCCATTCTCCAGGCTGAAGAATTGTCAATCACCCTGGTGCCAGCGGCTGCGAATTTTGGTGCAAATTCTTTGCTGGTATCTCCACCGGCACTAAAAATTGCTATTTCCGGTTTTTGCGCTATGGCATCATCCATAGACTGAACCTTGTATGCCTTTCCTTTAAAAATGATTTCTTTGCCAACGCTGGCTGCAGATGCTACCGGAATTAATTCGGTAACGGGGAAATTGCGCTCTTCCAGAACCTGTAGCATTTTGGTGCCAACCAGGCCGGTAGCACCTACTATTGCTACTTTCATGGTTTATGGTTTCTTTTCTTCTTTTATTTCTTCAGTTTTCGAGCCTGAATCTACTGTTTTGGCTTCTTCCTGATAAAGCTTGTCAAAACCCGTATCCTGGCGTATTTCATCTACAGAATCCTGTGCCTTTTTTTCCCCTTCTGAAGTGGCTCCTTCGCCGGAACAGGAAGTTCCCAAAAGCATCAAACATGCTGCAGAAATCCAGATAAACTTTTTCATATAAGTGTACAAATTAACATCAGAATTTTTTAAAATTAAAATCCCTAAAAAGAAGTTGGCCTATTAAAGAAGTTCCAATTCTTCGAAAAAAGAATTCCATTCGTCATAATTTTTCATGGTTGGATCTGCTGCTGATTCGCAATCCAGACTGATACAAGCCAGCTCTGCATCCCAGATTTGTGAAGCAATGGGCTGTTTTAATTTTTGAATATGTGCAGGGGAGGGAATTTGATTTTCGTTATGGGTAAAAATGCGGGAGTCTACAGAATCAAAATAATCTCCGGATACAATTATTTCCCTGTTCTGAAGGAAGGGAAGCTCCTTCCATTTGTTAAAATCTTCTTTATCCAATTCAAATCCGTCTATGGGAAGCACATCGGCGTAACTCTGCAATACAAAAGGGTCTGAGCCGGGGTTTAATTCCAGAATTATCTTTGGCCCGGAACACCAGTTTAAAATTTCCTGAATCTTTGAAATGCTCAGGGAATCCTCAGCCCCAACTGAAAATCCAATCCATTCAGCCATTAATGCAGATGCATAACGCGCATCAGAAAGATCCCGAATATGATTGAATTTTATTTTCAAAAAACAGAAAAATTTAGCGAAACCAATTGGTTACGCATTAAACCAACAGTTTAACTGGTTCTTCCAATAGTCCTTTTAAGGTTTGCAAAAATGCAGCACCCATGGTTCCGTCGACAATTCTATGATCGCAACTCAATGTTACTTTCATGGTTTTCACCGGTTTTACTTCGCCATTTACAACCCCAACGGTATCTTTTACGGTACCTACGGCCAAAATACAGGCATCCGGTGGATTAATGATTGCGGTAAATTCATCAATTCCAAACATTCCCAGGTTGGAAACTGTAAATGTATTGCCGCTCCAGTCCTGAGGTTGTAGTTTTTTCTCCTTGGCTTTTTTGCCGTAATCTTTTATCTCTGAACTCAAGGTGCTCAGATTTTTTTGATCTGCAAAACGCACCACAGGAACCAACAAGCCTTCTTCAACAGCCATGGCAACACCCACATGAATATGGTGGTTGATTCGGATTTTGGTACCCAGCCAACTGCTGTTGATTTTTGGATGGCTGCGAAGTGCAACTGCTGCGGCTTTCACCACAATATCATTCATGCTGATTTTTACCGGGCTAATGGTATTCATTTGTTCACGTGCTGCAACGGCATTGTCCATGTTAATTTCCATGGATAAGTAGAAGTGCGGTGCGGTGAATTTGCTTTCTGCCAGACGTGCAGCAATGGTTTTGCGCATTTGCGAAACAGGAATTTCTTCAAAACTCTCCTGACCAACAGGAATATAAGCCGGCATTGCAACAGGAGCAGATGCCGTAGATGGTTTAAATTCTTCTATATCCTTGCGTACAATTCTGCCATTTTCGCCGGTTCCGGCGAGAGCGCGCAGATCAATGCCTTTTTCTGCGGCGAGCTTTTTGGCCAATGGAGAAGCAATTACGCGGTCGTTGTTGTTTGCGGGAATTGTGGAAGGTTCTGCAGCAGGCGGTGCGGGCGACAAGGCAGGGCTTGTTGCCACTGGCTCGGATTTAGCCGGAGAACCGGAAGATGAAGCTGCGGGAGCTGCACTTAGCAGGCCGCTGAAATCTTCACCGGGGGCTCCAACTACTGCTATAATTCCATCCACAGGTACCGCGGCACCTTGTTCGCTGAGATAGAGAATGGTGCCTTTGCTGTATACTTCCATGTCCATGGTAGCCTTGTCGGTCTCCACTTCTGCGAGAATATCTCCACTCTTAACGGTGTCGCCAACCTTGTAATTCCATTTTACAATAACACCTTCGGTCATGGTGTCGCTCATCTTGGGCAATCGAACTGCTTCTGCCATAGGGGATGCAAAATTAGGGAATAGGGGTGAACTTTGGGAAGGGTGATTTTATTCTAATTTTCTATGTCCCCGACTTGGAAATAATGGAGTTGGCTGGAGCGGAATGCTGTGAAGTCAATTTGGTTTATTGCGATTATTAGAAAATTGCCATAGTATTCCAAGTATATGTCTTTGGCTTACGATGGATTCATCCTTGAATTCGGTGGTAAATCCCTGATGAAATTGGTAATTCAGATAAAAATCGCCAATTTTCCCGGAACCAATTTGATATTTCATATTTGCGAGAAATCCGAGAGAAACGGGTAAGGTTTTATTAGAATGTTTTGTCAAAATTTCTTGGGTTTGATAATACCCAGGTCCGGAATAATTCGGGGGAAGAGAATCAAATTTCTTTAAGGAATAAATTGTTCCATTTGTTTTATTCCAGAGGTTAAAAACCGACTCGCCACCAAGACTAAAACGAAACTTTTTTAGTTTTATGGAAATCGGTAAAATTGCAATGGTTGCCGATAATTTTTGCGTTTCGAGATCAACGCCCGAAAAGAAGCTACCAGCGTAAGATGTTCCGCCTGCTCTTATAGCGCCCTGATAATAAATCAGGGACCCTTGGATGTTCCGAATTAGCAAAAATCCGGAATCCAGGGTTCTTCCAAAAACCAGATTCGCACCTAAACGATTATCGTGTTTTAAGATGGGCTCCTTTGCGAAAAAATTTTGGGATATCATGTGAATTCCAGCATAAAAGTTCTGCGACTTTACCTGGGCATGAAAAAAAAATATAGTTAAAATAAAATAGGTGGGTTTCATCGCTTAAAAATGTAAATTTAATAGAATATTAATTGTTTACTAAGTAAAGAGCGTGGCGATATTAATATCAAATATTTGACTCATACAAAAGATTTTATGCTCATTTTCGTTTTAAATAGTTGTGGTATAAATATACGTTCCTTGTTATTGCAATTACGGGACTTTCGGAGAACCGGAATTCTATGGATTTGCAAACGGTCGGGAAAATTGATTTTCAAAAACTTGAATTGGATTCATGCGATGATACGGCATATCGTGTACTGTTGACACGAATGGAAAAAAGGAGGAAAGCATTCCGAATTTCATATAGCAAGGCAACAAATCGCACTTTTGTTCTGGATTCCTGCAGGACATACCTGCGGGTATGTATGTTTGATTCCATGTTTTATTTTTGGGAAAACACCCTTTGGGGGTTTTACGGAACCACTGAAAAACCCAGGTGTGGTGAGATAGCTTGCGGATATTTTGTTACCACATTGCTACGGGATGCCGGATTTCAAATTCCAAGGGTGAGGTGGGCAGAAGTAGCTTCTGAAACTTTTATACGAGAATTCTGTAACAATACCGTTTTCCATCAAATTGGAAAAGAAACAGTGGATGTAATGGGTTGGATCCGGAAACAAAAACCGCAGTATTTTTTGGTAGGATTGGATACCCATGTCGGTATCATTGAAAAACGGGATACCGCGGTTAATTTTATTCATTCTGCATATTTTATACAAGCTGATGGTGTGACCCGCGAAACTGCCAGTGGTCCAAATCCCTTTGCTTTAAGTCACTACAAGGTTTTTGGTGAATTGTTGAGTGATGCACAGGTGAAAGCATGGATAATGAAGAGTGAATACAAATAAGTTTATTCATTTATTCCAGGGCAATTTTTTGCACAGAGTGAATTCAAATTGATGCCTGGATCCGGAACACCATTTGCCTTCCAGTGTCATGTCTGCTAAGCTGTAAGCATTGGTATAGCGCCATTTTATGCAATAATCTTGTCTTCTTAAAATCGGGCCGGAGACTGTAGCAATTCCTGAAACGGTAAATTTATTATTAAGGTTCAGGTCATCCTTTTTAAAATAAATAGCAGGCAAAATTTTTCCTGAAATGTTATCATATCCTTGATAGACTCCCTCAGCCTTGTTCCACAAAAGATATGCAAAATCAAATCCCAGCCTTACATCAATTCGTTTTTGTAAGATAAGGAATTTTACCGGATAAAGACCAATGGATATGGTATTTCTTTGAAACTTTCCGGTAAGATTATCAATCAGAAAAAATCCATTTTCCAGTGTATGATTTATCTGCTGGAAATTTATGGAAACACCCGGCAGTTTGTGATTTTTTATTTTTAGGTCCCAAATCCGCATACCGAATCCAAATCCTAATCCTGTATGGTTTCCCATCATTCCCCGATTAACAAGAAAGTGATATAAATTGGCTCCGATGCCATATTCCAGCGATTTGTCCAAAATATTTACCTTGGATTTTATTCTCTCCATTCTCTCTTCCTTTTTTTCGAGCCTCTCCAATTTTATTTCTTTTCTTTTCTCCAGCCTTTTCTTTTCACTGGAATTCATTTTATCCGGGATTACGATATTTAAGGTTAACCTCGGTGAAATATAAGCAAATCCCATGGCGTTGTTAACTTCGCTCCCAATAGCAGCATAGGTTTCAATACGCATTCTATAATTATATTTTCCGATGTTACGCGGTGCAAATCCAACACTCATACACAGCCCAATATTTAATTTTTCAAATTCTGAAATATTCCTCCCATCTAAAGAATGTTTTTCCCATTTAAAACTATAATAATTTTGTGCTGAATCCCATCCAATTTTTTGAGTCGTATAATAGCCATTGGATTGTGTAATCAGCTTGTAGTTAAAATGGATTCCCAACCCAATTTGAAAGGGCTTGTCCAAAGTGTTAAAATTTATCAGATAATCATTAAAAGTTGCGGAAAGTACTTTGTATCTCACGGTAAGAAATTCTCCTCCTGCACCACCGGGACTTCTATGTTCATCAATTGTAATTCCTGCCTGGGTATATTCCAACCCTGCCTGTAAGTGTCGCAACGGAAAAATTTTGGCTTTTGATTGTGTTCTGGCCATCAGGCTAACCCCAGCGAAATATTTCTTTGACACACCATCTATATAGGTGTTTCCCTGCCACAAATGGGTGATGTTGAAGCCAGGTCCAAATTCTAAAGCCTGAGCCTTGGATTCCTGAAAAATCCCAATCCAAAACAACATAAAAGGAATAAAAATATATTTCATAAAACGATAATTAAAATGGTAAATAAAGCAATGATACAAGTTTATAAAAAATACTTGGTAAATCATTTGAAATGAAATACCGTAAAAGTTATATTCTCCCTTGAAGTTTGGGGGTATTTTACAAAATAATGGCAATTAGAAGAAGGTGTTTTACATTTTACGGACTGCACCAGCATTCATAGCGTGCAAGAATTGTGAATTAAGGTCTGTCCGGCTTGTTGTACCTTTGCACCATGCCTTCTTACAACCAGTATGAGACCTTTTTGAAACATGTTTTGGAGACCGGAACACCAAAGACAGATAGAACCGGCACCGGAACGGTGAGCGTGTTTGGAGGGCAGTTGCGATTTGATTTAAATGAGGGTTTCCCGTTGATTACCAGTAAAAAAGTGCATCTCAAAAGCATCATTTATGAGCTGCTCTGGTTTTTAAAAGGGGAAACCAATATTGCCTATCTTAAAGAAAACAATGTTCGTATTTGGGATGAATGGGCCGATGAGGAAGGGAATCTCGGCCCGGTGTATGGCAAACAATGGCGCAGTTGGGAAACCAGAGATGGACGTGAAATTGACCAGATATCTGAGGCTTTAAACCTGATCAAAACCAATCCGGACAGCCGCAGAATTATAGTAAATGCCTGGAATGTGGGAGAGATTGACAAAATGGCCCTTATGCCCTGCCATACCATGTTTCAGTTTTATGTGGCCGATGGAAAATTGAGCTGCCAATTATACCAGCGCAGTGCGGATCTCTTTTTAGGGGTTCCATTTAATATTGCCAGCTATGCCTTGCTCACCATGATGATAGCGAAGGTTTGCGGATTGGAATATGGCGATTTTGTACACACCTTTGGAGATGCGCATATCTATAACAACCATTTTGAGCAGGTAAGAGAGCAATTGAGCAGAACGCCAAGACCTTATCCGACCATGAAAATAAATCCGGAAGTGAAGGATCTTTTCTCTTATCAATTCGAAGATTTTACCTTGGAAAATTACGATCCCTGGCCTGCGATTAAGGGAATTGTCTCGGTATAACCCTAAAAATAAAAGGATTCAAAGCAACGGATGAATTTAGAATCCGTCTATTGTTTATGAATTTGCGCTTTTTTGCATTATTTATTTTTTTTATTGGTTCAAACTTTCAACTCCATTCTCAAAGCATTCTCTCATCCGAAATGGATATTGTTTATTCCGGCGGATCAAAGCTTAAACTTCTCATAAATTATTACCGGGATTGCAGGGGGGATAGCGTTGGGAAAAGCGACTGGAAACTGCGATGGTTTGTTGCAAATGATACAGGTGTAGTAAATGGGAACTCCATGAATGCCTCCTGGCTCAATCGCACCGGAATTAAAGATGTAACCCCTAGGTGTTCAACACAAAGCGGACCATGCAAACCGCAAAACGGACAGGGAGGGGAAGGGGTGGAGCAACACAAACTGGAGTTGGAAATAGATTTAAGTTATTCGCCATTTTCTACTTTATCACTTGGAAATAAAAATTGCATTCTCGGATTTTTATTCAGCCCCGGAAGACGGGCAGGTGCATTTACAACAGGAGTAGCATCCACAGAACAATGGATTTCAGGGTCAATTAATTTTTGTAACCTGAACAACTGTTTATTGAGAGATATTGGAGGCGGAAATTACCCTCAGGTACCTTTTAGCTTTGCCTGTTGTAACCAGGCTTTCCACATGTTTATCAATCCAAATGACACCTTTTATAACGATACCTTTTCAAATGAATTAATTCCATGTATGGCGGATTATAAAGGAATAAGCGCAAGTTATACAAGTCCGTATGAATATAAGTACCCACTTTCGTCCTATTGTGTAACTCCAACAACCATCAAATGTTCGCCGAATATTTATGTGAATCCACCCAGAGGATTTTATTTTGGTAAAGGTGCAATGATATTTACACCTGTTAAATGTGATGAAACGGCGGTGGTGGCATATTCAACCACCAAATGGAGAAAAAACAATAACGGGGTTTTTATACCCATAACCACATTTGTTCGGGAAATAGCAATTTCTGTAAAAGATGATTGTAGCTATAATTATCCCCCAAAAATTACGGGTCCTGCCGTAAATAAAGTATGTGAAGGAGAAAAAATTTGTTTTGATATATCCGCGGCAGATGCAACATTCATTCCTTATCAAACTATACCAGATACGGTTGTTATGAACTGGAACAAGGGAATCCCTGGCTCAACCTTTGTAATAAAAAATCCCAATGACAGAGAAAAAACGGCTCAATTCTGTTGGCAAACCAAAGTAGGTCAGGCGAGTGATGTTGCCTATGCTTTTACGGTTTCCGCGACCGATAACCATTGTCCGAAACCCGGAATTTCTATTTTAGGATTTAAGGTACTGGTTAATTACAAAGCCTTTGACACCAGAAAATATACGTGTATGGATTCAGGTCGTATTGCGGTTGACGCAAAATTACCGGAAGGATTCAGGGGAATTGCACAATACAAATGGAGCATCAGGGATTCCAATGGTATCAAAGAATTATTCTTTTCAACCAAAAAAACAGATACATTTCCGCTGACTTATGGTGGTAAATATATTGTTATTCACACCATCAATAATGATCAAAATTGCCCTTCCATTTACAGGGATACCATTCAATGTTTTCCAATAAATATTAAAGACCTGAATTTGGAAAACTGGAGGTTTAAAAACCCTGTTTCCAGTGGAGAATATTTGCAATTACCTGAAAATTTTAAAGGAAAAGTCAATTGGTACACGAGCGATGGGAAGTTGGTTTTTTTGAATGAAAAATCCAGTATTCAAATCATGGTTCCTCCGCTGAATCCGGGTGTATATTTTATTGAATTGGAACAAGGTGATTTGCGCCAGAAAACGAAAATTTTGATTCACTAAAGATTGTTAACAGAATCTGTAAACCGGCATGGATTTCTCCGCAAGTAATTCGTAAGTTTCATTGTGGTTGTCAATGGATGAAAGCACGGATATTATAGCAGATTCCGGCTTCCAATCTATTTCTGATACATGTTGTATTTTTCTTCCGTTAATTGTATTTCCGGAATGTGAAATTTTGTGACTTATCCATTGCCATTGAGGAAACCTGAGGTCCAGTTTTTCAATTAAATATTTGGATTTATCTCCTGTTCCCAACAGATAAATATTCTTGAATTTCGGAGCTTCCAGTTTCTCAAAAAAATGCCATTTCATATTCATGAATTTCTCAGCTGAATAATTATTGCTGGTTCTGGAATATCGGTTTTCATGTTGTCGCCAGTAATGGAGAATTTCTGGAAGTCCAAGAACAGTAAATCCATGTTCAAAAAAGCGGAAGGCCAAATTATAGTCTTCCGGATATTCCAGTTCATCAAAATTTCCAATATGTAACAATTCGGTTTTTCTGGCCATCCAACATGGAGAAGGGATTACACATTCGCGCCAGATCCAGTTCCAGTGGTCCTGTTTTTCCATTCGTTTGTTGAGCCAGCTTTGATAAAATTTTGTACCCACACCTATTTCTTCTTCAGGAAAGAAATGAATTTTCCCCGTCACCACTGTTTTGGGTGCTGATACTTGCAGGGCTTCTACCATTTTCCCAATGCGATAAGCAGGCATAATATCATCCGCATCCATTCGGGCAATCCATGTGCCGCGTGCATTTGCGAGACTGGTTTTATACGCATCAATCAATCCACTACCATGGTTCGGTATTTGTCGAAATCTGTGGTCATAAAAAGCAAAGGTGGAAATGATATGCTGTGTACTGTCATCGCTATGATCGTTAATCAAAATACATTCCCATGCCGAAAAGTCTTGTTCCGCAATACTCTGCAGGCATTCATGCAGCCAGGGAGCCGCATTTTTTACCGGAATAATAATGGAAACTTCGGGGTTCAAAATGTAAAAATATGGCAAATCATCGTTCTCAAAATATTACAATGTACTGCTATGTTCATTTATTTATTCCCGATACCTGCAAGATATATTTTTCTTTGCATGGATGCTGGAAGGATATTTTGTAGCTGTATCAGAATCGCTGTGGGCGCCATACAAGGAAGTTGAAGGAAAAGTGGGCAACAAGCTCTCCATTCACGGAGGCAAAATGCCAAATTGGAAAAAGAGCAAGGTTGCGATTTTGGGAGTAGGCCCACAGGCAGATTTGTTTCGCAAAGAATTCTATGCACTGGAATGGAGATTTGAGGATTTGAAAGTGGTGGATCTCGGGAATTTGGTACATGCAGAAAAAGAGACAGACAGGCAATTTGCATTGAGTGATGTAATCGCAGAATTGCTGGATGCGGGTTTATTGATTTTGATCATTGGCAATGGCCCTGGCTACATGTACGGGCATTATAAAGGTTATAGAGAAACCGGTGAGCAAATTGAGATAGTTAAAGTGAGTCCGAATATTGATTTGGAGGAAGGCTCACCATTGAGACAGGTATTGGTTGAAAAACCCGGCTATCTTTTCAATATTGATTTTATTGGAACCCAGGCTTATTACGTTTCGAATCAAACTGCGGCAGTTTTAGAAAAAATGTACTTTGAAAACCACAGGTTGGGGGAGGTGCGCGATCAAATTGAGGAAACAGAGCCTATTCTTCGAAGTGCGCACATGATGTTGTTTGATTTAAATACCATTAGAACCGCCGATAATCCAGCCAGTTTATTGCAATCTCCCAATGGATTATATGCAGAAGAAGCAGCAAAACTTGTGCGTTATGCAGGAATTTCCAATAAACTTACTTCAGCACATTTTTATGGATTGGATCCTGCGTCTGATGCAAGAGAAAGCTATGTGCTGCTGGCGCAAATGGCCTGGTATTTTTTAGATGGGGTTATTTCCAGATTTAATGACCACCCAACTCCGAACCATAAAGATTTTTTGATTTACCGGAATCGACTTCAGAGCACCGGACATGAGCTTATTTTTTACAAAAGCCGCAAGAGCAACCGATGGTGGATGGAAATTCCGCATCCGTATGAAAAACAATCTTTTTTTATTGGCTGTTCCTACCGCGATTATCAATCCGTAAATGATGATGAAATGCCGGATCGCTGGTGGCGCGCATACCAGAGGTTGATGTAAATGATGGGAATTTCCGCGATGTAATTTTCTATTTTACCAATTTCAAATCGCTAACTTTGCCGGCTCATGGAGCATATTTTTCACACATTGAAAATTGCCGGAAAAGTTCAGGAAACTGCAGATGCAACGTCATTCTTTTTCGAAATTCCCGAAGATCTTAAAAGTATTTATCAGTATACAGCCGGTCAATATCTCACATTTCGCGTATTTGTAAATGGTGAAGAAGTTCGCCGTTCCTATTCCCATTGCACGTATTCAGGCATGGATGCCATGCCGGGTGTAACCGTAAAGCGCGTGGATGGCGGTATCATGAGCAATTACATGCCGGATAACCTGAATGTGGGAGATACCATTGAGGTTATGCCGCCGTATGGAAAATTCACTGTAGTTCCGGACGCAAACCGCAGCACCACCTATGTGTTAATAGCGGGTGGCAGCGGTATTACACCGATGATGGGAATTGCAAAAGCCGTGTTGAAAGAAGAGCCTTTAAGCAATATTATTTTGCTCTATGCAAACCGAAATCCGGACAGTGTGATTTTTAAAAATACACTTGCAGAAATGGAAAAAAACAGCAACGGCAGGTTAAAAATTATTCATAATTATGATAGCGCACCGCTCACTTGGTTTGGGTTAAAAGGATTTTTAACCGAAGATAAAATGCACAATATTTTACACAGTAAAATTGGTGGCAATTTTACAACTTTTGGTTATTATATATGCGGACCCAGTCCCATGATGGATGTGGTAAAAAAGGGACTTGCGAAAGCCGGAGTTTCCAATGAAAATATACATACCGAATATTTTGGTGCACCGGTTTCAGAAAAGAAAATAGAAGAGCCGGAAGAAGTGGCAGCCTTTACCGGAACAGCGAAAGTAACGGTAAATGTGTACGGCCATTCGGCTACATTTAATGTGGATAAGGACACTACCATTCTAAAAGCTGCAATGAAAAACGGAGTAGATCCTCCGTATTCCTGCACCGTTGGTGTTTGTACCACTTGCAGGGCAAAAGTGCACAAGGGATTGGTGCACATGATGGAACGCGAAGGGTTGACAGATGAAGAAATAAACGAAGGTTATGTTCTTACCTGCCAATCACTGCCACGCAGTGCGGAAATAGACCTGACTTACGAATAATTTTTTTCTGCAAACCGATACAAACCGGTAATTAGTTTGTTATTTCTATTCATGCGCGGGTTTTTATTCTCGAATTATATTCCACAAAAAGGGAAATCCACCTTTGAAACACTGCTGGATTTATTTTCTGAATTGCTGATGTATACCAACGGAGACGCTGTAGAGGCATTAAGCTGGATGAACGATCTGGACAGGGAATACCAACTCACCAATGCCGAATACGGCATGGGAGATTTTATAGAAGACCTCAAAAAACTCGGTTTAATTGCAGATGATGAATCGGAAGGCAGCTTTCATATCACCTCCAAAATGGAGCAAAACATGCGCAAAAATGCGCTGGATCAAATTTTTGGAAAGTTAAAAAAGAGCAAAGCCGGGTCACACAAAACCAGATTTACCGGAGTTGGGGATGAAATCAGTTCAGACACCAGAGAATTCCGTTTTGGGGATGGCCTGGAAACCATCAGCATGACGGAGAGTTTTCGGAACAGCCAGATTCACCATGGAATTGATTCGGGAATGATGTCGGAATCGGATTTGGTGGTTCACGAAAGAGAGCATAAAAGCCAGAGCAGCACCGTATTGATGATTGACATCAGCCACAGCATGATTTTATATGGGGAAGACCGAATTACTCCTGCGAAAAAAGTAGCAATGGCATTGTCTGAACTGGTAAAAATAAAATATCCGAAAGACACTCTGGATGTCATCGTTTTTGGGAATGATGCCTGGCAAATTGAAGTTAAGGATTTGCCGTATTTGCAGGTAGGTCCTTACCATACCAATACAGTTGCAGGTTTGGAACTGGCAATGGATTTGCTACGTCGCAAAAAAAATCCGAATAAGCAGATTTTCATGATAACCGATGGAAAACCAACCTGTTTGAAAGAGGGAAATAAATATTATCAGAACAGTTTTGGGCTGGATAAAAAAATCATAAATAAAACGCTGAACATGGCGGCAGCCTGTAAAAGGCTGCAAATTCCCATCACCACTTTTATGATTGCCAAAGATCCTTTTTTGCAAAAATTTGTGCGCGATTTTACGGAGACAAATGGAGGAAGGGCATTTTATTCCAGCCTTACCGGGTTGGGAGAATTTGTATTTGAGGATTTTGAAAGAGGGAAGAAAAAAATGATTTGATTTTGACCGTCGGCTGGATTAAATTTGGTTAAATTTATATGAGGCTGTTATTTTTTACATGTTGTATTTTATTTCTCTCAAACCTTACAAGGGGTCAATCGCACAGTACTTTTATTGATTTTACATCCAATGGAAAAGTGGGTGATTTTGCCAATGTAAAACTTACAATGGCGGACACTCCTTGTAATTTTATTTTCATGGCAGGTCCCGAATACATCAACGGTTTTTTATATTTTACCTATCAATGTCTCCCCGATAGTCCATGGGCAAGCAAGAAGTATTTAAAATATACTAAAATACCGGTAAATCGCAGGCCTTATAATTCGGTGCGCAATTTGGGAATACAGAATCGCAATTATTATGCAACCGAATATGAGGATACATTGGATACGCATTATACCATAATAAAGGCGGATTCAAACGGAGCATTTTATGAATATCCACTGGAACTTTCAGGGTCTTCTCAAATTCCGATACTTTCATTCATTCAAAAAGATTCGGTTTATTATATTTTAAAGGATTTAAAAAATAAGGGACGTACTTTTTTTATACAACTCATTGGAGATTCCATTTTAATAAAATCAGAATGGAATATTCCAAATCTGGTTGCTATGGATCCGGAATTGGGGAGCCTGAATTCCTTTGTTGCAGTGTGTAAAACAAGTGATGGGAATTCGGACAGTTTCAGGATTTATAGAATTATTGATTCTACACAGCAAGTTCTTGACTCTTTTGTTTCATTATCTGTTGTAAAGACTTTCTGCAATGATTTTGGCAATTTTATATTCTATTTTGAATCCTCGGATGGAGATGTTATGATGAAAAGAATTTCCGATAATAAAGTTTCAAAAGTCTTACAAGCACTAAGAAAGGAAGGCATTGGACCTGATGCGAATTTTTGGTTTGTACCCGTGGACAAAAATGATTTTATGGTTGTATTATGTGGAGGCGGTATACTGCAAAAAAACGCGCATACCATGTATTTTACGGGTTGGGGAGAATTGCAATATTCCAAATACGAAGAGGGCAAGGATGACCACAATTCTACTATTGGTTTTGTCAGGGACGCGCATAGATTATCTAACGGCAGATTTGTAATGGCTGTGGAAAGTTATAGGTATTGGACCATAAAGGATAAAACAGGAACATATAATTTACACGAATCCATATTAGACATTAGATCAACTGGTATCGCAGATTTCTTTGATAATTTTCATACACTTCGAAATGCGAAGATTCTAAAGAGGAACCAAATTCAGATAATGGGGAATCCGATTTGTGATGTGCTAAAATATGAAAGTACAAGTGATAGAGTATTGAATTCTTTTATTTACAACAGTGTTGGTGTGTTGGCCCAGACACATCTTTTAAATCCGGGTCAGGGCGAATTGGATCTTAGTGGTTTATCACCCGGCATATATCTGCTTCGAACAGAATTTGGGCAAGCCATAAAAGTACTAGTACAGAGATAGATTTCATCCCATAAAACCCGCTTACAACGCTGCCTTTTTGGCTCAATTTTGCTATATTTGCACCTCATTTCAGAAATGCCTGAACCAGATACTTCTTACCTGCAAAATGCCGACCCCTCGGCCTTAGAAAACCTATACGAACAGTACCAGAAAGACAAGGAAAGCGTAGATTTCGGCTGGCGCAAATTCTTTGAGGGTTTTGACCTCGGTGCACAACAAGGGGATGCCATTCCACAATTAAGTGAAGATGCTTCCCGTGAAATGCACGTGATGAACCTCATTTATGGATATCGGCAGCGGGGGCACTTGTTTTCCAAAACCAATCCATTGCGAGACAGAAGGCAATGGACACCAACTTTGGCCCTGGAAAATTTCGGGTTGACCGAGTCAGATCTGGATACATCTTTCAATGCAGGAAATGAAGTTGGATTAGGACCTGCCAAGCTTCGGGATATTATTGCTTTGCTGGAACAAACTTATTGTCAGAGTATTGGATGTGAATTTTCCTATATCCGGGATCCCAAACGCAGGCAGTGGTTGCAACAGCGATTTGAAAAAACCAGAAATATTCCGGATTTGAACGTAGAAGAGAAAAGACATTTTCTGGATAAATTAAATCAGGCTACCGTTTTTGAGAATTTTATACATACCAAATACATCGGACAGAAGCGATTTTCAGTAGAAGGATTAGAGTGTTTAATTCCCGCGCTGGATGCAGTAATTCAATATGGTGCCGGTTTGGGTGTTGAAGAATTTGTGGTGGGTATGGCGCATCGCGGAAGGTTGAATGTGCTGGCGAATATTTTCAATAAAACATATTCCGAAATTTTTTCAGAATTCGAAGGAAAAGTTTTTCAATCGGAAGATGATTTTGAAGGAGATGTAAAATATCATTTGGGATTTAGTACCAATATTCCCACCAAAAGTGGCAAAACTGTACACTTGAGGCTGGCGGATAACCCCAGTCATTTGGAAGCAGTGAATCCTGTGGTGAAAGGCATTGTTCGCGCCAAACTGGAAACCAAATACAACAATCAGGAAGATAAAATTTGTCCCATTTTAATTCACGGAGACGCGGCAATTGCGGGTCAGGGAATTATGTATGAAGTAGTACAAATGAGCGGTTTGGAGGGTTACCATGTAGGCGGAACCATGCATATAGTAACCAACAACCAGATTGGTTTTACCACAGATTATCTGGATGCAAGAACCAGCACTTACTGTACGGATGTGGCTAAAGTAACTTTATGTCCGGTATTGCACGTAAATGCCGATGATGTGGAAGCAGTAGTACATTCTGTGAAATTGGCAATGGCATATCGCCTGGAATTTAACAGCGATATATTTATTGATTTATTGGGTTACCGAAAATACGGACATAACGAAGGGGATGAGCCAAGGTTCACCCAACCGGCGATGTACAAACTCATAGACAACCACTCCAATCCACGAGAAATATACAAGCAAAAATTGCTGGAACGCAGCGAAATTGATGCGGAAATTGCGAGGGAAATGGAAGTAAAATTCCGGGAATTGTTGCAGGAAAAATTTGAAGAAGCAAAAGGGGATTTTAAACCGAAAAAGCAGGAACTTCCAAATAATTGGGAGGCATTCAGAAAGCCACTGGACAAGGATTTTCAAACGGCGGTAAATACATCGGTTTCATTGGAAATTTTGAAAGAAGTTGGCAATAAAATCACCTACATTCCTGAAAATAATTTGCCTATTAAAAAGGTACAAAATTTATTTGCAGACAGAAAAAAAATGCTGGATTCCGGCACTTTGGATTGGGCTATGGGTGAATTACTCGCCTATGGAACTTTGCTGGCCGAAGGCCACCCAATAAGGCTTGCAGGGCAGGATGTGGAACGCGGAACCTTTAGTCACAGACATGCAGTAATAAAAAAAGAAGACAGTGAACAGGAATTTGTTCCATTAAAAAATATATCCAATAATCAGGGAATATTTTCCATTTATAATAGTTTATTGAGTGAATATGCTGCACTTGGTTATGAATACGGATACAGTTCGGTAATTCCAAATGGCCTCACAATCTGGGAAGCGCAGTTTGGTGATTTTAGCAATGGTGCTCAGATTATTATTGATCAATTTATTGCTTCTGCAGAAACCAAATGGAACAAATACAGCGGGCTGGTAATGCTGTTGCCACATGGATATGAAGGTCAGGGACCTGAACATAGCAGTGCAAGGATAGAGCGTTATTTGCAGCTATGTGCGGGTAACAATATGCAGGTATTAAATTGCAGCACACCGGCGAATTTATTTCATGCATTGCGCAGACAATTGAAACGCGATTTTGAATTGCCTTTAATTATTTTTACACCCAAAAGTTTGTTGCGCCATCCAAAATGTGTGAGTGATATTTCTACATTTACAAACACCGGATTTCAGGAGCTTATTGACGATTCCAATGTGGAGGGCAAGGTGCGCAAAGTGCTTTTCTGCACCGGAAAAGTGTATTATGATTTGTTGGCCAAAAAAGAAGAAATAGGAGCAAAGGATATTGCCATCGTTCGTGTAGAACAATTGTATCCTTTACCGCTTTGGATGCTAAAAAATATTTTCGAAAAATACGCGGGTGCTGAGTTTTGCTGGGTACAGGAAGAGCCAATGAATCAGGGAACCTGGTTACATTTGGCACGATACGATTTTCCGGTGAAAGTGAAATATATTGGCCGTAAAAGCAGCGCTTCTCCGGCTACCGGATTTAAGAAGGTACACGATAAAGAGCAGGCTGCGATTGTGGCTGAAGCGTTAGCGTAAATTTTTTTCATACGCAGAAATGCCGGAACATTTCTAATTTACCGACAATAAGTTGGTGGGTGATTGTTGGTTGTTTGAAGTCAAGAATACATAAATTTGTAAGCGAGAGGTGAGATATTTATCGGGAGTTTTTATTCTGTTGGCATTGTTTTCCTGCACCGGGAATACCAAAAAGCGTACGGTAAAAAAAATAAAGCAGTCTGCCATTCAGGAGACAATTAAATCCATTCCATTTTCTGAACAAAGCCGGGATCGTTTGAATGGATATTGGAAGCACCTGCATCGCGCTACCGGATATACCGGTGTATCTATGTTTGCCTTTAATGACAGCATTTATTTTTGGAGTGCAGGGCTTGCAGATTCAGCCACGGAATTAAATCCCGAAATGCCTATGCAAATTGCAAGTATCAGCAAAACATTTTGTGCAACTGCCTGCATGATTTTGAATTCCAAAGGAAAATTAAAACTGACAGATACATTGCGGCAATTTTATCCGGAACTACCATATTATAACATTACCGTTGAACAGATGCTCAGTCACTGCAGTGGCTTGCCTGAATATACCTGGTTTACGGATGTATATTGGCACGATTCACTGGGCCCATTGAATAATTATGATTTAATCGCTTTGATGGCATTGGAAAAGCCCGAGGCATATTTTACACCGGGAAAGCGCCACCAATATTGCAATACCAATTTTGTACTTTTGGCTTCCATCATTGAAAAAATAAGTGGAATTTCTTATCCCGAATTTCTCCAAAAAAATATTTTTCATCCGCTGGGCATGCGACAAACGAAGGTGTTACCACCGGATTTTCCGGTGCGGGATTATGAAGTAAAAGGGCATTACGGAGACGGCCGTGTATTTCCTTTCCACTATCAGGATGGAACTTATGGCGATAAAAATATTGTAAGTACTGTGCTGGATTTGTACAGGTTTTATCTGGCATTGCGGGATAACAAATTGTTTCCGGATTCTATCAAAAATGAAATGTTTCGCGTTCGGTTTCCAAATGCCAGACGGGGAACCGGATATGCACTCGGTTGGCGTGTGCGGAAAACTGAAAAGGAAACCTGGATGTTTCATTCCGGCTGGTGGCATGGTTTCCGCACCAATATGTATTTCAGTCTGGAAGAAAATAAATTTGCAGTTACCCTGTGCAATCGTTTATCCGGCGGTTTTATTCCGGGTCAAACCATAGTGGCATTGTTTGATGAAAATGAATGGAATGCTATGCACAAATCGAGAAAAGGGAAAGCCAAATTGTATTCGGAATCTGAGGAATGATAATACCATGGGTTACATACTTTCTGCCCTTTTAAATCCGGTTGGGAGATTAGGAACTTTACAAACTATCATCGGGCCATAATGACTAATTGAACGATCTGATTTTTTTGTTGTAATTCCAGTAGAAACATAAAATTCATTTGCGTCAAAATTCATGAAATAACGCGGATTAATTTCAATGATTTTACTATATTCTGAGATATTTGCATTCGTATAAATCAGGTCATAAAGATCGAAATCAATATTAGTATATTGTGACGAACAATTTATTTTATCCAAATCGGATCTGTTTCGGATAATCTCTGGTAAATCAACGAAATTCCACGAGTAATCATAGTGCAGGTTCCCTGTCTCCCATGATTCAACTTTAAGTTCAACCCAATCATTCATGTTATATCCTTTTGGCCATGATTCCCTGGATTTTGTGCATGATATCCCTGCCAAAAAACAACTTACGTTAAGAATTATTATTCTAAAAATTCCATTCATATTGTAACATCATGCTATATGGAACTACGATTTTAATTTTTTTTGAAGGATCGAAGGAATCAGGTGAGGATCGGAAACCACCACGTTGAAATAAATAGTGAAAGCTAAAATAATGATGTTTGAGAATCTTGCAAGAGATTCCCGGACCGCATCCAAAGGTTAGGCTTTTATTAGGACCAGGTTGTTTTAGTATACGATTTAGCTCTGGACTACTTGAGTTGAATTTATATTGACCTTTTTCAAAACCGCATAAAAACCGCCATCCAATTCCAAATTTCTTATCTTCATTTCTGAATTGAAATATTACACCTACACTATAATTTTGATAGAATTGTTTTCGATAAAGTGAGCCAAATCCTGAATAATTGAAATGGTCAGTGTTCTGATTAAGAAGAGAATTAAAACAGAATTCAATATGATCTGCACATTTAAATTTGATATTTAGACCTGTTCCGAATTGGGGAGCAAATATGTGATCCGGATGAATTTTTGAATTGTTATGTCCTATGTATGCAGTTCCAATGCCAATTGACCAATCATAAAAAACAGGTCGTGAATTTGTTTTGTTTGGATAGGACCTTGGTTTACTTAATAACTGATATATACCCAACAATTGCGTTATAATAAATATTGGGATTCTCATGTTTCTGATTGTTATGTACAACAATTCTGAAACATACCCTTAAAACTGCCTCAACGTTTTATTGATTAGTTTATCAATTCAAAAAGCGCCACACTCTCCACATGGTGCGTATGCGGAAACATATCCACGGGTTGGATTTTAACCAGTCTGTATTTTTCTGAAAGCATTTTTGCATCCCTTGCCTGGGTTGCAGGATTGCAACTTACATAAACCATTTTTGGCGCTTCCATTTCCAGCAATCTCTCCACTACTGCAGGATGCATGCCATCGCGTGGGGGATCTGTAATTACAACATCTGGTTTGCCGTTTTCTGCAATGAATTCTGCAGTGAGAATGTCTTTCATATCGCCAGCATAAAATTCCAGATTGGAAACCCCATTGAGTTCCATATTTTCTCTGGCATCCATTACCGCAGCTTCCACATATTCTATTCCCACAAAATGTTTTGCCTTTTCGGCGAGATAAATAGCGATACTTCCAGTTCCAGTATAAAGATCATACACGAGTTCCGTGCCTTTTAAATCTGCAAATTCTCCTGTAATCTGGTAAAGCGTTTCCGCCTGTTTGGTATTGGTTTGAAAAAAACTCTGTGGCCGGATTTTGAATTTTTTCCCATACAGATTTTCTATTAAATAGGCATCACCGTAATACAATTGAATTTCCAAATCGTTCAGGGTATCATTCCGTTTCTCATTCACTACATAAACCAGAGAAGAAATTTGAGGAAATGTATTCTTTGTATACTCCAGAATGGCATTAATTTTCTCCGAATCGTTTTCAAAAAAACTGAATAAAACCATCCATTGACCATCGGAATTACATCGCAGGAGAAGGTTTCTCATCAATCCGTGCTGATCTCTCAGGTCAAAAAACGAATATCCGTTTTCTTCACAAAATTGTTTTACACTTCTGGTGATTTCATTCAAAGGTTCCGGCATTAAATGGCAATGGTGGATATCCAAAACCTTATCAAATTTACCCGGAATATGAAAACCCAATGCATTGAAATTCTCCGGATTTTCTTTGTTAAATTGGGTAACCCAGGCCTTGTTGCTAAAGGTCATATCCAATTTATTTCTGTAGCCGTAAATATCTTTGCAGCCAACAATAGGAAGACATTGAAATTCAGTAATACCACCAATTCTCTGCATCGCATCCAACACTTGTTGCTGCTTAAATTTTAATTGTTCTTCGTATTTTAGATGTTGCCATTTACAACCACCACAAAGGCCATAATGCTCGCATACCGGTTCGGTACGGAGTTCGGATTTGCTGTGAAAGTTGCTTATTTTTCCTTCCAGAAATTTTTTCTTTTTTCCGGTGATTTGAATATCAGCAACATCATTTGGAGCAGCATATTTCACAAAGACTACCTGATTGTCTATGCGCGCAATGCAATTGCCTTCCGCTACAGCAGGGCCAATTGTGACATTTTCCAGTAAGGCGTATTTGATTTTCTTTCTTGGCAATGAATTATTTCTTTTTGCCCAAAACGATGTCGAGAATTTTTTGAAATTCTGCCACTTCCAGGTATCCAACCTGCGCATATCTCTCTTCAGTTTTTCCTGGACTAACCATAAAATATGTACTGGGGTAACCGAAAGTTTCTCCATATCCCAACCAACGGTGCAATTGATCTGCTGCCATGGATGTATCGCCGAATTTATAAACTCTGGCTTTTTCCGGATTGAGTTTTACGGTAACAAAATTGGCATTCACTTTTTTAATGATATTGGGATCTGTATAGGTTTCTTTATCCATTACCTTACACCAATAGCACCAATCGGTATATACATCCACCAACAACATTTTTTTCTCCTTTAATGCTTTGGCATAACCGCTTTCAAAATCCAGCCAGGAGATGGCTTCGATAGATTTGGCGGTATCGGTAGGCGTCAAAACTCCAGTTGCCTGTTTATACCCGTCGTTTTTAAATGAAGGCAAAAAGAGTATGGCGGCAATGGCCACGGAAAACAATACAATGCGATACATACTGTGATACAAAGTTAAGCAGGAATAATGCCAAATTCCTCCTCAGAGATTTGTTCTGGTCTTCATACTTATGTCCAGACTCTTTACGGAGTGCGTAAGATAACCTAGAGATATGTAATCCACCCCGCTTGCTGCGTATTCCAGAAGATTCTCCTCATGAATACCACCCGAAGCTTCCGTTTCAGCGCGGCCTGCTATCAGAGATACAGCTTCAGTGCAGGCTTCAGGCGTGAAATTATCCAGCATAATGCGGTCCACAGCGCCTGTGTCCAGGGCTTGTTGAACTTCGGATATATTTCGGGTTTCCACTTCAATTTTTAATGCCAGATGTTTGGATTGCAGATATTCTACTGTCGTTGCAACTGCTTTTGCAATACCACCACTGGAATCCACGTGGTTATCCTTGAGCATGATCATGTCATATAAACCGATTCTGTGGTTATTCCCGCCTCCTGTTTTTACAGCCCACTTCTCCAGCAAGCGCATTCCCGGTGTGGTTTTGCGGGTATCCAGAATTTGGGTATGTGCGCCTTTTAAAATTTGAACTGCTTTATGGGTGCGCGTGGCAATCCCGGAAAGCCTTTGCATAAAATTCAGTACAATTCTTTCAGATGCCAGCAACGCATGAACAGGGCCTTCTGCAGTGGCTATGATATCGCCTTTTTTTATTTCTGAACCATCAGTAATTTGGATATGCAATTGAATTTGGGCTTCAATTCTGTGCATGATTGTTTCAGAAAGCGCAATTCCTGCAAGTATCCCATCTTCCTTGCATAAAATTCTGGATGTACCCAAAGTTCCTTCAGGAATCGATGCCAGGGAGCTGTGATCCCCGTTTCCAAGATCTTCTGCAATTGCCAGATCAATCAGATTCAGAATCTGCGGATGTTGAAAATCCATGGGGCAAAAATCGATTATTTTTCGATTTTGAGTTCGTGAATTTTTACGTTGTTCCCCGATCCGCGGTAGAAAATATTCACTTTAAATGTTCCTTCAGAAGTAATCAGATTCAATAACACGAATTGGGCCCCGTTTTCGCTGTTACCTTTTGTTTTTAAAGTAGCCTGTGTGGGTGCATTGGCGCTGAAGAAATCGGAAAGGATCATCTTTGCCTGAGAGCGTGAATACACGCCTTCTTTGCCAGGTGTTGTGAGTTGGATACTGGAATTAAAATATGCAGAAATACTCTCTGAATTTCCTTCAGAAAACATTTTAACCATCTTATCGCTTTCTGTCTGGTTTCCGAAAATGGAGGACCACAACAGCAATACGGATGTGAATACCGGAGGCAACATACGTTATAAAACACGCGAATATTATGCCAAAACAGGAATAAAGGTTCAAATTCGCTTAATAATGGGTGAATTTAGCAATCCCAAGTCGGTTCCCGGAATTGATCAAAACCAAATAGGTTCCGGCTTGCAAGCCCTGCAAAGGAATATTTTGTATGCCTTTATTAAATTCCAAATGCATCAACTTTCTCTCCGTGATATCATAAATATCTATAGTGCCGTTTTCCAAAGTACCTGGATCCAAGCATATACATGAACCTGCAGGATTTGGGAAAAGAACCGGAGTAAATACCTGCACTTGTTCCAAAGTGCTGTTCAATTCGCAATTTCCACCGGGTAAATACGACATGTCTGAAAACCGAATGTAGCAAGCCCATTCCGGATGATCGATAAATGGATTTCGATTGCCTTGTAGGGAATAAATGAATTCCTGTCTGGCCATTTCCTTGTTATCCGGCGGATACATTCGGTTCCACTTTTTTAAAACAGATTCATTTTGTTTTTGCATCATTCCGGAAACAGAAGACGGAATGGTAAATGGTTTTGATGGTTGGTTGTAGGCTGCGCATGTATAAAAACAGGCACGGGAAATCTCCCCTTTAACCTTATCCTGTGGTTCATAAGCGGGATTTCCATTGCTGTCCAATCCAAATTTTCCAAGCAGAAATTGAAAACTCACAGACTTCAAATTATTCAAAGGATAATTGCTGCGAATCAGATTTGCCTTGTTTTGATGAACTGGAAACAACAAAAATAAATCATTGTAATTGGCACTGTCTTCACTTTGTTCTCCCATCCAGCTGTGAGGATAGGAATGCTCCCTGCTCATGGTATCCCATATCAGAGGAGGAACATAAAGATATTTATATCCGGAATAATAACAGGAAAGAACTTTACGACCGAAAGTTGTATCATATGCTTCAAATACATTTCCAAATGCACTGCCATAATTGGAGTAATAAATTGGTTTGTGGGGTCTGATGGTTCGTTTCAAATCAGCAATAAAACTTGTCTGGCCTATATCCACTGCATCATAATAATTCCCTTCGTTTAAACCTGGTGTAAGCGTATCTGTTTCAATATAATTTGTTGTGTTATAATTGACAAAAGTATCGAAACCGTTATATCCGAATATGCTAAAATAATATCTGGAATTGCATTCTATTTTATCTGCGGTAAAAGTATTCCCAGGGCCATTGTATATAATTCTGGAATTACCTAAATAAGCACCTTTTTCATATGAAATTCCATCTTTTGGCAATGGTAATTCCCCGTTATTATTGCATAAAACCAATATTTTTTCCGTGTTATTTGTAAATGAATTTATTTGAATTTTCCATGGTTTAACTTCGGTAAAAATTCCGGATATATCACTCGCTTCCGGCTCTTCGGCTGAATTGCCATGAATGAGATATACAGGAATTGTAAAAGGAGAATTTCCATTAGAATCATTGCTGTAAATAAGCAATGTGGATCGATAAGTACCTGAGATACTATCGGAATTTCCGATCCAAAATGTATCTTCGGATAAGGGAGAAATGGATTTTGGAGCAATAGACAAAAACATGGAATCTCTATATCCTTTCCAAATAAATGAATCCAGAATTAAGGGGTTAAACTTGCTTTTATTTCGAATAATAATAGGAAAACCATTGCAATTTCCAACTTGCACCAATTCTCCATTATTAATTAACCCATTGTCTTTATAAACAGCTATTTCAGGATTTAATCCATCTATGGCAGGAAGAATGGAAACATCATCCAATGCTACATTATAACCGCTGTTTTTTTGTTTGAATATGAAACGAACAAATCTGGTGGTGCCTTTTAATCTGGTTGTTATTTTGGTCATACTTCTAGGCATGGAATTTTTGTATGAAATCAGGGTGGTCCATGTAATTCCATCCGGGCTTTGTATCACTTCAAAAGTTCCGCTATATGGATCAGAGGTTCCGGTATGCCGAATGGAAAAGGTCATGGTATCGGGTTTCCCTACAAAATGGAGATCCAAAAATTCATCTGAATTATCAAATCTCATGGATTGCGGAGCGCTGGAATAATATGCAGATGTAGTATAAGTAAGGTTTGTGCCGCTTCCTTTTAACAGATCGTAATTCCAGCCAACTGGTGGGGAAGTTATATTTCCCATATCCCAAAAAGCGGGAAGGGAAGCCTGCGCTTTTAGTTCAAACTGATTTCCCGAAAATAAAATGATGGAAAGCAATGCGTTCCTGCCAATGTTTTTTGCCTTCATAAATCCCTCTTTATGCGAATTAATGCGGAATTACTGAATTCGTAACTTTTTATCCGATTAAGTTTGAAATTGTGGAAATAAATCCGGGGTGTTTAACTTTGAAGATATGAAACCTATTCTCTTGTGGCAAAGGATATTCCCTTTTGGAGTATTGGTTTTTGGTATTTTATCAGGCCATTCCTGTCAGATAAAAAAAGTAAGCTATGCCGGAGGAGAAAATTTAAAAGTGATTTCAACTGCAAAGTATGATACCCTTACTGCAAACCTTATAAAACCCTGGCGAGATTCGGTAGCTAAGAGCATGAAGGATACCATTGCATATGCAGATTCTGCATTTCTTCCGGGAATGCCAGAGGGTAACTTAAACCATTTGGTAGCAGATTTAGTAAAGGAGGAAGCTGATCGATTTTTGCGCGACACCTTTGGTTATCCAACCCATCTCTGCCTGCTCAATCGTGGGTTTTTGCGCAATCCATTACCCAAAGGATATATCACCGAAAGGGATTTATTTGAAATGATGCCTTTTGATAATTATTTGGTTTTTGTAAAAGTTGGAGGGGCAACCATGGATAGTATATTAAATGAAATACGAATTGCCGGAGGGGCGGTTATTGCCGGCTTGAAAATGGAGATAAGGAAAAATGAGTATTTCAATGCTGAAATTGGGGGTTTTAAGTTTGACAGCAGAAGAGAATACTGGATTGCAACCAGCGATTATTTGTTAAATTATGGGGATGGATTTTTTTCATTGAAGTCGGCAATGATTAAAGTTTACACCACCAAAAATATACGCGATATCACCCGGGAAGGGATGAAAGCGGAAACCAAGCAGTATGGTAAATTGTTGTATCATAACGACAAACGGATTACACTGAGAAAAAATGATTAACAGGCGTAATTTTATCAGGTATGGCATGCTCGCAACTGCGGGAAGCCTATATGTGCCTGAATGGTTACATGGCAGATCAGCAGGGTATAAACGCGGCATCCGCATATTACATACCAATGATTTTCACAGCCACGTCGATCCATTCCCGGCAAATCACCCTCTGCATGCCAATATGGGTGGAATTGAAAATTTACGGAGCCTGATTCTGGACAATAGACCACTGGATGAATCTTTTCTGTTATTGGATTGCGGTGATATTTTTCAGGGTACTCCATATTTTAATTTGTTTGGCGGGGTACCGGAAATGATTTGGATGAACCATGCCGGTTATCATGCAACAACTCTGGGCAATCATGATTTTGATAATGGTGTTGAAAAACTGGCAGAGCTCTTGAAACACGCCAATTTCCCAGCGGTAAATTGCAATTACGATTTCCATGAAACAGCTTTAAATAATATGGTAAAACCGTATCAGATTTTTAAACGGAGTGGAATCAAAATTGGCATAACGGGGGTGGGGATTGATTTAGACGGACTGGTGCAGGCTCCCTTGCGTAAAGGAGTCGTATACAGAGACCCGGTGGAATGGGTTCAAAAAACCGTTGATCACTTGCGAAAAAAGGAGCATTGTGAAATGATTATCGTATTAAGTCATTTGGGTTATCAATATCCAGGCAATAAAATCGACGATCAGAAATTGGCGAAGGCTACGAATGGCATTGATCTGATTTTAGGTGGACATACCCATACCTTTTTGGACGAACCGGTGAAGTTCAAAAATATAAGTGGCAAAGAAGTAATCATAAACCAGGCGGGATGGGCTGGATTAAGGTTGGGGAAGATAGATTTTATTATGGACCATATATAGATACCGAATGGTTACATTTCGTACAATTCTATTGGCAACCCATCCGGGTCTTTAAAAAAGGTAAATGGTTTACCCGTTAAAGCATCATGTCGGATTTCTTCCGTAAAAACTTTGAGGTGTTTTAATCGTTCCACTTCCAATTCAAGATTCTGAACTGCAAACGCAAGATGCCGGAGCCCTGCGGCTTCCGGATGTGAAATTCGCTCAGGAACATTGGGAAATGAGAACAATTCTAAAAGATAATTGCCATTTAATGCCAGATCCAGTTTCCAGGAATTCCGCTCTTCCCTGAAATGTTCTGCAATAATTTCAAAACCGAGAATTTCAGTATAGAACCTGCGGGACACTTCATAATTGGTGCAAATAATGGCGATATGGTGAATGCCCTGAATCATAAATTTAATTGTTGTCAGTTTGTAAAAATACTTCCCAGAATTGTTGTTTTTTTACATCGCACCAATCCAGAAGGTAATGTCGGTATTGGTAATGTAAAATTTGATTGTAATACAAAAAGAAAATCCATAGGAATACCAATAAATATTTTTCCGGTTTACCCGGTCTCCATTTGAGATTTAATAAGGGAATCAAAAAGAAAATATAATAATCTACCATGGGTCGGTTGCCCAAACGGCAGCCATAACAGAATTCATTCCAACAGGAAATGATATAAATGGTTGTCAGCATGGAAACCAGATATCCAATGACCAGTTTGCGATTGGGAGATTTGAAACCCAAATATACCGTGGTCAATAAAATTGGTGTATACAGGAAAACACCACAACGGTAACCAAAAGTAACATCTAAGAAATGAAATTCATTCCATACAAATTTTTCATTTTGGTAGGTGTATACCAGCCAGCTTCCGGTTTGCATTTTATTGCTTCCCAAATAAAGGAACAAAGCCAGGCATACGCCCGCAAAGGCCCAGGCTAAATGTTTCAATTCAATTTTAGGTCTATCCTTATTGCCCCAATAAAAATAAATCAGAAAAAAAGGAACCATCAAAATATTCACTGGTCGGATACAAAAAATTATAGCGAAAATCAGAAGAAATGAAAGAAAAAATATGATTCTGCTGCTGCTGATAAATTTGCTCAACAGATAAAACGCCATCATGCTGAGCCCTACAGTAACAGGATGTGTAAGACAATTGTCGAAGGTGATAAAGTGAAATAAATTGGTTCCGAAAAGGAATAATGCTACAAATAAAATGATGCTATTGTCGCGCCAATGGTGTTTTTTCAGAAATATGCCGAATAACCAGATTCCAAGAAAAAGCCAAAAAATATTATTGATAAATACTGCTGCTTGAAATGCCGGTTCATATCCCGACACATGGTCTGAAAATCCGTAATAACCCCAGGCAGAGAACCAGAAAGGGGCTTGCGCAATGGCCAAACCCAAAGGGTATTTGTTGATGAATCGTCCATTGCCATACGGTTTGCGGAAATCCTGAATTTTACCTTCAAAAACGGAGAGGGTATCCAATTTATTTTCGTAAAAACTCCAGTGCAAATTTCCATCATGTATGAAAAGTGCCGGGAGATATCCGTTGTAACCGATACCATCTATTTTAACGGTCCTTTTAAAATTACCGGAGTAATGCTCGTGGTATACCGACCAAAAAAGTGCGAGCAATAAAATTCCACTGAGTTTTAACTGAAGTTTCCGGGGCATTTCCGGATGCGAAAATACCAATTAATATTTCAACAGGGTATGCTTTTGATCCTTGTGAAGCTTTGCATGAAAAGGAAAGTCACCTAACATGGAGATATTTCACGAAATTTGCCGGATTGGAAGAAGAAATATTACAGGAGGAAAACGGTTTATTTGAGCATTATCAGTTTGTAGCGGATCCGGGTCAGGAGCCAATGCGGATTGATAAGTGGCTGATGCATAAAATTGCAAATGCCAGCAGAACCAAGATACAGGCTGCGATCGAGGTGGATTTTGTTTTGGTGAATGGGAAGGGGGTAAAAAGCAATTACAAAATAAAAGCCGGAGATGATGTGCGTATTGTTTTACCGGAAGCACCCAGAGATACTGAGATATATCCTGAAAATATTCCTTTGGACATTGTTTATGAAGATGCATCCTTACTGGTAGTAAGTAAACCTGCAGGAATGGTGGTGCATCCCGGATTTAACAATTACACAGGTACTCTGGTAAATGCACTTGCGTATCATTTTGGAAATCTGCCACAAAAAGATGCTTCACACAGACCGGGTTTGGTACACCGCATAGATAAGGATACCAGTGGTTTATTGGTAATTGCGAAAACGGAATCTGCACTCACCCATTTAGCGAAGCAATTTTACGACCATAGTATTCACAGGCGTTACGTGGCTTTGGTTTGGGGTGAGCCGGACCCGGAGTCCGGAACCATTACGGGATATTTATCCAGAGATCCAGCCGACAGAAGGCGATCAAAAAATTTTAGTGATCCGGAAGACGGGAAAATGGCAATTACCCATTATAAAACTCTGGAAAAATACTATTTTTCAGCACTCGTAGAATGCAGGCTGGAAACGGGAAGAACACATCAAATAAGGGCGCAAATGGCATCCATTGGACATCCGATTTTCAGCGATGAAATGTACGGAGGAAAGGAAATAAAAAAAGGTTCGGCATTGCCAAAATTCAAACAATTCATAGATAATGCATTTGAGATGATGCCAAGGCAGGCGTTACATGCAGCGGAGCTAGGCTTTATACACCCCGATACAGGGCAGATGGTGAAGTTTGATGCGCCTTTACCGGATGATTTCAAAAATCTTCTTACAAAAATCCGTAACTATTCGGGTACGGATTTAAAGGCAAAATAGATAAGTTAAATTTCCAGCCATTGAAAGGTGCACCAGCAAACAATGCAGGCAAAAAGGAATGCATCGAATCTGTCGAGAACACCACCATGTCCGGGAATAATATTACCACTATCCTTCACTTCTGCGTTTCGTTTTAATGCACTTTCAAAAAGATCTCCGGCCGTACCAAAAATTCCAACACACAAACCCAAGATCACACCCTGGTAGGGTTCCATAGAGATCCAAATATATCCCAAAAATCCTCCCAGAATTGCGGTTAAAATACTTCCGCCAATAAAACCTTCCCAGGTTTTTTTAGGACTTAATTTTGGTGCGAGATGGTGGTTGCCCAATGCTCTGCCAGTCAGATATGCAAAAGTGTCTGAGCTCCAAACCAAAAGAAAAATAAACAGCGGTTTTCGAAATTCATAATCGAAAGGATCATAAACAGCATCCAAAAAAAGGGTAACCGGAATTGCAACATACAGGCAACCGATAAATACATTGGAAACATGTTTATACACTAAAGTTTGGAAGCGAAGCAGTGAAATCAGAACAAAGATTAACGCTATTGCTGCAATGGATATATAAATATATGGCTGTATTTTGGTTATTACAGGAATTAAAATAAAGAGAGATCCAAGAAGAATACCGAAAATTACAGAGAGCGGATCTGTGGATTTGCGCAATTTTAAAAACTCAAAAATACCTACAACGGAAATAAGCCAAAGCAGCATAATTAATGACCATTGATTATACCATATACAGGCGATAACGACTCCGGCAAATACAGCCCCGCTGATGGTTCTGGTCCAAAAATTATTCATGTGAATTTCGTATAACGCGATTGAATAATCGCAAAAATATCACAATTCCAAAGAAACAGGCTATTGCTGTAAAGATATTTAAAGGCAGGCTTTGGTACTTACCAAAAACACCGGATTTGTCGAATTCCATGAAATTCAAATAATACAGAACAATAGTGGTGGTATTAAAAAGGAAGTGCATGATAATTCCGTATAAAATAGTTCCTGTTTTTTGTGCCACAAATCCGAATAAAATACCCATAAATAAAATACCCGGTAATTGATAAAAGCTGAAATGAAGTACACTAAAAACAATTGCCTGAAGGAAAATTGCGGTGTTTTTGTTTCGCAATATTTTCAGAAAAATATTCATGATTACACCACGGAACATAAATTCTTCAAGAACTGCCGGTAACAAGCCTATAGTTAAAATACAAAATATCAATTCAGATGGTTGGTGCATTTCCAGTAGAGTATTGAATTGTTCTTCTCTGCTTTGTTCAAAACGGTTTGCCCAATATTTCAAAGATTGGGGAAGGTCTAAATTCTGTAACGATCCGGTTACATAATCAACCAGGGGGATGGTAAGAGCAAGAATCAGAATACTCAGGAAGAACAATGGACGGCGCATAGGAATTTTTAAACCACCTTCCACAGACAAACTGGTTTTATTGATGATGGTAAACAGCAGAACAGGTAAAAACATATAACCTGTAAAACTCACAACGTTAGTATATCTGGCGAGATTGATGGCTTTGGACGTGCCATCCGGTTCGTTTAGCAAATTTAATGCGCCGTGAAATCCCAGGTCATAAATCAGGCCACCGGTATAAACTGCCAGAAAATAAAAAATGATCTGAAAAAGAAAAAGGAAAACCAATACAAAAGCCAGTCCCCAAGGAGTATAAAAGGATTTGGCGGGTTTTTCAAACAGGGGTTTATCGTCTAACATGTAAATTTGCGACAAAGTTGGTAAAAATTGGCAATATACAGCTCGGGGATTTCCCTTTGTTACTGGCACCTATGGAGGATGTGAGTGACCCTCCATTTCGTTATGTATGTAAAAAACATGGTGCTGACCTGATGTTTACGGAGTTTATCAGCAGCGAAGGATTGATTCGGGATGCTATTAAAAGTCGCCAGAAACTGGATATTTTCGATTACGAACGACCCATTGGCATACAAATATTCGGTGGAGATGAAGAGGCCATGGCCATGTCAGCCAGGATTGTAGATGCAACAAATCCGGATTTGGTAGATATCAATTTTGGGTGTCCGGTTAAAAAAGTTGTTTGCAAGGGAGCAGGTGCCGCAGTGCTTAAGGATGTGGAATTAATGGTCAGGCTCACTAAAGCTGTGGTAAATGCAACAAGTAAACCGGTTACGGTAAAAACACGATTGGGATGGGATGATCAAAGTAAAAATGTGGAGGAAGTGGCAGAAAGGCTCCAGGATGTGGGGGTTCAGGCACTTTCCATACATGGAAGAACCAGGGCGCAACTTTACAAAGGTGAAGCAGATTGGTCCCTGATCGCAGCTGTGAAAAATAATCCCAGAATTAAAATTCCAATTTTCGGAAATGGAGATATTGACAGTCCGCAAAAAGCGCTGGAATACAAAAATAAATATGGGGTAGATGGAATTATGATTGGAAGAGCAAGCATTGGTTATCCATGGATATTTCGGGAGATAAAGCATTTCCTGAAAACCGGAATGGAGTTAAATGCGCCAACCTTTGCAGAGCGTTTGGAAACTTGTAAAACCCATTTGGATAGAAGTGTGGAATGGAAAGGGGAGAAATTGGGTATTATAGAAATGCGCAGACATTATTCCCATTATTTTCGGGGATTGCATGATTTTAAACCTTTCCGAACCCAACTGGTAACAGAGAATGAATACGATTTGGTAATTGCGGTATTAGAAGAAATGCGTTTGGTGTATTCGGAAACAGAAATGGTATTAAATTCTTAAGAAGAACCGTTTTCTGAAGTTGAAATGGCAATAAGATAATTTACTGCGGTGATTGCAATCGGCAATTGTCTATGCAAATTGTAAATCCGGGAATTTGGAATACTGAATTTCATTTCCATTCAACTTTTGAATTCCAAATTCTTATTTTTGCAGAAATTTTCAAAACCAACCTATTCCATGTTAATGCACAACAAGGTGAACAGGGAGGAGTTGAAGCGGCGAATGCTGGCAGATCTGCGCCCGTATACCACTATCTCCTTCTATAAGTATTATGCAATTAAGGATGTAAAAACATTCCGGGAAACACTTTATTACAATCTCCACAATTTAGGAGTTGTAGGCAGGATTTATGTAGCCGATGAAGGTATTAACGCACAAATTTCACTTCCATCTGAACAGTTTGAAAATTTTAAGGAGTATTTATATTCCATTTCTTTTTTAAATAACATTCGTTTAAATCTCGCATTGGAAGAAGGCGAGAAATCTTTTTATAAACTGGATGTCAAAGCACGCAGGAAAATAGTAGCTGATGGAATTGAAGATCCTACATTTAATCCTTCAGATACCGGCAATTACTTAAAAGCAGGGGAATGGAACAGTATGCTGGAAAAACCGGATGTGGTGGTAATAGACATGCGCAACCATTATGAAAGTGAAGTGGGTAGGTTTGAGAATGCGAGGTGTCCGGATGTAGACACTTTTAAGGAAGAATTAGATTCTGTAATAGATGAGTTCAAAGAAAAACGCGATCAACCTATATTGATGTACTGCACCGGTGGCATTCGCTGTGAAAAGGCTAGTGCCTGGATGAAACACAATGGATTTGGGCAGGTATATCATTTAGAAGGAGGAATAATTAATTACGTAAATCAGGTGAGGGAGCAAGGAGTTGAAAATAAATTTCACGGAGTGAACTTTGTATTTGACCAACGCTTACATGAAAGAATTACCGATGAAGTTCTTGCGCATTGTCACCAATGTGGTGAACCCGCAGACGCTCATGTAAATTGTGCCAATGTAGGATGTCATTTATTGTTTATTCAGTGCAAGTCATGTGCTGACAAATACCAACACTGTTGCAGCATTGAATGTATGGAAACCATTGCCCTGCCTGAGGAAGAGCAAAAAATTCTTCGGAAAGGCAAGCCAAAGCCCAAAATATTTTCTAAAGGAAGGTTTCCAATTACACAATAAAACGTGAGCTTATCCGTTTAATACGAACAAAAAACGATCAGGTACCATGCAAAAACAACATTGGAGGGGGTTGTACACCGTAAGGTGCTATCTGTATATTCGCGCGAATTTTTTGGCAGACTTTTTGAAAACCCCATTATTAAGAATGAACAGTAACAGGATGAGAATTGCCAGAGTAGCTGCTATGGCGGGATTCTTTTTAATCGCAGGGAACTCGAATGCCCAATGGGGCGATTGGGGATCAGCACCAACAACAGGCGATACTGCCACAAAAGACAGTACAGGCCCAATGGTAGAGGATGGCAGTGGTTGGGGCATGGAGGAAGATAAAGGGCCTCAGATGCCAAAACGTGTTGCCTATAAAAGGTTTAATCCACCTTATGACAGTCTGAGGGAGATTATATATTATGAAGGTATCATTGAAGACGAGAACTGCGACTTCTGCGGTTCTGATTCCTTATATTGGAGGGCAATGAAGTACCTTACCAAAAGATACGGAAAGGAAAACCTGAAGAAATTTGTAGTAGAAGACAAAAAGAGTGACAGAATCACGCTGAAAGTGTCCATTCCAATGGTTGTGCGTTACGGCAATTACAATAAATCAGAATCAGGCACTTTGGAATACAAGCTTACCTTGAGATTTAAGGATAACAGATATAAATACCAGTTTGGGAACTTTGTACATATTGAATCACCGGATGGATTGGCAAAGGATGCCACAAGAACTTACCATGAATATTATATGAAGGTGAAAAAGGGGTATCAGAATACAGATAAATACCTGCTTTCCGCAGACCAGGAAGTGAAGGAAATCGTAGAGGGATTGAAAAAGTCGCTCAAGGAGCCTTACCAGCCAGACGAAGACGATTGGTAGGCCAAAAATTATAGGTAATATTTTGCAGCGGCCAAGGTGGCAGCAAAATGTCAAAAACCCCTTCGTCAGATGGGGTTTTTGTATTTTTATGACGCTGGATGTTGCTGTATAATAAATTCGGCGACTAAAAAAATTGCGTACAACTTGCAACAGAGGAAGAAAATTGCTACTTTTGCAACCCCAAATTTAACCAGCAAGAGTAGACGTGAATCCGCTTAGCACATATAAAACTGTATCGGCAAACAGAGCCACAGTAAACAAGAAATGGTACATTGTGGACGCTGAAGGACAGACCCTTGGTCGCCTTGCAAGCCGTATCGCACATGTTCTCCGTGGCAAGAACAAGCCCGACTTTACCCCGCACGTTGACTGCGGTGATAATGTAATTGTTATCAATGCCGAAAAAGTAAGTCTTTCCGGAAATAAGATGGAGAGTCGCGAGTATTTGCGCCACACCGGATATCCCGGAGGGCAGCGCTCTACTTTAGCAAAAGACATGAAACCTACAAAACTGATTGAAGAAGCAGTGCGTGGCATGTTACCAAAGAACAGATTGGGACGCAGGGTGTTTACCAACCTTTATGTATATGAAGGTACTGAACATAACCAGCAGGCACAAAAACCCGAAACATTAACATTCGAATTCTGAGAAACAATATATGATTAACAACTCAGGCAGAAGAAAAGCAGCGATCGCCCGCATTTACATGAAAGATGGTAACGGCAAAATTGAGGTGAACAATCGCAGTTTTGACAGCTACTTTCCGTTGGAATGGCACAGATCCTCTATTGAGAGCCCTTTGCGCATTACTGACAACTATGGCAAATTTGATATTTCTGTAAACGTACGTGGTGGTGGACAAAGCGGACAGGCGGAAGCCGTTCGTTTGGGTATTGCCAAAGCATTGGTGGATCTCAATGCTGAATTGAAACCCACATTGCGTGCTGCAGGATTTATGACCCGCGACTCCCGCGTGGTTGAACGTAAGAAAAGCGGTCAGAAAAAGGCCCGTAAGAGGTTCCAATTCTCAAAACGTTAATACAAGATATGGCTTATACACAACAGGATTTGCTGGACGCCGGGGTACACTTCGGTCACCTTACCCGCAAATGGAATCCCAAAATGGCTCCTTATATATTTATGGAGCAGAATGGAATTCATATTATTGACCTGAATAAAACCGAGGCAAAACTCGAAGAAGCAAAAGGTGCAATTCGCAACATTGCCAAATCGGGTCGCAAGATTATGTTCGTTGCTACCAAAAAGCAGGCGAAGGAAATTATTGCGGAACATGCCAGGAAGAACAACATGCCTTATGTTACCGAGCGTTGGTTGGGTGGTATGCTTACCAATTTCCAAACCGTTCGCCGCAGTATCAAACGCATGCAAATTATCGACCGCATGGCCACCGACGGCACTTTTGAACGTATCAATAAAAAAGAGCGTTTGATGCTTGCCCGTGAAAAAGAAAAGCTGGCCCGTATGTTGGGTGGAATTGAAGATATGAGCAAACTGCCAGGTGCAATATTTATTGTGGATGTTAAGCGCGAGCATATTGCTATTGCTGAAGCTATTCGTCTTGGTATTCCAACTTTTGCTTTGGTCGATACCAATTCTGATCCAACCATCGTGGATTTTGCGATCCCGGGTAACGACGATGCATCCAAAAGCATTCAAATTATTGTTTCTGAAATTTCAGATGCAATTTCTGAAGGTCTACAAGAGCGCCGTCGTGAAAAGCCAGAAGAAGAGAGCGCACCGGCAGCAGTGGAAAACACCACTGCAGAAGCTTAATTCCATAAGGAATTCAATCTTTTACTTTTATTTAAAAAACCAAAAAACTTATTATGAGCATTAGTGCAGCAGATGTAAATAAATTGCGCCAAATGACTGGCGCGGGCTTGATGGATTGCAAAAAAGCGCTTGCCGAAACCGGTGGCGATTTTGAAGCAGCTATTGATTTTTTGCGTAAAAAAGGCGCAAAAATTTCCGCTAACAGAGCAGATCGCCAGGCCAGCGAAGGAGCCGTAATCGCTATGACAGGTGAAGATGGCAAAACCGGAGTGATCATTGAATTGAATTGCGAAACCGATTTTGTAGGTAAAAACGAAGGGTTTGTTTCTTTCGCACAGGAAATTGCCAAAACCGCACTCGAAAATCAACCTGCAGATCTAACAGCATTGAAACAGCTTACCCTCGGTGGAATTACCATAGAGGCCAAATTGCTGGATGAAATGGCAAAAATTGGAGAGAAAATAGATGTATCCAAATACGAAATTCTCAAAGGTGACAACGTGGTGGCTTATATCCACGGTGCCAACCGCCTGGGTGTTTTGGTGGAAATGAATATAGCTCCAAGTGCAGCGAATATTGCGGCGGGAAAAGATGTTGCCATGCAAATTGCAGCAATGAATCCTGTGGCAGTAGATAAATCCGACGTGGATACTGCTACAGTAGAAAGAGAAATGGAAATAGGCCGCGAACAAGCACGTGCAGAAGGCAAACCGGAAGCTATTCTCGATAAAATTGCTCAGGGCAAATTGGAAAAATTCTATAAAGATTCTACCTTATTGAATCAGGAATTTGTGAAAGACGGTAGTAAAACCGTAGCAAAAATGTTGGATGAAGTGGAAAAAGGACTTACAGTAAAATCTTTCCGCCGCGTTCAATTAGGGTAATTAATCAAAATTGAAAACATGAAAAGGACCGCCAAAGGCGGTCTTTTTTTATTACATTCTGTTTATCTGCCTCTGAATAATCCGATTGCCCGCTATATTTGCACCCCGAATGCAATACAAACGCGTACTTCTCAAGCTAAGCGGCGAAGCGCTTCAGGGAGATCAGCAATTCGGAATTGATCCAAAAATGCTGGAGCAATATGCTCAGGAAATTAAAGGGGTGGTGGAAGCCGGGATTGAAATTGCAATCGTAATTGGAGGTGGCAATATATTCAGAGGAATTCAGGGTGCACAAGGTGGTGTGGTAGACAGGGCCACAGGCGACTATATGGGAATGCTGGCCACCATGATTAATGCTATGGCATTGCAAGGCGCTTTCGAAAAACATGGCATCATTACCAGACTTTTATCTGCAATTAAAATGGAACAGGTATCTGAACCATTTATTCGCAGAAGAGCTATGAGGCATTTGGAAAAAGGAAGGGTAGTTATTTTCGGCGCCGGTACAGGCAACCCTTATTTTACTACAGATACTGCCGCGAGTTTGAGAGCAGTGGAAATAGAAGCAGATTTGGTGATAAAAGGAACCAGAGTAGATGGAATTTATTCTGCCGATCCTGAAAAAGACCCAAATGCCACAAAATTTGAAAATATTACCTTCAAAGATGTGTATGACATGGGCCTGCAGGTTATGGACCTTACAGCAATTACCCTCTGCCAGGAAAACAAACTGCCCATTGTGGTATTTGATATGAACAAAAGAGGCAATTTGCTAAAATTGTTGCAGGGAGAAATGGTGGGTACCACAGTCAGGTAATTAGTCCCCAATTTATTTTTAATTTTTGCGTTCTGTTTAAAGTGCGCAAAATATTAGCAGTTGTGTTTTTCATCGCATTTATCGCCTCCTGTGGTGAATCGCGAAAGCCTTCCAGGGCAGTAGAAGAATATTCCATTGCAATACTGCCTTTTCATGGATTTTCAGATAAAAGGGCAGAATTAATCGCAAATGAAATCGCATTATTTTATCATGTGAAAGTGACGACTCTTCCTTCAGTAGAATATTTTGACCATGCAAAATTAGCTGGCACAGAACGTTATGATGCCCGAATAATATTGAAAGAATTGTTAAAAAAGATTCCCAAAGGATATGATAAAATTCTGGGGCTCAGTGATAGAGATATTTTTACCGAAAAAACAGTAAATGCGGTGAAATATTCCCATTGGGGAATTTTTGGATTGGGCTACCAACCGGGAAGGGCCTGTATAGTGTCAGATTTCAGGTTATTGAAATTTGGCAAAGAAACTGATTCACTTGTGGTAAAGGTTGCCCTGCATGAAATGGGGCACACTTTTGGTCTCCCTCACTGCAACCGCGACCAGCGCTGTATGATGAATGATGCAAAGGGAACGGTAAAAACTCTTTTTCATGAAAATGAATGGCTTTGTGCCTATTGCGCGGGAGTGATTCAAAAACAAATTCAATAAAAAAAGCCCCGTTTACGGGGCTTTTATATATGGGTATTGTTTGAATATCAATTCATTGCATTCACATGCTTCTGCAAACTGCTTTTCAGGTTGCCGGCTTTGTTTTTGTGAATGATGTTGCGCTTCGCCAATTTATCTACCGCGCTAAAAGCTTCGAGCAACAACTTTTCAGCATCCGTTTTATCGGTTGCCTTGCGAATATTTTTAATGATAGTTCTCGCAGACTTATGCTGATAGCGATTGCGCTCGTTCTTCGCTTCGTTGGAGCGGATTCTTTTGATTGCTGACTTATGGTTTGCCATCTCTTCTTAAAAAAGGACTGCAAAATTACGCTTAATCCTTGAAACTATCAAGTGTACTGTTAATTTTCATTCAGATTCAGGGGCCAATCGAACAACAAGTCCGTTGATTTCCGGAGAAATATGAATCTGGCAACCCAGGCGACTGTTGGATTTTACAAAAAATGCCTGATCCAGCATATCCAACTCTGCGTCATTTTGCGCAGGCAAAATATGATCACTTTCAATATAAACCTGACAGGTGGCGCACATTGCCATGCCTCCGCATTCTCCTTTTACAGGAAGTTCATATAGTTTGCAAACTTCCATCAGGTTCAGGTTCATATCTACCGGTGCGGAAATCTCATGGGATTCATTTTGCCGGTCAATTACAGTAATGGTTATATCCTTGTTGTCTAAAATCATGTATGGTAATTTTCGTGCAGGTGCAATCTTGAATTGCGAATAACAATTTCGAAATAGGGTGAATCTGCTTTTTTCTCCAGCACATACAGGCAAACATTCCCGTGTTCAAAATCATCCATTTGGTTTAACGGGGTTCCTGTAAGAAGGCAAATAAAACTCCGCATAGCCCGACCATGCATGCAAATCAGAACCGGATCTTCATCCCTGGCTTCCATAATTTTTGCGAGACCCGTTTTTTGACGTGCGTACAATTGGTTCGGTGATTCACCTCCGGCAGCTGCAACATCCAGCATTCCCTGTTGCCATTTTTGCAGCGTTTCCACAAAAATATTGTGAGATTCAGGCGTTGGTTCTGCGCCTTCCATACTGCCCCAGTTGATTTCATTCAATTCCTCCATGATGGTCTGCAGAATTCCAATTTTTTGAAATTCTGCCACAGTTTGGTGGGTGCGTTTTAGCGCACTCACATATACCCTTGAAAATGGTATATGCCGGTAATGATTAAAAAACTGATGCGCCTGTCTGATCCCGGTTTCGTTCAGGTCCGTATCCACCCCTGAGCCTTGAACAATTCCCTTCTTGTTGAATTCCGTTTGTCCGTGTCGAATAATATAAATTGTTTTTGTGCTGGCAGGGTTAGATTTTTGCGACACTTTGGAATCGGTTTTTAAAGAAGTTGCAAAGATAACCATTGCGCAGCTCAACGAAAGATGTAAAAATACCTTAAACACGGCTCTTGGAATAGTATTTACGGAAATCAGTAGCCAAACCTTGTCTGCCACCATGCCCGTGAATAACAATACCATTCAGCCTTTTGGCGTATTGAACGGGGGAGCATCACTTGCTTTAATAGAGAGTTTGGGAAGTATGGCCGCGAATCTGGCTTTAGATCGGGAAAAATTTGTTGCAGTTGGGCAAACGGTGAATGGTAGTCATTTCAAGCCAGCATTTTTGGGTGAAATTGTTACCGGAATTGCCAAACCACTGCATATTGGGAAAACCAGTCAGGTTTGGGAAGTTTCCATTTCCAGTGGAAATAATTTGATTTGTAAAGGTTCCATTACCATGGCAGTTATCCCAAAATCTAAGATTGAATAGCGGTTTTGTCATATTCAGAGACCCTGTAATTTCCAAAAAAATTCAGGGATGGAGGGGCGAATTCGCCAACTTCAGTGAACCGTTTGTTTCAGATAAATCCACATTTTTTATTCAGGCCTGGGATAAGAAAACTCCGGTTTCAGGATTAAATGTTGTAGAAAAAACCGATGATAAAAACTTATTGAAATTGTGGTTCCGGGAATGCAATCTGGTCGCGGAATTTCAAAATAAGGAAATATCCCAATCGGAATTTGAGCAATTCATTCTGTTTTCAAAAACTGCAATTGCACAAGGTGATTTCGAAAAAATTGTAGCAGCGCGTAACCGCATACAAAAAAATGAAATTGAAGAAATTGAAAGTTGTTTTTATGCACTTTGTACTGCATACCCCGATGCATTTATTTCTTTGATTTCGCATCCAAATTGGGGCACCTGGATTGGCGCCTCACCTGAATTATTGCTTCACTGGAAAAATAATACAGGTGAAACGGTTGCGCTTGCAGGAACACTTGTAAAGCCTGAAGATTCCTGGACTTCTAAGGAAGAAAAGGAACAGCATACCATTGCAGATTTTTTGCATCAGGTATTTCAAAAATTTAAAATTGAAAATGTTACCGAAGCAGAAAAACTGGAAGTGAAGCAAGGTGCATTAACCCATATTGCACAGAAGTTTCATTTTCCGCTTGCACAAAAGAGTATTGGAGATTTTTTAATGGAAATACATCCGACACCTGCAGTCGGAGGATTTGCACAAAAAGACGCCATTGCTTTTATAGAAAGATTTGAGAATTTAAATCGGGAATTGTTTACAGGATGGTTGGGATGGAGCAATGAAAATGTTTTTCATTCCTGGGTGAATTTGCGCTGTGCCAAAATCGGAAAAACAGAAATTCAGTTTTTTGCAGGCTGCGGTATAAATAGCGGAAGCAATGCCCAAAAAGAATGGGAAGAAGCAGAAGCAAAAATGGCGATTCTAAGAAATTATCTTTAGAATTATTCCTGGTTTTGCGGATCCGCTTCCGGGGTTGGTAGTGATTTTGGTTTCTTTTTCAATTTGCCTTGTCCCAAATTGTAATTTTCCAAAGCATCTTTAATCCACCAACCTTTTTTAAATGCAAAATAATCCAGATCCCCACTTGGGATATAATAATAAAAATCGTTGGTAGCTTCAGGAAAAGAAGGCACTAATTTATCTAAAACCACAATTTTCTTTTTCTCTTCGTAATGCAACATCATCAAACTGTTGTTATGGAATTCAAACACCACCCTGCTTGTTGGCTGGCGATCAAATGCACCTTGTCTGAATAATTGCTTTCCAAATACGGGAACACCATTATCGAACCAAAGCACATCCAATATTTTTTTATTGCTGTGAATGGTTGCCCCATCAAAGCCAAGCAGCAGATACATTTTTTTTCCCTGGTATTTAAAAGGTGCAATGGAATAATACAATGCGCCCAACCATTCGCCGGTTTCCAATTCCAAATTCAGAAAGTCTTTTTTCGGATTCTTCAGTGTATCTGCCAATGCATATAAAGAATGTTCCTTATCGTTCATTTGCAGAAAACCAAATTGTTTAAAATCGCCTTTTGTAGTTACTAAATTGAAAGTCAGGAATCTGAATTTTTTATCCGGGCTGTTTACAATGGAGACGGTTGTAGATTTCAGGGAATCAAAAGCAAACCCAAAACTTCCGGGAATTTGTAGAATAGTATCCAGAGAATGAAATAGAAAATTTGCTGCTGTTTTTCGCTCCTGGTCGGTTTCTGCTGTATTTATGAGCGGGGCAATTCTACTGAGGCGAATATCGTTTTGGCCCAGCCACCAGAATCCGGTTGTATCTGTTTTTTTAGCAAAAACATAATTTGCCATTCCAAGCATACAGAAGACCAAAAGCAGTTTTAACAAACGCATTTTATATAAATAGAACTCGAAAACTGCCTGAATATTCTTACAGGCTTTCGAATTAGACAGATTCAACAATCATAGCACTGGCACCACCGCCGCCGTTACAGATTCCTGCTGCACCGGTTTTTGCCTGATTTTGTTTTAATACATGAATCAACGTAACTAAAATTCTGGCTCCGGAGGCTCCCAGCGGGTGGCCAAGAGCAACCGCACCGCCATTCACATTTACACGTTCGGGGTTCAGATTTAATAGTTTATTGTTAACCAAGCCTACCACTGCAAAAGCTTCATTTAATTCAAAATAATCGACTTCATCCAAGGAAATGCCTGCACGTTGTGCGGCAATTGGCAAAGCTTTACTTGGAGTAGTGGTGAACCATTCGGGCGCTTGTTCTGCGTCTCCGAATCCCAGAATTTTTGCAATTGGTTTTAATCCAAGAGAATTCATTTTTTCTCCACTCATCAGCAATAAAACAGCAGCACCATCATTCATGGTACTTGCATTTGCAGCTGTTACTGTGCCATCTTTCTGAAAAACCGGACGCAATTCCGGGATTTTATCAAATTTTACATTTTTATATTCTTCATCTTCAGAAAATAAAATGGGGTCACCTTTTTTCTGCGGAATGGAAACCGAAACAACTTCATCGTTGAATTTACCTGCTTGCCATGCGGCGGCTGCCCTTTTGTAAGATTGAATGGCAAATGTATCCTGATCTTCTCTGGTAATTCCATATTCTTTGGCACAAAGATCCGCGCAACTTCCCATCAGTGAGTTGCTGTAAATGTCAGTAAGTCCATCATATTGCAATCCATCCAGCATGGTGATATTGCCATATTTAAATCCGGATCTGGAACCGGGCAGATAATGGGGAACCTGGCTCATGTTTTCCATACCGCCGGCAATTACCACATCATTATGTCCGAGCATAATACTTTGTGCACCAAGCGCAATGGATTTCATTCCGCTTGCACAAACTTTGTTTACGGTGGTGCAAGGAACATTATCCGGAATTCCGGCATATCTGGCGGCCTGTCGCGCCGGAGCCTGTCCAATACCGGCTTGTAAAACACAGCCCATAAAAACCTCTTGCACTTCAGAGG
>JAGXTF010000056.1 GCA_018333525.1 Bacteroidota bacterium | reverse complement strand
CCATCGATATCAAAACAGATTTTATCGCCTTCGCACACTTTGTTCACCACCGGGCCAGTAATGGTTGGAGCTTTGTTATAGTCACAATCATCCTTCACCCATAGCTGTATATCCCGTCGGGTCTTGCCTACAATAATATACTTACCTGTAGCACTATCCTTTCGCCATTCTGTAATCTCCACCACAATCACACCGGATTCATCGCACTTGGTTGGTGTGAAAATCAAATCCCCTGTGCTGGAGTCCATATAAAAGCCCCTTGGCGGGTTGGTTTTAATATTCGGGGCACATTTAATGGTGGTTGGAGGCACGCAATAAACGGTCATTGGATATTGGTAAGAAAACGGAGAAGAATAAGTAACAGAATTGTTTGGAAGACTGGAAATCCCCGGAACCACTTTGTAAGAAAATGAATCAAAATCAACAGTGTCTATTGCACCGTTATTGAAATAATATGCCTGGTTGCAACACAAAAATCCAACCGGCTCATTACTGAGTTTTGGGCTGGAGTTACATTTATTCGTAGTCTTTAGAATGTTGCAGATATTGATCATACAGGTGCTGTAAAAGTCATTACCCGCCGGACCGGTAGTAATTGCTCCGTTTCTGCAGCACTGACCAATGTAAAATGTTACTTCGCAACAAGAACTTTTATTGATAAAATTATTCAATGGCGATGCATTGAAATCTACAGTCATTTCATAAGTATGCTCTTCTATTCCTTCACCGGCCGGGCTGTTCTGCGGACTGCAAGCTTTACCCTGAGTAGAACATCTTGGTGTTACATCCCTGATACCGGTTCTGGTAGCGGAAAGTCCATAGGATCCGCAACCATTGCCACCATTGGTACCGGCAAATACGCCAACGGAAGGTCCACTGAATGGAACACCGCGACAATCGCGGTATACTTTCATTACCAGAGAATATTTTCCTTTACCCAGACATTTGTAGCTAATGTCTGCACCCATCATGTGGGAACCTTGCAGCTTTATGCCGAAGAATGAAAAAATGAGGGTGAGAAACAGTATTTTTTTAATCATTTGGAGAGGGTCTTTTTGGTTTGTTTCATTGACATGAGGGATATTTCATTCGTTGCCTGTGCCGATCAAAAGTACAGCATATTTTTTTCGTTTTTTTTCAATTTAAATAGCAATACGCTATAAACAATAGCCATATCACGTTGAATATCTGCCACTTAAACATTGAACGAACATTCAAAATAAATTCTATTTTCTTATATACTAAAACGCAACATACCCGCGAGTCCTGATGGCTGAAATTATATATCCGGAAGAAAAGTGGGTACTTAATCTTTAATAATTCTGTCTCATGAAATTCATATCATCATTTTTGAATAGCTTGCGGCATGGATTCAGATAAGAATAAAAGCATTTCATCCACCATCAAAATCGCACATTATGAAGGCATTTCGTTTTTGGTTTTGCTACTGGTTGCCATGCCACTGAAATACATGTTCCAATACCCTATTGCTGTAACCATAGTTGGATCTATACATGGAATACTCTTCATCACTTATTTGTGGAAATTATATTTCATGTTGGATAAGAAAATCTGGACTTTTAAGAAATGTGCAATAGCCGGTTTGTTGGGAATAGTTCCGGCTGGTACGTTTTTTCTGAAATAATCTGGAACATATCTCAAAAGTAAATTTTAAGGCGTTTTCAAGCATTTTGGTGCAACATGAGGCGCTATTCGTACAGGCTGGTGGCCTGGAAAAGAAGAGCAACCCTTGCCCGAACTGTACAGGCGGGATGTGTTGCGCAAAAGGCGAAGATTAAGTTTTTTAAATACAGGATTTCAAATGCCAAAAGGAAATTTTGAAATACGTTCTAACTCAAACCATCAATCTGACCTTGAATCAGCTTGATTCTATTCGCTTGCGGATCTTTTGGCAATCCCGGCATGCGCATAATATTTCCTGCAACTGCAACAATAAATCCGGCGCCTGCATTAATTACCAGATCTTCAATGTTTACCACAAATCCGTCCGGCGTGCTTCCATTGTCAATATCATCACTAAAACTATATTGGGTTTTAGCAATACAAACAGGTAATTTATCCCAACCGTTTGCAATAATTCGCTTCAACCTGGTTTGGGCTTTTACATCCATTTTTATACCATCTCCTTTGTAAACGCGTTTCACAATTTTTTCGATTTTTTCTTCTACAGAATCATTTAAATCGTACACGAAATTTATCTCCTTTGACGGATTGTTTTCAACTGTTTCCACAACAGCTCTTGCCAGGTCAGCTGCACCTGCACCGCCTTTCACAAAGCATTCGTTTACTGCGGTTTTTACACCTTTTTCTTTGCACCAATTCTGCAAATATTGTAATTCTTCTTCGGTATCAAATCCATATTTATTGATACTCACAACCGGAGATTGGTGAAATTCCAAAATATTTCCAACATGGCGTTCCAGATTTTTTAAACCATTTTTTAAAGCGTTCATATCGGCCTCTTTCATGGTTTTTTCACTCGCTCCACCATGGAGTTTAATTGCCTGAAGAGAAGCCACTATTACTGTAGCTTTAGGCGAAATACCTGCATATCTGCATTTGATATCCAGAAATTTCTCTGCACCCAAATCGCTGCCAAAACCAGACTCAGTTACCACATAATCTGCAAGACTCATTGCCATTTTAGTTGCAATTATGGAATTGCAGCCGTGTGCAATATTTGCAAATGGTCCACCATGAATAATTGCCGGAGTATTTTCTGTTGTTTGAACCAAATTAGGCAAAATAGCATCCTTCAGTAAAACTGCAATTGCAGGTCCAACTCCCAAATCTTTAACTGTAAAAGGAGATTTCGTTGCTGTATATCCCAAAACAATTCTGTCAATCCTCGCTTCCAAATCTTCCAGATTTTCTGAAAGGCAAAGCAATGCCATGATTTCTGAAGCAGGTGTAATATCAAATCCGGTTTCACGGGGAATTCCGTTGGACGCTCCACCCAAACCGGAAACCATAAACCTCAGACTTCTGTCGTTCACATCCAGAACCCTTCTCCAGAGTATCTGACTCAATGCATTTTCAGTGTGTTCATTATTAAACTGGTAATTGTCAAGGAGTGCAGCAATCATATTGTTTGCACTGGTGATAGCATGAAAATCTCCGGTAAAATGCAAGTTGATATCTTCCATAGGCAGTACCTGGGCATAGCCCCCGCCCGCTGCGCCGCCTTTCATTCCAAAACATGGTCCCAGACTAGGTTCACGAAGTGCCACAATCGCCTTTTTCCCAATATGGTTCAAACCAAGAGAAAGTCCAACTGAGGTAACAGTTTTCCCTACACCTGCTTTATTTGGTGTAATCGCAGTAACCAAAATCAAATTGCTCTGTTTTTGTTTTTCCGGATTCAGGTAATTCAGTGGAATTTTGGCTTTTGTTCTCCCATAGGGAATGAGTTCATCCGGGTTGATACCGAGGTTGGACCCAATTTCGAAAATAGGTTTTAAACTCGCGTTTCTGGAAATTTCTATGTCAGACAGCATTTCCCGCAATAATAGAGCTAAAAAATAAAAAACTGAAATCCCAAATAGAATGCCCGGGGGGTCCCCGATACCCTTCGATTTTCTATTTTCATGAATGATGGGTGCTTAAAACAGGATATCAAAAATTTAAGATACGTTATGAAAGGGTTACCATCCTGGGTTTCGTTATATTACATAATGGATACCCTAACAGCCTGAACAGGATAAATTTATAAAAGCCTGAAATCAACTATTAAAATAGCTTACACCTTTAATTATCGCTGTGCATAAAGATTATATTTAGTTTGTTTAATTTGATTTTATTTCGAATAAAACAAAACCTGCGAATATGAAAAATATTGTACTATTTACTGTGGCATTTTCGTCCGCAAACCTCTTTGGTGGAGATCGTTTTGGTATTAAACTTCATCCAAAGGAGACAGAACACCCGTTAACACTGGGCGTTCGGATAGGGTCAGGATGTGGTTTCAGGTCGGAAGCCCTTGGGCAAAACACCGTTTATCCAACGAGTGGATTCGTTCCCATTTCAGATAAACAGCTTTATGGTTCACTGGGCAAGGGAATTTTGGCAGGAGTATATGCAGATTATGGAATTTCAGATCATTGGGGAGTGGGCGTAGGTGTCAACAATCTGTTTGGCAGCGAATTCAATTATCAAACCAGTACCAACAACTCTGACTTTCACAATGAAGAACATCGCCGCGGATATTATACCGGCGGATTATTGGAATTTATGTTTGAAACCTGTTGCGATGGCCCTTTGAACGCCAATGCACGCTTTGGACCTGCTTTGATGTTTCGCTCCGGATATAGGGATGAATATACTGAAACTCAAAACGGCAGTGTTTCAGATCATTCCGTAAACGAAATAAAAAATAAGTTTGGGTTAGGTTTTTCGGGTAGTGTTGGGGCGAATTACGATGTTAATGATAACTTCTCGGTTGGATTAAATCTGGGCATGTTGATGTATTCCGGAAAACAAGAATCCTCTAAAATAACTACATACGAAGTTATGGGAGAGGACAAACTGGGAACATTAAAAACTGGACAAAAAGAAGTGAATTTTGTAGATGAATGGAACCAATCGTCCAATTCTCCTTCGAATGGAGCGGTGTACAATCCGGACAAACCCAGGGATGCGCTTGCAACCAAAAACAGCTATAATTCTCTCACCTGGTCTATTGGAGTCAATTACAGATTTTAATTCGCTTTATTTAAATGATAAATATCGTTGCGAATTATTTTATATCCTGTATAAATACAAATAAGACCCAGCAATTCGGTAACATACAATACCTCTACATAGCCAAATTTGGTAAAAGACCCGCCAATGGCAGGTAATATAGAACCAAGCGCAATTGCAAGATTACCGAGAAACCTCGATTTATATTCCGGATTTTTTGCATATTTAATTGCTGAATAAACTGCACCTCCGGCTAAAAATATCACTCCATAAATATTGATAAATGGAGTTATAAATCGTATGAATTTCCAGTCCAGTAATTTACCGCTCATCCGCATACCATCCATAAATTCCGGATGCAATGGAGAAAGAATTACCAGAATGGAAGTAATTCCAATTACTGAAACCAAAATTGCAGTTAAAATATGTGCGGTCTTGCGTTTCATTAAAAGATAAACCGTGCCCTGAGCCAAAGGTGCGCCACCCAACAATGCACCAAATATATACCATGCCCGGAAATTGAAATCACTGTACCCAGCAAGCGTATTCACACTCTCCGTTATAGTACCAAGCCCATAAAAAAACACCCCAATCATCCACCACATGATATGATAAGAATCAGGTTTTGAACGCCAGTGTTTCCATAAAATACTAAAGAAATATGCGCTGAAAAGCGTAGTAATTATGGGAATAAAATGAAGTGCCTTTTGCAAAATTTAAGGTTGCAAATGTAAATTACCCAACATATAAAAACAAATTCATCACCTGTTTATTCCACCACAGTGGCAAAATCAATCCCACCGCTGTACTCCTATGATTCGAATGACACAAATTTATTTTATTAAATTCTTCTCATTTATTTGAAATTATATTCCCGATTTTCAAATAAAATCCTATAAAATTTATAAGTATTTGTGCTTTTTTTTGGGATATTGATTTGCTGGTCGAAATATTGCTAGTGGCTCAAGTACATACTCTTTGTTTTTACCAATTCCCTAAAAGTTGGGTCCATCAAATCCTTGATAAACAAAATGGATTCTCCGGTGCTCTTCATTTCCGGCCCGAGCTCCCTGCTCACTCCCGGAAATTTGTTAAATGAAAAAACCGGTTGTTTTATCGCCCATCCCGCAGGTCTCGGTGGTATCACAAAATCTGTTACTTTATTCACCCCGAGCATTACTTTGGTAGCCATATTCACATAAGGAACATCGTAAGCCTTGCAAATGAAAGGTACAGTGCGACTGGCTCTGGGATTGGCTTCAATCACATAAACTTTTTCTTCCTTAATGGCGAATTGGATATTCAACAACCCGTTAATCTGAAGTGCTTTTGCAAGTTGAATGGTATATTGTTCCATTTGCTTCATCACACTCTCACTCAATCCAAACGGAGGTAATACCGCACTGCTGTCTCCGCTATGGATACCTGCCGGCTCAATATGTTCCATCATACCAATGATGTGTACATTTTCCCCGTCGCTGATACTATCACTTTCTGCTTCCTCTGCACGATCCAGAAAATGATCAATCAATACCCTGTTTCCCGGTAAATCGCCCATCAGTTTTACTACTGCATTCTCCAGGTCCTCATCATTGATTACAATTACCATTCCCTGTCCGCCTAATACATAGCTGGGTCGGACAAGTACCGGATAGCCCACTTCGTTCGCAATTTTAATGGCTTCTTCCGCGTCCAGTGCCACACCGTATTTTGGATATGGAATTTCAAGTTCTGCGAGCAAATCGCTAAATCTGCCACGGTCTTCCGCTATATCCATATTATCGAATGAAGTTCCGATAATTTTTATTCCTTTTTCGTGGAGTTTTTCTGCAAGTTTCAAGGCGGTTTGGCCCCCGAGCTGCACAATTACACCTTCGGGTTTTTCATATTCAATCAACTCCCATAAATGCTCCCAATAAACTGGTTCAAAATAGAGTTTATCTGCCATATCAAAATCTGTACTCACAGTTTCCGGATTGCAGTTAACCATAATGGCCTCATAACCGGATTCACGTGCAGCCAGAATTCCATGAACACAGGAATAGTCGAATTCAATTCCCTGGCCTATTCTGTTCGGCCCGCTACCCAAAACAATTACTTTTTTCTTATCTGAAAAATGACTTTCATTTTCACCATCAAAAGTGCTGTAGAAATAATTGGTTGGACTTGGGAATTCAGCGCTGCAGGTATCTACCATTTTATAAACCCTGCGAATTCCTGCTGCTTTCCTTTTTTCATAGACCTGTTCTGCAGTGCAATTGCCCATTAGAAATGCAATTTGCTCATCGCTGAATCCTTTTTCCTTCGCAACGCGCATCAATTCCACCGGCAAATTTTCAACGCTAAATCTTCGAACATCGTTTTCGGTTTTCACTAAATCTGCAATTTGCTCTAAAAACCAACGATCAATTCTGGTGATTTTTTGAACGGAACTGATTGGCACTCCCAGGCTAAGTGCATCCTTGATTTGAAATATCCGATTCCATGATGCATGTTCCAACCCTTCTGTTAGAATGTCCAGGTTTCGCTCAGCAGGGCGGTCTGCGCCCAAACCATGTCTGCCTATTTCCAGACTCTGACAGGCTTTTTGAAGGGCCTCCTGAAAACTTCGTCCTATAGCCATCACCTCACCCACACTTTTCATTTGAAATCCCAGACGCTTATCGCTTCCATGGAACTTGTCGAAATTCCAACGTGGAACTTTTACAATCACATAATCAATGGCCGGTTCAAAAAATGCACTGGTAGTTTTGGTAACCGGATTTTTCAATTCATCCAGAAAATATCCGATGGCGAGTTTGGCTGCAATTTTGGCTATGGGATACCCGGTTGCCTTGCTTGCAAGTGCAGAACTTCTGCTAACCCTCGGATTAATTTCAATAGCAATTATTTCTTCATCTTCCGGATTGACACTGAATTGCACATTGCATCCACCTGCAAAAACGCCCATACTGCGCATCATTTTAAACGCCATATCCCGCATACGCTGATAACAGGTGTCGCTCAATGTCATTGCCGGAGCAACGGTAATGCTGTCACCTGTGTGAATTCCCATTGGATCAAAATTTTCTATGGTACAGATTACCGCAATATCATCCTTGCCATCCCGCAACAATTCCAGTTCATATTCTTTCCAACCCAGTACAGCCTGCTCTACAAGCACCTCATGAATAGGGCTGGCCTCCAACCCGCGTTGAAGTGCAGTATCGAATTCATCTTTCTTCAACACTATGCTCCCTCCTGTTCCACCAAGAGTATAACTGGGCCTTATAACCAACGGGAAACCAATACGTTGTGCTATTTCCTTTCCTTCTAAAAAACTATTTGCTATCTGGCTTTCCGCAACCCCAACTCCTAGCTCAATCATCAGATCCTTGAATTTGTCGCGGTCCTCCATTTTGTCAATGGCTTCAATATTTACGCCGATGATTCTTACGTCGTATTTGGTCCAGATTCCGAGTTCATCGCATTCTTTGGCCAGGTTTAGTGCTGTTTGCCCGCCCATGGTGGGCAGTACACAGTCAATTTGTCTTTCCTGGAGAATTTTTTCAATGCTATCCGAAGTCAATGGCCAGAGGTAAACATGGTCTGCATTGAGCTTGTCCGTCATAATGGTGGCCGGATTGCTGTTGATAAGCGAAACCTCAATTCCTTCCTCCCGAAGACTTCTTGCGGCCTGGCTTCCTGAATAGTCAAATTCACAAGCCTGTCCTATTATAATGGGACCGCTACCGATAATTAGAACACTTTTGATGGAATTGTCTTTGGGCATTGGATAAAAATTGTGCGAAGTTAGCACAAGCGCCTGCCCGCTCCGAATTACATCGCCTTTTTGTGGATAAAATGAAACAATAATTGGTTTGCAACCATTTTGTTCTGTTGCGTCTATTGAATGTTGCCTCTCTGAGGAAATCAATCTATTTTGCGCAACCAATTTATGCCTTTGATAAAGAAATCAATACCCCTGATCTTCTGCCTCTCATTTTCTTTTTTTGTATCAGCTCAAACTGACCTGGACGGGATCATGATGACGAAGAAAAACTTATGTATCGGACCTTCTTATGGTCACAGTTCCTGGAAAAAATATTGGGAGGGTGAACTTCTCCGCACCAATGAAAATATTGGAACCATTTCAACTTCCATGGTGAACATTATGGGCAACTATGGAATTACCGACAATCTGAACATTATATTCGGATTGCCCTGGGTTAAAACATCCGCCAGTGCGGGCACCTTGCATGGAATGCAGGGTATTCAGGACCTTTCCCTGCTTGCCAAATACCGTTTTTATAACAAAGAGTTTAAAAAGTTTCGACTATCTGCAATGGGACAAGTTGGAGTCTCTACTCCATTAACCAATTACAGTCCTGATTTTCTTCCTTTATCCATTGGCATGCACAGTAAAAACCTGATGGGGAGATTGATTGCCGATGTTCAGCACAAAACCTGGTTCGCCACAGGCTCTTTTCAATATATGGTGCGTTCCAATGTTCAGCTCGACAGATCTTCCTATTACACTACAAGATTATATCTCACAGACCTGGTTCAAATGCCAGATATGTGGAATTTGAATTTCCGCGCAGGATACCGAAAAGGTGAGATGTACCTGGAAGCTGTTGCGGATAAATGGAATACAGTTGGAGGCTTTGATATACGCCGAAATGATATGCCTTTTGTAAGCAATAATATGGATGCATTTCGGGTGGGAGTAAATGCGAAAATTCCTATTCCTAAAGTGAATGGTCTTACTGTGGTAGCGAATGCCATGCAAACACTAAGCGGCAGAAATATGGGCAAAAGCCTGATGTACACTGCAGGTTTCTTTTATATTCTGGACTTTAGCAAGAAAAAAGCATAAACTTTTAATTCTTTAATTACGATGAAAACCCAAACAAAATTGAATAAAATATTTCTCTTTGTTTCCTTGCTGGCAATAGGTTTTGCCGCTTGTAAACGAGATTTGAAAGAACGCACGGCAAATATTGAAGCCCTCAACCCAATTAATGCGGACACCAATGCCGGAAATTGGAAGCCAATACTTCTGAGCAAGCCCGATGAATTTGCCATGGATGCACCAATTGCTGTATCCTCCCCGGATTATAAACTGGAGTTGCTGGAAATCAAAAGCAGGCAAAATCAGATTACCGATGCAGAAAGAGATGCCATGGAATATTGGGCCTCGGGATCAGTAATGCGATGGAATGAGATTCTGCGTGAATTGGTGGCCAAATATAACTTACCACCATATCAGAATGCAGATGGCACCTATCCCATTCCAAGTGCTGCAAACCCATTTGCGTATCCAAACTTTCCATTTTCAAATCCCCCATACGCGGCAAGGGCATATGCTTATGTTTCTGCCGCTCAGTATGATGCCCTGGTTGCGGCCTATCATTATAAAAATGTTTATAAACGCCCCAAACCAGCTGAAACAGACAAAACTATTCAGGAGTTGATTCCCATTGCAAAAGGTTACTGTTATCCAAGTGAGGATGCAGTTGCAGCGGGTTCTGCGGCAGCCATGCTCACACTTTTGTTTCCGGGCGAACAAGAATTTATTCAACAAAAACTTGCCGAATGTAAAAATGCCAGAATTCTGGCCGGCGCTAATAGCAGAAGCGACATGGATGCAGGTGAAAAACTCGGCCGTGCGGTTGCAGGAAAATTCATAGCGCGGGCCAGAACTGACAAAGCGGGATCTGCAGTTGGAAACGCTACAGATTGGGCAAAATTTGAATCCGATGCTATTGCCAAAGGCGAAACCCCCTGGATCAGCCAGGAATCGCCAAAACGCCCACCTATGCTGCCATTATTTGGAAAAGTAAAAGGGTTTTTTATGGATTCGGCTGAAGTAGCAAGCCAACGACCGGCAGCGCCGCCTTCCACCAATTCGGATCAGTTCAAAACTGAAACAGAGGAAGTTTATAAATATAGCAAAGAATATAACAGGACAAACCTGGCAATAGTTCATCGCTGGGCAGATGGAGTGAGCACTTACACCCCGCCTGGTCATTGGAACGCCATTGCCTGCGAAGACTTTATCGGGCAACATTGGAGCGAAGTTCGCTGGGCAAGGAATCTGGCATTGTTGAATATGGCTATGTTCCAGGCAGCAATATGCTGCTGGGATGCCAAATTCGCATATTATAATCCACGACCTTCACAAGTGAATCCAAAAATTAAAACCTGGACCGGGTTGCCTAATTTCCCATCTTATGTAAGTGGGCACTCCACTTTCAGTGGTTCGGCTGCCAGATTTTTGGGACATATCCTTCCTTCAAAGGCTGGGGATTACGATGCCATGGCAGATGAGGCTTCAAATTCCAGGCTATACGGTGCGATACATTTCCGCAGTGACATCGAGGTAGGATTGACCATGGGTAAAGCGATTGGCGATAAAGCAATAGCCCTGGCAATTATCGACGGAGCTGAATAAAAAATGAAGACAATAAAAAAGGGGAATGCGCCATGCATTCCCCTTTTTTGTTTGGTTAATTCTTTACTTCCCTTTGCTACTGTCCGCAGGTTTGGATTCCATTGCAGGCATGGATTCCGGGCTTGCCGGATTGGATTCTATGTACGTCTTCATAAAGCCCAATCCATCCTCAAAATCTTTTCCCATCATTTTATTCATGTTGAACAATAATGCGAATATGCTGCCGAAATACCCGTTTTCTCCCTGCATTCTCCAAATCACTTTCGTACCTTCTGCACTATCTGACAATGAAAATGTAATCATGGAAGGATTTCCCCAGCCTTCAATTGCCAGGTCAGATGCCCTGAAATCCATTGGTTTCACTTCTTTAATAGTTTGCTTTCCTTTACCCATTTCATCGCTCTCCCAGGCATAGGAAGCGCCTACCTCACCATCGGTGCCGGCAATGGTGATTTTCATGGAAGTGTCTTTTTTATACCAGGGAGACCAGTGTTCATGGTTCTTCCATGGATTTATTTGTTCCCAAACCGCAACACGGGAAGCCTTGATATAAGCAGTTCTGCTGATATCAAATTTTTTCGGCGCAACAAGGCCGATAAGAAGGAGGCCAACTACAACAGCCAGCAACACCCAAAGTGTAATCTTGATAAATTTTTTCATGATTGGTGAAATCCAAAACTATCCATTTTCACGGAATGTGAAAGAAAAAAGAAGAAATATCAGGATGAATTTTTCATTTTCCCCTCGTATTTCCAATTCAAGTTTCTACCTTCTTCCAACCATTGAATCATGGTAGATAATCGTTTAGCTCTGGTAGCTTCCAGTTTAGCTTCAGATATCCATTGCAAATACTCTTTTTTATGGGAATTGCTGAGTTTATTAAAATATTCAAATGCATCCGAATGCTGTAACAGAGCAGCGTGAATTTCATCGGGTACTGTAATTTGAACATCCGATTTTGGTTTTTTAGGAAGTTTCACACCTTGTTCAATCAGAGTCATGGATTGCATGATGTACAAACCCAGGATCTCATCCTTGGGTAAATCCTTTAGGCTTCGGATTTGTCCAAGTTGTCCCATAGCTTTCTCATTCCCTTCTGTTATAAATAAACCGTGAGAATCCTCAAGCAATTTTCCATTCCAAAATCCAAATGCACAGTGACTGGTAAATGATGCCATACTGCAAAGAATGGTTTTGTGGTACATAAAGTGCGGGAAACCCCATTTTAAAGTTTCCTGGGCCTGAGGGCAATATCTGTGCACCAAATGTCGGAGATGTTCTAAAACAGGAACCGCAAAATCCCTTGAATTAGCTATATAAACATCAATACGTTCGTCTTTGGAATTCATTCATTCAAATTTTGTAAAAAAAAAGGCAAAAAAATAGCCGGTTGTACCGGCTATTTTTCAAAAAATTAAATTCTTATTGAACAACCAGTGTTTCACTGTAGCGGATTCCATCCATACCGGTTAAACGGATGGAATAAATACCCTTGGCAAAACCAGCTGTTTCAATTTGATAAGAATTGTTACGCTCTGTTGAGCTGTAAACACCTTTACCATCCAAACCGTAAATTTCAACTGCAAGCATTTCTGTGCGGCTTTGAACATATACCATTTCTTTTGCTGGGTTAGGGAACATGCGAATATTTCCCTGCGCAAAACTCTTCACGTTATCAGGCTCGTTGTCTTTGATAACCAGAGTCAAAACAGAGTCTGCTCCAATTGAACCTGGGCCGACAATATTCCGAATTGCGAACAACACAGTACGGGTTCCATCGGAAATATTGTCATCACTGATGTTTGCTTTAATTGCATTTACACTGTTGTTTTTAATTACCGAAATGGTGCGTTTTGAAAAATCATAATCCCCGGGAGACAAAGCTGTGCCACCTTTCACCAGTACATCAAAGGTGAAATTTTCATCCAATGGTGCCACTGAAAAATCAATACGGAATGAATCAGCAAGTTCTGTAATTGTATCAGATTTTTTCACAAACTTCACTACAGGCAAAGTCGCAATTTCAAAGTCAGAAAGCCTTCTCGGCATTAAATAATATCCGGTTGTAAATGGTGAACTCGCATCTGATTGCCCGCCCAATCCGTTTACGTTAAAATATCCGGAAGGCGCGGCAGTTCCATCGATATTGGTTTCTGCGTCAATGAACAAGGTATCGGTAGTTCCGTCGGTATGCAATACGCCGATGCTGGCTGTAGTATTCGCGCCCAAAGCAGCAGAAGGCCATTTGGATGCATCTACCAATTTTACTCTGCTAAAGCGTGACATTTTATTTTCAGTAGCTTCAGTAACATCATTCACAACAGTTGGTGTATACGGGCTTTTGTTTATTGCCAAAAGGATTACTGTATCCAAAGATTGGAAAATCCCCAAACCATTCTGTTGGCCAATTACACCTTGTACCATCAGGCTGTCGCCTTCTTTAACCGTATAACCGAATGTTTTTGTACCAACTACCATAATACCGCCTGTATTATCCAACAGACCAAAGCGCAATCCGGTAGTACTCAAATTCCCTCCATGAACAATTCCGGTAACTCTGCATTTTACTCCATTGGAGTCCATGGTTTTGGATGCATTGGATTGTTTGGTAGCAGTGGACATCTGGTAAATCGGATAATCATCATTATTTATCAGGATGATACAGGTATCCGGTTTTTGAATAATTACATTGCTCAATACACCCAAATTGAAAACAATTTTCTCTCTGGGTTCAAACATATCATCATCTTTCAGCGGAACATTGAAAACTATAGTATCCGGAGTATTTTTATCAATAGATTGAATCTTGGAAGTAGGATTGAAATCAAAGTCTTTCCCTTCGGTTGCAGTAGATGCAGATGTTAGCAGGCGCAGGGTAAAGTCACCACCTGCATCGGTTTTATAGGTTACAAGCACCTTAACATCCACGGAAGTTGTGGTTTCATTCACCGTAATTGAGCTGTTCATAAACTTCACTTTTGCAGGACCATCATTATCCAAAACCACAACGGTATATATAGAATCTATAATTTGGGCAGAACCGCTGATTTGGCGCAATGCCAAAATGAAAGTATCATGCGGATCTTTATTTACATCGTCAATAATTTTTAATGGAATTAAAATGCTGTCAGGACCTGTTAGTTTACCAAGGCTGAAAATGGAATCTTTTCCGCTAGATCCTAACTTGAATTCACCCGGTATATAACTGCTGTCGCCCTGTTTTTTCACCAATAAACGCAAACTGGATGCTGTATTCACCGGTTTGTCCATTTTAATTTTTACGTTAACAGAACCATCAGGTTCAGAAGCTACCACTTTTATATTGGGGGAATTGATATAAGCAATATCATTGTCCTTTATGGTAATGGTATGCGCCACTTCAGTGCCAATTACACAGTTTGAAGGTTGATCCAAACGCAATACGATTGTTTCATCTCCTTCTGCAACATTGTCATCATTTAATGTAATTACTGCGGAATCTGTTGCAGCTGCACCCGGATTAAAAGTATAGGTGGTTGGTACAGTAAGCGTATAATCATCAGACCCTCCATTTATTGCGGTACCCCCAACAACAGTAAGTCTTACACTTTGGGTTTGTGCATTGCTGTATTTGCGGTTAATATAAATTACTTTTTTGCCCGCATTTTCATTTACCGTTGAAGTACGCGCCCAGAACTGAATGTCGGGAGCAACCAATGGTGCATCATTTTCATCCAGACTAATTGGACTTGAAAGTCCTCCGGTAGGATTGATTGTATTCTTAGAGGAAGGGCCCCATTTGCCATCTCCGTCATAGTTGTTATATACAGCCATTCCTGTATACCGGTCCAGCTGATGAATGGATTGTACACCGTTATTCAAAACATTGGGAATAATAACTCCCCAGTTTCCGGTAACCCCTTCAACATTGTTTTTATAAAATGCCGCGGCAGAAGAACCTATGGACACGGCATCATTTTCAATTACAGAAATTGCAAGTGGTCGGCCGGATCCAAAAGTATTGTCGAACAATGCAGCAAAATTTTTGGTTTTTCCTACACTATGGCCCCACATGGCTGTACCCTGGTCCGCATTGTTGGATGTGCCAAAACCCAAAACATGAATAGAATCCTGGCAATAGAGGCGGAAAGTATCGGTGTTGCTCACACCAACCAGACTCATGTATGCGTAAACATTATTGCCCGGTGAAAATCTCGAATTGGCGGTATAAATAAAACCAACCCATCCTTCATATTCTCCGGCAAAGTTGGAACGCAATGTATCGTGATCTGCACCTGTTGCAAAACTAGGGTTGGCAGTTGTTTTCCATACTCCGGAATCCACAAACATAGGCTCCCCTGCACCAGGAAACAGACTCGTAGAACCAAAGTCGTTTGCAGTAATCCCCTGAACCATGTATTTGTAGGCTGTATTCGGAGCAAGACCCATAATTCTCGCGCGAATAAATACCGGCAACCTGGTTGAACCACTCTGAGACGATCCCATATAATTGGGAATCTGCAACCCGGTAAATCCAATAGGACTCATTTGGGCACTCAGTTTCAATACAGCGATTGCTGCTACGAAAAGTAATAATTTTTTCATTTTTATATCAAAGAATGCAAAAATACCGAAATGTGACACTTCTAACCACAAGTAAAGGCAGTACTTTTTATTATTTGACTTTATTATTACCGATGGGCCATTGCCAATGTTGCCAATCCAAGCTTTTTCGGCACCTGATCCAACAAAACCTGAGCACAGGATTCCATGGTTGCACCTGTAGTTACTACATCATCTACCAACAATATTTCCTTTCCATAAACCATAGGATTTTCACCTAACACAAACTCACTTTGCACATTTTCCCACCTCTCATACCTGCTTTTTTTGGTTTGACTTCCGGAAAAATGGTTTCGCTTTATCACATCGTTGCGTACTTCTGTTTCCAATATTTCAGCCATTCCCAGCGCTATTTGTTCACTTTGATTAAATCCCCTCTGTCTCTGTCTGGATGGATGCAATGGCACCGGTACAATGAAGTCGGGTTTATATTCACTTTTATTTTCTTTTAATTCCGATGCAAATAGCTTACCTAATAAAAACGCCGGATCGCGGCCATCCTTATATTTTACTGTATGCATCAGATTTCTTACAATCCCTTTTTCCGAAAAAAAGAGATACGAGGTGGCATAAGCAATTGGAATTCGCGCCCAAAACAAACGTTCCACAGGGTTGTTTTTTTGAAAATGATATCCGGTTCTGGGCAAACCTTCAAAACAATGCAGGCAAATGGAATCTTCTCCCCGAACCAGCCAACTGCTGCAATTCAGACAAATTTTAGGATACACTAGATCCCCCAGATATTTTAATGGTTGTATAAAATCCATACCCTCCTATGGATGAATCTTCAAATAAAAGAAATTTTCCGACTGAACCCCAATTTAAATTCCATATTTAACAGAACTTTGCACCCCTCCAATGGCCAGAAATAATAATATCCATTTACCAAAATCGCCACTCAGTATTGCAAACATTAAAAAGTCCTCCCGGATTTTTAGATTTATGAGCCGTACAGATCGCTGGTATTTTATCATCGGAACTTTCTTTTTGGCTTTAACTGCCGCAGCAGCACTTTTATTCCCCAAATTACTCGGTGATCTTGTTAACAGTGCTTCTTTAAAAATTCAGGAAAAGAACAATGCAAATCTGGATAAACTGGAACAAACTGCCATTTATTTTGTGTATCTTTTTATCGCACAAGCTGTATTCTCGTTTTTGAGAATTGCCCTTTATGTGCGGGTAACGGAAAACATGACCTATGGCATGCGTAAATCCTTGTACACCAGTGTTATCTATCAAAACATGGAGTTCTTTTCCAAAAACAGAGTTGGTGAATTATTCAGCAGATTTAGTGCGGATATTTCTCAAATTCAGGATACTTTTACATCTGGAATTGCTACTTTTCTGAGACAATTGCTAATCATTTTTGGAGGCGTAATATATTTATTTTTCTCCAGCACCAGCCTTGCTCTTTGGATGTTGGCAACCATTCCGGTTGTGGTAATTATTTCCCTGTTTTTTGGCAGATATATTCGAAAAATCTCCCGCCAGGTGCAGGATTTTACTGCCAATAATAATGTAATTGTAGAAGAAACACTTAGTGGTGTGCAAAATGTAAAAGCCTTTTCCAACGAGCATTTTGAGGTAGACAGATATTCTAAAAGCGCAGGTGTGCTCAGAAAAGAAAGTATTTACAGAGGTTTGTTGCGCGGAAGTTTTAGTTCATTTATTATTATTTGTCTTTTCGGAAGTTTTATTTTCCTGATTTTTCAGGGTCTCACCATGGTGCGCGCAAACGAAATACCCATTGGTGAATTAATTACATTTATGATGCTAACAGGATTTGTTGGTGGCAGTATAGCAGGAATTGCAGAGCAATTTGTTCAAATTCAGAAAACCATCGGAGCAGTAGAAAGAGTACTTGATATTATTGATACCCCCGGTGAAGCAATAAATGACAATTCCATAAAAACAGATAAAATTAGCGGCAATATTTCTATAAGAAATTTAAATTTTTCTTACCCCTCCAGACCCGGATTTGAGGTGCTAAAAGATATCAGTCTGGAGCTGCAGGAAGGCAAATCTTTAGCCATTGTAGGCCCCAGTGGTGTTGGGAAAAGCACACTTATCAGTTTGGTGTATCGCTTTTATGAACCCACGCATGGGCAAATATTTATTGGGAATGAAAATTATCTCCAAATGGATTTATTTCAATTGAGAAATTCTATGGCATTGGTACCTCAGGAAATCATTTTATTTGGAGGAACCATATATGAAAATATTTTATATGGCAATCCAGATGCTACAGAGGCCGATGTAATTGCAGCTGCCCAAAAAGCCAATGCACATCAGTTCATTGAATTATTTCCCGAAAAATATCAGACTATTGTAGGAGACCGCGGAATTCGCCTTTCAGGCGGACAAAAACAAAGAGTTGCCATTGCGCGTGCAATTTTGAAAGATCCGAATTTTCTGTTCCTGGATGAAGCAACCAGCAGCCTCGATTCAGAAAGTGAAAGACTGGTGCAGGATGCATTGGAAAAACTCATGCGAAATCGCACCAGTATTATAATTGCGCACCGTTTAAGCACCATTCGAAACGCAGATAATATTGCCGTGATGAAAAATGGTAAAATTGAAGAATACGGAGACCATGACAGCCTTCTAAAAATTCAAAACGGCCTCTATCACAGAATGGTGGAACAACAACAGGAACCTTCGGAATTTTTTCAGGATTCTGAAGTGATACATCAATAAATAATTCAAATCAGACGATTTCCCAAAAAATAGGAATTACATAAACAGCTCTAATTGTGCTCGTATTTCTGCAGTAATTTCTGTTTTTTTCTGTTTGTGATAATTAAAGAATACCACAATGTCTTCGGCCTCTGCGAGCAATTCCCCCTTTGCGGAATACAACAAATGCCTCAATCCGAAGCTGCTGTTTTTAATGAAGAAAACACTGGTATTAATTTCAATGGTTTCCGGATGCAAAACCGGCAATAAAAACTTACAGTTTACAGCAGCAAGATTGGCTCCGGTTCCATCTTCCCGGATACCACTACCTATACCTGTTTCTTCCCAAAAATGGACACGTGCAGTTTGCACATATTTTTGAATCATTACATTATTTATGTGACCGTACCGGTCCATTTCCGACCAGTCGGTATTCAGCTTTGTAGTAATGATTTTAGGTCTATTCAGGTCCAATGATTCGGCAAAATCAGCGCCACATTGCCAGTATCATGCAACTAGCCAATACACCAACAAAATGGTATCCTGCGTCAAGCGCCAAATGCCGCATGCTGCGTCTTTCCCAGGTATAAGTAATTCCAATACTGGTCCAAACCATGCATCCGCCAAGCAGTGCACCCATTTTAAAAGCAGCTGGTGGTTTTATTGCACCTGTAATGAATACAATATAACTAACTGCAAAAACAATCAGTACATTATACATAAAAGTACCGAGCATCATTCCGGAAAATTCTTTGTTGCTCGGCCGCTCAATAGTTTTACCCATTTTAGCATGTTCCGCCATCCAGGCTTTTCCAAATAGTGCAGAAAACCATACTGCTCCTATGCCCCAATAAACGATCGCAGAAACCAAAAGTGCCCATGGATTTTGTGTTTGAAGATATTGTTGAAACATTTTTGAGGAATTAGAAGTGCAATATAACCCTTTTTTACTTTTTCAAAAGGGCAACAGAATACAGAATAAAGGGGTGAATCAGGAAATCATTTCCTGGCCGCTCTCCGCTCTATCATTTCTGGTTTTCTTCTGATCTTCAAATAAGGTGGTCGGAATACCGGATTTTATTTCTATTTCTTTACACAGTTGTCTTCCTGTTTCCTTAAGTACTTTAATGATATTTTTACCCACGCTCGGGAACGTTGAATCGTTCAGATTTATAATTTCCAAACCATCCACAATCTGACTGCTTAACTGCCAGTTTAGTATAGATGTATAATTTCCTTCATTGGTCTTTGGAAGCCTGTACAAAGGAATGGAAAGTCTGCATTCTCCGCACATCACTGCCGAATCCTTAGAAAAACTAAATGCAGTTAAAACATAAGAAGATGCATTTTCACATTGACAGGTTCCATTTCCATTCTTATAGTCTACTCCAATGGTTCTGTATGAGATTGGATTCTGACAAAGGTTCTCCAATCGCTTGAGCTGTTTATTTACCTCTTCATTGTTGTATTTTCTTGCCAAAGAGTCCTTTTCTAAAGTATAAGGCAAACAGACAATCCTGTTGCCTGTTAAAAACTGGGATTGAGCACCGCTTAAAACTTGTCCGTTTCGATGGAAACTGGCCATCAGCCAGTTAAATTCATCCACCATCAAATCAGCATCCAGATCAGGGGTAAGTTCTAAAGTAATTTCTTGTATGTACATAGGCTATTCAGGATTATTGGTTTGTGAAGAACGACCTACATCCAATTAAATTGCGTTGCCATGACCAAAATTTTCCACAAACATCACAATATATATTTAGGTTGTTGAATATCTGATTGTTAGACCAAATGTTAGAATTGTCATGGCTTTGTCATACCATTGCATTGGCAAAAAATGCAATACTTTCGTTTCCTGAAAAATGGCATTTCACATTCGTATTCTGGTTTTATTTCTTACCGGTACTTCTGTACTGAATTGTTTTGCACAGGATAGTATTTATGCCCGAAAAGTAATTGATGCTTTGTGCGGTAAAAAGTTTAACGGTCGCGGATATTACAAAGATGGTGCACGTAAATCTGCAAAATACATTTCCAAAGAGATGAAATATGCAGGTTTAAAATCTATTTCACCAGGTTATTTTCAGGAATATAAATTCCCGATAAATCGGATTCTTTCGGATCCGCAATTGGAAATCAATGGTATTAAATTTATTCCTGGCAGAGAATTTCTTGTAGGCGCAGATGCCCCAAATTCCAACGTAAATGCAGTTTTTGGCAAATTCGCCAAAGTGGTCTGGATAAGGGCTTCGAATGTTTCTGACTCTCAATTTCAGAAATCCTTAAACCCCCATACCCTTTTAAATTTCCGCGGTAATACACAAGGGCTAATTTATCCAATGTTGTATTTAATCGATACCATGCCTGCAAATCTGGAGAGAGCCAATTCCAAATTTCTACACTGGCTTCGAGAAAATGCAAATACAATTACTTTTCATAAAGACAAAATCACCTGGTCCGCTTCCCCTCAACAGAGTAAAGTTGTGTCCTTTGATGTGATATTACCCAAATCAGCCGATAAGATTTATTCCGGAATTGAATCCGTCAAATGGAATGTAAAATCAAGCATGGCATTTACGCATCAGGTAAATGTGGTTGGAATGATCCCGGGAACCAGCCACAGAGATTCTTTCATTATGGTAACTGCACATTACGACCATTTGGGAAGAATGGGCAAAAGCAGCATGTTTCCAGGGGCCAATGACAATGCTGCAGGAGTGGCAATGATTCTGGATTTAGCCAAATATTACGAGAAACATCCGCCAAAATATTCCATGGTTTTTATTGCATTTTCAGGAGAGGAAGCCGGCTTGATCGGTTCGGGATTTTATTCCCGAAACCCCCTTCATCCCCTGATGAAAACAAGATTTATGCTCAATTGTGATCTTGTAGGAACCGGGGAAACGGGGATCACAGTAGTTAATGGGGCTGTATTCCAAAAGGAATTTCGAATTCTGGACAGCATCAACAATGCAAATAGGTATTTGACAAAGATCGACCGTCGGGGAAAAGCCGCAAATTCAGACCATTACCATTTTTCCGAATTGGGAATCCCGGCCTTTTTTTGGTATCAGGGCGGGCCGAGAACTTCATACCACGATATTTGGGATGTACCGGAAACGCTTTCCCTATATGGCTATAACAATACCATAAAACTGGCAGTGGAATTTTTTACCGCCCTTGGAAACTAAACTCCGGCAGTTTTACATCCCACTTCTAACTTCTCACTTCCCACATTTTAATTTGTTTTCCGCCTTATAATTCCTAAAATTTGTAAACTCCCCAATGTTAGCTCCTGTAATCAGTTGGTATTTCAGACAGCGCCACGAAGAACTTCTGGAACATGCAGAATTTGCCGTGGACTATCAGGAACAATTATTCAATTTGTTGCTGGAGAGTGGACAATCTACTGCTTATGGAGCAGAAAACGGATTTAAATCAGTCAGGAATTATGAGGATTACAGAAATAAAATCAAAGTATCCGAATATGAAGATTTGAAACCCTGGATCGAACGTACCATGAAGGGAGAACAGATGCTGCTTTGGCCGGGAGAAATCAATTGGTTTGCTAAGAGCAGCGGTACAACAAGCAACAGCGCGAAATACATCCCCATCAGTTTCGAAAATCTGGAACTCACCCATTTCAAGGGTGGACGGGACATGCTCACGGTTTATTTTGCCCATTATCCCGAGAGTAAAATGATGCAGGGCAAAGGCTTGCTCATTGGGGGAAGTTTTAAGACCAATGATATCAATCCCCGCAGTTTTTCCGGCGATCTGAGTGCTGTGTTGATGAACCATTTACCCATGTGGGCAAACATGATGAGTACGCCTCAAATGGACATAGCCATGATGGAAAAATGGGAGGAAAAACTGGAGCCTATGGCTAGAGCCACCATGAATGAAAATGTTACCAGCATTAGTGGAGTTCCAACCTGGGTCATAGTGCTTTTTGAAAGACTTTTGGAAATTACCGGTAAATCTGACATCTCAGAAATTTGGCCAAATCTCGAATTGTTTTGCCATGGTGGTGTGAATTTTACTCCGTACAGGGAACAATTCAAAAAATTAATTCCCAAAACAGGTATGCATTATTTGGAAACTTATAATGCAAGTGAAGGTTTTTTCGGCTTGCAATTCAACCTTCGCAAACCCGATTTTACACTGCTTACCAATCACGGTACTTTTTATGAATTTTACCCCTGCGGTGGAGATCCTCAAAAATGTATTCCTATTTGGGAGGTTGAAACCGGTATAGATTACGCCATGGTAATTACCACCAATAGTGGATTATGGCGCTATAAACTTGGAGACACAGTAAGGTTTAGCAGTACCCGTCCTTATGAATTCAGAATAACAGGTAGAACCAAACTTTTCATCAATGCTTTTGGTGAAGAACTGGTAATAGAAAATGCTGAAACTGCTATGGCTGCTGCATGTAAAAAAAGTGCGGCAATGGTTGCAGATTATACCGCTGCTCCGGTTTATATGTCTACCGGAAAAGGCGGACATGAATGGTTTGTGGAATTTGAAACCGCTCCGGAAAATTTGGAATTATTCAAATATACCCTGGATGAGGAATTAAAAATTTGCAATGGAGATTATGCTGCAAAACGACGTGGAGACCTCGCCATGCATGAGCCCGTAGTGCATGTTTTACCCAAGGGTTTATTTCATTCCTGGCTTAAAAGCAACAATAAATTAGGAGTACAAAATAAGATTCCACGTCTTTCCAACGATCGCAAAATTGCGGAAGAAATTTTGGGATTGTTGATGCCGGAAAGGGCATAAAAACAAGTTTTTTTTATTCTTGTTTGTAGAATTCCGGCAAATATATTTTCCAGGATGTCACCTCATCGCACAACAACTTTACATGCGCATTCTCATGGTTCAGATCAAAATCCAAATACATATCATGATATAAAATCCTTACCCGACTCTTTTTAAAATCATAAACCAAATCATACAAAGTGCCACTTATTTGCGCATAAGCAAAAAAATGGGCAGTATCCATGCGGAAAGAATCTCGAAATTCGTGTAAACCAAGGGCCCTGCCATCCTTCAAAAGCCTGATTTTGTTGGAATATATATCTTCCATAATAGAATAAAATTTTAGAGAAATATAATTATCAAAATATTTGGAAGCTAGATCCCTGAACATATTTTTTTTGTTCTGGTAATACTCTCCATTTGCAGCAGTTAAAAGCGCATACTGCATCAGAAAGTTTCTGTTCAAAAAGTTAAAATCTTCAGCAGATAAATATGCCTCTATTTCGTGTCTTTGAAAAATAATTTTTGACATGGATCGATGTGATATTCCCGATGCGTTTTTATAATTATAGGCCAAATTCAATGTATTCCAGGATAATAAATTCCCATCCGTTTTACATTCTTCAAATTGTACATCCGGAAAATCCCAAATTGTATTCTCTTGTACAGAAACCAGCTCATATGCCAATGAATCCATATAAGCAACTGAATCTTTGGGATAGCGCGGGTCGGGAATCTGAATAATGATTTCTGTAGTGTCAGTAAAGACCTTATCTCCAAATTTGGCCAGGTAAATTTTGGAGAATATAGATTGTAACCTTTCAGTGAAAAGCGTATCAAAGTATTTTCCGTTGATACCATACTTCAACTGCGCGTACCCACGATATGGTAAAATAAAACAAATTAAAATGGTGGCATATCTCAAAATCCATTTCATAATTAATTATTTAAGATTATAACGCAAATCTTTAGGAACGATACCAAATTTCATCCTTTATTAATTGCAAATGTGAGGGGAAGTTATTCTTGTATAAGGCACCGGTTCCCAATCCCTGATACATTTTCACAGATTTGGTTGAAACCCACTGAGCTATATGTCCCAAGCCCACATTGCTTTCCAGAGCAGAGGTAGCCCACCACCCAATATTATTTTTTTGTGCGCCTTGAATCCAGGTATCGCATTTGGAAAATCCACCCAATAAAGTTGGTTTTAGAATGATAAAAGCAGGTTGAATCCAACGCAATAATTTTTCCGCCATTTCTGTTTTCACTCCAATCAATTCTTCATCCAGCGCAACAGGTATTTTGCTGTCGGCGCATATCTCCGCCATATAATCCCATTGTCCGGCACGAATGGGTTGTTCCAAACTATGAATTTCAAACCTGGAAAAATCTCTGATTTTATTCTTGCTGTCTTCCATAGAAAATGCACCGTTTGCATCCAACCGCAATTCCAATTTAAAGGCATTCCATGATTTCCGAATTTTTTCTAAAAAGCGACATTCTGCATCGTGGTCATGTTGCCCCACTTTAATTTTAATACATCGAAACCCTTCCTGCACTTTTTTCAGCATTTCGGCTTCCATGGCACTTATTTCATCCATCCATACCAGTCCGTTAATTGGTATGCTGCTTATGCCTTTTGTAAAATCAGTGCTGAAAATCTCCTCACCGGAAGCCTGCAATTGCAACCAGGCACATTCCAATGCAAATTGCACGGAAGGAAAATTATCAAGTGATAATAATATTTCTTTAATTGAAGTGCCATTATAAATTTTGGATTGCACCTCATTTAATGCAATTTCCAAATCCAACTGACCATCCATACTGAGATCTGGCAAAGGGGATGCCTCCCCGATTCCCTTTTTATTACCTTGTTTTAAATTTATAAGAACTACATTTTTATCATGATATTCTCCCCTGCTGGTTTTTGCAGATTTGATAAATTCCAGTGTTTCTTTGGTCCAGGAAATTTGAAGATCAGACATACATAAATGCGAGAATGCAGTATATAATGGAAGCCCCTAACGCAGTAAGAGAAAGTGTTTTCAATTCCGAATTAAATTTATCCCTGCCATCTGCAACTTGCAATTCCCACATGCGGCGTACGTGAAATATGCAAGAAATAATTACGGGTGAAAACACTCCGATTACCAGAAACAATTCCTTTTGATTAATTCCTTTTTCCTGCTCAGAAAATTTATAAATAAGAGAATAGACAATAGAAACAGATCCTAACAAACACAACAATAATTGATAAAACAAAGCGACCCTTCTGCCTAAACGAACAGGAATGGTCTTTTTCCCGCTTTCTCTGTCGCTTTCGATGTCCCGAATATTGTTAATATTTAACACTCCCATAGATAAAAAACCACAGCCGATGGAGGCAAAAATCACACCCTTATGTATAGTGCCTGTATGTAAAAAATATATTCCGCAAACGGCCACCAAACCAAAGAAAATAAAAACAAAAAAATCGCCAAAACCGGAATAGGCATACGCGAATTTTCCCATGGTATATAAAATTGCAGCTGCAATTGCCGCTATCCCAACAGGTACAAATACCCGTGTTTTTATCTGAAAAGAAATATCTGAAAATATCAATAATAAAATACCACTCAAAAATGCGAAAACAGAAAAAATAACAATCATTTTTTTCATTTGATTTTTTCCAATTTTCCCGCTTGTGAGCATCCGGTCCTGGCGATTTGCCGTGGTATCCGTGCCCTTGGAAAAATCGCCGTAATCATTCGCAAAATTGGATAATACCTGCAAAGAAACAGCGGTAATTATCCCCCAAATCGCAACCGTCCATTGGAATGCCTGGTCAAATGCGGCAATGGCAGATCCAAGTAAAATCCCGCTAATAGCCAAGGGCAAAGTTTTAGGCCTGGCAGCCTGTATCCATGGATTCATTTTTTATTATCAGAGGTTGCCAGTTCTGCCCCCATCCACCACAATATTGGTTCCGTTGATATAAGAAGCTTTTTCGCTGGCGAGGAAACATGCAGCGTATGCTACTTCTTCAGGCTTACCGAATCGGCCTGCCGGAATTTCGCGCAACATTTCCTGTTCAATTTCCTGTCTGGCTTTATCCAGTTTCTGACTTTTGCCGGCAATGATGCTTTCCAGTCTTTCCGTTTCTGTAGCACCCGGTAAAATATTATTCACTGTGATTCCAAATTTACCCAATTCATTGGCGAGTGTTTTGGACCAGTTGCCCACTGCGCCGCGAATGGTATTACTTACTCCAAGATTTGGAAGAGGTATTTTTACACTGGTTGAAATTACATTGATAATTCTTCCCCAATTATTTTCTTTCATCCCGGGTAAAAAAGCCAGCATCAGATTGTGGTTATTGATCAGGTGATTTTGAAAAGCAGTAATAAATTCTTCTGCATCTGCCTGATGTGCAGGTCCGGGTGGCGGACCACCGGTGTTGTTTACCAGAATATCCACTTTGAACTGTTGCGCTATTTCAAAACCGGTTTCTTTCACTTCAGAAATATCTTGAAAATCTGCAGTAAAGTATTGGTGATCTAAATGGGCGTTTGGCAAGGCATCAATTACAGCCTGAAGTTTGCCCGGGTTGCGGGCAAAAAGGAGAATTCTGGCGCCGGATTCTGCCATTTCCATGGCAATGGCACGGCCGATTCCGGAACTGCTTCCGCAAACCAGAGCCGTCTTTCCACTTAAACTTAGTTCCACACTGCGAAAATAATCCAAGAAGAAGTAAAGAAATTCAGGAATTTTTTATATATTTGAGTACTGGCAGAAATCCTCTCTTTATGAGAAAACACTTATTAAGTGTAGTGATGCTACTCGGAGGGGCAGCACTATACGCACAACACCAAGGCGGGGAACCTTTGTGGACTCAATATATTCAGGAACCCCAACCAAACTATTACAAAGCAAAAAAAGCTTTCGATGCATACTGGAATGATAGCGTTCCCAAGAAGGGAAGTGGCTATAAGGTATTTAAACGATGGGAATGGCGCGCTATACAACACATGGATGCCTATGGCAATGTGATTTGGCCGCAAGACCAACTGGAAAATTTTGTTATGCCCGGAACTCCGAAATCAGGGCCAGTATCGACGGGAAACAGTATGGGTTCTTCCGGAGGCAGTATGTCTGCTTGTCCGGGTGGCGGCAGGTGGACGAGAATCGGGCCTGTTAAACCACCCCATAACCAAACCAGCCAGCCCAATGGGGTTGGACGAATTGCGGGTATTGCTTTTCACCCTTCAGATACGAACTCTTTTTTTGTATGTGCCCCGCAGGGCGGGGTATGGAAAACCACTGACAATGGCGCCACCTGGTCTATGCTTTTCGGCAATGGCCCGGTTGTGAATACCATTGGCAGCACAGCCCTGCTTTTAAGTTATAACGATCCGGATACCATGTATCTGGGAACTGGTGACCGCGATGCCGGTGATGCCCCGGGATTTGGGGTTCTCGCGAGTTGGAATGGCGGTAAAACCTGGTCTACCCGAAATAGCGGTATGGGGAATCTCACCATTGGCCGAATGGCCATGCATCCCAAAAACTCCGCAATCATTCTCGCAGCTACCAACAATGGAATTTATCGCTCCGCAAACAGCGGTTCCTCCTGGACCCAAACACTGAGCGGAAGCGCCTGGGATGTGGTTTACCATCCAGCCAATCCTTCAATCGTTTACGCTTCCATTGGAGGAGCATTTTATAAAAGTACAGATGGAGGAGTTACCTGGAGTAATATCACTTCCGGATTACCCACCAGCGGGGTTAGCAGAGGCATGATTTCGGTTTCTGCAGCTTCCCGGGGTTATGTCTATTTTTTGCTAACCGGAGGTATCACATTCAAAGGTGTTTATCGCTCCACTGACAGCGGTTCAACGTTCAGCACCATGTCTACCACTCCGAATATCCTGGGGTATTCTGAAACCGGAAGCGATGCAAATGGACAGGGCTGGTATGATCTTGACATTGCGGCAGACCCGAAAAATGCCGACGTAATTTATGTTGCCGCAATCAACATGTGGAAATCCAGCAATGGAGGCAGCAATTGGACCGTTTGTGGGCATTGGGTGGGCTCCGGTGGAGCAGATGATATCCATGCGGATCAGCATGCCGTAGAATTCAATAAAACCGGCAACAAAATTTATGCAGGCAATGATGGAGGAATTTATTATTCATCCAATGGCGGAAGCAGGTGGAAAAATATTGGCAGCGGTATTCAAAATTCTCAGATTTACCGCATAACCCAGGCAAAGACAAATCCTTTTGCCAATGCTCAGGGATATCAGGATAATGGCTCTGCACAATTGCAGGAAGACCAGTTTTATACCTATTATGGTGGCGATGGAATGGATTGCCAGGTCGATCCTTCCGACCATACCTATGTTTATGGATCCTACGTTTATGGGAAAATTTATCGTGCGGTAAATAAAAATACCATAACCGTTTTGGGTTCAAATGGAACCAATGGCATTACAGAAAGCGGGGGTTGGCTTACTCCTTTTGTTCTTCGTGAAGGAAGCCCTTCCGTAATGTGGGCCGGTTACGCAAATGTCTGGCGCTGCGACAATACCAAAACTACCGGTACTATTTCATGGACAAAACTCACATCCGCATGGCCTGGAACTATAACCAGAATTGAAAATTCTCCGGCGGATAATAAAATATTATATGTGATTCGGGGAGATGGAAAATTATTCCGTTCCACTGATGCAACCGTAACATCACCAACCTGGACAGATCTGAGTTCCAGTCAGCCTTCCGGAATTCGGTACATAGAAGCACATCCCAAAAACAGCAATGTTATTTATTGTTGCAACGCTACGAATTTATATCGCAGCACCAATCAGGGAACATCGTGGACATCGATAGGAACCTTGCCTGCTTCTTCAGGCAATATGAATTGTGTTTTATTGGATACTTCAGCCAAAACAGAAACCATTTATATCGGAAGTGAGAAAGGTGTTTATGTTTGGGATTCCGCATCCGCCTCGGTGATTACCTTCTCTTCCGGATTTCCGGTTTGGTCTGATGTAACAGATTTGGATATTTATTATTCTCCAAAAGGAAGAGGTTACAGCAGAATTGTTTCATCCACTTATGGAATGGGAACATGGAAAAGCAATTTGTATGACGACGGCAACACAAAGCCCAAAGCAGATTTCTACGCATTCGACAGTACATTTATTACAGGTGCCAAAATGCGTTTGTACGAAAATGTAGCATATACCACCACTTCCATAAAATGGAAAATTACTCCCTATAATTACACCTACGCAGAGGGTACTGACAGTCTTTCATTTCAACCGGTAATTCAATGGAATAGCACAGGTCTTTTCTCTGTAAGATTCATTGCAACCAATTGCAATGGGTCTGATACCTTTTCAAAAAATTATTGGATAAAAGTATTTCCGGCAGCTGCAAATGCTACATGCACCAATACTACAAACTGGCAATCTGTGAACTATGGAATGGGTATTTTAAAGTTTGGTTTGAGCGATAATAAAAACGAAACCGGAGGTTATTTTGATGATGGTGAAAATCTGGATATGAGCATTTCAAAAGTATTTCGTGTAAAGCCTTCCACCTCCTGCACTGCAACTATCAAAACCGGATTATACAACAACGAATATGTAAGACTTTATTTAGATTATAACAATAACGGAAAATTTGAAAATTATCTGGGAGAAGTTTCCACAATGCCCGCTGCTGTTTTGGGCACACGGAATATTGTTTTCACCACCCCATCCGGATTAAAACCAAATCAGGGTTTTCGTTTAAGAGTATTAAGTGATTATAATATTCTGGATACCAATGCCTGCAAAAATCTGACTTACGGACAAGGAGAAGAATACACACTGCTTTATGATAAAACTACACCGTATTTTAAAGTCAGCAAAACCTCGGCTTGCACCAATGAAAATCTTACATTCACAGACACGTCGGAAGGGCTGATAGGCCAGTATGAATGGGATTTTGGCACAGGTGCAGTCCCGGCCACTGCAACTGGAAAAGGACCACATACCGTGTATTATTCTTCCACCGGAAATAAAAATATCCGTTTAAAAATAAATGGGGTTGATACCATTCGAAAAAACAATTATGTTACCATTATATCTGGTCCAAATCCACAAGTTGTTCTAAAAAATGGCAGCGCAAACGGATGTGAAGGGAGAAACATAACTTTAGCTGCAAGAAGCAGCAGTGGCGGTACTCTTAGTGTTCAATGGTTAAAAAATGGAAGTAATATTTCCGGTAAAACAGATACCCTTCTGGTGTTAAATAATGTAACCATTTCTGATGCGGCAAATTATGCCGCATACATCAATAATGGCAGTTGCGGAAGCAATTCTTCTGCAATAACCATAAATGTGGATGCCAGACCTATAGCCGATTTCAGCATAGGAACAAATCCGCAATGCATTAAAAACAATAATTTTATTTTTACCAATAATTCTTCCATTTCTTCCGGGACTATCACTTCGAATAATTGGAACATGGGGGATGGAAATTCCCAAACTTCAACCAATGCCAGTAGAAAATACAGCAGTTCAGGTACATTTAATGTGAAACTGGTAATTACCAGTAGCAAAGGTTGCAAAGACAGCAGTACTAAAAGTGTAACCGTTTATCCGAATTCCGTTGTAAAATTCACTGTAAACGATTCTGATCAATGCTATGCCGGAAATAATTTTATTTTCACCAACAATTCGGGTATTTCCTCTGGAAGTTTTACCAACGATTGGCGATTTGGTGACGGCAATACTTCTTCTTCCA
>JAGXTF010000055.1 GCA_018333525.1 Bacteroidota bacterium | reverse complement strand
TATCAGTTTGACAAGCCTAAAGCAGATTTCAGTCTGGTTAGCGGCAAATGCGATAACGAACAATTTGAGTTTGGAAATGCAAGCACCATTAAAGGCGGACTTTTTGGTAACAACTGGGATTTTAATGACGGAACTGTTTCTACTGAAGAAGCACCCAAACATACCTTTACCAGCTTTGGCAGCAAAGCAGTGAAATTGGTGGTTACCTCAGAATTTGGTTGCAAAGATTCCATAACCAAATCTATTGTTGTAAGAGAAAGCCCGGTTGCATCATTTATCAATGATCCTGCATGTTCTTTGACTCCAACAACCTTCACCAATACTACCAACGATGTTCCATTGACCAATGCCATTTATGCATGGGATTTTGGTGATGGTGGAACCAGCTCAGCAAAATCTCCGGTTCATGGCTGGAGCAATCTGGGTCCAAAAACAGTAGTACTGACAGTGAGTCTGGATAACGGATGTAAATCCAGCACCAGCAGCGTATTGTCTGTAGGTGTTCAACCAAAAGCAAACTTCGATGCACAGAATGTATGTGCAGGAAATCCTGTAATATTTGAGAACAACACTATTTGGGCTCAGGGTAACATTACCTTCAGCTGGGATTTCGGTGATATCACTACCAGTTCAAACAGTGATCCACAAAAAACCTATGCTACCAGCGTAACTACAACATACAACGTAACCTTGAAAGCCACCATTGCAGGCGGATGTTCAGACCAGATCACCAAACAGGTTACAGTAAATGAAGCTCCTCAGACCTGCGATTTTGTTGCAAATCCTGACTATGCATTCGGATTCCATGGAATGAAGTTAGAGCCTAAAAATGGCGCAGGAGTAATAGGTGCACAAGCAAACGTAACCTATACCTGGGTGTTTAACGGTGGAGGTACTCAAACCGGTCCAAGCACACAATACAACTTCCAGGATGATGGTTCTTATAAAGTAACCATGCGTGCAAGAGTGGATGCAACTGGTTGTGAGTGTAGCAAAACCATGGATGTGGTAATGAACCGCAATGCAGTAAAAGATTTGACTGAAACTGGTGTTGCTGTTTATCCGAACCCAAACAACGGACAGTTCAATATCGCTCTTACCCAGTCTTTTGGAAGCAATGTTCAGGTTGTTGTAACCAACATGGCAGGCAAAGTGGTTAAAGAGTGGAGCGGTGCCAACAATGGAATGCTAAATATGAATGCTTCTGATTTGGCTGATGGAATTTACACTGTAAGTGTTCGTTCCGGAGATCATTCTTCAAGCAGCAGAATAAACATTTCGAAATAATTTTAAAAGTTTTATAAGAAGCCCGGGTAATACCCGGGCTTTTTTGTTTAGAAAAGAATCTAATAATATCGAACAAATATTCAGCGTCTGAAATGGCGCTGGAATTTATGAAAGGCCTATTTTGATTTATGAAAACCGTGTTTTTGCCTTCGAATTATTCATTTTACTGAAAAGTCGTTACAAGAAAAGAAATAACCTATTGTCACAGATGGGTAATTAAGATGATTTTAGATTGAATAAATATTCATTTTTTTGTTAAAAAATTATAAAAATGAATAAATTGCAGGCCAATAACCTTAGTACCTATGTCAAGAATTTACAAGCTGTGGGCAAGCAGCCTGCTCATTTTATTCACTGCATTCCTTCAAAAAGCTGATGCTCAGATATGTGCGGCGAGTTGCTCATTGGGCTGCCAATATCAGGATTACTTTACAGGATTCACTTTTAAGAATGCCAGCGGAACTACCGTTGGTTTTACCGGAATTGGTTGCACATTCAGTGGTGCTTCCACCAATATTAAAATGACAAATGGTCCAATGATGGACGTTGTACCGGGTGAAGAAATTGACCTTACCATTGAGAACAATCCATACTACGCTGAATATGCAGGAGCGTGGATTGATGTAAATGGAGATAACAGTTTTTCTTCTTCAGAATGTATGGCAAATAATGCAGGGCCATTTGGGCAAATCGCTAAAGGCGCAACAAAAAGTGCTAAAATTAAAATCCCCTGCAGTTCTACCTTTAGTGGAACCATTTATTTGAGAATACGTTGTTATTATTCTGGCAGCTGGTCTGCCAACAATGGATGTGGTTCCTGGTCCGGTGAGGGTATGATTTACGATTTCGAAGTCAATTTGAAAAAAGTTAACCCCCCAATAGCGGATTTTAGTTTGCCGGCAGGAAAAGCATATGTTAAAGTGCCATTGGTTTTTAACAGCAATGTTCAATTATCAGGGTATACCCAGTCATGGACTTTTCCCGGTGGAAATGCCGTTACATCAACAGGGCCAAAAGGCAGAGCTTCTTATGTAAATCCAGGGAATTATGATGTTTATTTAAAACAGGAATTTTGTGGTTTAAAAGATTCTACGGTTAAAATGGTGACCGTTGTAAAACCTACTGCTGCTCCGGTTGCAGATTTTATTGCCCAATCCAATCAGGTAGAAGTTTTTTATACAGATCAATTAATAGACCTGAGTACCAATGGCGCATATAAATGGGCCTGGGAAATTACATCACCAAATGGAACTGTGTTGACCAGTGCAGCTCAAAATCCTGTTTTCAGTTTTGATGAAGAGGGAAAATGGGATGTATGTCTTACTTCGGAAAATGATGTTGGATTAAGTACCAAAGTGTGTAAATTAAAATATATTGATTGCACCCCACCCAGCGAATATTATATGGGACCAAATCACCTTGCAACCAATCAGGGTGGGAAAATATATGATAACGGTGGACCAACACTTGCATATGGAAATAACCGAAAAGTAACCATTGATTATTTCAAAATTTTACCTTGTGGAGCGAAAGAAATTCGAATGAAATTTCCGCAGTTGAAATTTTCAGATATCAATGATAAATTGAAAATTTATGATGGTTCGGATGAGTCCGGAAAATTGTTGACACCTGTAGGTGGAATTAATTCATCTAACCAATCAACCTATCAAAATTATATCTTTAAGGCAACCAGTGGGGCCATGTATCTCACTTTCGAATCCAATTCCTCAGGGGTCGACAGTGGATTTATTGGAATTTGGGATAGCGAATTGTTGCCCCCATCCAAACCAAAATCAGGATGGATAACCAATTATAATCCTGCTGCTAATGGCATGAGTGTGATTTTCGATCAAAATGTAACCAAAGCTCAGGGAAATGTAGACTATGACTGGATGATTGATGGCAATCCCGGAATGGGAAATAAAGCCAGATTTGAATATGTATTTACCACCGATGGACAATATCAGGTTTGCCTTGCGGCAGTTACCTGTAACGGTAGTGATACATTCTGCGGAAATATTGATATAGCTACTCCTGTCAAACCAGGATATCTGGATTTTGTGGCAGACAAACAAAGGCCAAGAGTTGGGGAAGTGGTTTCCATCACAACCACAACCGATTACGCCGGAAGTTTTGACTGGAGCATTTATCCACCTACTTATAGTTTTGTAAATGGAACTAATAGTTCCAGCAGAAACCCACAGGTGGTGTTGAATGCCGGCGGACCATATACTTTTACCCTCATAGGTTGGAACAATGTGGGTGGCCGCGCGGCAACGGAGAAAAAAATTATTAAAAACAAATATGTAATTGCTGTGAGTTATTGCGCTCCTCCTACCGATTTGTTAAGTGCAGATATTGGAATCAATCGTGTAACCATTTCACAGGATTCTGTGGATTTGTTTGAAAATGAAAGCACTTCAGGGGATATCGCTTATACCGATTACTCCGATAATATTAAACAGGTTTTAACATTTGGTACCAATTATAAATTGCGTGTTTTAAGAAGAACCAATGTGAATCCTATAAATTATAAGGCCTGGATCGATTATAATATCGATGGAGATTTTGATGATGCAGGGGAACTTATTCTTACCACTGGTGTAATTACCGGAATTGATGGTGTAGTTACATTTAAAACTCCTACGCTGGCAAACAGCTTTGAAGGAGAAACCAGAATGCGTGTTGCCGCATCTTATGGCAATTTCAGCAATACCCCATGCGGTGTAAATATTGTAGGAGAATTTGAAGATTATGGAATCCGTTTGGTGAATGACAAACAGGTTCCGGTAATTACCCTCGTTGGAAATAGTGAGGTAAAAGTAGAAAAAGGGAATAATTGTTATAAAGAGATTGCGGGAACAACGTACTATGCAACAGACCCTACTGAGGGTAATTTAACCGCGGATGTGGTTTTGACTTCAGATTTGAATTGTAACATCCCAGGTATTTATTATATAGATTTTAATCTGAATGATGCAGCTGGAAATGCTGCAAAACCAGTACGCCGCACTGTGGTGGTTGTTTTGGACAAAACCCCGCCTTCACTTACCTTAAACGGTTCCAATCCAATGGTAGTGGAACAGTGTGATCCATTTATTGAACCAGGTGCTATCGCAACTGACTTAACAGATGGCAATCTGACCACTTCAATTGCAATTACTGGTTTGGTAAATAGCGCTGTTGTAGGTGAATATACAGTTACCTACACCGTAATGGATGCCCAGGGAAATACATCCACACTTGACAGAATAGTTAAAGTTGTGGATACCAGGAAACCAGGTATCTATTTGAAAGGAAATCGCATTGTAAACAATGAAGTAATTAAACTTCAAATTGGAGCGGTATTCTTAGATGAGGTATACGCAGAAGATCATTGCAATGGTGCAATTCCAATTTTGAAAACTCCGGGATTTAATGGAGTTGTGAATACACTGGTAAGAGCAACTTATGAAGTAACTTATAACGCCGAAGACCCCAGTGGAAATAAGGCAGATGAAGACGGCTACACTGTTGTATATAAAGTGGATGATTATATCAATCCGGAAATTAGTTTAAATACCAGTGATACAGTGATCCATGATGTAAATACAACTTATAGTTCGCAACAGGTAAGTGTATTTGATAATTACTATGAAACCAAAGATATTAGTATAAGCAAGGCAGGGTTGGTCAACGCGTATAAGCTGGGTGTTTATCCGGAAGTATATACTGCGATTGATGGAAGCGGAAATACCGCCACCAAAACCCGTTTTGTAAAAGTGGTGGATTTGGTTGCCCCATCTATTGTAACCTCTGCACAAACCGTTTGTGTTGGTTCGCCTTTTTGGGCGATGACCGATGTAATTGTGAGTGACAATTACAACTCCGAATCTGAATTGCTTCCAATGCTAAAAGTGGTAAATCACAATGTGAATATTTGGAGAAAAGGGATCTATTATATCAATTATCAGGTTACCGATTTAAGTGGTAATGAGTCTGAAATAGTAATGCGCCCTATCATTGTGAATTACGCTCCGGATTGTGATCAAAGTGGATCATTTACCGGAATTCAGGAATTGAAATCTTCCAATCAGGTTCAATTATATCCTAACCCAACTTCAGGTATTGTACAAATACGTTTTGAAGCACCGTTGACAGCGGATTTCAAACTGGCTATTGTAAATGCTATGGGTGAAGAACTCCTTGTTCAGAACCACAGTGCACAAGCCATGGAGAACCTGCAATTGGATCTGTCCAATTTGGCCTCTGGTACTTACACCATGAAGTTGCAATTGGCTAACGGCGAAATTGTAAATAAGCCGATTGTACTGATTCATTAATAGCGAAAAAGACCCTCTTTAATGACCTTTTCTAAAACAGAAGAATATAAAATGAACATTCAATCTTGTTGATTGAATGTTCATTGCATAAATTATTAAAAACCGATATGATAAAAAAATACATTTCTCACTTTCTGCTCTTGGCATTGATGGTGCTTATGAGCAGACATTTAAATGGGCAAATCTGCAGTGCAACCAATAGCTATGGTTGTACATCCGCGTCCATGTTTTTTTCGGCAGTTAGTTTTAAAAATAGTTCTGGAACAGTAGCTGCGTTTAATGGAATTAGCTGCACAAACTCAGGTAGTGGAAGTAATTTTCTGATGACCAAAGGTGCTATGATGGATGTTACTCCTGGTGAGGCAATGACCATAACCATTGAGAACACTTCCAGTTATAGTTGCCATGCGGGAATCTGGGTTGACTTGAATGGCGATTTAAGTTTTTCAGCCTCTGAGTGTCTTACAAATCCAAGTGCCGGAGCATTTTCGAATATTACTGTTAATAGCACACGCTCGGCAACAGTGAATATTCCTTGTAATGCAACGGCAAAAGCCGGAAAAGCAATGATGCGCGTGAGATGCAGCTATTATGCCTATGCTTTTACAGCAACCAATGGTTGCGGAACTTTGGCCAGCTATGGCAACATCCTGGACTTTGAGGTGAACCTGAAGGCATTAAAGCCGCCAGTAGCGGATTTCACCGTACCGGCAGGACCTAACTACATCAAAACCCCGATAACATTCAACTCCAACCAGCCAAGCACAGCGTTTACCCAAACCTGGACCTATCCTGGTGCAACCGCCATGGTGAGCAGCGGCCCCAAAGGCAAAGCGGCATTCCCTCTGGTAAACACTTATGATGTGTATTTGAAGCAGGAATACTGCGGATTGAAAGATTCCATATTCAAACCTGTAAAGATTGTAAAACCAACAGCAGCACCGGTTGCGGACTTTATAGCCAGCAGCAACCAGGTAGAAGTATTTTATACCGGACAGTTGTTTGATATCTCCACCAACGGAGCCTATAAATGGGCATGGGAACTGACCTCCCCGTTTGGAACCGTGCTTACCTCATCTTCCCAGAACCCTGTATTTAGCTTTGATGAAGAGGGCAAGTGGGATGTGTGTCTGACGGCGGAGAACGACATTGGATTGAGTACCAAAGTTTGCAAAAAAGGCTATATCGATTGCACGCCACCGAGCGAGTATTACATGGGTCCCAACCATTTGGCCACCAACCAGGGCGGTGTGATATATGACAACGGTGGTCCGGATTTGTCCTATGGCAACAACCGAAAAGTAACCATCGATTATTTTAAGATATTGCCATGTGGCGCTAAAGAGATCCGCCTGAGATTCAAACAATTGAAGTTTGCCGACATCAATGACAAACTGAAGGTATATGACGGCTATGACGAGAGTGGTAAAGTATTGAGTCCTGTGGGCGGAATTAATTCCTCCAACCAGGCCACCTATAAAGATTATATATTCAAAGCTACCAGCGGAGCGATGTATCTGACCTTTGAGTCGAATTCAGCAGGTGTGGACAGCGGATTTATCGGCATCTGGGATAGTGAGTTATTGCCCCCTGCAAAACCAAAATCAGGCTGGTTGACAGATTACAATCCGGCGGCCAATGGCATGAGCGTAGGCTTTAAGAGCAACGTAACCAAGGCACAGGGCAATGTAGATTATGAGTGGATGATAGACGGTAACCCAGGGATGGGCTACAAATCTGACTTTAACTATGTATTTA
>JAGXTF010000054.1 GCA_018333525.1 Bacteroidota bacterium | reverse complement strand
ATTCTCATATCTTATTGCTTCTGCTTATGCTTTGGGTTAGAACAAATCACTAGCAAATGTCTTTTGCGTTTAACCATCTTACATTTTGCGCAAATCTTTTTAACTGATGCTTTGATCTTCATACCGCGGCTTTGTTAATTACTAAAATAATCAAAATAAAACGAAAATAAGGAAAAAACCCTTATTTTTTATCATTAAATCGCTCTATCTGAATGTGGAATGTATCATACACTACTTTCAAAAAAATTACAACCTTTTTATGATCCTGCCCTTACCACCGTACGGATCAAGCACAATTTCAACCTTGTCGCCCACCAAAACCTTGATTCGGTGCATGCGCATTTTACCTCCCAGGTACGCAAGCAATCCTTCACCAGATTCCAGCTCAACACGAAACAAAGTTGAAGGCAAAGCTTCAATCACTACGCCACGTGCGGTTAATAATTTATCGTCTTTTAGGTTGCTCATTTAGCTGTGGAAAATATAATACAAAAAGGTCCCAATGTCAATCACAAGAGTCTTACTTTTCTCCATAATTGACTACGATTTTTACACGCTTTAGTTTGTCTGGTAATTTACTGCGCCAAAGAGGGCGCAAAATCAATTCCGCATTTTCTATATTCTTGTTTTCAGACAAGATTCGTTTGAAATCTTCTTTCTTGCGGCCTAATAGTTGTGAAGCTATTTCGCTTTCATTAATTTTATACACAACCTTACCGGTTCCAGTTAGTCTGAAGTTGAGATTTTTTGAATCCACCGACAGGCCGTCTTTGTTGCCAAAAGTAAGAATGAAGTTTTCTAACTCAGGAATAAAAACTTCTTCTCCAGCGTAGTCCGGAATTGCGATTTTTGCCACTTTCTTTACTAAGTCAGACTCCTTGAATAGAAAACCAAATACAGAACCATTCACAGAAACAGGAGCGGACTCTTCTTTTTGAGTAGCGCTGACATTTGAATTCCCTTCCTTAAAAATCAAAGAGTCTTTGAAAAGTACATAATCGGGCGGTACTTGTTCTAACACTTTCTTGGTTAAACTGTCTTTGAGTGTCGTAGTCAAATCCAAAGACACTTTGGTTTTTTCCTCCTCAGAAACTACGTAAAATTTACCCGACATACCTCCGGTTATATCACCCTCACTGCGAGCATAGAATTTGTCATACTTGCCAGTGCCGCGAAAACCAAAAATTTTAAAATCAAGGGGGCTACTGTTATATGCTTCTCCAGGTTCGTTACCATATATACCAACTTTGATGAATCCGGGTGTGTCACCGGTCATTCCTGGTATCACCACTTCCTTATCGGTTTTATAAATCTTGCCGTTGGAACCTTCGAGACGAGTGTCGATGGAGAGTTTCTGTGGAGATGCACCGTATTTGTTGTAAATCAAAACTTGGCCACGGGCTGGAGTCTTCATTTCTTTTTGGGTAGTTGCTGTGATGTTTGTACTTTCACTACCTTCCATTGAAACTATTTCAAAAGATAAATCAGGGCCCTCCACGCTACCACGGACTGCACTCAGAAGTTCCTCTAATTTAAAATCTTTTGATTTCGGCGTAATGGTGACTTTGGCCGAAGAAAAATTTGAAGAAAGAGCGAGAAACAAGACCAAGATAGCAAACAAAGCCACAAACCAAAGCGACTTGTGGCCCTTGTGGGCTTCTCTTGTCGTTTCTTCAAATGAATTTCTTTCGATATCTACCCTCGGAGATTCGTCGTCAACCTTCTTCTTCAAGAGATGTAGCTTGTTTAGACGCTCATCTATCTTTATGTTTTCTTCTTTCTCAGAAACAAATCTTTTTACAGTTTTGCGACTCTCTGTTTTAGAGTTATTCTTGGAAACCATGTCTGACATAATTTTTTTAACCATATGCTTGAATTTTAACGGAGAAATTGATTAATGTAAATCGACTCGATTATAAGGAACGGGTCTCGAACGACATCATCCTTTACAATAGCTATGCCGTGTAGAGACTCAATGCTTAGAAACAACATGCGGAACTTGGATTCCGTGAGGGTGTACTGGTTAAGCTGTTCGGTTTTGATTGTTTTCGAAAAGAAATCCGCCAAGTCTTTGTTTACTGTGATGAAAATAGTTGCTGGTATGGAAATGTCGTTGGTGAGGTTTCGGAGTGATTCTTGAAAATTTCTGAGCCATTCGGTTCTGATTTCGGTAATTACCGGATCAGTCTTTTTCAAAAGAGCGTCGGCCATGTGACCCTCGTTGTAAATGGTCATAAACGACCGAGCTTCATCGAAAGTTGTTTTCAGGCCTTTTGCTAATCTACGTATGATGAAATTTTCACCAATGGGAAATGATATGGATTCACGGATAACTTCTTTTTTGACCATGGATATATCGGTAACCTCACCACCAATGTTCACCAACAAGAAACTCTCCTGGTTTACAAACATATCCCGTGCGACAGCAAAAGAAGCCATGGCAAATGAAATGAATTTAACTTCCGGTACATTAAAATGTCGGATGATGGATTTCTCTATCTCTCCTAGCAGGCTTTCCTGACTCATGGAGATAAAAATCGACATCTCGAGTTCTTTGGCTTTTTGACCAAATGGTTTACTGGTTTTATATCCATTGAGGCTGGTGCTCATGGTTTTGAGTTCGATAGCTCGGACACGATTCATGTCTTCGCCGTACTTTTTTGCGTGTTCTTCTTGGAAGAGTTTCATCTCTTTTTCGATCAAACCATCAGCTAATTTTGAGGTGAATATAAAAGGGGTGTTCTTCTCGAGCTCTATGACCCTAGTTTGAGAAGCAAACCAAGGAGAAGACAGTACGCAGTAAACCTCGCTAGGTTTGCCGTGCCCAGAAAGACACATCTTGCCTGCTACTTCTCGTAAAGTTTTCAGGGTTGTTTCAAAAAATCTTTGATGGTCTAAATCCGCTTCCAGTTTGATGGATTCGCGCAAGGTATAAAGTATTTTCGGAGCTCCACCTTGTTGCCGTAAAAAAAGCGCTCCCCCGACGGACGAAGAACCAACATCGAAAACTAAAACGAGTGTTTCCTTTTGTTTTTTTGGTTTAGAAAATATCTGCACGCAATAATTATAGCACAAGGAAAAGTAAGCGTCACAACTAACTGAGCACGGCCTTGATGCGTCGTACGCCTTGAGCGACGGCTTCTTCTTTTAGAATCTTGAAGGTTCCGAGTTCGCTGGTGTTTTTCACATGCGGACCACCGCAGAATTCTTTGGAAATTGCATTCTCCAAATTCTCTCCCACAAAATACACAGACACCATGTCTGGATACTTTGCACCGAACTCCATCTGCGCTCCTACTTTCTCGGCTTCTTCGCG
>JAGXTF010000053.1 GCA_018333525.1 Bacteroidota bacterium | reverse complement strand
AAGAATTTTTGCGATCTGTGGCGGTTTCGCTTCCCAGGAGATCGATCGGTTTGCTGACCAGACATTCGGAATTGAAATCCTGACTAGACTGATTGAAAAAAACAGCAAGGTTATCAAATACATTCAGAACAGGGGTGTTACCGGGGCCGTGATTGGACAGAGCAGATTTTACCGCGGCGATCAAAGGCTTTCGGACGATACTCAATTCGGTATTATTTATAAAGAGGTGAAAGCAGACCTTGATAAAAAAATCCTAACTACGTTTTTTGGTTTCAACGAGCTGGAATTAAAGAGGAATACTTCGGGCTGCCTTGCTAAAACTTCATTCAAAATCAGCAAGACAATCGACTTTCCCACGTTTTTGAAAATTGTAGCAAAGCTGGATGAGATCATAGACAAGAAAGCCAATTTCTCCATCAACCACGTTGAACTAATCTCAAAAAAGAAGAAAACCAATACTGCGACGATCGCATATCTCAACGAGGCATTAATTTTGCTGTTGTACAATAATTACCAGGCTGGTATCTTATCCGATTTTGATTTTTGCCATAAGGATTTTGAAAAGTTTCTGACTGCTTCTACATTCATTTCCCCCAATTCGGAAAGCCCTGTTGAGTTTGATAACCCAATGTCCTTCGATGAAATACTGAAGAGTTTGAATAAAGCCGGGAGGCTGCTGCATGATACCGAACTCCATTTCAAGTATTCGCTTCTCGAGAATTATTTATATAGCAGGGATGAGGCTGGAGAGACCTTAACGGGTGGAAACCTCTTTGAACACCTTCACGGAGAGATCACGTACAACGAACAGACCTATTTTTTGATTGACGGGGATTGGTATAGGATAAAACCTGATTTTATTGAAATGCTCAATTTAGAATGCAAAGAAATGATTGCTCAGTGCCTTGATGAAACACTTCTGACAGAACCTTTTTCCGTTCACAGCTTAGAGCGGGACTACAACGAAGATTTTATCGGGAGCGACAAAACCTACGTATTCGATACGATCACACCTGAGAATATTGAGTTTTGCGACATAATGAAATTCGATGATACCTTTGTTCATCTCATCCATGTAAAAAAAGGGTTTGACAACAGGATCCGTGACCTTGCTTCACAGGTGTTGATGGCTGCACGACGGATCAGTCAGGATAAGACGGCTGGTTATGTGTATGTAAAGCAGATTGAAGAAGCCGTCAAGCGTGGAGCAAAAAGCAAAAGCCCTTTTATGCAAAAAATGGCAACTCAGGTTTTTAATCCACGCGGATTAAAAACTGTATTTGAGAAAAAACTTAATAAAAATATTTGCTTTTGTCTTGCATTCGCTGATACTGCAGGAGCAGCCCGCAGCCTCAAAAGGAATGTCGAACTTTTCAAATCCAACATCGCTAAATATTCCATTTTGGAATTACGCAAAGAGATACGGAGTATGGGTTTCGATTTTAAAATCATTCAGTTAAATACAAAGTAGTTCTATGGAAATGTGCTTTCTACATTTTGGAGAATATAAAGGGTTACAGAAAATTGAAGTAAACATTTGTAAGCAATTTCGTTATGCATTTTGTAATGAAATAATGTACTGTTTGTAACTATTAAAAGAATTTTAAAATAGCAGATACTTTCACAATCAAAATTTATCCAGAGTGATAAGAAATAAACTCTGGTAGATTTTGTTCCAGAAATGAATGCTTCTCGCGCTGTACCGATAATCGTTTTATGCTTGGGGATCGCAATTAGCTTGTAATCATTGAGCAGATTTTTCGATTCTTTTTCACATGTTCCAGAATAAGTTTCATAGAGATAGTTGTGTAAAGAATTCAGTGCGTTTATTTATAAGACAGGAAGATTCACAATTTGTTCAAGCCTGTGAATTTCTTTGGTTCCGGCGATGGGAAATGAGAACCAATACCTGTCTTCGGGATCATTGTCTGATACAATATGCAACAGGTTTGAGATAAAATAGGAGAATGATAAGTTTTCTAATTGATATCTCAAATAACAACGTCCGTTTCTGTTATTGACAGGAGGATGTAGACCTTCAGTAGTTTCCCAATACCTAATAAAATTGGTTGGTCCTAAAGAAATATGGTTTATAAGGCCGTTTGAATTAGTTAATGCTTCATCAACCCTTTTGGCCGTAAACGTATCATTGTAGTTGTAAACAAATACACCTATAAACTTTTTTCGTTGCCCTGGTAATTCTCTGAAACCATGAAAATCTCTTAATCTGTTTAATTTTGTAATGATATTATTTAATGCATTTGCGGACTCTGCTGAATAGTTTATGATACTTGCCTTTACTTCAATTACCGCACGTACACTTGATTCAGTTAAGATCACAAAATCACCTTCTCTGAATATAACGGGTGTTTTGTCTTCATAAATTATTATGTCCAGTTGTGTTGATATTCTTCCTTCAGTTCCGCGTAAATGATCGTTGTTACCCAATATAAATCCTGTACCGATTTTCAGATTAGCAGGAAGAAATTGAGCAATCACTTTTCGCAAAATAGCTTCTTTATATCCCCCCTCAGCACCCCAGTTTGCATCTCCAATTAAATGACGAACACGGTTCTGTGTAACGTTTAGTTCTTGCGTAATAGATTCTTGGAAAAGACGAATATTCTGATGGGACATTACGGTTGTTTTTGAATTGCCAAAATAATAAAAAATAGTAGTGTAAAAACAGGAGCCTTTCAATTGGCTTTGATCTTGATTAGATCTTAAAGAAACCTATATTATTTACGATACTGAACAAAAGGTAAGTGTGATTTGTGAGAGTAATTCTTATTTTACCTCTTTGGGGGAGCAGCTTTGGGTGCTGCACCAAGATGAATAGGCTTCGATTGTAGGAGAGCTAAGATGTATCTAATCCTTGTATTTTTCTTGACAATACCCCTTACCAACCGGAGGGGGTTTGACAAGGAAAATGTATCTCAAAAGTATCTACTCCCGGCTATCTTTTAACGAGTTTGAGACTCATGTTCAAGTTTCGCAACAACATTTTCAATTAATCTCCGGATATCAAGTTTGATCTGGTAGAAATTATCCTGAATATCCTGTTGTGAAATACTATAAACAGGCGGGATTTCCTTAAAGTCTCTCATCTCCCTGTTGATTGCCTCGGTATCCTGTAGGATTTCTGCGTGAAACATTTTCAGCTTAATCTTATCATCAGGATTATCTGCTACCATTCCTACAAATTCACCGGAGGAGAGGGTGGCAATTTTGGAGGCGGGTATGGCATTATCCATTTGCCAGGATTTGCTAATGCTGGTATCATTACTATTGATACTCATACTTTGTCGCAACTGGACAATCTTACCAAACCGTTCTGATAATAATCGAGCGGTTTCTCCGGTTACCTGACCTGAAATTATATTCCCGCAAATATTGGTGATTACATCAGCCTGATCTTTACCATAATCCTTCTTTAGCTGAGAAAAATCCTGAGCGGCAAGTATGGTGGCTACTTTGTTACTCCTGGCAGTTGCGATATGCCCATCAATGTCATTGAAAAAGATGGTAGGGAATTCGTCAAAAACCAAGGCACTTTTGAGCTTATCCTTTCTGTTTACGATTTTAATGAGGCGGGAGGCGTAGAGGGAGAGGACGGCTCCATAAATGGAACGCTTGTCGGGGTTGTTGCCCACGCAGACGATT
>JAGXTF010000052.1 GCA_018333525.1 Bacteroidota bacterium | reverse complement strand
GAATCCGATTTTTATCAGGAAATTTAAAAACGATTATTGATGTTCTCACAATAATTACCACTGCATGGCTAGCCTATAGAGCTGCTTTAGTTGTTGCGTCACTACAGCAAAAACTATTAACATTAGGAACTGTAGAAACTACTGTGGCTCAAACTGCTAATACCACAGCTACTGTAGCCGGAACCGCAGCACAAACAGCTAATACAGTTGCCACAACCGGAGCTACAACCGCATGGCAAAGATTTAATACTGCTTTGAAAGCAAACGCCTTATTTCTAATTATAACAGCTCTTACTTCTGCTATTTATGCTTTAGACAAATTCAATGAGTCTGTTGATACTACAGCCGCTAGAACAAAGGAAAGCTCCGAAAACTTCTTAAAAAACAGAGAGCAATTAACTAAAACGGCCGCTTCAACAAAACAGCTTACTGATAGATACGGGGAGCTTCAGGAAAAGGCTAAAAAACTCGGCGGCGAAACTAAGTTAACTACTGAAGAGCAAAAGGAAATGCAAAGAATTGTAAGTGAGTTAGCCAAAGTAGTTCCTGGAGCCGTAACGGCCGTAAATAAATACGGGGAGGCTTTAAAACTCAACCAAAAATTATTAGCTGAATACAATAAAGAAAACGCTAAAGTCCTTGAAATTGACAAAAAGAAAGCTATAAATGATGAAATCAAGCTTCAAAAGGATTTAGCCGAACAAATTAAGTTTCAAACTAAAGCACTTGAGAATTATAGAAAGTATGAAGGACAAGGTAGTATTACAACCGAATTCATAGCTCAAGAAGAGAGAAAGCTTTCGGTTTACAAAACCGAGGCAATCCTTTCAAAAGGTAGACTTGCAGATCTAAGAGGGTTAAGCCAAGCTGAAAAGGAAACTGCCAAAGCGGAAGATGCAAGGGTAAATAATAAAGTAGCTAATCTACCAAGAACAATCGAGGTTATAGATGCTGAAATAAAAGCCCAAGAGGAACTTGTAAAAGGTCTTTCGGATAAGACCGGAAAAGAAGGTCGCGTTATTAAGGCTAAAATTGCTGCATTGACAGCTGAACGCGAACAAATCTATTCTACTGCAAAAGCCGAGAAGGACAAACAGGATAACGGTTTGAAAAATGCCAAAAAGGTAAATGATGCCATCTATCAGTTGAGCCAATTCCGTTATCAAAACGAAATCAATAACAATCAAAAAATCATTGATTCAGATAAGGCAACAACCGAAGAGAAAATCAATGCCCTTCTCAATATTCAGCAATTGCAAGAGTCTAAAAACAATGAAACGCTAGCTAACGATTTAATGAAGTATGCACTTGAAAAAGATGGATTAGAGAATTTTTCAAAACAGAAACTTGAAATTTACAAAAAGGATTCTGAGGCAAGAATCGCTTCGATACTTTCGGGAAAATTAGCAATTGAGAATTTAACCAACGAAGAAAAATTAATTCTTGAAAAATACTATGCCGATAAGAAAAATTTAGAAGAGAAGTCTGCAAGTGACAAACAAACTATCATTGATTCTGAGGTGGCAAAAGTTCAAAAACAGATTGATCGTGAACTTTTAGCTCAGGACACTAGACTTCAAGAGGCTCTAAAAAATGAAAACGAATTATATCAGCAAAAACTAGACGCGGCCAAAGGTAATAATAAGTTAATTGAACAAGCTGAAGAAGATCACCAAAGAAGATTAAATGAAATTAAAGAGAAAGCCGCAAAAGAAGGTCTTCAGATTCAAATCAATGAATTGGAGTCACTATTAGCAAACTCTAAAATTTCTGTCGAGGAAAGAGTCGCCATTGAGAATAAGCTTGCTAAAGCAAAAGCCGAACTTTCTGAGCTCGATTTGAAAACTACAGAGGAAAAATCAAAAAAGAAAACTGAGCTTGAAGAAGAATTTTACCAAAGGGTAAAAGAAATGGCATTTCAACTCAAAGATGCTTTAGTCGATTTATCCAATGCTATTTTCGATGCAAAAATCGCAAACATAGACGCTGAAATTCAAGCCAATGATGATTACTACAATCGTGAAATAGAAGCTGCCGGAAACAACGAAGCTTTGAAAACAGCTCTTGAGCAAGAACGAGAAAGGAAACGAGTCGCTTTAGAGAAAAAGAAGAAAAAAGCCGAGTATGATGCAGCGGTCTTCAATAAGATTATGAATGTAGCTACAATTGCAGCTCAAACCGCGATGGCTTCGGCTGCTGCTTTAGCACCTCCGCCAATTGGTTTGGGTCCGGTCTTTGGGGGTTCTCTATTGCCTTTCATTATAGGATTGGGAGCAATTCAAACAGCCACAGTTTTAGCTACGCCACTACCAAAATACAAAACCGGACGTAAAGGCGGACCGGAAGAGTTAGCGGTTGTTGGTGATGGTTACGTTCCAGAGATCATTACCGGTCCTGATGGTTCAAATCCAAGAATCACTCCGGCAAAGCCAACAATTACGCATTTAGGGAAAGATGATATCGTTTGGAAAAACTTCGATGAGTACAAAAGGTACTTGAGATTATCAATGATGAACACCGTCAAAGATGATAGTTTAAAACTAAGAGACTTTCAATTCAATTTTGATAATGGTTTTACTGATGAGAGAATAAACCAAAAGCTTGATGATGTCGTTCGTGCCATAAAAAGTAAAAAGTTTGAAAACAACCAAAAACCCATTGACCTTGGCCATGAGATTTGGAAACTTGGTAATGTAAATTGGAGAAAATAGATTTTTGATAAACAAACCCCTCAATCGAGGGGTTTTCTGTTTTTAAGGATTTCTAAAGCTTTTTTAACATAGTGATTAATCAACACAAAAGCCTCTTCATTTGAGGCGTGCCGGTTCCAATATTCAAAGTGAATTTTATTGACGGAGGCCTTCAATTGGATAAGTTCCGATTTGGACTCGAAATCAATAGATTGGTGATTGATGATTTTGTCTAACAAAAGACAAACTTCTGACTGTAGATACCTTCTTTTACTATCTACTTTCGACTGTAATTCGATAATTAAATTTTTCATGTTCTATGAATTTGAAATTAATAATCAACGAAAGTATTTATCGGGGTAAAATAAAAAAAGGACATAAAAATTTAGCCCTATTTTCGGGGGTTATTACCTTGACATCACCTTGACCTTATTTTTGAAATCAACTACCCGTTACCTACCCTTTAACTAGCTCACAAAAAATAAACAATCAGAACACTAAAAATCGGATTCTCTGGCAAATGTATGGCAGATTAAAAAAGAAAAACCCGCAAATCCTTTTAAATTAAAGATTTACAGGTTTTCTGTGTACTCAGAGCGGGACTTGAACCCGCACGAACATTGCTGTTCACTGGATTTTAAGTCCAGCGTGTCTACCAATTTCACCATCCGAGC
>JAGXTF010000051.1 GCA_018333525.1 Bacteroidota bacterium | reverse complement strand
ATTTGATCAATTTGTGCTTGTCCGGCAGGGTCAGTAATTGATGGCAGTAAACCAGCAAAGGATTCTGGCGTAAAAATAGACAGATTTTTTGGGGGGGGAGTCTCCAAGCTTTTGCACATCATAATCAGCCTGTTCTTGAACGAGGAGATATCCATCTCACCGTCCAAATAGATCACGCGACGTTTGTTTGTCGGTTGATAGTCCAAAAATGAAACACCTGAACTCATGGAGATAGCGATACCCATCAATAACCATGTTTTACCACAACCACGCGGGCCATAGAACATGCCAGTTTGATTGGACAAAATCAGTTTACCCCAGTGTTTCCTGCGGCTTGGTATGCTGATTTTTGTGAGGTCTTCTGCTGTCAAGAGAGTCATTTTTTTTGAGGGCTGAAATTTAATTATTTGAGCCCGTTGTTCTACCGGTTTATTTGACTTTTTAATGTGACGTTCTTCAATTGGTCCGGTAGATGCTTTAACTTTTAATGCCATTTGTATCTCCTTGATGTGGTACTCGATATATGAAGTACCGCTTACTAAGTAGGTTGTTATGACACATCTATGCATATGGTGAGATGTGTCATCATCCAAGAGCTATTATTCCAAATCTGTAAGGATATGGATTTCGCGTTCACGGAGGGAGTTGAGCAAGCCTTTTACGACAAAGTGTGAGCCTAAAGTTGACTCAAAGATGTAGTTGTTAGCCGATGAATCTATGTAGGTTACACCCTTGTGTTTGCCGCGATTGAACGTGGTAATCAACTTATTTTTATATGCCTTTCCGTAGTGACAGAGAAGTAGCAGTGGATTCAAATACTCGTCACTGAGCTTTTTCTTGGCACTGATGGAAATGTAGATTTTTTTCAAATCCATGATTTTCATGATTCCTTCAAATTCTGGTGTTTTGACAGAAAATTCCAGGTACTGGTGAATCAAATTTTCGGTATCATTCAACTCCTTAGTCAAATCCAGATGAAATAAATTGTTATCTGTTTTTGAACACGAAGGGGCGACATCAGATTCCGAATCTATGGGAAAAATTTGTGTGGTATTCATTTTCAAATTTCTATCTTTTTGATTGGCTTCGCAATTGAATAAAATCAATTCATTTGCGAGAGATTGTGTTTCAAAATTAGACTGGAGTCTCAAGCATTTGTGGCGCTCTAATTGCTATTTACAGCCTTAGATATTTATCATTTAATGTGACACAAGATGCTGTTGAGAACAGTTATAGAGTCAGTCGTTAGTCTGATTTTTGATACGTCCATTGATCCATTGATCAATCTCAGATTCTGAGAAGCGGACGGCGCGAGCACCAATCAAGTATGGTCTTGGAAAGATACCCTTCTTGATGTACGCGTAAATTGTTGAGCGAGAGAGAGTGCAGCGAACTTGAACCTGTTTAATTGAGATCAAATTAGGTGCAGTAAAGTGCTCTTGAGATTCTGATTTGACCTTGTTTGCCGCAACTGAAATTTCAGACTTGCAGTGATCGTGTACAGAATTGGCAATTGCCGAAACGATTGGGTGAAAAGAGATCATAGTTACTCCAAGTAAGTGAACTTTGCGCTGGCCAGCACAGTTCATATCTTGCTTGAAGCATTAAAGCTAATCCAGGGAGAACGAGTGGCACCCGCTAATTTTCCCTTGACATTTTAATTTTTATAGGATTTCGCCGAGAGTAATGACTTTTTCGCCTGGTTTGCCGGGGTGAAGTGCTAAAAACCTGTAGCCATGTGTAGTGTATTCCCTTGCTTTCTTGATTCTTTGCTTTATATTCTCGGAAAGTTCTTCCTTTGTTTTATCTGCTGATTTGATGGGCTCAATATCTCTCGCGCATTCAGCATATGTCTTACGGTTTGCGAGAAGGTCTAATAATCTGATATAGATACCAAATGTCTTGAAGCTATGATGATGAGTAACAGTTTTCTTATTTAGTTTCTCGCTGTATTCTTTCAATCTTTTTTTCAATCGTCCTTTAGCGAGTTGCAATTGCTTATCCAGCGATTGAGTGTCAATAAATGATGCGTTCAAATCAAAACGTACCAGTACCATACCCTGCTCTAATTCTATCGATTTTGAACTCCTGTCACCGTTTTGGTTTGACCAGCTTGTCAGTAGGTCTGATGTAAATTTCGGCTTCCCGTAACTCCCGGTGTATGGGTCTCTGTAGTCCTTAAATCTTAATAATCCAAACTGGTTGGCGATGGCTTGTTTCTCATCATCTGTTCCAACCTCGCATTTTTTACATGCTAGTATAAAATCGTTATTTCTGCGCAGAAATTCCCAGGCCCATTTTCGATAGGACCATTTTTCCATCCCTTTGTACCTGTTAATGTCTTTTCCATTTGGCCGTGGTAATTTTTTCTTCATATCATCAGTTGAATTATTTTCTTCATTCTCGGTGATTGGCATAATAATGTAATGTTTTTGTTAATTTATTGCTCTGGATATTTCATGTTATTACTCGAACTCATTTAGATTGAATTGCGTACATTCCGTTTTTTAGCGAATCAAGATATTTAGACCATGCATGCATCATTTCTCTCCGATCTTCAAGATATTTCGCTTTCTGGTATTTTCCTTTTACACCTTGGACCAAGTGCGACAATTGGCGTTCGATTTTTTCCTCCGCCCATCCAAGCTCAGCGAGCGCTGTGGCAGCCGTATGGCGAAATCCATGAGGCTGGATTACGTCACTTGAGTAGCCAAGTGTTTTAAGTGCTTTGTTTATTGTTCCGTCACTGATTGGTTTTGCACCGGAACCAGCGCTAAAAATATATTCACCTGAACCAGTATAGGGGCGCATGGATTGAATTATTTGTATAGCCTGATCCGAGAGTGGAACAATGTGGTCAATCTCTGTTTTTGTGACCAAATAGCGCCATTCCTTGGTACTAAAATTAATATCTTTCCATTTTGCTTGTCGTAGCTCACCTGGACGCGTAAATACAAGTGGCAGCAATTGTAGTGCAGCCTTGGTTGCTGGCGAGCCGACATAGTGATCAATATCACGCATCAATTGGCCAAGAAGATTTTGGTCTACAATATGAGAGAAATTCTTGCTGACATGCTTTGCAAGTGCGCCAAGCAGATCATGTGCAATGTCATGTTCAGCCCTGCTTGTCTGGATAGCATATCGCCACAGGCCGGACATTAGTGTTCTGACGCGGTTTGCCGTTTCTGTTACGCGTTGGCCTCGATTATTTTTGCGAGATTCGATGCGCCGTAAGCATCTGAGTAGATCAACCGCCTTAATTTCTGCAATTGGCTGTTTGCCCAAATAGGGGATGAGGTCGTTTTCGAGATAAGCGCGAGTGCGTGCTTTGTGCGTCTCTGAGAGTGGCTCTATTTTGATTCTGAACCATTCCCATGCTACTGCTTCAAAATTATTGCCCATCGCTTCAATTTTGGCTACTTTTTGCGCTTTCTTACTCTCGCTTGGATCAATAGATTCTGCGATGAGTTTGCGTGCTTGCTCGCGTTTTTCCCGTGCTTCTTGCAGCGAAACGGCTGGATATGCGCCGAAGCTCAAACGATTGGTTTTTCCGTTTGGCTGGCGATAAAACATTCTCCAATTCTTCGAGCCAGTCGGAGCAATCTCCAAATACATGCCACCGCCATCG
>JAGXTF010000050.1 GCA_018333525.1 Bacteroidota bacterium | reverse complement strand
ACAAGCAGGAAAAGCTCCTGCCACGCTTTGATGTGCGTGAGTTTGTCCGCCAATACACGGACCGCGAAATCATGATAGAGAAAGAAGGCTACGATATCATCCCGGAAGTGCTGGCGTATTTCGAGAAGCTGCTGATTCCTGCTTCAATTTTGGAGCAAATAGAACAGCTGGCATTTGACGGCAGCAATGAGATTTATCGCCAGATTTTTCCTTACTGGGATGGTGAATGCGATACCTTCGACGTAGCGTCCGCAGACGATGTCAGCCTCGTCCCTAACTTGAAAAGCATGTCATCCATGCCGTCCCGGTTCGTTGATCGATATGGGGCAGAGCTGGGCAAAAAATCCATAGAAGTGAGCTAGGCAATGGATGCCGGATCAAGTCCGGCATGACGGGTTTGAGGGGGAATGGTAAAACCAGAGTAAAGCGCAATCAGCGCCGTAAGGTAGGGCGCATTGTAATGCGCCGCATGTACACATAAAACGGCCTGACTTATTTCTCCTGTTAGCAGTTTGCCAAATTCATATATAGCTTTTCGCCATGCGAGGATTTCATACGGCGCATTGCAATGCGTCCTACGCTTATCCTTTTGCTGACATTGCTGTTCGCAGCAATCTCGTCGCTCAAGAGAAAATGCTGTACACGGCACTCCCGGCAGCTTGCAAAGGTCGATGACTATCAATGACAAGACCTGTCGTTGTTAGTCAGTAGCAATCAAACCCAGGTTACCGAATGTTAATACCTCACTTCATCATTCATCCATGTTTTGTAGCGCATTGTTCTTTCTTGGGCATACGCAATGTTTTCTCAAGACATGGATTCTATTTATTTCTGCATTGTGAAAATTGTATGTAACAAAATTGTTACATATTGATGTATGATTTTGAGCATAGAAAAGGTGGTTTTTTGCGATTAAGTCTTGTATCGACTTGGCCTATTTAGATGCCTGTATTTAACAATTAGATGGCTAGTCGAAACCCAACAACGATTAATGTTGTTGCTTACTGGTGGTTTGTTGCAGATGAGGTTCCGCTTTTAAGTTTGAAACTTCAATAGATTCTGGAAAATATATGTCGCAAATCGAACTTCAAAAGAGATTGCTTAGTAGTAGAAAAGACCTGTTGGACATAGGTCTTCGCAATAATCTCATTAATTTTAATCCCGGATCAAAAAGCCTTCGAGTGATCGATGAATTGTCTGTTGAGGTATTGAATATACTTTACAGAAAAAATCGTACCATGACTTTTTTGCCGCTCCCCAAAGACAAACTCAAACAACTTTCATCTAGCACTAGCAGAGGCGAACAATTGTCTGAGGAAAATGATGATTCAACCATGGAATTGTTACATGAGTTGGAAAATCTAAATTGGTCAAAAGATGAGGATCAAAAGCCCGGAGAAACCGCTAAAAGACATACTGATACAAAGCTGCAAACTGCATTGACAGAAGAAAGGCTATTCCTCTCTTTATTGAAGATACATACTGAAGCTGAAACATACATACAAGAGCAAGGTGTCAATATATTGTTCATTGCACTGGGGTTTTTGCATTGGTATGAAGCGGACAGTTCTGACAAGATTCGTAAAGCGCCTCTATTGTTGCTGCCAGTTACACTGTCAAGGATTGGCACGAAAGACGGTTTTAAAATTGATTACACTGGAGATGATCTCGTACAAAATTTGTCGCTTGCGGCGAAGTTGAAAGCGGATTTCAAGCTTAATTTGCCAGAATATGTGGTAGACGCTAGCACTGATGCAGATGAAATGCCATCGCTGGAAAGTTATTATAAGTCAGTCTCAGAATCTATCGACAGTCAGAAACGTTGGAAGCTCGCTGCAAATGAAATTCATTTAGGATTTTTTTCTTTTGGTAAATTTCTAATGTTCAATGATCTGGATCCGGAAGTCTGGCCAGATGGACAAAAACCAGAAAACCATCCGGTGTTGAATTTGCTATTGGGTGATGACTTCCATGAAATTGAGCCTGTAGTATTCGAGGGAGCTCACTTGGATAGCGTCATTGTTCCAGGTGAGGTTAAATTTGTCAGAGATGCTGACAGCAGCCAGACACTTGCTATTCTTGAAGCACGAGAGGGGCGCAATCTGGTCATTCAAGGACCGCCTGGTACAGGGAAATCTCAAACTATCACAAACATCATTTCAGATTTGCTGGGACAGGGTAAGTCTGTGTTATTTGTTTCTGAGAAAATGGCCGCGCTAGAAGTGGTGAAACGGAGATTGGATGAAAGTCATTTAGGTGATGCAGTCCTTGAATTGCACAGCCACAAGGCTACCAAGCAATCTGTCCTGAAGGAGTTGGCCAGAACTCTCGAGCAAGGTCAACCTGTCGTCAAAGATGGTACTGGAGATTTAGAGTCTCTTAAACTGATTCGCGACGAATTAAATGACTATTGTGAAGCAGTTAATTCTCCAATAGGGAATAGCCAAGTTACATTTATTCAAGCCTTGGGGCGTTATCTTAATCTGAAACGTGAGCATCCTGGATTGCCAGTATGGCCTTTTGGCAGTATGAAAAACTGGTCACAAAGTGATCAACTGCGGTTCCGGTATAAAGTACAGGAATTGGCTTTGCATTTGAAAGAGATGGGGCGGCCAATTGATAATCCATTTTGGGGTTGTTTAAAGAAGTCATTTTCTCCAATTGAGCAAGAAAAACTTACGCAATTGATTGTGCTAGGGATCGGGCTTAATGAAAAGGTAAATAACTCTTCGTCTAAGCTTGCAGAACAGTTGAAATTGTTGTCGCCAGTTTCGATATCAGATGTAGAAGTTGTATGTCGCGCTGCGCAGCGGGCATCTGAAGCACCTAAATTAACTGGAATTTCACTCACTACAGACGATTGGCAAAGCCGCAGAGATTCCGTTCGCTCACTACTTGGTGCTGGGCAGATCATGTCAACATTAAAAGCAGCACATGAAGGAAAATTGATTGATCAAGCGTGGGATCAGCAGCTGTTAGATGTGCGTCAAGATTTTGCCAATTATGGTGATAAATGGTGGAGAATATTTTCAGGGAAATTTCGTCAATCAAAAGCTAAGTTACAGGGCTTGTGTAGAACTTCCATACCTGCTGATAAACAAGAGTGTTTGATATTGATTGATGATATCTTGCAATATCAACAGAAAAAGAAAATTTTCGAACAACATGCGATTTTGGGAGAAACATTGTTTGGTGCCCAATGGCTTAAAGAATTATCAGATTGGGAGGTTTTGAGTAAGCTAAGTCAGTGGATTTTTGCCTTGTACGATGAGGTGGGTAAAGGAGAATTACCCAAAGGGATACTTGATTTTCTCAACGGTAATTCTGATCCGGGTGGTTTGATTAATGAAATAAACCCAATACTGGGTGCAGTAAATGAACTTCAGATTGTAATCAAAGATATTTTTTCTGGCTTGGAATTAGATGAAAAAGAATTTGGCATCAAAGTGGTGGCGCTAGATGACTTTCAAGAAAAATTGTTGTCTTGGAAAATCAATATTCAACAGCTTTATTTGTTATCTCGTTTTAATCAGCTTAAAGAAGAGATGAATATCCTTGGACTCAAGGATATTGTTGTGTATGCAGAAAATTGGGATAGCAATACTGCAGACCTGGTAGCCGCTTTTGATTATTCCTGGTTTGCTGGTTTGGTTGAGAGTGCTTACGCACGTTCGTCAGCATTAACTAAATTTGACAGCATCAAGCAGGAAAATTTGATTGAAACTTTCCGTAAATTAGATAAAGTTTCATTGGCTCATGCACAAACGGAATTAGCAAAAAATATTTGGAATCGTCAGCCAAGTAAGAGTAAAACAGGCGAAATGGCCATCATTCAAAATGAATTGAATAAGAAGCGCAGACTTAAGCCTATTCGCCAAATGATGACTGAATCAGGCCGTGCTATCCAGCAAATTAAACCTGTGTTCATGATGAGTCCAATGTCAATCGCCAATTTTTTGCCGCCAGGGAAATTAGCATTTGATGTCGTAATTTTTGATGAGGCTTCTCAAGTGAAAGCCGTTGATGCATTTGGCGCAATTTTACGTGGTAAGCAAACCATCGTAGTTGGTGATACACGCCAGATGCCTCCAACGAATTTCTTTGGCAGAGATATTGAGAGTGATGACGAAGACAATGTTACGTCTGATATTGAGAGTATTCTTTCAATGTTTCGTGCTCGTGGTGTGACAGAGCGTTACCTGAGTTGGCACTACAGAAGCAGGCATGAATCTCTTATTGCTATTTCAAATGTAGAGTTTTATGACAGGCGTCTGGTTGTATTTCCCTCTTCTGGTACCAACCAGTTTGCGACTGGCTTGTCGATGAGGCATTTGCCGAATGCGCTATATGATCGTGGGAGAACCCGCACAAATCGAGACGAAGCCAAAGCTGTTGCTGAATCAGTTTGCAAGCACGCGAGAGAAAAGCCCCATTTATCTTTGGGTGTCGTTGCATTTAGTGTCGCTCAAAGAGATCTGATCCAAGTTGAAGTGGAATTGTTGAGACGAGCAAATCCGGAGCTTGATTTGTTTTTTACAGCCGATCATCCTAATGAACCATTTTTTGTTAAAAATCTGGAAAATGTCCAAGGTGATGAACGTGATGTAATCATGATCAGTATTGGTTATGGCAGAAATGAGTCTGGACGTGTTGCCAAGGAGTTTGGGCCAGTGAATCGCGACGGTGGCGAACGCAGATTAAATGTGTTGGTAAGTCGCGCCAAGATGGCAATGGAGGTTTTTTGCAATTTCGTCGCTGGAGATTTAGAACTTGATGCTAACGCCACACATGGAGTACGGGCACTGAAGCATTTCTTGCAATATGCAGAAAATGGTCAATTGGATATTCCGGTTGAAACTGGAAAGCAAGAAGATTCTCCATTTGAATT
>JAGXTF010000049.1 GCA_018333525.1 Bacteroidota bacterium | reverse complement strand
TCGTATTTGACCAGAAATAAATCCTGTCTTTCTTTATAGGTTTTGATAAAATGATTGTACCTAGACAGTGCAATTATTTTCTTATTTGTATTTTCGAAGCTTATTTCTGTATCAATTTTTCTTAGGGCATCTATCAGTGGCTGCGGGTCGTCAGTTCCGAAGCCTTCATTGTAGATTATTTCCAATGGTTCGGTTTCATTGACTACAAATGGTCGTAGTTGTTTTGATGTTTGGTTTGGATTCTTTAGAATGAACTCACTGCTTAGGTCTATCATTTTATCACCAAAACGGTATGTTGTTTCTATTCTTGAGATTTCAGTCGCTCCGAAGTACTTTTCAAATTCCGTAAATAGTGAAATATCGCTACCGGCGAAACGGTAAATACTTTGCCAATCATCGCCTACAGCAAATAACTTGCTTTCCGGATTGTTGTCTAAAAGAGATTTTACCAATTGATAGCGCCCTACTGATGTGTCCTGGAACTCATCGATGATGATGTGTTTGTATTTGCTGCTGAATTTATTCTCGTTGATATACGAAGCTGCCTGATTAATCATATCACTGAAGTCAATCAGGTTTTTGCTTTTCAGGTACTCGTTGTATTTGTCTAATATTGGTTCAAAAATGGAAAGGAACAAAAGATGCCTATTTTTTAATTCGACACTTTTTTGCTTGTTAATTTCTGCTTTGATTTGCGGAATTTGATAGTTGTTGGATTTGAATAAATTCAAGAAAGTGCTTAGTAAGGTGTCGAGGGAGGAGACTTCATCTTTGGCTACCGAATTCAATATTTCCCATATTTCCTCATTGGTTCTTGGTGTGAACACGACTCCATGGGCTTCGAGCTTTTGCTGCAGATTTGACAACAAGCGGTCGTTTTTGTTCTCGTATGAATAGGTTTCGACCAACTTTGTCTGGTGCTCCTGATGCTTTTCCCGTTTCCAATCGATGCCTGCTTTGTATTTTGCTTTTGGGGTGGGGTAGTCACCTGCACTGAACCAGAGGGGAACATCGTAGTCCTTATTAATAATACCAAAATGTTCTATATAGATGCCGTAAGCAGGGAGGTAAAAATCGGGGCGGTATTGGGCGTAGGCATTGTCCGCAGTAGGATATTCATACGGTGCTTCATAGCTGTATTCGACCGCATTTAGGAAAAGAAAGTTGGCTATTTTAACTTCTTCAAGGCTTTTGCATTTTTCACGTAATATGGTAATTCTTCCATTAATTTCTTTCTCAACCGTTTTGTATGAGGTTACATTCTGATCCTTGAGGTAGTTGATGTACTCACCATGACTTTTAAAATCATCTATGTCTTTAGGTTCCAGGCGATATTCGGTGATAAACTTAATGACCTTGTCGGCAAACTCAGGTTCGGTCATAAGGCTCGAAAAGATTTCTTTCATTTGCTTACTAAATTCGCTGTCTTCAATCACTGATGGCATGTTGCGAGTTACTTCTCCGATGACTTTGCGTCCAAAAGAATGGAAGGTATTGACCTCGATGTTGACTCCCATTTTCTTTTTGATGCGGTCGTGCATTTCGTCGGCTGCCTTACGGGTGAATGTTATGAGCAGGATTTCATCGGGCTTTACTTTCCAACGTTTGACCAGGTAAGTGACTTTGCCTGCTACCGTAGTTGTTTTTCCACTGCCTGCACCAGCAATGACCAGGTTGTTATCTTCGTCTTTGACTATGGCCAGACGCTGTTGCTCGTCTAATGATGCGTTGTCGATAGCAGAAAATAGGTCATCACATTCCTGGAGTTCATGCTCGACAAAATTTTGATTGTATTTTTTTCGGATACTTTCGCATTTCCGTAGATTTGATTCAAGCATTTTGATAGATGCCAAAACTTCCTGTTCCAATTTGAGGGATTCCAGATTGTAAGTCTCTACTTTTTGGAGAATGGACTTTGCGGTACTTTGCCAATCTGTAAGTTTCTTGGCATTAAAGTAACCTTGTTTGAATTCCTGAAGTTGCTGGAGTTTATTGTTTGCTTCTTGAAACTTATGTAGCAATGATTCGACATAGGCTTTATCTTTAAGTCTTTGTTCTTCAAGACGAGCTAATCTAATGCGTTCCTGTTCAAGACGTTCCTCTTCCTGCTGTTTGTGCAGCTGTTGCTTTCTTTGATAATAATTTAAACCATACCACGCTGCCCAGATTATTCCGGTTACTATGAGGATTGCAGAAATTGTGTAAGGAATGTAGTTAGTCATTTTAAAACTGAATATTCTAGTATTCTAAACGTGCTCTTTCAGCATCCTCATCTTCCCGTTTTGCATCTTCCAGATACCTTGTTGCTATGTCATTTAGTATTTTTGAAACTATTGGGTGTTTAAATTTGTGGACTTGGGCTAACTTTGAAAAATGTTCAGCGTTTGCGCGTTCAATTATTCCCCCGTCATAAGGTCCACGGGATGTAAATCCTCTCTTATTTGTAATTCCTATCGAAAAATTTAAATTTAAATCATGTGTGTTGATTCTTTCAATAGCATTACTGATTGCATCAGGTGGCCAATAATCTTTATTAGTTTCGGGATATTGCGCAAGAATATAACCAATCTTTCCATCGGCTACTCCTAATCTGTCAGCATCTTGTGCAAGTTCTCGTACCTTATCTATCCAGGTGTTCAAGAAGTCTTCATCTACATTCCCGTCCTCATCCACTCCTGGTATTGTTTTCCAATTGTTCATCAACCGATAACCTTGCATTGCGTAAGTTTGGATTGTTTCGTTGGAGATGTCTTTTCTTTCCTCTTCTTTCTTGGATTCATCAATTGGAACATATACCCATTTTAAAACCTGAACAAAAAAATCAGGATTTTTTGCCAATTCATTATGAAGGTGAACAGGATTATAAGTTGTGCCGTATGATCCTATAACTGGTAAATACAGCCATTCCAGTTTTGCAATAATTTCTTCCGTAGTGTCTTTTCTCATTCCTAAGTCTTCAAATAAAGTTGATATTTCATATTCCCTTAGTTGCGTTTTTTCGCTAGCTTCTTCCGTTGCGGCCTTTTGTAATAAATCAATAATTATTTCAGTAGGAATCTCGTTTTTCATCATATATGTAAAATCAACCGCACTGAAAAATCTTTTATGCTTAATTAGCATTTTTATGCCTCGTACTTTTTCCTCTTGGCTGACATGATAAAAGTTAGCTTGTACTTTTAACCAATATTCAGACTCAATAATCTCGCCTTTATTTTCGATGAAGTCCCATAAATCATTTGAATGCGGTAAAGGTAAAAGAATGTTTATCAAAGCCTTATTGTCATATTTTAAACCTTGTGCTTGGTTGTAAAAATTAAAAATCCAATCTTGTCCTTTTTCGTAAAATTTGAAGCGTATGAAAGTTTGAATTAAATCTAAATTGGCTTTACCAGTTTTGAAAGTATCCCAAATACTGAACATTTCTGCATAATCGTCAATTATATATGAAAGACTTTCCCCCAAACTCGCAGGATTTTTAACTTGGTTGGCTAAGTCAAGTGTTCTTTCCAAATTCAATGCTGCAAGTAATTCTTTTACTGCCTTGGTTCTTATTTCTCTTACTCTTTCGATATGGTATTTGTATTTTTCGTCACCTTCATCAACTTCGTCTTCTTTGTACTTGTCGTCTGGAAATTCAATGTGATAGTCATCAAACAACCATTTGTATTTTTCAATGAGGTCTTGAGGTTCAAGAAGTTTGTATAGCTTCTCATATCTTAATAGGATGTCCTCAGGAGCAGACCAATTCGCGTCGGGATATTTTCGGTGATGAGATAATATTTTTCGAATAACATTTCTTGCTTTCTCATCTTTACTTTTTAAATTAACGATAACTTCTTCTAAAAAAGAAAGTAATTTATCATTTTCGATTGGTCCGAAATTGATAGACGTCGATGCCAAACTTGAAAATTTATCCGCTGAATTATCGTATTGAGTGATTAGCAAGTCAGTTAATTTGGAGTAGACCGCATAAATTTCTTTTACATCATACTTATTTGAGACCTCTGCATTGAAAAGGCGCCACCTCATTTTATGAGTTGGCATGGCATGATCATGAGTTTTTGGTGTCATGCTTAACAAAAGCTTCCAACCTTCATTGGGTTCGACTTTTATTGCGTTTGCAAGGATTGTCATTCTTGTTTCTGTATCCGCTAATGTTTGCGGATGCCAAGCTTTATAAATTTCTTTGAGACTATTAGCGGGTCTATTAGAATGATTACTGTCTTTATCTGGGTCAATTGCAGCTAATTTTAGTAGTAAAACTGTAGCGTCATAGAGGTGTTCGGGAAGCCATGCGATGCTTTCCAATGCCCAAAGCAGTCCTGTATGACTACCAAAATTAGAAATAAATCCTTTTTTTGTTGTGAACATTTTTAAAATAGGAGTATCTTCTATTTTTAAAGCATTTTTAAGGGCACAGATAAAACTCTCAGGTGATGCTTCAGCAATCAATGGTAGTTTTTGATCAAAGTCTATCCACTGTTCAGCCGATGCATTATTTAATAATGATAAAACAAGATTATCAACCCACTCTTTAGGAGATTTCATTTCGGGCATTTTTAAGCTGTCGCCATATACACTTATCAAAATTAAGGATTGTACGAGTCCTTCTTTTGCCCAAGATGAATAACGCGGTTGTCTTGTTCTAAAAGTAAAATCTTCGCTTGATGTCAACTCTTTTTCATCCTCTTCTAATTCGAATACCTTATGAAATGATTGGGCTAGATTCAAAAAATCAGATTCGTTTAAGTCTGCGGATAAGCTTGACCATAAATCCAAAGGTGACGTGAGCCTCCAAGTTTGTCCAATTTGAATTAAAGGAGATTCTTCAACCTCTTTCCATTTTCTTACTATTGCAGAATAATCATCATAAGGCATCGCCGATAGTACTTCTAGGATTTCTCTATCACCATTTTTGGATTCATCCCAACGGCCCATAAGGAGTGCAGGCAATATTTCACGAGTATCCAGGTTTTTTAACCATGTGGATTTTGTGTCTGGAAATTCCAGCATACGCTTTAAAATTGTAATATTCCGTCCGGATTCTCTTGAATATTTTTCGGCTTCTTCTTGTGATAATCCCATATTGACTAATCCGTCAATTTGTCCTTCCTTATATATTGTGGGTAATTCAATAGTAAGGTTATTAAATGAATCGTCACCACCAAGTGGTACTAATACGTGATGTCCCGCTCCAACTGCAACGTACAGTGGTTGAAAATTCTCAAACCGAGGTATTAGATTTAATGGTGTTATGCTGTTAATTCTGATGCCGCGATAGTTACCTTCATTATCAACTATTAAGCTCTTTGAAAAAAACAGTTCTTTTTCATCATTTATAAATTGCAAAGCGGATGCAACAATAAATGCAATTGCTTCATTTTTGGTAGAAGCCTTGATGCCAATGATGGATGCAGGGCCTAAGAGGAATTCTTGGATTTTTTTCATTTGGTCTTCCCGTCCTGAAGTTATTACTTTTGGATGTAAAGTGCCTCGCGGTCCAATGGAGTATTCCTCCCAAAATAGTGCTGCGTCAAATAGACCATCAAAAGGAAAAATACCAAGATTAACTGCAAACCAAAGTGATACTGCCTGTGTTTGGTCAATCCATTGCTCTAAATCAGATGAGTCGTAAACCCGAATGTCGTTCCAGATACCCTCTT
>JAGXTF010000048.1 GCA_018333525.1 Bacteroidota bacterium | reverse complement strand
CTTTCAACAACCCGAAGGAGTGGTACGAAAAGAAATTTGCATTGAAACAAAAAAACTTACAACAGAATTTTGTCCTGATGTGTACGAAGAAGTTTTTAATGAAAAATATTTACCCGAAAGTTGCGACGTGCATACATCTCAACTTTTAAAAGAGCAGCCAAAACGAGGGGTAATACGGTTTTGATAGAGAACTCGGTTTGAGGTTTGTGGTTAGGTTTTTAGGGTCTAATTGAGGATTTGTATTTTTTTCTCAAACCACCAACCTCCAACCTCAAACCATTACTTTGCCAAATATTCCAACACATCGTACTTCGTAATAACGCCGACAATTTTATTTCCTTCTTCCACGAGAACGGCGGAAACTTTTTTCATCAAATGCTCAACGGCGAAAGAAATTTCTGCATCAATATCAACAATCGGAAACGGCGCATCCATCAATTCTTTTACCGACGCATCAACAAGTTTTGGATTCGCGAGAACTTCGCGCATCAAATGTGTTTCATCAATACTGCCAACGCATTTTGTTCCATCCACAACGGGAATTTGGGAAATGTTATGTGTGCGGATTAAATTCAACGCGTGTCGAACAACATCCGTTGGATATACAGAAACAATTTGCGGAATTTTTTTATCCTTATCGGTGAGAACATACCGCAGCGTAATTCTATCGGGAACGAGGAAACGATTTTCGCGCATCCAATCATCGTTATACATTTTGCTGATGTAACGCTCGCCGGTATCGGGAAGAAGCACAACGACAACATCTTTTTCCGTAAGCCGTTCGCAGAGTTTCAAACATCCGGCAATTGCAGTTCCGCCGGAGCCGCCGGTAAAAATTCCATCATCTTTCGTCAATCGCCGCGCGGCAAGAAATGATTCTTTGTCGTCAATCAAAATCATTTCATCAACGTAATCGAAGTTCAGTGTTCCGGGAATCCAATCTTGTCCGATGCCTTCCACTTTATATGTTTTCGGCGATGCAACAAATTTTTTCGTGTAAAAATATTCCGTGAGAATCGAGCCCTTAATATCAATACCGACAACTTTCACGTTCGGATTTTGTTCTTTCAAATATTTTCCCGTTCCCGTAATCGTTCCCCCCGTTCCAACGCCGCACACGAAATAATCAATTTGTCCCGCCGTTTGTTTCCAGAGTTCCGGTCCCGTTGATTGCACGTGCGCTTCGGGATTTTTCGGGTTGAAATATTGATTGGCGAGAATCGAGTTTGGCGTTTCTCTTACGATGCGTTTTGCAACTTCCGTATAACTTTCCGGCGATTCGTGCGCAACAGCAGTCGGCGTAACAATGACTTCCGCACCGTACGCTCGCAGCAATCGGATTTTTTCCTGACTCATCTTATCCGGCATCGTGAACACGCATTTGTAACCTTTCACCGCAGCGGCAAGCGCAAGTCCCATTCCCGTATTTCCCGAAGTCGCTTCAACAATTGTTCCGCCGGGTTTCAATCGTCCTTCGCGCTCCGCTTCTTCAATGATGCCAACGCCGATTCTATCTTTCACCGAGCCGCCGGGATTGAAGAATTCCAACTTTGCAAATACAGTTGGCTTCAATCCTTTTAAAATTTTATTGAGTTTGACAAGCGGCGTATTTCCGATTGTTCCAAGAATGTTTTCTTTGTAATCTATTTTCTTTAAGTCAGTGAGCATTAAGGCAATGAAAAGTTAAAAATGAAAAATTAAAAGTTGTTTCGATTTTTCGGTGGGAAATATACTTCTTTTTATAGAGAGGAAGGAACTTTAGATTTCATAGCATATGTCGCGAAAAGTTCACACACATTTTGTCGGAAGCAATTTACAATATGATATTGATTTATACGTGTTATATTTTATGAGTTGGATTTATTTTATCAATTTTTTTGGGTTAACTATGTTGATGAATGTTCCAATAAAGCATCCATTTGTTTTAAAAATAGTTTCAACTTCTGAATTTGAGAATAGTTTTAATTTTGCTTGTGAAATTTCTATTAAATTTACTTTTTCAAAGATACTTTTCAATTCACCTTGAGAGTGAATGCTATATTTATCTAATTGTATTTTGTTGGCTATTGAATCAAAATTGCTCCATAAACAAACACCTTTTTCTTGTTGAAATATTACGAAAGAATTTTCCAAGTGTAGAATTTTATCTGCGATTATCGGGAAATTAACTTGTAGGTTATTTAATGAATTTTGCGCGATCTTTTTAGTTTCATAACAATTTATTGAGCAAGGGAAATGGCTGTATAGCCCTGAACCAAAATATCGACTGAAGGGATTAGGAAAATGATAGTTATTAAGTTGGTCGATAAATGGAATTGAATCAGTAATAGATGTAATTGGGTCAGTATTCTCTTTATTTTTTTGCCATTGTAAATATGATTCGATACAACATTTAGGATAATTTAAGAGCAATCCAAGATTCAAATCATCATTTTTAGTATCTAAATTTTTTGCAATTTCACAAAATTCTTTGTCAGAATGAAAATAAACCAAGCGCATTGCTTCTCGGTGTTCCACGGAACAATAATTTAACAAACTCGACCAATTCTCCATTCCCTTATCTTTTGTTAAAGTGAAACTATTATCGCTTACGGTAAAATTCAAATTAAGTTTTTTTGTCCATTCAGGAATTTTAGAAAGATCTCTCAAAAAGATTTCCATTCGGACTAACTTATTAAATTCCAAACAATCACATAATTCCCTAAATCTATTTAAGGAAAGCATTTCTCCTAATTCGGACATGACTGCAAATTGTCGCTTGTTCATTGCCCCAAAAAATAGTCAATGTATGTTTTGCAGTTTTTCTTCTTGCTTAAAAAAATAAACAAGATTATCAATCTCTTGACTTATTGGAACAACCTCAAAGGCGGATTTCGAATGTCGATGGCATTTACATAATATGTAAAATACCTTATGGAAGGGTATATTAAGAAATTTATGCTTTCTGATTGATTGTTTGATTATTATAAGATAATCCTTTTTCTGAATAAGAGACATTACATCTTTTAGAGAATAAATATCGTAAAGGGATAGTTGCTTTAAGGTGTAACATAGGTCTAAAACATTAAATTCGCTACCAAGTTTAAAATCGATAATGCTTTTTCTCCATACCCACTCAAATTCCGAAAAAGTTATACCTTTCTCTTCGACTGCTTTTGCTTTTTCTTTATGCCATTGCTCCGCCTCCTTTATTTTCCTTTCTTTAATTTCGTGGGCATATTTGTCAGACACATTCATTAAATGTGAAAAATTAACTAAATCTCGTTTTGTGGGTGAACTTGACACATATTTGTAAGATTCATAATGAGAAAAAACCGCCCATAGATCCTGTGTAAGCGTCCGTATTTGAATCTCACAAGTACAATTATTGACGGTATCTTTAAGAAGATAATGTACAGCATCATACCCTCGGTTATCTATTCCTGAAGTGCGTTTTTTTTTCAATTTACCAATGCTATTTAATCCTGTTTTAATTAGTTTGTCAGCTTTGGTAAATTGATCTTTTGTTGCAATTGTCAATCTTGTTCCAGCTAAATCATTCAATGTAGAAATATATGACCATTTCGAGCGATATGATTTTCCTTCGTTTTGCATATTTCTTAAAATGCTCGTTATCCCTTTTATTCTACCAGTTGGAGGCCGTCTAAAAATTTCTGGGTTGTTGTCACAAATAAGTTTTAGGCGAAGATCGACTTTCTTGTAAAATTTTTTATGTAGGGTTATTATATTTTTTAAGAATTGCAAAAAATCCGGTTCAAGAAAGTCATTTAATTCAATTGTTCTCATAGATATATTTTGAGTAGTGAAAAAACATTTTATTTTTCTTTAAAGGTCTTACGTACGTCCGTTAATAAGTGATTTATGAGTGGGAATCTCTTTTCAATTTTTAAAAATTTTATTTCTTTTTCAATGTCAGTAATTTCTAATCTCACTTTTTTGTAGAGTAATTTTGTGAATTTAATGTTATATACTTCGTTATGATTAATCTGACGCATCCAGTATCTTGGCAAAGATTGGACGTGGTTAGAAATGTCGTTAAAAAAATCATGTACATCGTGTGCTATACCACAATAATTTATGTATGTCTTAAATATATTAATCTTATCGGCATTTAACTTAGCAACACTCTCAACCGCAAATAAAAATATAGAGCATTTTTTCCAAATATTAACTAAACTTATTGGCTTTGTTTTTTCATGGGCTGATTGTTCTGTCATTAGTCTATAATGTGAATCAAGCATCGGCAAGATATTTTCAGATGTGCTTGATTTTGTATAATCGAATAAATACATTAAAGCAATCAATGATGTTTGATGTCCTCGATGAAGTGGTACATGGTTATCAATACAATTATCAAAAGTTCTCCAACAAATAGTACTGAAAAGTTGAATAATAAGCGAATCAATAACCAATTTTCGATTTTGGTTTTCAAGTAAGTCATATAATGGGATAACATATCGTAATAAATATGTTTCAACTTTTGATTTTAAACCTTCTTGTATCCAAAAACTTAAAACCCTGGGTTCATAATCATTTATTCGGCTAAAAATTTCGGTCAGTATCCCTTCCACTGAACTATCAATTTTTCTTAGTTCATTATATAGTTTGAGATTATTATCGGTAAATTTCCAAATATTCATTACAAGGCGGATTTATCAATATTGTTATTCATGTTCCAACTATCTTTCTTTTCTTTCAATGAAGATATTGCCATTGTTTTCCAATAATCATATTGATTTAATCTTGTTGCATTAAAATCTATCGTGTCGATAATCGTTTTAATTTCCAAAACTAAATCCATTCCACATTCAGATAGTTGATTGGAAGTAATTAAAGTATTTGCAGCATCGTTGCATTGATTTATTTTTAATAGAAGTAGCCGACAAATTGTTGATCTTTCATTATCATCAATAATACTCTCAATTAAAGTTGCGTAATACATACAAACTCTGGCAAAAGCACTTAGTCCTCTGAGTATTCCTTCAAGAGGACGGGGGTCATCACGCCAAGGTGAAAAATAAATTTCTTGCTGATAATTGGCGTTTTTTTTCCATAAGTAATAAATATCCTCCAGAGCATAAAAAAAAGTATGGTCTCCTTCGTGAACTAAGGATTCTCCAAAGAGATAAGCAGAATTTTCCATATTTTTGAAAACTACATTTGGCAAGTTTCTTGAAGAAAAACTAAAATCAATACTATCAATTTTTCTTTTAAGTGGAAAAATAAAATAGACAAAATTTGTTACAAGTATATTACAATAAGGATTTAGCTTAATTAAAGATAAAGCATCCTTTAACATTTTAAGCCAACTTTCAATTTCAAATTCACATTCTGTATTATAAACAACAGTCTCTGAAAAAAATGGATCAATTTGTTTATTAAATATTTTAATTCCGTCAACTTGAGGTAATTGCAAGTGAGAATATTTGTGCTCACCTAATTCATTATTATAAATTAGGATATCAGTACCAGGTAGTAAAGTGCTTTTATTTGGTAAAAAAAAACTGGAGTCACTATCAATTAAATTTCGAGCAAGATGTGAAATTGAAATGTAAAGAATGTTAATATAATCTATAAGTGTCCTATCAGATAAGATTTCAATTTTCGTTTCAAATGAATTTATAATTTGAGAGTTTAATCTTGAGATAAAAAGATGAAAAGTTGGATCATTTAATATTTTGAATTTGTCCGTTGGAGGTAAGTCAAGTATTTTTCCTATGCAATTTTCAATTTTGCGCCAATCGTCATGCTTTAAGTACGGACCCAACGTCATGATATCGAGAAGCTGTAGTTCCTTTTTTTCGACCCTTCGTGAATAAATTGATTCAAATTCTAGATACATCAGATTACTGTTTGACGAAGAGATATTCTTTCATTTTTAAAAATAAATATTTTAAATCATTACAATATACACTAGTGTTTTGAAAGCCATTTTCTTTGCTATATCTGTGTGGAATATAACCTCCACCACAATTACTTAAATATTCGCATGCTTGACATTCTTTACAAAGACTATTAAAACCGGACATTCTAGAAAAAATTGCTGGATGTTTTAAAGCATCATCGAGTGAATTGTATTCAACATTTAAATTTAATGATGTAGCTTCGCGACCCACAATTTTTAATGTATCAACAGCTTCAATATCACCATTGGTATCAATCACAATAAAATCAACTGATAGAGATCCAATTTCCTCTGCACTGGAGAACCCGCCTATCATCATTGTTATTATTTGTTCTAAATAAGGTATTTCTATCTCTGGATATTTATTGTACCATAAATAAAAAAAATCGTAGAGCCATTTTCCATATTTTAAATCATTTTTAGAAAGGTATGGAGGCGGAGATTCGTAATGCCCATCAGGCAAAATTAGATTTGCACACTTCACTCCAAGTTCTTTGATTGTATTTAATATTTCAGCAGGTTCATAATTAATATCAATAACGAATAAAAGACCGCCAAATGTTTTTAGCGATTCTGAATTGGAATGTACTAATTCAATTGCTCGAACTGTGTCATCGTAGGAACTTTTTCCACTATGGTACAAACGATTCTTGTCATTGTATTCTTTTGGTCCATCCAAACTATATCCTACTCGAAAATTGTTTTGAATAAAAAAATCAACAAAATTTTTATCTAATAGTGTTCCGTTAGTTTGCATTCCATACAATACTTTACAAGGAATAACACTGGAAAAGATTTGCACATATGTCTTTAAACGATCTAAACCAGCTAATAATGGTTCACCACCATGAAAAATGATTGTAATTTCATCTATATCGTGTTTTATAACATGTTCACGTATGCGAAAGGAAATTTGATTGACAGTAACATCTTGAAGAAATGTAGGTTTCCATTCCCAAGATTTATCAGGACTATTATAAACATAACAATAGGAGCAATTAAGGTTGCATAAAGAAGCAACTTTAATCAAAAAAGTATGGAAAGGGCTTCTAAATTTAAGAGATGAGTTCTCGTCAAAGATCTCTGGCAACCATTGAATTGAAGTTTCCATGGACTAAGAAATATCTCCATTATTATGAGGTTACTTAAGGAAAAGAGGGGAATATTTAAAGTTGTTTTACCAAAGACTTTTTGAATGAGTATTGTGACTGCCATGATTTTTGAAACCAGCATGAGGATTCTCTTTAATTTGGCTTTCTTTTAATCTTCCAAGAGCTCTCAGAATTATGGGATTTTCTGCCGGAGCATTATCCGAATTAAATTTGACTTCACTCTGAAAAGTATTAAGGGTGTTTTCTACAACCGCTGTGGATTGATTGGTTTTCATATTATAAATTTATTTTTAAACGATGATTGGAAAAAAAATCTTTATTGAATTGCGGGAAAAAGATAGAAATTTATTTTTGAATTGTCAAAATGTTGAGCAATTTAAAATGTAAAATATTTATTCCTATTTCTTTTTCGCCATGTATAAAGTTGTTTTCTCTTTTACAAGCGAACTGAGTTTACTTTGTCGTGTTTTTGCCAAACCGTTTTTGGGTGTAGAGTTTTTTGTTTTTCTAAATATTCTTTCAATTGTTTGTAGGTCATGTCTTTAATATCCGCGCTTAATTTATCACGAATGTCCCGCAGTTGCTGCATAACCGATTTTTCTGTTTCTGTAGTTTTCATAATTCTAAAATTTCTCTTGGTGTTCGTATTTCAAGCATTTTATATCCGTGTCGGTAATTGACAGCGTTGTAACCTCTAATGCGATGTACATTTACAATATGTTTAAAGTTCCAACTTACTAAAATGTCCGCGTTGTTGAGTGTCGCGAGTGCAATGTGCAAACAATCGGCACGACTTGTTTCACCGACGACATTTTCCTTTATATAATTGTCGGCAAGTTCCGTTGCATCATCCGTTGTTTCAATAAATTCTACATAATCATTTGGAATCGAGACAACTAAATCTCTTACATGTTGTGGCGCTTTTGTTAATTCAATATCAGTAACTCTTGAGAACAACAATTTGTATTCTCCTTGTTGTATTTTGTCAAAAAGTATTTTTGTCCATAATTCAAATTCCGGCTCAAAGTATCCGCCAAATACAGAAGTGTCCAAATATATTCGTTCCATAGAAGTTTATTGAATGAATGTCATTCCAATTTTTCCGCGAGAAATATACTTTTTTCTATTTCTTTTTTGCCTTGTATAAAGTTGTTTTCTCTTTTACAAGCGAACCGAGTTTGCTTTGTGAGTCGTAAGTAGTTAGTGGCTTTACAATTATTTCCTTATCGGTTTCTTTTTCCCAATATCTGCTGTTAATCGCCCGCAACACGTGGAGTTCAAACATCATTTTGTCATTGGGAAATTCCAATTGCACTTCCTTTTCTATTTTCTGTAAAAGAGAATCGGAAAGGTGATTCTCACGAGCAGTTTTTTTGTAGTCAAAGTATTCAATGTTTTTCATAAAGATTTTATAGTTCTAATGGTGAAACGATTTGTATTTCTTTGAAACCATTTAATATGTTGACCGAGTTGACAAGTTTTCTCGTTTTGACTTTCACAAGATGCACAAAATTCCAAGAGACAACAAAGGTAATTCCATAATACGAAGCAGTTGCAACATGGCGAGCGTCATCAATATATTTTTCCGGAAATATATTTTGCTCAATATATGCGGTTGCCAAATCTTCAATTGTTTTGTTCGTCCTTAAAACTTTGATGTTTGCTACTAATGTTCGGAATTTATTTTTCAAACGCTCGTTTTTCGTATTCTCTAATTCTTTAACGGTGATTTCAGAAATATAGACTGCATAAGTAGGTAAAACATCTTCCCAAAATTTTCTTGTGTTTTCCATTCGCTCTTTTGTTCGTTCATCATAGTACGCGCTTGGAATAGAAGTATCGAGATATAAAGTTTCTTTTACCATAGAATGAAATTATTTTTCCGCGAGAAATATACTTTATTTTAAGAAGTTGAAAGAACCTGTTCACTTTGCACAACACCATTTCTTTTGAACCTTTATTATATAATATTGTAAGTTCGTACTACTGTTTCCACGACGCAGTTACATTAAATTCAAGCAATCCCCTTTTCGTATTCCGTCTGCGTATCGTCTCTATGCTTGTACTTTTGTAACCAAGTTCTAAAAAAATTTCAGCAAGAATTATTTCTGTATCAACAAAGTGTCTGTAGAATGATGAGTTACCAACTATATAGTTAAGTTTTGCGTTCGGTTTTAAAAGTCCTTTTAAGTTTTGAAGATGAGAATACATATCGTCAAAGTATTTGTGGACATAGTTACTCATCAATCCAGAGTTTTTATCGCCGCTTGAATTTATCTTATTGCAAACATCGTAAAGTCTCACGGGTAATTTTTTATTTTGTGCTTTCCAATCTTTTAAGTTGCTTGTTGCAGTTCCCCAAGTTCCTCCAATTGTTTCCCAATCCAAAGCGCTTGCATCATTTCCGTTGTGAAGAAATTTTACCCAGTACATATATGGTCGCAACTCACGAATATAACTGATGCGGTTTGGGTAGGGTGGAGAAGTAATCACAGTATCAATGATTTCTTTTCCTTGAGCAGATAAATTTCTTGAATCTCCTTTTATAACTTTTGCTTTTCCTGCCAGCTTCGTTTTAGCAGAAGAAATGATATGATTGAAGATTGCTTCAAACAATTGTTTGATTTGCGAAAATTCAAACTGAAGGGATTTTTTTTTGAACGACATAGAAACATGATTAAAATCTGCCGCGGATGTTTCAATGATCAACCGCGAAAATGCAATCCAAACAAGATTATGATAATAGTTTCCGTTTGGTTCATTAAAGGTGAGTGCAAGTTTACTCCTGATGCTTGCAAGTATTTCAAGTGTAGCAGGATGCCACCATCTTTCAATATTGTGAATTGGCGGGGTCCAAAGATTTTCAGATAGCGTAATATCGTCTATGCAGTTGTTAAACTCTTTTTGTAAAAACAAAAGTTTGTCAACGGAAAAGTGTTTGCATTTCGTATTGCCAAGCCAAATAAGAAATGGGTTGATGTCAAATAGCATCGCATTGAAACCTAACTCTGCTGCAACCAAACCTGTTGTTGCTGTTCCTGAAAACGGGTCTAAAATTTGAGAATTTTTATAGCAATCTTTTTTTATAATTTCACTCACAAGTTTAACCGAATAAGCAG
>JAGXTF010000047.1 GCA_018333525.1 Bacteroidota bacterium | reverse complement strand
AAAGCGAACACCAACAACGGGGAGCGTCTTCGAATGGGCGATTCGGGTAAGTTGGGCGTCGTTGGTGGCTTTCAGCCGAATAACCGCGACGCGGATAAACAGAAATGCTGAAAGCGAACACCAACAACGGGGAGCGTCTTCGAATGGGTGTTTGTATCGAGCTTGTGGCCTGAGGCTTGTAGCTTGTGTCTGAATTTCATTTTTGTATTTGGCCCCCATTAAATTAACTTCGCGTGCACAATGGATTTAAGCCAACTCTCCGCTATTAGTCCGGTGGATGGACGTTACAGAAAAGTAACTTCAAAACTTGCACCCTTTTTCAGTGAATACGGACTTGTGGAATATCGCATTAAAGTGGAAGTGAACTATCTGATAGCTTTAGCTGAGTTACCAATTCCAAATGTGGATTTCACCACCTTACTTCAAAAGAAAAATCTTCTTTTAAACTGGGCAGAAAACCCCGGAGAAACTACCATTGAAAATGTAAAGAATATCGAAAAAACGACCAATCACGATGTAAAAGCAGTAGAATATGTGGTTAAGGAAAAACTGGATTCTGAAGGCCTTGGCGCATTCCGGGAATGGGTTCATTTTGGGTTAACCTCACAAGACATTAATAACACAGCAATTCCCTGGAGTTGTAAAGATGCTTTACAGCAGGTGATTTACCCCCAATTGCAGCATATTATAGATCGATTGCGTGGATTTGCAGCAGAATGGTCCGGAATCAGTATGTTGGCCAGAACACATGGGCAACCGGCTTCACCCACCAGGTTAGGTAAAGAAATTATGGTATTTGTGGTGCGATTAGAAAACCAGGTGGAGCAATTAAAACAAATTCCATTTTCCGCAAAATTTGGCGGTGCCACTGGAAATTTCAATGCCCATCACGTAGCATTTCCCCAAATACATTGGGAAAATTTCGGTACTGCATTTGTAAACCAAAGACTGGGTTTAAACCGCAGTGCTATTACCACTCAGATTGAACATTATGATAACCTCGCTGCACTTTGCGATGCATTTAAACGCATCAACAATATTCTCATAGATTTTAGCCGGGATATTTGGTCCTATATCAGCATGGAATATTTCAAACAAAAGATTAAGGAAGGAGAAGTGGGAAGCAGTGCCATGCCGCATAAAGTTAACCCAATTGATTTTGAAAATGCAGAGGGAAATCTAGGTGTTGCGAATGCCATTTTCGAACATCTCGCTGCAAAATTACCCATTAGCAGACTACAACGCGACCTCACGGACAGCACTGTTTTACGCAATATAGGCGTGCCATTTGCACATGCATTAATTGCCTATAACAGTCTGTTAAAAGGCATGGAAAAACTTTTGTTGAATAAAGATGCAATTGACCGCGATTTGGAAAACAACTGGGCTGTAGTTGCGGAGGCCATTCAGACTGTATTGCGCCGTGAAAATTACCCCAACCCCTACGAAGCTTTGAAAGAACTCACCAGAAAAAATGAAAAAATAAGTCGGGAATCTCTTGCTGCCTTTATTCAGGATTTACAGGTTTCCGCGGAAATAAAATCTGAATTACTGGCTATAACCCCATTTACATATACCGGTATTGTATCAGCATCCGAATAATACATGGCGCTGAAATTTACCATGAAAAAAATAACCAAATGGCTGAAAATATCGGTCATTGTTTTGGGTATTCTCATTGCAGTTTCTATAGCAGGATGGTTTGTTTTTCGCGGACAAATTTTGAATATGGCCTGGAATAAGGCTGCAGATAAATTGAAATCCAAAGGTTATGCATTGCAATGTTCCACCAAAGAATTTCAGGGCTTTTTCACAGTACATGTTGCAGACCTTTCTCTAACCAAAAAACAGGATACGCTTTTATTTTCTCAAAATATCTCTGCGACCGTTGGAATTTGGGCCAGCATCTGGAATGGCCCTACCCTATCCGGACTTGAAATGGAAAACACCAGAATTGAATTGGTGAGAAAACCCGGCTATTGCAATTTTTGTGATTTAAAAGGCAGCGAAAAAGTTGAAAGCCCCACCAAAGAACCATTGGTTCAACGCGCATTTAATTTTATAAAAAGAACCATAGCTAAAATTCCGGACGATTTTACTTTAAAGGAATTTAGTGCCTTTTATAATGATTCTTCAGATCGATTTGGAGTGCAGATTCCAACTTTGCAATACACCAACAACGACGTGGATGGCATCATGCGAATTGTTGAAAATCAGAATAAAACCGGTTTTCATTTAAAGGGTGAATTCAGCAAAAGAAAAATGACAGGTAATTTAAAAGTTACTGCTGAAAAAGGGAAATGGGTACAATTGCCAATTTTGAAACGGAAATTGAATACTTCTGCAGGATTTGAAATGGCTGAATTCGAATTGGAAGAGATGGAAATGCAGGGAGGAACCTTGCATGTAGTTGCTGACGGGCACTTTAAAGGGGTTACAATTTACGACAAACGCGTTGCAGATACCAATGTGGTTGTGAAAGATTGCAGGGGAAAACTGGTTGCTAATTTCGGAACGGATTTCGTTGAAATTGACAGTTCCACAGAGCTGAGTTTGAATAAAATAAAAACGTATTTATATGCGCGTGCAGACCTTGGAAAGGCAAAGGCATACACCCTGAAATTTGTGGCCAAGAAAATTAAATCCTCTGATTTTTTCAGTTCCCTGCCACAAGGTATGTTTTCGCATTTAGATGGCATTCAAACCACCGGGGAACTGGAATATAAATTATTTGTGCATTTGGAGGATAAAGCGCCATACAAAGCAGTACTGGAGAGCGCATTAATTCCATATAATTTCAAAATTACGAAAATGGGAGAAACCGATTTGCGCAAAATGAATGGTAGTTTTTTACATACTTTTTATGAACGTGGCAAACCGGTTCGCAGCTTTACAGTTGGGCCTTCCAATCCGAATTTCACCCCTTTAAATGCGATTCCCGAATTGCTGCAAAAGGCCGTAATGACTGGAGAAGATCCTGCATTTTACGGACATAACGGTTTTTATCAGGAGGCATTTCGGCAGAGCATTGCACAAAATTATGTACAGAAAAGATTTGCAAGAGGCGGCAGTACTATAAGCATGCAATTGGTGAAAAATGTTTTTCTGAGCCGTAAAAAAACCATGGCCAGAAAAGCAGAGGAAATTCTGATTGTATGGCTGATTGAGAACCAGCATTTAACAGGTAAAGCGCGAATGTTTGAAGTGTATTTAAACATTATTGAATGGGGACCCGGAGTTTTTGGAATCGGGGAAGCCAGCCATTTTTATTTTGCAAAAAGTCCTGCCGAATTAGCACCTCTGGAATGTGCGTTTTTAGCAAGCATTGTTCCCATGCCGAAGAGTTACCGTTATTTTTTGGACAGCGCAGGATATGTTTCTGAGCGCAATTGGAATTTTGTGGCTATTCGCAACAACATGATTCGCAAAGGAGATTTGGATGCTTCTGATTCGGCGAGTTTTAATGTAAAGATTACCGGGCCTGCGGCGAATTATTTAATACCAAAGGAGGAAGAGGGTGAAGATGATGAAGAAAATCAGAGCATGATGGAAATATTAGGAAATAATATTCGGGATAAAATTAATAAAATAAACATTCTGAAAAGAGGAAATAAGTAGCAAAACTTTATTCCTTCTATTCTTTAATCAATCTGGCAGACTGTTTGCCACTTCGAACAATATACATTCCAGAACTTAACAATGAAATGTTTATTCTGGTTAATCCCTGAATAGGTTGCCCTGATTGAATAATTTTTATTCCACGCAAGTCATAAATAAATGAAGCCTGGGTGGATTTAACTTCGATAAATTCTTTGGAAGGATTTGGATAAATTAAAAGATTTTTATCATATCCAATAATCTTATGTTTTGACAGTACAATTGGAGGTTTAGGCATAGAGTTTCCAAATTTCACCATGTACATATCTGCTCCGTTTCCACCGCAAATGATAGGATTGTAAAAACTATCTAATGTCATATCATGTACAGTATGATCAGGTCGAACAGTTGTAAAAACACCATATCCATTTTTACCATAATTACTTTCTATTTGCCCATCTTTTTTGACTTTTAACAAGGCAACATAGTTCCCGGAAACCCCGGGCACTGTGCATGCCATTAAAAATGAACCATCCGGTTTCAACGCTATTGAATATCCCTCAGATTGCACATTTGAGCGATATATATATTTAATTGAGCCGTTTATTCCGAATCCCGAGTCCAAAACGCCCTCACTATTTAGCTTCCATAAAGTTGGATTGTATCCGGAAGTACCAAATACCCAGTAATTACCGAATGAATCCAAAATTGCATCACGCACGGTTGCCCCTTCCGGATTTGAAATAATTATTTTACCATTTACACCAAATGCAGAGTCAAATGTGCCATTGGCTAAAAATCGCAATAAAAACCCTTTTGCATCATTGCGCGCTAACATATATCCGACCCCTAAAAGTGAACCATCTATTTGTTTTTTGAATTGGGTTAAAAAAGGCATGGTATCCAGAGGCATTTGAAATATTCCAGTATCATAAAAGGAATTATCGCGAATACCCCGTTTATCTGTTTTTATTAATGAAACTTTAGATTTTTTATTTATAAATGAGGTGGCCAGCAGAAAAATATCTTCATTCTCATTCATGGTGCAATGCGCTGAATTTGCAGGCCAAAGATCCAACTTTACCACATATTGTCCATTATTATTTCCTCCAAAACTATTATCCAAAACACCTTTATCCGTAACCCTCGTCAGAATACAATTATAAATATTATCAATTTCAAGTTTTATGATTTTCCCATCTTGTTGCCGTAAAATTGAATTTACGCCCAATGTACTTTTTGTTCCCCAAAACACTCCATAATTTCCGAAAGATGTATCTGGCTCCCCTTGTGAATCATACTTAGAAATATTCGCAGTTGATTGTGAATTACTACCTAAAGAAGCAACATAAATATTGCCTTCCGGGTCTGTTGCAATGGCCCTTGCTTCTTCTCCTGCACCAGAGTAATTATGTTCCATATACCCTGGAACACCAAATGTTTTGTCCCTTTTTCCATTGCTATCTAATCTGAAAACAGTAACGGAATTCTGAAATTTATCTGTTAACAAATAAAGCTTTTCATTCTGCGAAATACCGGTTCTATGCGATCCATATGCAATTTCCCGACCTTCCCAAATCGGATAAATACTGTTTATTCCGAAACTGTTCATGGATTGTACATTATAATCTGTACATTTTAAGAAATATTGGTTGGCATTATTCTTTAAAGTGGTACAGATGAATATTATTTTATTATTTTTTAATACGTGCATACTTAATCCCGATTCCACCTCCTTTTTTATAAAAGAAAACAAAGTGGTACCATTGAGCCCTAACGCACTATCTATATCGCCATTCGATTTCAAATGAAATACGCATGGACGATCATGACTTCTTCCAAAACCTATAATTTTTCCGGTAGGTAATTGGGTTACAGATCTAGCTTCCCAACGTCTCCAATCCGATTGGTTATCTATAACCCCGTTCACACCTATCGAACTGTCAGGATTTCCATTTGAATCTAAATTTATGGAACCAACCCCCGATTTTGTGCTAAAATAAGAATAGAAAACCAGTAAATTACCATCACTCTTTTTTAGAATATGATAAGGATCTCCACCACCACCAGCAGCTTTAGCAAATAATGCACCCTGATTCTGATAATTGTGATCCACTATTCCCGATTTTGTAAATTTCACATACAAGTTAGTATTGGGATAAGTACCTCCAACACCAACTGCAAGTATTGACCCATCGTATAGAAAAATGAAGTCGTGAAATATCTGGTCTGTACCAGGTCTGTAGGTTATACCATTATTCCCAAATGTAGAATCCAATGAACCATTAGGCTTAATCTTACATAGAAACCCGGTTTTTCCGCTAGATGGCAAGGAAGAAGCACCACAAATTATCACAGATTCATCCGGTAATGCATGCAAATTAGTTACCTCTAAATCTGCTGACCCTGTGTTCAATTGAATTTGTCCATTTTTCCCAAATGTGCTATCTGCAAATCCATTCGCCTGTAATTTGGTCAGATGATAATAAATGTTAGAAATTGTTCTTGTAATAATATAACATCTTTCATTTTTTATTGGCTCCAAAGAAACAGCTACAGATGCCGGGTAATAGAAACCATAGCTTCCTGTTATCGGAATCTCGCCACCCTCTCCAAATTTTTTGTTTAACAAATTAAATTGTGAAGAAACAACTCCAGATATTAAAAATGCAAGATGGATTAAAAGTGCTTTTTTACCCACAGATAATAACCGTTTCATAATTTTAATTAATAAAACGCTAATTTACAGTAAATAAATAGGAATAAGAATCTCCACATTTTCAATTTCGTAAAATTTGAAAGTCCCATCTAAAACAGGTTTATTTTGAAAACTAATTCTTCCTAAATTTCCTACTCTCATCAAAATGCACCCCACCACCACTACCAGGATATTCATTCCCATCGCGAAAATTTAAAACATTGTCTTTTCTTTCCCACTTGGGATAAGGAGTTCCGCTATTGTAATTGTAACCGTACCCATAATTATTTTTATGCGGTTTCAAACGAAATGAATCTAAGGTATGCCAGGTATATGCTGTATCCGTTGGTGTTGCAGGAAAATAAAAAGTGCAATTCAACAGAAATAAATTCAAATCCACTACTGAAGATTTTATCCATATTTGGCATCTCCGTTTATTTGTTACACATTTCATTTTAACCACCTGATCTGTGTCTCTGAAATAAAAACAACTTTTTGATTCAAATGAATCTTTTAAATATCTGGTATAAAATGGAGTAGTATATGGCCCGCCTCCCATAGGTTTATTATATCCTCCATGATACCAGTCTACCAACTCCCATTCTCCTACCCAATCCTGGTAGGGCAAATATGTGGTTTTTTTACACGCAGAAACTATGGGTATTATTATAAGAAATATAAAAACAACCCGGCGCATCTCCTATTTTTTTGTAAAAATCCTTTGCCAGCCATAGTGGTCGTTATAGTAATATTGTAAATAATTGCGCCCTTCTCTGTCTGAATAAAATATGGTACCTTCTCTTAATTCCAGGTGGTAAGACTCCCTCCTTTCCAGAGAATCCCAATACCTGCCATATTTATCTACATCTTTTTTAAGCCTCACTCCATTTACAAAATGCCTGCTAAATTCTACTTTTCCAACAAGATCCAGTATCTCATATTTTTCATCAATAATTAATGAATCCGTATCTGTCAAATGTGTTGTGATTTTATATTTAAATGAATGGTTTTCGTTGAAATTACTGGAATGCTTGAAATCTCCATTGTATTTATAATAATTGTTGGACTGCACATTCATAATTGCAGCATGTTGGTATTCGTAATAATTTACCTGAGAGTCTTTGTTTATAATCTTCGTACTGTCAAAATTGTAATGGAGAAGTTCCCATTCCCCTATCCAGTTGCTGTAAGGATTGTTATGAGTCGTTTTTTTACAGGAAATCAAAAGAACCAAAGAGAAACCTAAAAATAATTTATAAATATTCATCAATTTATTTCTCGCATTATTTTTTCCTAAATGACCTGTCCCATTTGTAATGATCTCCACCGCCACTGCCGGGGTATCCATTTGCGTCGTGGTAATACAGAATATTTTTATCGAATTTCCAATGGTAATTGTAACTGCTTGTTTCAGCATTGTAATACTCTTGGTACATGGTTTTACCTTCCACCAACCTGAACCCACTTTGAAATGACCAGGATTTTATACTATTACCGGCACTGTCCAAAACATCATAGGTCTCTTGAATTGCCAATGAATCTTTGGATAATAATGCAGAAATGATTTTGTATTTTACAGGAAACTTGGAGTTCATAAAAATCAATTTGGGATTGCCTGCGGAATCTTTAACATACATAGAATTCGTTGTATATAATGAATCCTTCGTAATACTCTCTCCCCAGGGTGTAATAAAACTTCCGCCACCACTTGCTTTGGTATAACCATCCAGATTGTATTTCAACAATTCCCAATTGCCTACCCACTCCTGAAAAGGCTGTGATGGCGTGCCTTGAATGGGAGCTGACTTTTTACAGGATGCAATCAGGAAAATCAGGCATAATATGAAAAATAAATAACGAAAAAACTTCACCAAACGAAAATAAGAAATGAGAGGAATAATTCTGTCATATTTTCTACATGTCGGCGGCAAAATCAAAAGAAATATGCCAATTCGTCGGAAATGATGCGTCTAACACTGAATTTACAGACAAAAAAGCAGTAATTATGCAGGGGAATTCTTTTTGAGGAAACAAGTGAAATGAACTTACAGAAATTTACCATTAAGGCCCAGGAAACCGTGCAAAAAGCGCAGAACCTGGTAATCGGCAATGGGCAACAACAAATAGAAAGCATCCATGTTTTAAAGGCCATGCTCATGGATGATGCTGAAACACTTCAATTTCTGGCAGGCAAGGCAGGTGTTAATTTGAAACGCGTGGAAGAAGCCACAGATGCAGCCATAAACCGAATTCCCAAAGTGGAAGGTGGAAATATTTATGTTTCTCAAGACCTGACCCGTGCTACAGTGAATGCAGAAAAAGCCATGAGGGAACTCAAGGATGAATTTGTTACCAACGAACATCTCTTATTGGGCATGCTGGATGGAAAAGATACTGCAGCCAATATTTTAAAAGATTCCGGATTCAAACATTCTGATTTGGTGCAGGCCATTAAAGAAATGCGCGGCGGAAATAAGGTGACTTCAGAAACTGCCGAAAACCAATTTAATGCATTAAAAAAATACGCATTGAATTTAAATGAAATGGCAGGAAGCGGAAAACTGGATCCCGTTATTGGCCGCGATGATGAAATCAGGAGGGTGTTGCAAATCCTGAGCAGAAGAACCAAAAATAATCCCGTATTAATTGGTGAGCCGGGTGTTGGTAAAACAGCAATTGCAGAAGGTCTGGCAAACCGAATTATGCGCGGTGATGTGCCTGAAAATTTGAAAAGCAAAACCATTTTTAGTCTGGATATGGGTGCATTGATTGCAGGTGCCAAATACAAAGGGGAGTTCGAAGAGAGATTAAAAGCAGTTGTAAACGAAGTAATCAAATCCGATGGACAAGTGGTTTTATTTATTGATGAAATTCATACGCTTGTAGGAGCCGGAAAAAGTGAAGGTGCTATGGATGCAGCAAACATTCTAAAACCTGCATTGGCAAGAGGAGAGTTACGCGCCATTGGGGCAACTACTTTAACCGAATATCAAAAATATATTGAGACAGATAAAGCACTGGAACGCCGCTTTCAAAAGGTGATGGTGGAAGAACCGGATACGCAGGAAGCCATTTCTATTTTACGCGGACTCAAAGAACGCTACGAAGTACACCACAAAGTGCGTATTAAAGATGAGGCAATTATCAGTGCGGTTGAAATGAGCCAACGCTACATCAGCGATCGTTTTCTGCCGGATAAGGCAATTGATTTGTTGGATGAAGCAGCTTCAAAATTGAGGTTGGAAATGGATTCGGTTCCCGAAGAACTGGACGAATTAAATCGTAAAATCATGCAATTGGAAATTGAAAGGGAAGCCATTAAAAGGGAAAATGACAATACCAAATTATCCAAACTGAATGAGGATATTGCGAATTTAAGTGATAAAAGAAATGAGCTAAATGCGCAATGGATGCATGAAAAAGAATTGCTCACCCAAATTCAACAAAAGAAACAGGATATTGAACAATATAAACTGGAAGCAGACCAGGCAGAGCGCGACGGAAACTATGGCAGAGTTGCGGAAATCCGATATGGTTTAATTAAAAAAGCGGAAGAAGAATTGTACGCTTTAAGTGTAAAAATTGGAGAGGATCACAATTCTAAATCCATGGTAAAACAAGAAGTGGACTCCGAAGATATTGCGGAAGTTGTGAGCAAATGGACCGGAATACCGGTAAGTAAAATGCTGCAGAGCGACAAAGAAAAATTGTTGCGCATGGAAGAAGAATTGCACAAACAGGTGGTTGGACAAGATGAAGCCATAGGTGCGCTTTCCAATGCGATTCGCAGAAGCAGAGCTGGTTTACAGGATCCAAAGAAACCTATAGGTTCTTTTATTTTTCTCGGTACCACCGGAGTAGGTAAAACCGAATTGGCCAAAGCTCTTGCCGGCTATTTATTTAACACAGAAGATGCCATGGTTCGTGTGGATATGAGCGAGTACCAGGAAAAACATACGGTAAGCCGTTTGGTGGGGGCTCCTCCCGGTTATGTGGGTTACGATGAAGGCGGACAATTGACAGAGGCGATTCGCCGAAGACCTTATTCTGTTGTTTTATTGGATGAAATTGAGAAAGCCCATCCGGATGTTTTCAATATTTTGCTGCAAGTTTTAGACGATGGAAGACTTACAGACAACAAAGGCAGAACCGCCAATTTTCGAAATACCATAGTAATCATGACCAGCAATATGGGCAGTGATATTATTCGTGATAATTTTGAAAAACTGGATGAGGAAAACAAAGAAGAAATTGTTGCCAGTACTAAGACACAAGTATTTGAATTATTGAAACATGCCATACGCCCTGAATTTCTAAACCGAATAGACGAGGTAATTATGTTTGAACCATTGGGCAGAGAGGATGTGAAACAAATTGCCCGTTTGCAAATGGCAGCAATTCAAAACAGATTAAAAGAAGTTGGTTTTGTTTTGGAATATACCGACGAGGCATTGGATTGGCTTGCACAATTGGGCTATGACCCTCAATTTGGGGCAAGGCCATTGAAAAGGGTTTTGCAAAAACATGTGCTGGACGAATTGAGCAAAAGAATTTTGGCCGGTGAAATTGATAAAGACCAAATTACGATACTGGATTTCTTTGAGCACCAACTGGTATTTAGGAATAAGTAACCATATGGTTACACCGAATCTATCTGACTAAAAGGCATTTAACATTCCTTTGTTCGGGAGTTTTGATTTGGATTTTTGAAATTCATTTCTATATTTGAATTGAAAACCCCTAATTAAGCCATGAAAAAAGCACTTAAATGGATAGGAATCATTTTGGGTTCCTTAATCGTAATCGTATTTATTGTAGCCTATGTTCTGATCTCCAGATGGGATTCCAGAACCGAGAAAAAATACGATATCGCAGTAGAAAAATTAACCATTCCGGGAGACAGTATGAATATTGCCCGGGGAAAACGCTGGTTGCCCTTATGCCAATCCTGCCATGGAGAAGCATTACAGGGAAAAGTATTTTTTGACGACCCCAAAATAGGCACCATTTATAGTCCAAATCTTACAGCCGGAAACGGAGGTATTGGCAACAAATATAAAGACGAGGACTGGATCCGTTCATTAAGGCATGGCGTAAATCCGGAAGGAAGGCCTTTGGTAATTATGCCTTCCAAAGATTTTCATCATTTCAGCAAAGAAGATCTGGTGGATTTGATTGCCTACTTAAAGAAAATTCCACCCGTCGATAATATCAAAGGACAAAACCGTATTCCTGCATTTACCAAAATACTCATGCAACTAGGTGCTTTCGGAGAAATTATTTCTGCTGAAATTTTGGATCACAAAGCCGAGTTTCAAATTGCACCGGCTGACGGTCCGACAGCCGAATACGGTAAATATCTGGTGCAACTTGTCAATTGCCAGGAATGCCATGGAAAGGAGTACAACGGAGGAAAGAGTCCCGACCCTAACTCTCCATTGGGTCCGAATATTACCGCTGGTGGAAATATTGGCAAATGGTCTTCGGAACAATTTATGAAAACACTGCGTACCGGAACTACTCCGGAAGGCAAAGTACTGAACGATACATTTATGCCATGGAAACATATTGGTCAAATGCCTGATGACTACTTAACAGGCATACATGCATACCTGCATTCGCTTCCAAAAAAGGAAACCGCAAAACTGAATTAAACCAATAGGTTTTTTCAGAGAAAGTAATTTTTTCTGGACATCATTCCGGTGGCTTAAGGAGTGAAATGAGCTCTTGCCTATCTTTGTGAAATCTTATAACATCATGAAGAAAATTACATTTTTCATTTGCACGTTGTTGGCATCATCACTGCTTTGGTCGCAAACAGTTGGCCTGAATAGCT
>JAGXTF010000046.1 GCA_018333525.1 Bacteroidota bacterium | reverse complement strand
CCAGCCTCAGAAATGTGTCTATAACGGACATTTTGGGCCGCGATCCGGTGTGGCTGGATTGGCAAGGTATTCAAGCCGGTTTGCACGATAAAACCATACTGGTGACCGGCGGCGGCGGCTCGATTGGTTCGGAATTGTGTAAGCAACTGGCCAATATCCAACCGCGTAAACTGATTATTTTCGATCAGTGCGAATTTAATTTATACAAAATCGATGCCGAATTGTCGCGGCAGTTTCCGCAGTTGCAACATTCGGCAATTTTGGGCGATGTTACTCAGGCATTAGCCGTACAACAAATTATCGAGGTTCAAAAACCGGAAGTGGTTTTTCATGCCGCCGCTTACAAGCATGTGCCGCTATTGGAGAATCAGGCCAGGGAAGCCGTGCACAATAATTTGATCGGCACCAAAATTGTTGCCGAGGCCTCTATTGCCGCCGGCGTGGAGCGGTTTGTGCTCATCTCGACAGACAAGGCCGTCAACCCCACCAATGTGATGGGCGCTACCAAGCGGGCGGCGGAAATTTTATGCCAAAATCTGGATAAAACCAGCAACACCCGGTTTACGACCGTGCGCTTCGGGAATGTGTTGGACTCGGCGGGCAGCGTGGTGCCTTTGTTTCGTGAGCAGATTCGCGCGGGCGGGCCGGTTACCGTGACGCATCCCGACATTACCCGTTATTTCATGACCATTCCCGAGGCATGTCAACTGATTATGCTGGCCGAAACCGTGGGCAAGGGCGGAGAGGTATTCGTGCTGGATATGGGGGAGCCGGTCAAGATCGTTTACCTTGCCGAGCAAATGATCCGGTTGAGCGGGAAAGTGCCCGGCAAGGATATTCATATAGAATTTGTCGGGTTGCGGCCGGGTGAAAAATTGTATGAAGAATTATTTCACAATGAAGAACAACTGATGGAAACCGGTTATAGCAAATTGCGTTTAGCCAAAGCCAGGGTTTATGAAGACGATGGCTGGTTCGGTACTGTCCAGGCCTTGACCTTGGCCTGCCGGCAGCCGGGACGGCAAGATATTTTGTTACTGTTAAAACAATTGGTGCCCGAATTTAAATCGGAAATTTGACGCGGTAATTGTTGGCCAATTTCCAGGGGGGGATATTAGTCGAATACATCGCCCCAGTCGGGCTCCGGTGTATTTTGAGTTTCGCCGGCGGCTTGTTCGTTCGCCGTCATCTCGCCGGCAGGCGCGGCAGTATCCGCTGTCTCGGCCGGTTGCGATGCGTCCTTGCCGCGGAGAACCAGACTATTCAAGTAATAATCCAATAGATCGCAAAGTTGATCGTAAACAATATCGCTGGGTTTTTGTTTTAACAGTTGATCGATATACTGTTGCAAAAACCGTCTTTCCGCGCCGATTAACTGCTCGCTAATGCCTTGGGCATCGTTTTCCCCCTTATCGAAATGGCGCGCGAATTTTCTTGCCAGCTTGTTTTTGCGGGTATCCTGTCTCTCTTTAATTTCATCCAGCAGTTGCTCCAGTTGCCGATGCTGTTTGCGCTTTTTGAACCAACTTACGCTTAAAAAGCCGATTATTGCCAGTAAAACGAGGGTCGTTACCAAAACCCCCATGAGCAGCAGCATTCTCATTTCAATCATGTTGACTTGGGATGTAAGATGTTATGTTCGGTTTCTTGAAAAATCTGCAGCATTTTTTTCCGGCTATTTTCCAACTCCAGCGCAGTCTGATTGCCGCTGAAAACACGGGTATATTCGGCCGTGATTTCGTCTATGGTTTGCATCGCGGTATCCAGTTGCTGTACCAATTGCTGATTAATGCGTTCCAGTCCTTGCGAGGGGAGAGTGGCGTGGGAGGATACGCCTTTTTCAGTTGTATGCAAATGGGTCAGCAGCTGGCAATAGGGAAGGGATAAATCGTTAATGCGTTTGTCGATCTGGTTTAACAAGGACATTTCGCGCTGCAGAAAAAGTTTGATGACGATTTGCATCAGCGCGCGCTCGGAATCGCTGACATCTTTCAAGGTTTGCTCAACCGACTGCTGATCCAGGCCGCACGTATCGGAAAGCAGCTCATGCAATGGTTGATTCTTAAAAGACGCTTGGTCGTTAAATTGGTTGATAAAGCTGTCGATTGCCCGCATTTCCCGCTTCCTTTTCCGTCTGGAAATAAATATCAAGCCGGCCGACAGCAATATCAATACTCCCAGCGCTTCCGCCAATAATATTACCAGCGCGGTATCCACTGTCATCATGCCAATCTCTCCAGTAATTGTTGTTGTTGTTTCTCAATAGCTTTTTTGAGCGCCTTGTACACAAAAAAGCCAATACCGCAAAAAAGTAAATTAATAGCCAGGACGATGCCGATGATAATGCCCCACTCATTCTCAATCTGTGAATTGGCTGGCGGCGTTTGATCCGTGGCTTCGGGTACCGCTTCGCTGTTAGTGGTTTCCGTAGGCGATGGCGATTGCGTTTGTTCTTGTTCCAATAAAACCGCAGGCTCCGGGGGGGCAAACGAACTATCATCGATTTTGACAGGGGGCAGTTGAGGCGTAACAACCGTTCCATCCAGGCTTTTGGCCAGGACATCGAAGTTGACCGACAGCGATTCCCCTGCCGGCAACTTATCCAGTTTCAATTGCCATTCGCCGTTTTGTTCCTGAATGATTTGCGACTCAGGTTCCCGGCCGGGTCGATGTGGGGTGGCGGTTATCGACAGCGTTGAAGCGTCGAGGACGGCAATATCGGGGGTAAACTTAAGGGTAATGGCGCGGTTGGCATGATCGATCAATTTGTCGATGGTAATAAGTGCCGGCACTACGGCAAAGTCCTGGCTAATTTCGCGTTTAAAGGTCTTGCCGTCGGCGACTATCGCCAGTGAATGTTTGCCCTTTGCCAAGCCGTCCAGTATGTGGAAAAAAAAACCAGGCTCGGTTTTGTCCGCTTCTATTTTAATGGGAGTCTGTCCGTCGAGAGAGACGGTAATGGTCATCAAATCGAGAAAATCGGCGCGGCCGATCAAGTTGCCCTGTTCGGTAAAATGCAGTTTCAAGGGCAGGGGCTGTTTTTCCCCCAGGAAGCTGGCAAGTTCGTTTAAATGCATTTTCAGGTCGGTGAGGATCATGACTTGATTATCCGGATCGATAGCCGCTTCTATATGCCATTCGCCGGGCATGGGGTGTTTTACCGTAACCAGGTCATAACCGTCGGCGCTCAACCAGAACACGGATTCGGAAACACTGTTTTTAGTTAGCGTTTCTTGGTCCGGACGGATTATTTGACTCGGCGTTGCGTTCGGTTGTTTGAATATCAATAGGGAGAACTCTTGAATACTGCTGTCTACAGTGAAGGCGTTATTGTTAAGCGGCAGGCTATCTTTAGGCGCTACTTTCCGCGCGGTTTTCAAAAACAAGCGCTGAAGCTGATCCGCGGACTCGGCGGATTCAGCCCAGCCCCCGGATTGAAATGCCAATTTATCCAATAGCTCCTTGTCCACTTGATCGGACAAGGCTATGGTTTGAACTTTAACTTTTCCCAACTGCAATTTGGGAATCAAGTCGCTTAAAATCCGTTCCCGCGAATCGGCACTGACCATAATGTCCTTGGAGATGTCTACCATGCCATCGGTCAGGATAATCAGATTTTTGCCACCATTACCCGAAAAGCCTTTTTCAAGGGTGGTTTGAATGGCGTCTTCTATGTGGGTGTAAATGCCATGCGAATGGATTTTTTGGCTGGCTTTAAGCGCATCCTGCCGCCAATTTTCATCGACGGCATCTGCGTGGCTAAGCAAGGAGGTCTTTTCCGCAAACAGCCATAAAGACACGTTGGCATTGTCCGGCAGCAGGCGAATTAACAATTGAGTGGCCGCCACGCGCAGATTTTGCGGGTCGTTTTGTTTCATGCTGCCGGAGACGTCGATCAAAACCTGAACTTCATTTGTATCATTAAAGTGCTGTGAAGCGTTAACTACACCACCAAGAAAAAATGAAAGATAGATAATTAAAACATTCGTTGATAGTTGCATAACAAAGGAAGGCGGATTATGTCTTTATTTGTTGAACTATAGTCCAATAGACTCGCTTGGCGAGTCTCCAAATAATTTTGGCGCTAAACTTGTGTTCGGCGATTTGTTAAAAGGGCTGTACACTTAGGTTCAATTTATACCTTGTGACCGGTCGATATTAAAAATAACACAAGAAGTATTGTCTCAAACCAACTATCTGATGTGGTGACAGGTAGGAGTCCGGATTTCCGCTAAAGCCATGTGCAAATATCAAACACTATGAAGATCCCTTTTTCAATCAGACTGTTACAGCCTTTGGCAACCTTTGCAAGCGGGCTTGGCAAGCGTAAGAAACTTTTGATCATGATTTACCATAGAGTTCTGGATAAGCCCGATTTCATGCGGCCCGGCGAAGTGGATAAAGTAGCCTTTACATGGCACATGCAACTTTTGGCTAAGCACTTTAACGTATTGCCGCTGGCGGATGCGCTGGATCGAATGCAAAACGACACGTTGCCGTCCCGCGCGGTTTGCATTACTTTCGATGATGGTTATGCGGACAATTACAACAACGCATTGCCGATTCTGCAACAATTTAATCTGACCGCTACTTTCTTTATCGCCAATGGTTTTTTGAATGGCGGCAGAATGTGGAACGATACGGTAATTGAAGCGATACGGAATTTTCCAGGTTCAGTATTGGATTTAACCGAAATTGGTCTGGGGCAATTCGATATGATATCTGAAAACCAAAAAGGTCAGGCCGCCAATAAAATCATTGGGCAAATAAAACATCTTCCAATTGAGACGCGTAATCAATACACTGCCTATATTGCCGCCCAATCGCAAAATCTGCCGGATGACTTGATGATGACCAGCGAGCAGTTGAAAAAATTATATCAAAGCGGAATGGAAATTGGCGGACATACCGTCAATCATCCGATTTTAGCAAAGCTGGACGATGAAATTGCCAATCAGGAAATTTTGCAAAACAAGCTGTTTTTAGAGCAATTATTAAGCATTTCGCTACGATTTTTCGCATATCCAAATGGCAAGCCTGATAGCGATTTCCTGCGGCAACATAAGCAAATGGTCAGGGAAAACGGTTATCAAGCGGCAGTATCTACTCATTGGGGAGTAGCTACCAAGAGCACTGACCAATTGCAATTGCCTAGATTTACCCCATGGGATAAAACACCATTGAAGTTCATGATCCGAATATTTTCAAAATATAACTAACTCAAGACGAATTGGGTATGAATGGTAATGAAACTCTGGATAATGAGGAATATAAATAAAATACCACATGACTATATACCGTAAACTACTGCTATTTAACTGGCGCAGAGTTATTAAGGCGGGGTTGTAAGTTTGTAAAGTCAGGTCGGCGTATAACTGCTCATGTATTCGATATGTTCTGAACAAATAGTTAATACTTAACTTAATTACATGGTTTTTTGTTAGAAGTGTTTGCAAGTATTCAATTGAAAGTGCCCGTTAAATAGAGTTGCGCGTGGTTTGGTGAAAGTAAGGCTCATGTTGGTATGAAAAAATCACATTAGAATGTCGATATAAATTAAATTATTTTCTTGGCTTATTTTTAAGAATCGGAAACATGCAAAGTCCAAATAATACATTATTGCTTTTTGGTATGCCTAGATCGGGAACAACATGGCTAGCTAAAATGATAGATAGTCACCCTGATGTAATCTATAGGCATGAACCTGACAGTGAAAAAAAAATACCTATACCGCTCATTACTCAAAGTAATGAGCGGTATGATGAAATTGTTGGCGAATATGGCAGAGGGATATTGAATCTGCGTACGATAAAAACATGCGGTAAAGCTCCTTTTTTTAATAAATCATATTTTAATCCGTTTACTGCATCGTTGTTGGTTGGTAGTGTTTATTTGGCAAAGCTTGCCAAAAGAGTGAATGTTTCTATCAAGATTATTGAGCATCTTGCTTCGGATAAAGATTTATGTCTGTTATGGAAGTCGATAGAGTCGGTAGGGCGTATAGAAACGATTATGGCGGGTATGCCTGAATGCAAAATGATTTATATTATTCGCCATCCGTGCGGTCAAATTGCATCAGTGCTTAATGGAGAAAAAAGTCGTTATTTTTCAAGCGCTATTCAAACAGCGGATGATTTTGGGGTTTTTGAAAGGTTATTGGATACGGATGCGGCCAAGCAACGAAATCTAACCCTGGATCAATTGAAGTCTTGTACACCTATTCAACGGCTAGCTTATCGTTGGTTGCTCTATAATGAACATGCATTAAATAGTTTAAAAAAATATGCCGATCGTTCATTTGTTGTTCGCTATGAAGATGTATGTGAAAAGCCGCTGGATATGTTGAAGGATATTTTTGATTTTTCTGAGTTAGTGTGGCATTCGCAGGTGGAAACTTTCATTAATAATAGTATTAGCGAAGATAGTTATAATTATTATAGTGTCTATAAAAATCCAAGAATAGCAATGAATAAATGGAAGGAAGAGTTAACCCGTCAGGAAGTTGATGATATTTATAATATTATAGCTAATAGTCTGTGTCATGACTATTATAAATTTTAATGTTTTTTCTATTTTTGCAAGCCTTGATGGTTACGTGGTGATTTCTGATATTTATGCGGATAAAATAACTTTTGATCTCTTCGTCGGGGTAAATATAACGCATCTTTAACTCCGTTCAATTAACATTTTTTTGTGTAGTCGTTAATGAAAGAAAACATTAAAGCATCAAATACTGATTCGTTTGATCATAGTACTCATCAGGAATTTGTGGAATATTACGCCAACGAAAGTTTAAGCGATTCCACTATAAATCGTATGCAAGGTATTATTAATTGTGTGCTTCGAAATATAGAGTCAAGTCGTTTAAATCAAAAGCTGGACATTGCTGATATCGGTTGCGGTACAGGTATTATGAGTGTGATGTGGGCGCGACAGGGGCATACGGTTTATGGTTTGGATGTAAATGAAGCATTGTTGGAGATTGCGGGACAGCGTGCCATGGAGGAGGGATTGGCAATAGAGTTTAGCCTAGGATCAGCAACGCAGTTACCTTGGGCCGATCAATCTATGGATGTTTGTATTGCGCCAGAGCTTTTAGAGCATGTTGTAGAATGGGAAGCATGTCTTAAAGAATTCGTTAGAATTCTAAAGCCAAATGGTATATTGTTTATTAGCACTGCTAATAAATTGTGCCCCATACAGCAGGAATTTAATCTGCCATTTTATAGTTGGTATCCGAGCTATATTAAACATTATTGCGAGGAACTCGCTCGGACGACCCATCCTCAATTAGCCGGTTATGCGAAATATCCTGCCGTCAATTGGTTTAGCTTCTATCAGTTACGAAAAGAATTTAGCAAGCTGGGCATGAAAGCCTTTGATCGTTTCGATATTATGGACATCGATAACAAATCTGATTTTAAGAAAACGGCCATAAAAATTGTAAGAAATTCATCATTATTGAGACTGTTTGGTCATATTTGCACTTCCGGTTTGCCTGTGTTAGCGATTAAAAATAAATAAACATGCGCGACATAGTAATCACGTTAATAGTTTTAATAGGTTGCGGTTATACTCTGAAAAGACCCTATATTGGAGTGTTGTTATGGTCGTGGCTTAGCTATATGAATCCGCACCGTTTGGCATTTGGTTTTGCATATAGTGCCCCTTTTGCTCAAATCACTGCATTGGTTCTATTAGGGTCTATGTTATTCTCAAAAGAGACGAGAAAGCCGCCTATTAACAGCATTACAGTTGTGTGGTTCGTATTTGTGCTATTTATGGGTATAACATCGGTTTTTGCGTTTTTTCCTGAAATAGCGCTAAAATATTATGAAAGGGTAATAAAAATACAGTTTATTGTATTTTTAACAATGATGTTGATAACCGATATGCGGAAATTGAATCAATTGCTATGGGTAATATCATTATCAATTGGTTATTTTAGTGTGAAAGGTGGAGTATTTACGATATTAACGGCTGGGCATCATAGAGTTTGGGGGCCTAATGATAGTTTTATAGCTGATAATAATAGTTTGGCGGTTGGTATATTGATGGCTATTCCTTTTATGATTTATCTGTACCAAATCTCCGAAAGAAAATGGGTCAAATACGGATTATTCAGTGCTGCTATCTTGAGTCTGTTTACGATAATTGGCAGTCAGTCGCGCGGTGCTTTTTTGGCTATTGCTGCAGTAGGTTTGCTTTATTGGTTAAAAAGTGACCGTAAATTAATAACAACGCTTGTTGTGCTGGCACTTACAGTTTTATTGCTTATGTTTGCGCCTGAATCTTGGTATAAGCGCATGAATACCATTGAAAATTATGAAGAAGACGATTCGGCATTGGGGCGGTTAAATGCATGGGAATATGCTTATAACGCGGCAAATGATAATTTATTAGGGGTTGGCCTTAATAGTTGGTCTAAGGAGACATTTCTGCTTTATGCGCCCAACCCGCTAGATGTTCATGCTGCGCATAGTATTTATTTTAGTGTCTTAGCGGATCATGGATGGATTGGTCTGTTTATGTTTGTCGCAATATTTTTTATGAGTTGGAAAACGCTAACCGCAATCATAAAAAATACAGAGCGCAACCCAGATTTAAAAGAACAATATTTATTGGCTAAAATGCTACAAATAAGTTTAATAGCTTATCTCGTAGGCGGAGCATTTCTGAGTCTATCTTATTTCGACTTGCCTTGGCATGTAGTGAGCTTTGTGGTCATACTTGATCGCATTTGCGCCGAGCAGCAACCCTTGAAGGCAAAACCGATCAAATCAAATCGGGTTATGAAAAATAATACTGAACTACATATGCAAAACACTTACAGAAGAGTATTTTTTAGTAAAAAATCCGCGAGGGCATGAGAATGTTTTTTAATTTAAAACGAATAATAAATACTAAGTTATTTAATTATTCGGCAAGAGAGATTTTGAATTTACCTGCAGTTAATTGTGGTAATGGCGGGTCCGTGGTTGTTGTAAGTCAATTATGTAGCCGTGACTTGATTATGTATTTGGTTGCAATAAAATCGTTTACTCGTTTTATATCGCCTATTAAAGTAATTATAGTAGGCGATAGATTGAGTGGGGAAGACATAGCGACTTTGAATAATAATATAACTAATCTTGAAATTATTAATATTTTAGATGTTGATACGGACTCTTTTCCGAAAGGAGGGTGTTGGGAGCGGTTATTAACAATCCTAGATGTTTGTCAGGATTATTATACTATTCAGCTGGATGCGGATACCATAACTTTGTCAATGCCGGAGGAAGTAATTAAATGTATCTCCGAAAATAAAAGTTTTACTCTTGGCACGGATATGGGGCAAAATATTACTTCATTTCGGGAGGCATCGAGGTTTTTAAAGGATCAAAATGCTGCGAATCAGCACGTGCAAATTCTCGCTGAACTTTCATTAGAAAAAATAGATGAAGAAGATAATTTAAAATATATTCGAGGCTGTGCTGCCTTCGCCGGATTTGCTAAAAAAGAAGCATCAAGGGAACAAATTAAAAATATAGCCCGGTCTATAGAGCTCATAATAGGCGAAAATAAATGGAAGGAGTGGGGGAGCGAGCAAGTGGCATCTAATATTGCAATTGCTAATTCTGATAATCCATTAGTTTTACCTGTAACAAAATATCATTATTATAAACCAGGGATTGATTGGGGGCAGTTTCATTTTTTACATTTTGTTGGTTCGCTAAGGTTTTCCGATGGGGGATATGCGCGTCTAGCTAAAAGACAGATTGAAATGCTAAAGACAAGTGCTTTTTGAGTTTTACGGGCTATAACGAGCGATATGAAAAAAATATATAGCGTTATTTCAAGGTTTCCAGGGTATATAAGGGTCTTTGGCTATTATTACGGTATTCAATTATTTTTTAGAGTTGAAGTTGGTTTTAATGTCTTGCTAAAATCGGAAAAAATATCGAAATATTATTTGCCGAATTATAAGAAAAATATTTACTTAAGGCACTGCGTTGCAGATAGATCAATATTTTGGCAATGTCTTGTTAAAAATCAATACAGTTTTAATCGTTTTCCGCAAAGCAAGCGATTAATGTCTGTTTATGATGAGTTGGTTAATTCAGGACAAACGCCGTTAATTATTGATTGTGGCGGTAATATTGGGTTGTCATCCTTTTGGTATGCCAACCGCTTTCCAGATGCCAAAATAGTCGTTATTGAACCGGATCAAGCAAACCTAGATATACTAACACTTAACCTAGAACCTTTTAGCGGCAGAGTTGTTATTTTGAAAGGTGGGGTATGGAATAGAAAAGGGTTTTTAAAGATAGTTAATCCGGAGGCTGGTTCGGCAGCCTATAGGGTGGAGTTTCTTGATGAAGAATCTGATGATAGCATTCGTTGCTACACTATTAATGAGATATGCGAAAAGGTTGATATTAAAAATCCATTCATAGTTAAAATCGATATAGAGGGCTCTCAAAAAAATTTATTTCAAAATAATACGGAATGGGTGAGTAAAACAAACTTGATCACGTTAGAATTAGATGATTGGCTTTTACCTTGGCAAGGAACGAGTCGAAACTTTTTTTCGTGTTTAAGTCAATATTCGTTTGATTATCTTTTAAATGGGGAGTCAATCTTCTGTTTTAGAGACTTTTATGGAGATTCGTAAATATCGGTCTAATACTTTGAATCTATTTTAAAAGTTGGCTGTAGAAAGGGGGCATGCCATAATGTATAAAATTTTGGCACGAAGTTTTTGGGTTGGTCAATATGAATGAAGCAGAAATTGCGCACAAGGTTTTATCTGGTCTTAAATGGAAAGCTTTCATTCGAGTTTTAGGGCAGGTTATAAGTTGGGCCATAAGCATAGTTGTAATACGTTATATTAAGCCGGAGGAGTATGGTCTAAAATCCATGGCTGATATATTTATGGCCGTAGTTATGATTTTTAGTTCGGGTGGATTGCAAAGCGCAATAATACAAACTAAGGAGCTCACGGAAGAGAAGCTAAAGAAGATTTTTGGTATTCTTATAATAATAAATTTAATCTTATTCGTTTTCATCTTCCTCGGTGCATATCCTATAGCAAAGTATTATAACGAGCCGAAAATAATTTCACTGATTCAGGTGATGTCTGTCGGATTTCTCTTAGTGCCGCTCAATATAATGCCATCTGCACTGTTCAGTCGTGATATGGAATACAAAGAAGTATCATCTATATCATTTACAACTAATGTGATTGGTGGTGTTTGTACATTAATAATGGCCGTTATGGGATACGGTGTTTGGTCGCTCATTGCTGGGCCATTATTAAGCAGTGCGCTCAGCGTAATTATTTTGAATATCTACAAACCATGCCTTAAAAAGCCGGATTTTTCTATGCATGGAATGTTCGATGTTGTATCGTTCGGTGGAACGGTGCTTTTAACTTCTTTTTTATGGATAGTATTCTCTAAAGCGGATGTTTTTATTGCTGGGGGAGTATTAAGCGCAAAAGATGTTGGTGTTTATGCCGTTGCTTTGCATTTGGCTTCTCTACCAATTGACAAAATCATGCCGGTACTTAATCAGGTTGCGTTTCCAGCGTATGCAAAGCTGCAAGATAATCCCTTGCAAATCGCAAAATACTTTCTCAAATCCATAAGGTTAACCAGTCTGATATTATTTCCAGTATCATTTGGATTAGTGGGTATATCTCATTATTTAATCCCTGCGTTACTGGGTGATAAATGGAATGATGTTATTCCATTATTTTTTGTCTTGGGTTTGGTTTTCCCGCTTCGGGGGATAAGTACCTTGTGTGCTCCTATGACTAATGCAATTGGAAAACCAAAGGTTCAGCTTCAATTAGTGGTTTTGGGTGTGCTGCTAATGGTGCCGAGTTTTATTTTTGCAATAAATTATGGTGCGTTAGGGTTGGCTTTAACTTGGGCTATAGTTTATCCTGTTATAGTTTTTATAAACCTTGTGAATTCAATTAGAAGGATAAACTTAAAGATTTTTCATGTGGTTAAGGCAGTGTTCGCGCCTATATTTGTGTCATCGGTTATGCTTGTAGGGTTATTAATGTTTTATATGACTAATGTAATTATTGTAAATCATTGGTTTACGATAGGGGTTATGATTCTATCCGGTGCTGTTTTTTATATATTGGGTATGCTTTTGTTGTCTAAAAAAACACTGTACGAAATGGCTGGGCTTTTTAGTTCCAGATGATCAATTGTCAAACGGGTTTCCGCGTATACTTTTTGGCATAGTTTCGACACGTATCTTTTACAACGCGGCACGGATATTCGCACCATTAAGCATGAGCCATAAGGATCCGAAAACCGCTATGGTTTATACCATGGCGAGCATCAGGGTGTTATCAGCCCGCTGGACAATTTGAGCTTTTGATCTTTCCGCATCGGTTACCCGCTTAGCGCTTGGACGATTATTCCTCGGCCAAATAGCGGTCTTTCAGTCGGATGTAATGCTGGTAAGAATATTCCAGGAAAGCTTTTTCGGTGTCATTCAAGGCCCGCACCGGTTTGGCGGGGGCGCCGACGTACAGATAGCCGCTTTCCAGGGTTTTGCCGGGCGATACCAAGGCCCCGGCCGCCAGCATCACGTAATCTTCCAGTACCGCGCCGTCCATGATGATGGCGCCGATACCGATTAAACAATAATTGCCTACGGTGCAGCCGTGCACCACGGCCCGGTGGCCGATGGTAACGCCTTTGCCGATCAGCAGGCGATGGCCGCTGGGCGAATAATCGCCGGCGTGGGAAACATGCAGCACCGAGCCGTCCTGCACATTACTGCCGGCGCCGATGCGAATGGATTCCACATCGCCCCTGATCACTGCCGTCGGCCAGACCGAGACATCGTCGCCCATCGTCACATCGCCGATGACGACGGCGGCCGGGTCGATATAGACCTTGTCGCCCATCTGCGGGTGTTTGTCTTTAAAGGTTCTGAGTGCCACAAAAACTCCTGTTATTTGCCATAATTGATCGCTAGATATTACGCACTTACGTTTGGGTTCACCACAAAATAATGAGGTTATCATGGCAATGATGGATGGCATTAAACGCCAACTGCGTTCGGTCATCGAATGGCAAAATCCCGACCCGGATGTGTTGTTCATGCAATGGACGGAAAACGGCGACGAGATCAAAAACGCTTCCAAGCTGATCGTCGGCCCTGGGCAGGGTTGCATTTTTGTCTATGAAGGCCAGGTCAAGGCCGTCATAGAACAGCAATGCATGGTCAATCTGCAGACCGACAATGTGCCGTTCTGCACCACCATCAAAAAGTTCATGCAGTTTTTCGTCAGCGAACACAAGGTGGGGATTTATTTTTACCGCAAGACCAAAATACTCGATCAAAAATGGGGCACCACCTCGCTGATCAAGTATCAGGACCCGAAATACCAATTCCCCATCGGCCTGAAAGCCTACGGCAATTACAGTTATCAAATCGAGGATGCCCAGGCTTTTTTCGTGACTATCGTCGGCAGCCATAATCAGGTCGGCATAGACGAGTTCCGCAAAATCATTTCGGCCCGGGTGATTCAGCCGATCAGCGATTATCTGGCCGAATGCGGCTACAGTTATGCCGATATCGACGCCAACCGCGAAGAAATTGCCCGCGGCATTGCCATCAAGCTGGCCATCGTGTTCCGCAAGCTGGGTTTTAGCATTAGCGACTTTCGTATCGAAGGCACCGATTTTGACGAAGACACCCTGCGCCGCATCAACCGCATCGCCGATTTGACCGCCGAGGCCCAAGCCGCCCAAGCGGTGGGACTGGATTACACCAGTGTGCAGCAACTGGATGCCATGCGCGAGGCGGCCCGCAACGAAAGCGGCGCGGCCGGGGCCGGCATGGGGTTGGGCGCCGGATTGGCGTTGGGACAAAACATGGCCCAGGGTCTGACGATGACAACACCGGGCGCGAGTGCGGCGGCGGACGATATTGCCGGTAAGCTGGCGCAATTGAAGAAGTTGTTCGAGGCGGAGTTGATCTCCGAAGCCGAATACAGCGCCAAAAAACAAGAACTGCTGGCCCGGTTTTAAGCATGGCGCGTTGCAACAATTGCTCGGCGCCGTTGCCGGCCAATATCCAGTATTGCAGTTATTGCGGGGTGCGTAACGATGTGGATTTGCACGGCAAGCACGCTTACCGGGTGATCAGCCAGGCGTCGGAACGCATTTGTCCGGAATGCAGCGTCAAGTTGCAGGCCGTTGTGCTGGAGATGCAACCGCCTTTACACATCGAGCGCTGCACTAATTGTTTCGGCTTGTTTTTCGATCCGGGCGAGGTGGAAACCTTGTTGGAGGCAGCCGTTTCGCCGGTGTATACGGTTAACCGGGAATTGCTCGGTAATATCAACAATGACCGTTATCAGCGCAACAAGCCGGTCAAATACCTGGAGTGCCCGGTTTGCCTGAATATCATGAATCGGGTGGTGTTCGGGCATAAAAGCGGCGTGGTCATCGATCAATGCCGCGCCCACGGCATTTGGCTGGACGGCGGCGAAATCAGCCACTTGCTGGAATGGAAAAAAGCCGGCGGGCAAATCCTGCATCAACAAAAACAAGCGGAACTGCAGCAAAAAAACACCCAGACCGGCCGGGCGCCGCTGCCGGTCGATGGTGGCTCC